>JAVHWA010000145.1:0-43170 GCA_032160165.1 Acidobacteriota bacterium
GATCCAAAGGTAGCGATGATCGCGAAGATCGCGAGAGTAAAGCCAAAGTCGCCGATGCGGTTCGTAATGAAGGCCTTTCGAGCTGCGTCGCCGGCCTCTTTACGATCGAAGTAGTATCCGATCAATAAATACGAACAGAGTCCCACCCCTTCCCACCCTACGAACATCATCACGAAGTTCGACCCCATGACGAGCACGAGCATCGAAAACATGAAGAGGCCGAGATAAGAGAAGAACCTGTAGAAGCCTGTGTCGCCATGCATGTAGCCTGTGGCGAAGATGAATATGCAGAGCCCTACGCCGTTGACGACCAGCATGAAGATTGCTGAGAGTGGATCGAGTTGATAGCTCCATTCGACGTTCAGCGCGAACCCGCCGGTGGGCGGCTTAGCGCTACCGGCTTCGCGCGGATCGATCGTTTTTCCGGTTGGATCAACTGCCGTTCCGGGTTCGACTTTGACCTCCGCAGCGCTTCCCTGCGTTAACTCAAGGGCACCCCCTGGAATCCATGTGTACTTGAAGGCGCCGTCTTCGCTGGTGAGATAAGGTTTTGGCCAGCGGGCGTCGTTGCCAAATCCATAGGACCAGGCGGCCATCACGCTCAATATGAAGGCGAGCACCACCGAACCGACGGCGATCCCTCCGATGAGCTTCTCGCTGAAACGGAATTTGCGGCCGAAGAGCCCGTTGATGGCGGCCCCGGCCAGCGGAAGCAATGGAATCAGCCAGATGAATCGGAACATAGAAGATTTCGGATGCCGGGTACCGGGCGTCAGGTGTTAGCGGTTTTACCCGACACCCGACACCCGACAAGCGACACCTGTCACCACTTCAAGATATCAATCTCGTCAATCCAGATCGTTTCTTTATTTCTATAGAGCGCAATAACAATTCCCAGGCCGATGGCGGCCTCTGCCGCGGCCACTACGATTACGAAAACCGTGAATACCTGACCGGCTACTGCGTTGATACTTCCAATGTCCTGAAGATAGCGAGAGAATGCGATGAAGTTCAGATTAGCCGCATTCAGGATCAACTCGATCGACATAAAAATGACTATGATGTTGCGCCGGGACAGTACGCCTGCGATTCCGATAATGAAAAGAAGCGCGCCGATGACAAGGAACTTCGATAAGTCGGGATGCTTTATGCCTTGCATCACCAACTCGAATCGGCTGCTCGACGCGTCTTGGAGCAGGAGTGCTAAGCCAGGAATTAGGAAGCTGGTCATTTGGATTTACGAAGCCTCACCTTCCCGGTTTTCGGGGGCCAGATCATCGACGGCAGCCTCCTGCTTTACCGTTCGGGCCAGCATAACCGAGCCCAGGATCGCGACCAGGAGCAATACACTCGCGATCTCAAACGGCAACGAGGCATAGCGATAGAGACTTTGGCCAAGTCTTTCCGTGTCCCTGGTGATTCTGAACGTACCAGTTGCCGAGCTCGCCAGCTTTTGTTGTTCGGCGGACCTCCGCGTCTGCACAGCCTCCGGTAAACCACCGCCCTTTAAATCGCGGTCACGCAAACCGTCGTATCCCTGATTGAGCGCATAAACCAGGCCGCCCGCCAGCAGTAAAGCGAAGACGATGCTCGCTCCCACCTGGCCGGAGCGATGAAAGATGCGTTCGCGTCCGCGTTCTTCGGCGCCGACGTTGACCAGCATGATGACGAAAAGGAAAAGCACCATCACGCCGCCGACGTAAACCAGGATTTGCACACCGGCGATGAACTCAGCGCCCAGCAGAATGAAGAGCGCCGCAATTGAAAGCAGCGACGAGATCAGAAAAAGCGCACTGTGAACGGCGTTGCGTGCCATGATCGTCAAGAGGCCTGCGATCAAAGCAGCAACCGAGAATATCCAGAAGAAGACGGCTTCCCAGCCAGAAAAGGTCATGGTTTTGAGTTTTGAGTTTTGAGTTAAAGGTAAGACTTCAAAATTCAAAACTCATATTCATCATTTTAGGTACTTCACGGTCTCGCGGCCCTGTTCGAGCATCTCGCGATTCCACACGAACCCGGCCCGCGAATAAGTGGCGAGCTCGAATTCCTGCGTCAGTTCCAGGCAGGCAGTAGGACAAGCCTCCTGACAAAGTGCGCAGAACATGCAGCGCGACGTATCGAAGATGAATTCGTCGAGCACTTTTTTGCGGCGCTGCTTGCCGGCAACGGTGATCTCAATATCCATTGCGATAACGTCGATACAATCCTCGGGACAAGCCAGCGCGCAAAGATTGCAGGCGATACAAAGCGTGTCGTGCGTCTCGGGATCCATATTCAAACGGGGCGCGCCGTGAAAGCGCGGTGCGACCTCCGGACGGACCTTGGGATACTGCTCGGTATAGATTCCCTTGCCCGCAACCGAGTCCCTGTCGGTCAGTGCGCCGACGTTATATTTAAGCGTCAGCCCCAACCCCTTCAGGAGATCGACCATGAAGAATCGTTTGACTTTCTCCATGAACGTCGGTTGTGGAACGTCTACTTCTGGCATAATCAAAATCCTTAAGTTTCAGGTTGCGAGTTCCGCGTTTCGAGTTGGAGTTCCATGACTCAAAGCTCGAAAGGTTCAGTCATTCGCCGCTGGAGCGACGGCGGGCTTGCCCTTCGGCAAATCAACCAGGCGAATATCGCGACGCTGTTTCTTCAGATTAAAGTCGCGCGAGCGCCAATTGATGGTTGAAAGAATTCCCGCTGTGATGAATATCCCTATTATTCCAAATCCAATCATGATCGCCTTACCCGTACCCGTCAGGTCGAGCGAGGGCGATATCGTGTCGATTGTCTTTAGTCCGTTCCATCCGTCGAGCGCCTGTACGGTAAAGACCGCGATAGCCGTCACCACTATATTGACCAGCGAAGTCGGGATCAGCCACTTCCACCCTATGTCCATCAACTGGTCGTACCGAAAGCGTGGCAGGGTCCAGCGCAACCAGAAATAGAGATAGAGTAAGACCGTCACCTTACCCAGGAATACCAGAAGGCTAACGATGACATAAAGGGTGTGATATCCGCTCGCCTCGGTCAATCGATAGACGAAGGGAAAATACCAGCCTCCCAGGTAAAGGGTGGTCGCGACCGCCGACACCACAACCATGGCTGCGTACTCTGCCATGAAGAACAGCGACCAGCGCATTCCGGAGTATTCGGTATGGAAACCCGCGACAAGCTCCGACTCTGCTTCAGGCAGGTCGAACGGTGCGCGATTGTTCTCGGCTATTCCACTTATCAGAAAAGTTAAAAGGCCCAGCGGCTGGTAGAACATGAACCAGATGCCATCGCTTTGTTGCGCGGCCACCACACCCGACAGGCTGAGCGTACGTGAGAACATCAAGGCGCCAATGATCGAAAGTCCCATGGCCACTTCGTAGGAAACCATTTGCGCCGAGGACCGAAGCGCTCCCATCAAAGCGTACTTCGAATTGGAAGACCAGCCAGCCAGAATCAATGCCAGCACCCCGACGCTCGAGATCGAGAGCACGAACAAGAGGCCGATGTTGATATCGGTGATCACGCCCCAATCCGGGGCGAATGGAATCACTGCAAAGACGATGAAGGCGGCGGCGACGGCGATGTAAGGCGCAAACTTGAATGTGTAAAGGTCCGACTTGTCCGGGGCCAGGTCCTCTTTTGTCAAAAGCTTGATCGCATCGGCCAGCGGCTGCAAGAGGCCCCACTTGCCAACACGCATTGGACCAAGACGCGCCTGCATAAAGGCAGAAATTTTTCGCTCGACGTATGTCGCATACAGAGCGTAGACAGCGATCCCGGTCATGACCGCGCCAATCTGAATAAACGGCCACACGACATTGTTGACCGTACCTGGCTCGAAGAACCTCGAGAGCAGGCTGTCTATGAAGTTTGGCGGTGCAAAGTATGCGAGCATTTTAGATTTCAGATTTTAGATCCTGGATTTAGGTTCCAGATCTCAGCAGTAAGGTTCCGCTTTAAGTTTGCTGACATCTGGCATCCAGCATCTGACATCTATCTGTCGATTTCCCCAAGTACGATATCCAACGTGCCGATGATCGCAACCACGTCGGCGACGAGGTGGCCAATGCACATCTGCCGAAGTGCCTGTAGATTGATAAATGATGGCGGGCGAACACGTACTCGCCAGGGACTGGATGTACCATCTGCCACCAGGTAGCAACCGATTTCGCCTTTAGGGCCTTCGATCGAATGATAATAATCACCTGCCGGAGGCCTGACTATCTTCGGCACTTTCGCGTTCACCGGGCCATCCGGCAGATTATCGATGGCCTGCTGAATGATCCGTCGCGATTGTCTCATCTCTTCAAGGCGTACCAGATAGCGATCATAGGTGTCGCCGTTCTCGCCGATGGGAACATCAAAGTCCATTTCTCCATAGGCCGCGTACGGTCGCGCCTTACGAATGTCCCATTCGACCCCGGAACCACGAAGCGCGGGCCCGGATAACCCGATCGCAATGGCTGCCTCGGCGGTAATGACTCCGATGCCGACTGTTCGGCTTAACCAGATCCGATTTTCCGAAAGCACCGTCTCGTATTCAGCTATGCGCTTGGGAAAGTTTTGAACAAATTGACGAACGTCCTTCTCAAAACCGTCATAGGCATCGTTGGGCATGCCGCCGATTCGCCATGCATGACAGGTCAGTCGCGCGCCAAACTGGCGCTCGAAGATCTTGAGGATCTCTTCGCGCTCGCGCAGACACCAGAGCAGCACCGTAACCGCGCCAATGTCGAGAGCGTGGGTCGCAAGCCAAAGAAGATGGGACGCCAGGCGGTTGAACTCCGTCAGGATCGTGCGTATGTAGTGGGCACGTCGGGGAACGTCAAGGCCCATCATCTGCTCGACCGTCTCCACCCAGACGAGACCGTTTGAAACAGCGGCGAGGTAATCCAGCCGGTCCCAGTAGGGTGCGATCATCGGATACTGCCGGTTCTCCGCGATCTTTTCCATTCCTCGATGCAGATAGCCTATGTCGCAATCGAGATCGATTACGGTCTCGCCATCCAGACGCAGGACCACGCGCAACACTCCGTGAGTAGACGGATGCTGCGGCCCCATGTTGAGAATCATCTCAGGGCTGTCGAGCAGGGTCTCTTTGGTTGTAGCGATCTCTACTTGATGCATCAGATGTTCAAGGGTTCATCGTTCAAGGTTTAAAGTTCTGCTCGCGATGCAGCGCTAACCTTAAACCGGCAACTTGGAACTTCTCCTCATCCCTCCGCCTTCATCGCACCGCCCTCATCCCTTTTATACGCGCCAGTGACGCTGTAATTCTCTAATACCAGTCCGATATCCTTCGCTTCTCCCGCGGATTTCCTGGCCAGCAAGTCGTGCATCAATGCCTGAGCTGCGCTTGCCTTGTTCCAAACGTTGCGCGGTGTGTGTGTTTCGGTGAGCACGAACCCGGCGGCCTCCGCCGCTTCCTTCGAATCGAAAACCTTCGCCTGGTAATGTGCTGCAAGTTCTTTGGGACTCATGCTCGTAAATCGTGAATGGTAAATAGTGAATGGAGAAAGATGCGCTTTCTATTTACCATTCTCCATTCACCATTTACTTATCTTTCGGCATCACTTCTTTGCCGCCGCGAAATATGTCTCGGACTCGATGCTCGGCCGGGACCGATAGGATCTCCAGGCCATAGCCGCTTCGTTGTTCGAGTTGCTCCTGCCGCACCGTAGGAATCTCAGGCAGGTGCCTGGCCGTCCAGCTATTCTCGACAAACTCTAATGGATACTCTTTCCTGAAAGGATGGCCTTCCCAATCTGGCGGAAGCAAAATGCGCCGCAGGTCCGGATGGTTACTAAACGGGACGCCAAAAAGGTCGAACACCTCGCGTTCCATCCAGTTTGCCGTGGGCCAAACTCCAGTGACACTCTCGACTCCCTGCGTTTCATCGGTCGCCACTTTCAATCGGACTCGTTCATTCTTTCCGATCGAATACATGTTGTAGATAACATCGAACGGCGCTTCGGCGCGGTCCGGAAAATGCACGCACGTCAGGTCCGAGAGGAAGTTAAATGGGCAAATTGAATCGTCCCGCAGAAAACTACAGACCTCAACCACGCTCGCGCGTTCGATCCGAACCGAGAGTTGACCGATGAATTCTGAAGCTTCGATAACCGTCTGGCCGAACTTGTCTCTTAGTCTTTTGACGAGCTCATGGTCCGACGCATCGGTTGGTTTCGGTCCTTCGTCTTTCTTCTTAACTGGCGCTTTCGGTGCGCCCGCTGTCGGGGTTAAAGGCTTGTCTCCGGCGGCTTGCTTGACGGCCTCCACACGCGCCTTCGCCTCGGCGAGTTTTGCGCTCTTTTCAAGATCAGAACTCGTAGCCGGCTTCGCTACGTCGGTGGTCTCGCTATTCTGATCGACGGCTTTATTCTGAGGAGTGGTGACGGCGTCGCTTTGTCCCGGCACTTCGGCGCCCGATTTCTGCGGAGTCTTCGGCGGTGTCTTCTCGTCTGGCATCACGTCTTGGACTTACACCCCTGACAGAGATCGCGCTCACGACATACGGGCAAACCACAAAGCGCAAAACTTCTGGCTTCCGCTCTTACGGTGTTAAAGCTAATGGCACTGCTTAGGACGGTCAAGTGGGTTGTAACATGCGATTTAAGGCGTTGTCAATAAACGGTGCGGATAATGTTCGAGCGGGCGATGGGTACCCTTCGAAACCCACATCTATTGTCGACCTTGTGCAGGACGTTCGCGTGTAATTTGGCGCCACTACCTATTTCACGAGGAGGGTTCAGCAGGTTTTTCCAGGACCTGCGAATTTGAACGTGGCTTGAATACGATGGAAAACCCCTGTCCGGGCAGCATAATGCTATCGTAAGTCCAAAAGTCTGGGCGCTGTTTTGTGAACTGGTGAGGGCCATAATAGGTAACTATTTGAGCTTCTACATCGGGAGGAAGAGATTCGAGGGAGATTGTAATTGTCAGGGAATTCTCGCCGAACGACCTTGCAACTAGCTGAGGCATCACGAGGCTATACGAGCCGGGAATGCAGACGAGTTCGTATCGCTCATTGGTAATCCTGACCGGCATGTTTGTATCGGGCGGAGGCAGGCCTACGGTGTCACCATCCTTCAGAAAAATGCTTCCGTGCTTGTTATCAATCCGGCTCAGTGAATCACCCTCATACTTCTTCGGTGAACTATCTCGGCGGGAGACGATGACCCTTGTAAAGCGTGGGAGATGTAGTGTCTCATCCAGCATGTTCCAGTCGAGCTCATGCTGCACATCAACCGTTGAGCTGCCAGCGGAGAGTCCATAGAGGTCATACCCATACGACATCCACAAGACCGCCCGGCCTTGTGTGAGGGAAACCCTTTGGCCGCCTTCAAGTTCTCCCTCTCGGAAGAGTCGCATTTTGATTTCAATTTTTCGCCGCAGAAAATTCCTTTTCATCACCTGCTCGGTCACTTCCGTCCAAACATCGCCGGGAACGAAGGCGGCCATGGCCTTATTGAGTGTGTCGACCGTCGTCTCGTGTTTGGCGATATTTCGCGTGACTGTCTCATATATGGCTGACACGATAACGGCAACTAAAAACGCGATTCCGATATCTCTCCAAAGATGATGCTTAAGACTCTTCTCATCAGATTTTTGGCTTATGTAGAGAGCAGTCAGACCAACTCCAACTGCAAGAACTGAAACGATGATGAACTGGACTATCATGGTGAGGCTCCTTTGAAAGCAGCAAAGCAGTTATCGCAGGGGAGCAACATCTGGTTCGGCGGCAAATCTTTCCCAGATCCCCTTCACCCTACGGCGTCACAAACCCCCAGGATTTTTTAGCATCGTGCACGAGACAGGCGAGGAATAGCTTTACGGTGATGCTGAGACAAGCGTAAACGAGTAATGAGGCGCTACGACGGGTCCCTGCCAGTAGGAAATCACAGCTACAACGCTGGGCAATATATCATAAAACCTGCCTATCGAGAGTGCTTTTGCAGATGGTGATTGAGGCCCTTTGTCGAGTGATTTTCTGAGGCCCAAACCGGTGCTAGTCAGCACCATTTTCCGGCTAAACTTGACGCTTAGCGGGCCCAAACCGTATCATGGTTCGTTGCGAATGAGGCCGGAGAGCCGTCTATAAAGAAGGAAGCAAGAGGAACATGAAACAAGGAATCCATCCTGAGTATCACGAAATTAAAGTCCAGTGCGCTTGCGGGCATGTTTTTACCACCCGCTCCACACGCAAAGACGATCTGCACGTCGAAATCTGTTCGGAGTGTCATCCGTTCTTTACTGGTAAACAGAAGTTGGTCGATACGGCCGGACGCGTCGATCGCTTTAACAAACGTTACGGCAAGAAGCAGCCCGAGGAGGCCCAGCCCGAAGCTGCGCCAGCGGAGACAGTTGCTTAAGAGCTCGAATACGAACAGGAAGCAATTCTGGGCATAGACAATTAGGGTGTTTGCCAGACTACATTAGCCACAAAAACTTCAGAACGCCGACTCTTTCAGCGAGGCCGGTCGCGATTCGTGTATCATCAGATACCTGCGCGACGCGGGAACTCGAAAGGTCGGCGTTGCTTATTTGACCCGGGCTTTTCTCTTCGAAGGAATAACAACTGTGAGTGCTAACGAACGAGATTTAATTGTTGGGGGACAAGCGGTCATCGAAGGCGTGATGATGCGAACTCCCAATGCCTATGCTATCGCCGTGCGCCGAGCCGACGGCACGATAGTCAATACCGCTGCCAAGCTTCCGAAGTGGAGTGACAAACATCCGATTCTGAAACTGCCGGTCTTGCGAGGCGGCGCCGTACTCGTTCAGTCGATGGGACTAGGGATCAAGGCATTGAACTATTCGGCCAATCAGGCTTTCGCTGATGCCGAAACGGCCGAAGTAGAACAAGTGGAAATGGCGTTGACGCCGGCCGTTATCGAGGGAGAAGGCGACTTCGCAGGTATTACCGGCGGAATGCCGGGGCTCATACCGATTCCCACGAAGAAACGCGCAAAGGATGAGATGAAGCGCGGCACCACCGCTGCGGCCGCAGGCTCTATAGTCTTTGCTCTTTTATTCAACGCCGTACTGTTTATCGTCGCTCCCCTGCTGTTAACGAACGCTCTGTTTGTCGCCGCGGGATGGGCCGCCCCTGCTTCGGCGCCTGAACCGACCGGCGTTGTACAGACGCAAAGTGGTCAGCCGGCCGCGAGCGATGCGGTTGCAACCGCCCCGCCGCAGGCAAACGAATCATGGTTCTCGCGTGCCTGGAGCCGCGTAAAAACCTACCTGCATCCGGTCAGGCCTACGATCGGATTCAATCTTATTGACGGGCTCATACGCATGAGCTTTTTTCTGATCATGATTTTCAGCTTCTCGCTGATAAAGGACATCAGGCGTGTCTTCGAATATCACGGCGCGGAACATAAGACGGTGTTCACATGGGAAGCGGGCCTCGCGCTAACGGTCGACAATGCGCGACCGCAACCACGCCAGCATCCCCGTTGCGGGACGAGCTTCCTCATGGTAGTGATGCTGGTATCGATCGTGCTCTTCTCGGTTATCAAGTTTGACTCGCTGGCCTCCAACATGCTCGTGCGGCTCGCGCTCATTCCCCTTGTCGCCGGACTCTCGTACGAAATCATTCGGTTGTCGGCGAAGAAAGAGAGCGGGTTCTTTTTTAAGATGATCACTCTGCCAGGCGTGTGGCTGCAGAACATCACGACCAAAGAGCCGGACGATAAACAATTAGAGGTGGCGCTCGAGGCCCTCAAGGAATCACTCAAGCTGGAGCCGCAACCTCAAATAGCGGAGGCGACGCCGCTGGCCTGATCTTATGTTGGAAAAGCTGGAACAGATCGAATCGCGTTACGAGGACCTGACTCGGGAGCTTTCGCAGCCTGACGTCATGTCGGACCAGACTGCCTATGTAAAGGCGGCCAAACAACATCGCAGTCTGGGCGAGATAGTCGCCAAGTATCGTGAATTGAAAGTGCTGAAGGAGGAGCTCGGAGGCGCGGAGGAGATGCTCAACACAGTAGACGATGCCGAGATGGTCGAGCTAGCTCGTGTTGAAATCGATTCGCTGCTCGGGCAGGTTCAGCAAGCTGAGGAAGAATTGAAGGTGCTTCTTCTGCCAACTGACCCCAACGATGAAAAGAATGTGATCCTCGAGATTCGCGCCGGGACGGGAGGCGATGAAGCCACGCTCTTCGCCGCCGAAATGCTTCGCATGTATCAGCGATACGCCGAGCGTCAGAACTGGCGCTTTGAGGTTCTCGATCACTCGGAGTCTGGAATAGGCGGGATCAAGGAGGCGATCGCTTTAATCGAGGGTGACCGTGTCTATTCGAAGATGAAGCACGAATCCGGCGTCCACCGTGTGCAGCGAGTGCCCCAAACAGAGACCAGCGGACGAATACATACCTCGGCCATCACTGTGGCAGTTCTACCGGAAGCGGAAGAGGTGGACGTCAAGATCGACCAGAAAGACTTACGCATCGACACCTTCTGTTCGTCGGGTCCCGGTGGACAATCCGTCAATACCACGTATTCGGCAGTCCGAATTACCCACTTGCCCACCAACACTGTCGTGTCGATGCAGGACGAGAAATCACAAATCAAAAATCGCGAGAAAGCGATGCGCGTCTTACGGGCGCGACTGCAGGAGTTTGAGGAGCAAAAGCAACACGATGCCGTTGCTTCAGAGCGACGCGCCATGGTGGGAAGCGGCGACCGCTCGGAAAAGATCCGCACTTATAACTTCAAAGAGAATCGCGTCACCGATCATCGCATCGGACTGACGATTCATCAGCTCGACCTGGTGATGCAGGGCGCGCTCGACGAAATCATCAATTCCCTGGTGACACATTATCAGGCGGAAAAACTCAAAGCCGAAGCAATCGCGGCTTAACTAAAACCACTAACGAGAAACGGAGAGAAGAGATGAAAAAGACATTGTCAGCCTGTGGTCTCATTTGTCTGCTGGTGGCGGCAGCTTTTGCGAGCGGTGGCGCATTGCCGAACTACGCTGGAACGTGGGTACTTAATAAGGACAAAAGCAAGGACCTGCCGCCCATGATGGCAAGCATGGACAACATCGAAATGGTAGTGACGCAGAACGATAAGCAGCTCACGGTGAAAACCGCCACAGGCGGCACCCAGGAAGTGGCTTACAATATCGATGGAAGCAAGGGTAAGGCGCAGATGACTGGGCGGATGCCAGGGGAGGCAACTGTTTACCTCGAGAAGAAGGACGACGGCAAGGTCGTGCTGCATGCCGAGCGCGAGCTAAACTTCCAGGGTAACGCTGTCACCATCAACATCACCGAAACGTGGGAACTGCTGGACGCAGGAAAGACCCTCTCAGTCAGCAGGACTGTAGATTCTCCACGCGGCACGCAGTCGATGACGCTGGTCTTCGTCCACAAGGCGTAATGGCTTTGAATCGAGGATCATTGTCCCACAGGCCAATTCCAGTTTGATGAACACGACTCGCGTTCTTCTTATTCGGCACGGTCAATCACAAGGTAACGCCGAAGGAAGATTCGGCGGCCATACTTCAACTCCTCTCTCGGCGCGCGGTCGTCTCCAGGCGGAAACGACCGCGCGCGCTCTTTCGTCTGAATCCTTCACTGGAATCTACTCCTCGGATTTGTCACGCGCGGTCGAGACGGCCATGCCGCTTGCTCGTTTGACCGGCCTGGACGTCGAACGAACGGACGCGTTTCGAGAGCGAAGCGTGGGAGTGATGGAAGGACTTACGTTCGAGGAAGCCGCCGAGCAGTATCCCGAACATTATGCGGCGCTGCTTCGAAGCGATTTCGAGCACGTTATTCTCGGCGGCGAAAGCTATCGTCAAATGCGGGACCGCGCAGTCCGCCAACTGGATGCAGCAATCGAAGCACATCACGGTGGACGGATAGCGGTTTTCTCGCACACCGGCACGATCTGCATACTCGCGTTGCATTTGATGGGAGCGCTGGACGCGCCTCAGCTACGGCCGGTCTGGCTGACGACAGCGAATTGTGGGATCGCTCGCTTTGACCTTCGGGATGATGGCTTCGTACGAGTTTTGGCGATCAACGACACACGGCATCTTGAAGAGTTGTGATCTGGTTCGCCGGTCGGGTCGCAGTTCGACGAAGGCTGCAGGCGATCCACTAATCACATCAAATAACACCAAACTTAGTGAGAGTTCGTGTAATTTCGTGGATCATCATCAAGTCAAAGACGGATATCACTCTCAGGATGCGAGACCAGCAAACTATTCGCGGGACAAGATGTAGAGAATGTTGCCGGAAGACGGCTCGCTCACTTCGTTGCGGTCGCAAGCCGCTCGCCCTCGGCGCTGGCCCAGTCACAAAGGACCTTCACGTCGTCGCTTGAAAGCTTCGCGTTGCCGTGCATCCAGAGATACGAGCCGATCGGCATCCCCCGCTCTTAACTTCCCTGCAAATCTTCTTAAATAGACGCGCCTGCTCGTCCTGACTGTACTGGGCCCAGTCGGAGAAATTCATTTTCCTACGACCGTCGTTGACGTGATTGATGACGAACCATGAAACGGGCGCGACGTTGGTATACCATGGCCACCGCGTTTGATTGGAATGACAATCGTTGCAAGCCCGGTCCAGCACAGCAGCGGTCTGCGGCGTCAATTGGTAATGAGCCTGAAGCGTGCGGGCCTCATCGATGGGGGGATTGGTTCGGGCAGGACGAATGAACTGAAGAACGACGAAGATCCCTCCGAGGGTTAACGCGGTCCATTTTAGTATTTTGCCGAGACGTTTCCGTTTCATATTCTTAATATCCGCGGTGATCTAATATTAAAGGAGCTGGAGGGGAAAGTCCCGCTTCTCCGCGGAGTGTTATGCCTGGAGCGAGAGGATCCGCGAAATCGCAATGAGCAGTCGTCTGCGCCTTCGCGGATCACCTTTCTGTCGTGATGACTCGGGCGTCACATCCCTATTCGCCGGTCGCGCCCGTGTCGTCGATCAGTTTTCTAATCCGCGCGCGTACTCCTGAATCCTTTTCCGTTTGTAGCAAGCGCTTGAGGATTGGCTCTGAGAATCGGCCATATCTGCGTATGTCCTTCATCGCTGTCTCGCGAACCTCTGCAGAGGGAGCGCCTAACAGACTAATCTGCTGCTGAACTGCTTTCTCCATCTCAGGTGTAATAACCTCGGCCCGACCCACCAGGACCCGGACCAATTCCGCGGGACGTGGCTCAATGGTTACCGGGAGGACCGCATCCGTTGTTTGCCGCGGAAGGATGTAGAACACGCGCATACCTTCTTCGAACCAACTGCTCTGCCATGTCTTGATCATCGCCATTGCCTCTTTCTCGTAAAGGCCGGCGCCGACTAGTATCGTCTTCAGGTCCTGCAGTAGCGCATCCACGTTCTTGTCCAGCGCTGGGCGCTCGTGCGTCATCTCGCCGGTGAACGCATCGCAGAGGCGATAACCAATCTTGCCTCCACGGTTCTCAAAGATGACGAGGTGTGGAATTTCGCTATGGCCAACGTTCTTTAAGACTACGTTCTCGCCATCCAGTTTGACAGAGAGCGGGAGGTCAAAGGTTCCCACGCCTCGATAGAAGAGAAACTTCTCCTGCTGAACGGACTTGCCGTCGGTGCTGCACACCTGCAAGGGCGCTGCGTCCACTTCGCGCGCCGGATAGTAGTGGCTGTGCGCGCTCTCGACCGGAAAATTCATGACGGCGCCAGGCATCAGCTTGATCTTTCCCCAATCGACGATTGTCCCCACAGTTCGCGCTTGCGGATACCATTCGGTGATCTTTCCCTTGGGGAAATCAACTCTGACGGAAACGTGCATCTGCGACCCCGAATAAAAATAAAGCACGGGCGTCTCCATCCGCACCGACGCGGTCAGGTCCCTTTTGCCTGCCTGAGGATGTCGTAATCCTTCATCTCGGTCCTGGATCGTGTGGACGAATTTGGGCAGATCGCTCGGTCCGTTTAGCGGTCTCCACTCCAGCGCCACACCGTCGCGACCAGCGATGGAGGTGAAGGTGCCCCACTCATGAACCACAAGTTGGTCTTTACCGGCTGCGAGAGGCGCCTTCGCTGAGGGGCTTCGATTGTTCTGTGCCGAGAGTTTGACTCCGACAAAAGTTGCAGCGGCGAAAGCCAGTAGAAAGGCCGCTATGAGTCTCGATGTGATTCGTCTCTTCATTGTTCTTACTCCTCTGAATAAAAGTCCACTGCACAACGAGGATGCGGGAGAGACGGGGAGGAGTTTTGAGTTTTGAATTTTGAGTTTCGAGTGCGATCTGAGATCTGAGATCTATGATCGAAACACTCAGGGTTCAAAAATGCTGATGAGATCCCAAGATCTCAAACTGGACTTCACCGAGCACAAACTCAAAACTCAAAACTCAAAACTGCTTGTTATTGGTACCATGCCGCTTCGAGACCGGTCTTCCATAGGCCGAGCATGCCTTTGTCGAGCCTTAGCACCCCATCTCGAGTAACGCCGGTGGGCGGGGCGACCAATGCCGCCATGCGATCGTACACGCGGCTACGATCCGGGCCCCGTGTGCGCGATAGTAGGTGCCACAGCGTGAGCGTGTCGTCTGCCCGGGACTCCGCCAGTATGACTGCCAAAGCCCGCGCACCTCCGTTATGAAAGTCCAATTGAGTTAGCGCATCGCGGAACTTCCCTGAGGCATCGTCAAAATAAGGCGTGCCCGGGCCTTTGCCAGGCTGCGTTATGCACTCTGCTCCGGCGGGAACAATCGACTCGCGCCCCTTCGATTCAAGCTCCACCCAACCGGACGTGACATGAAGAATACTGCGCCCGATCTTGTCGACCTCGAGCGTGTAGGAACAGCCAAGATCGATGGCCACTGCCGACGGAGTCTCTACTATGAACAATCGCGGCGGAGCGGAAATCATGGCGTGCAAGCGCCCCTGCGTCATCGCCAGACGGTGCTCTCGTGAATTCGTCCCAACGAGTTGCACTCTCGAATTGGGCTCGATGTTTACGTGGCCGATATTAGCAACATTGATTTGCGCGCGCGAGGAACTATCGGTCTCGAGCCATTCGCCAACAGCCAGCCGTCCGTTGCCTTCAAGCTTATTAGCGCCGAGTGTCGGCGCTCCTTCCAGCCGAGCGACATCCCACGTTGCGTCAGGCGAATTGGTTGTGGGACTGATCTCGACCGGCTTATTGCTCTGAGTGGCCGGGGATGGAGAGCCCAAGACTTCCCGGTCAACCGGTTTCGTCTGATCTCTCACTACTTCCACCGGCTGTGTGACTCCGGGCTGATCGCCTGTGGTGGCGATTTGGTTAACGCTCTTTCTCTGGGAAGCAATGAACCAGATTCCACCAACCACCAGAACCAAGCCCGCGAACCCAGCCAATGGTTTCCAGCCGAAGTACAATCTGCGCGATCGATGAGTTGGGCTCGCGTTTCTTGAGCGCCTATCCTCTGACAGAGCGCTCTCTATTTCGTTCCACAATGTGGCTGGGGCCGAAGCGCTCGGAAGCAGTTCGGCGAACTTCACGCCGAGCTTTATCTCTTCAAACTCGCGCCGGCATCGCGGGCAGCCGATCATATGCTCCGCCACCAGCCGTGACTCTTCGTCGGCCAGTTCGCCATGGCAGTAGGCGGAGAGTTTTTCAGTTACATGCTGACTGAACATCTTAATCACCTGGTAGCGCGCCCCGCAGATGAGCGAGCTGGCGAGCTAGTATTTTGTGTCCGCGATTGAGCCGCGAGGCTATGGTGCCTTTCGAACAACTCAGCACCTCAGCCATCTCGTCGTAAGAGAGGCCTTCGACATACTTGAGCAGAATGGCCAGCCTTAGCTTCGGGCGCAGCTCCCCGATCGCCACCTTCACCGAGTCGGCCAGCTCGGTGCGCGCGTATGATTCTTCCTGCGAACTCTTTTCGCTGCCTCGCCTGCTCACCTCAAAGCCATCTCCAAAGGGAAGGAACCGCCTCAGTTTCCGTTGTTCATCCATGCACGCGTTGACGACCAGCCGATAAAGCCAGGTTGTGAACTCTGAGTCGCGCCGAAACTGCTCGATCTTTGTGAGCAGCTTTAAAAAGACCTGCTGCGAGACATCCCGGGCGACGGTTTCATCGCCTTTGAAGTAGTAGAGGGAGATTGAGTAGACCTTATCCTGATAGGCCTCGAAGAGCAGGCGAAATGCCTCCCGATCTCCCTGTTGGCAGGCTTCGATTACGCGCCCGTTGATCTTTTGCTCGGTAGCCACCGCGCGCTGCTCCATCCGCTTCCCCCGTCTATTCACTTCTCAAAACATTAGACGCGGGGAATCTGTGTTTTCTTCCGTCTAGAGTCGAAAATATCTGAGAGTGTCCAAGGTCCAAGGTCCAAAGTCGGTTTCAAGTTTCGCGTTCCGAGTTTCGAGTTAGGCACTCGCGTCCTTTCTCGAATCTCAAACCTCCAACCTGAATCGTTCAATTTAAACTTGCAACCTTAAACTGACTTTGGACATTCGACCTTTGACACGACAAAGGCCTCCCTCTTCAAAGGCGGCCCTTGTGCAGCATTAAGCTTCAATTGTCCTCAACGCGTGGCGGCTTCAACCACTTCCATCGCTTCCCGATCAGTTGGAGAAATCTCCTCCAAATTCTCCTCGCCCTCGAATCGACGCTGTCGGTGGGCCGTTCCATCGGATTCAAAGATATAAGCAGAGGGCGCCTCGCGCATGATGATGTCCTGCAGGCGCATCAACCCATAGAGCAAAGCTTCGGGACGCGGGGGGCACCCGGGAATATATACGTCGACGGGTATGGTTCGATCGACGCCCTGCATGGTCGAGTAGGAATCGAACGGGCCCCCGGTCGAGGCGCATGCTCCCATTGCAATCACCCACTTGGGCTCAGGCATCTGATCGTATACGCGCCGCACCACCGGCCCCATCTTCAATGTAACTGTACCGGCGATAATAACCAGATCACTTTGGCGAGGGCTGGGACGAAACACCCCGGCGCCGAAGCGGTCGATGTCGAATCGTCCTGCGCCGGTGGCGATCATCTCGATGGCGCAACAGGCCAAACCAAAGGTCATCGGCCAAAGCGCGGATTTTCGTGCCCAGTTTACAACCGGAGCGGCGATGTCCATGGCCTTGGCCCCGACAGTCCTCCGCACCGAGTTGATCATCGAATCAACCGTCGTCAGAACAAATCCTTCTTCGTGTTCAGCCATAACGAATATGTTCCACGTTCAAAGTTCAATGTTGCGCTCGCCATTATTTACTAACGTTGAACCTTGAACGTTGAACTTTGAACGGGGTTACGCCCATTCAAGCGCGCCTTTGCGCCAGGCGTAATAGTAACCAACGATAAGGATGCCGATGAAGACCAACATCTCGATGAGAGCGAATTTTGTGAACGAAAAATCGTCGCCCATGAAAATGATCGCCCAGGGAAGAAGAAATATGGTCTCAACATCAAAGATCAGAAAGAGCATGGCCACGATGTAATACCGCACCGTGAATCGATCATGCGCCTCGGTCTTTGGATCGATCCCGCACTCGTACGGCCGCATCTTGGCCTTGAGATAATTCATCGGCCGCAGAAACCGGCCGACAACGATGGGCAACACGGGGAAGATAATCGCCAGCACGAAAAAGATCATCACCGGCAAGTATGCGTTCACGGGAGCGCCCAGGGGGTGCCCCGCGGTGGTCGCCGTTGTGTCCGTCGCCTGCAGGAGAATTGCGGCCAGCACCATCTGCCTCCGTGGTTGCGCGTCGCTTCCGTTCGAAGCGAATACGCTCATATTACTGATGAATCATCAAACTTGCGAAAATAGTATGTTGTTAGCAGGCGTAATGTCAAAAACTTTCTTGGCAATTGCTCGCTGAGTTCAACGAAAGATGGACGTAAAGAGGAAGTTATCCACTAAACTCACTGAACGACACGAAGGGATTGAGGACGGAGCAGTTTCGTGTTCTTCGTGGATAGCTCGTTTCCGATCGATACCCGACGACTACGCTTCAGTGTGCGGCTTACCACTAAGTAACCCAATAGCGTGAGCGAGGACGGGTTTGATTACGGCGAAACTCTCGCGAACGCCTTTGGGAGATCCGGGGAGATTAATTATCAAAGTGTCCGATCGAATGCCGCATACGCCGCGTGAGATCATCGCCGTGGGTGTCTGCTTAAGCGTCTCCATGCGCATCGCTTCGGCCAGCCCCGGCGCGTCTTTTTGAATGACCGCGCGGGTTGCTTCGGGAGTATTGTCTCTCGGCCCAAAACCCGTACCGCCGGTGGTGATGATCAAGTTCACATCAGCGCGGTCTGCGTAGGTGCGAAGCTTTTCCATCAGAGGACTGAGATCATCCGATACGATCTCGGCGGAAACGATTTCGGCTCCCGCCTCCTTCAACAGTTCAACCAGCGCCGCGCCGGACGCATCTTCCTGTTCGCTGCGAGCGCAACGATCACTAACGGTAATGGCAACTGCATGGATCATCAGTGGTCAGTGGCCAGTGGTCAGTGGCCAGTGGTCAGTGGTAGTGGTCAGTGGTAGTGGTCGGTTGTGGCGCGTTCGTACCTGCCAACTGACCACCGGCCACTGACTACCTGTTTCGCGCATGTTCTTTCAGCCAGCAGCGATCCATCACCACCAGCAAACCGGCATCGAGAGCTCGCTGCGCAGCGGAATGATCGATGACGCCCTCTTGCAACCATACCGCTCGCGCGCCGAGCTTGATGGCTTCGTCGACGACTTCGCCCGCGGCATTCGATTTTCGAAAGACATCGACCAGGTCAATCTTGTCGGGAACGTCGGAAAGCGTAGCGTACGCCTTTTCGTCAAAGACAGATTCCTCGTTCGGGTTTACCGCGATGACCTTGTATCCATTCCTCTTCATGTAGCTCGCCACGCTGTTCGAAGCTCGCCACGAACTGGACGAGAGTCCGACCACGGCGATGGTACGGCACTCATCCAGAATCAGTTTGATCGACTCACGGCTATTGATTTCCACCTTGATCTCCTCCGGACTGACGGCAATGCCTTACTGATGAACCGCGCCGCTGGCGGCATGCATCTCTTGCAAAGTGTGAACACTGAATCCGACGGTCGTCGCGCGTGCGGCTATGGCTTCGACGATGGCCTGAGCACCGGTCATCGTGGTCACGCAAGGGACGTTGTACTGCAAAGCTGCGCGACGAATAGCCTGTTCATCAAAATGCGACACGCGACCCAGGGGTGTGTTCATGATGATAGCGATCTCACCCCTCTTGATCTGGTCGACGACGTTTGGCCGTCCTTCGTTCACCTTGAAGACGTTCTCCACGCGAAGTCCGACTTCCCTGAGTCGTTCCGCCGTTCCCAGCGTCGCGACCAGATCGAACCCAAGTCGCACGAGCCGGCGCGCTAAAAGCACTGCCTGTCCCTTGTCGCCATCGTTGACGCTGATGAAGGCCTTGCCCTGCCTCGGCAGCTCCAATCCTGCGCCCTGCATCGCCTTGGCGTAAGCCTCGCCAAATGTTTCACCAACTCCCATCACTTCGCCGGTCGAATGCATTTCCGGACCGAGGATGGGATCAACACCGGGGAATTTGACGAAAGGAAAGACCGGCGATTTAACAAAGTACCGTTTGTTCGCGAGCAGATTCTCCGTCAAATCGTCGGGAAGATCGAAGCCGCTTAGCGGTTGGCCCGCCATTACAAGTGCAGCCACACGCGCCAACGCCACGCCGGTTGCTTTCGAGACAAACGGGACCGTCCGCGATGCTCTTGGGTTGACCTCCAACACGTACACGCGATGATCTTTGATCGCAAATTGGATGTTCATCAACCCGCGCACCCTCAGCGCCTGGGCGAGCTGCCGCGTGTAGTGCCGCATAGTCTCGAGATGTTCCGAATCGATTCTGATCGGCGGCAGGACGCAGCTTGAATCGCCGGAATGGATACCGGCCTCTTCAATATGTTCCTGAATGCCGGCAATCACGCAGGACTCATCGTCAGCCAGCGCATCGACGTCAAACTCCGCCGCCCGTTCAAGAAACTTATCGATGAGTACAGGTCGTTCAGGGGAAGCATCCACCGCCGTTCGCATGTAGTCTTCGAGGCTGTCTTCGTCGTAGACAATCGCCATCGCCCGGCCGCCAAGAACATATGAAGGGCGCACGAGGACCGGATAGCCGATTCGGTCGGCGCATTCTCGGGCTTCAACTATTGAAGTCGCCGTCCCGTTTTCAGGTTGAGGAATGCCGAGCTCGCTGAGCAGCGCGCCGAAGCGCTTACGGTCTTCAGCCAGATCGATCGAATCAGGAGAAGTTCCGATAATGGGGACCCCCGCCATGTGAAGTCGCATGGCAAGATTCAAGGGCGTCTGCCCCCCGAATTGGACGATGACTCCTTCCGGCTTTTCAACGTCGATGATGTTCATCACATCTTCAAACGTTAGCGGCTCGAAATAGAGTCGATCGGAAGTGTCATAGTCCGTCGAGACGGTCTCGGGATTGCAGTTGACCATGATCGTCTCAAACCCGGCTTCACGAAGAGCGAACGAAGCATGGCAACAACAGTAGTCGAACTCGATTCCCTGTCCGATGCGATTTGGACCGGAACCGAGGATCATGATTTTGCGTCGATCGGTCGGATCGGCTTCGTCCTCTTCCTCGTAGGTGGAATAAAGGTAGGGCGTGAACGATTCAAACTCCGCGCCGCATGTGTCCACCCGCTTGTAAACCGGCACGATTCCCAAACGCTTTCGGTAAGCGCGGACGTGACCTTCGTCGGTTTGAGTCAAATAGGCTATGCGACGGTCAGACAGCGCTGCTTCTTTTGCTGAACGGATGACCTCGGCCGGAACATCTTCCAGTTTCCGGTCCTCGATCCGGTCTTGTATCCGCATCACGTCCTGCAGCTGTTCTAGAAACCATGGGTCGATTCGAGAGAGACGATGCACTTCGGGAATGCTCCAGCCGTGTTGGAGCGCATAGGTGATGTAGGAGAATCGTTGAGAGTTCGGCCGCGCAAGCTTTCGTTGTAGTTCATCATCCGAGACGCCGCTCAGGCGAAGCGGCTTAACAGCTTCCAACGAACGCAGTCCTTTGAAGAGGGCTTCCTTGAAAGTGCGCCCGATGGCCATTACTTCTCCGACCGACTTCATCTGCGTTCCCAGAACGTCTTCCGCATCGCGAAACTTTTCAAAAGCCCACTTTGGAATCTTGGCAACTACGTAGTCGATCGTCGGCTCAAAGCTGGCCGGTGTTTTCTTCGTGATGTCATTGGGAATTTCGTCCAGCGTATAGCCGACAGCAAGTTTGGCGGCGATCTTTGCGATGGGAAATCCCGTGGCCTTCGAGGCGAGCGCCGACGATCGCGACACGCGCGGGTTCATTTCAATGATTCTTACATCGCCATTCTGTGGGTTTACGGCAAACTGAATGTTGGATCCCCCGGTCTCCACTCCGACTTTGCGAATAATGGTTATCGCCATATCTCGCAGGGTTTGATACTCGACATCGGACAGGGTCTGGGCCGGGGCGACCGTGATCGAATCACCGGTATGCACTCCCATCGGATCAAAGTTCTCGATCGAACATATGATGACGACGTTGTCCTTTAGGTCGCGCATTACCTCGAGCTCGAATTCCTTCCATCCGAGGATCGATTCTTCAATCAGCACTTCGTGCACCGGCGACGCCGCCAGACCGCCTCGCACAATCTCTTCGAATTCTTCCGGGTTGAATGCGATCCCTCCTCCGGTCCCTCCCAGTGTGAACGAGGGGCGGATTATGGCGGGATAGCCGGTTGTCTTGACGAGCTCTTCCGCTTCGTTCCATGTACCTGCGAAACCTCCCTGCGGCATTTGAAGACCGGCTTCGTCCATCGCCCTCTTAAAAAGGCTGCGGTCCTCCGCGATCTTAATCGCCGCCCGCTTAGCGCCGATCATCTCCACGCCGTACTCGTCCAGCACTCCCGCATCGGACAGAGCGATAGCAAGATTGAGAGCTGTCTGACCGCCAACTGTCGGCAAGAGCGCGTCAGGTCGTTCGCGTTTGATGATGGCTGTGACTGACTCGACCGTCAGCGGCTCGATGTACGTGCGGTCCGCTGTTTCCGGATCCGTCATGATCGTGGCGGGATTCGAATTGACTAAGACAATTTCGTAGCCTTCCTGCTTCAGTGCCCTGCACGCCTGCGTGCCCGAATAGTCGAACTCGCAAGCTTGCCCGATGACTATCGGGCCCGAGCCTATGATCAGAATTCTGTGTATGTCCGTGCGCTTGGGCATGATGGCTAGGGAACGGCTTCCTATAAAAGCAAATTATCTGTGCGGTCATCGCATTATACATAAGCGCCTTTCAGAGCACGAATTGACTAAGCGCTTCGTGAGATTTCGTGCGAGTTCGTGGATCGTTTCCAGTTACTTTTCCCGCACCTAACGTCTTGGAAGTCGACTGCGCTGTACTTAATCGGTCGGTATAAGATAATTTCTTTTTATTCGGACTCAGGAGCGACTACGGCTGTTGCCGTATTTCAAATGGATCCAGACGGAACGAAACAACCAGTCGATATAACGCCGCCTGCCGCCGGCGAGGCGGAGGAATACAAGTACTGGGCGTTCATCAGCTACAGTCATAAGGATGAAGAGTGGGCCAAGTGGCTACATAAGTCATTAGAGACCTACACGATTCCCAAAAATCTTGTCGGGCGTAAGACTGAACGCGGCACAGTTCCCAAACGAATCTTTCCAATCTTCAGAGACCGCGACGAACTGCCTGGGGCCGCTGATCTGGGTGGCAAGCTGAAGGCGGCCCTGCGACAATCCCGCAACCTCATTGTCATCTGCTCGCCAAAATCCGCCACATCGCAGTGGGTCAACGAAGAAGTCAAAACTTACAAAGCCCTTGATCGAGAGGACCAGGTCCTTTGTTTGATAGTCGACGGCGAGCCGCTGGCAAGCGATCAAGCGGACCGTGTTTCGGAAGAATGTTTTCCGCCGGCAGTGCGTTATCGCGTTGACGTTAGCGGCGAGTTGACGACGGTAAGGACCGAGCCGATCGCCGCCGATGGTCGCAAAGGAAAGGACGGACGCGAGAATTCGAAGGTCAAACTGCTGGCCGGGATTCTCGGTGTGGGGTACGACGAGCTCAGACAGCGAGAGAAACAGAGACAACGGCTTAAGCGGATACGGCTTGCCGCGACCGTAGCCTTTACCACATTGCTGGTTGGAGTGATATATCTCGGCCTCGCCGATGCCGGGTTGCGAATTCCCGGCGGCGAGATGGTCCGGACGTTTCTCGACAGGCACGATGTCTCCCTGTTCCGACATGTGCACAGCGAGGCAGAAATCAGACAAGCAGCAGTGTCGATGCGACGAACCCTCTACGAGGCGCTGCAAAAGGGTCAGACGGAGAGAGGATGGATCGCTTCGACGCTTCGCCCGGAGACCAAACACGAGCTGGAGTTTTGGAGTAATTCGCAGGCGCTGACAGCGCTCTTCAGTCTTCCCGATAAGACAATCGCGGGGCAGCAAGTGGACCAACGGCGTTTCGTGGCAGGCCTTGAAGCTCCGTTCGCCCCAGGAGCCGCGATCGAAAACGCCGGAGTCAAATACGGCTGGGTTTCACATCCTGGAGAAACTCATACCCAGGCCGAGCCTGCTCTCTGGACTGTGATGGCTCTGGCTAAGGCCCTCGGTACACCCGGCCTTCTTGAAGGCGATGCGAGGCGACGCGCCGAAGAACACCTGGCCTATGTGCAGGCAGTCTTGTCGCTCTATCACCCGGTCGAAAAAGGCGGCTGGAACATGTTTCCGCGACAGAAGGAGCTTTCGCATCACAACGTTTACACCACGGCGCTTGCTTTATTGGCACTGCTTGAAACGCGAACTGCCGGCTTGCCTTGGGAAGGCAGCATCGAGCGGCGTGATCAACTATTGAAAGAGACAGCGCAATGGTTGATCGAGACGTATGACGATAAGGCTACGCCGCCGGGATGGCGGGCCACGAGCGAAACTACGTATGAAATCCTCGACGGCATAACGCTGCAAATTTTTTCTGAGTTGCTGCGGGCGGAGATCGAGGCCGGTGTTGAAATCCCTGCTCGCATGGCTGACCAGATTCCGCGGTATCTGGCTGATTGCGCCAGCCGTGATTTGAGTTTCCCGGTAGCCAGCGGCGAGTTTGCAGAACCCATCATAGATCGCGACACCGGCAAAGATTCCTCGGACCGCGAGGCAATAGGCTTTTTATGGTATCCGTGGGCTATCAATGCCGCCTGCTGGTGGTTGGTCCACGCGGAAAGAACGGGGGCGCCGACGGAAGAACGCGTGCGCGTGCGGCGTACACTTAGTAACCTGGTAGTCAAACAAGGCGAGGTGGCAGCCCAGAAGGCCAGCGCCGAATGGACCTTCCAGGCCGCCGAGACTCTTTACGGATTGTCCGCCATCTCTCCCCCATAACGAATCGAGTAGACAAGTGAAGTACGAGCCGAAGCCTTTAGACACTTCAGAGATCGACCTCCCTGATGACATCCTCGAGCTGTCGGAACTACTCGCGCGAAATACTCATGAGAACTGGGCACGACAACGCTTGATCGATGGCTGGACGTACGGTCCGGCGCGAAGCGATACCAGCAAAGAACATCCCTCTCTCATTCCTTACGACCAGTTGTCCGAATCCGAACAATTATATGACCGCACGACCAGCCTCGAGGCTCTCAAGGCGATTCTTTTGCTCGGCTATCGCATCGAGTCGCCGGCGAAAGCATCGGAGAATCGAGAAGAATCTTCAAGACAAGCGCTGGCCGGCGAGTCGCTCGGACATTCACTCGATCATCTCGATGAGCTCGACCTGTCCGCGATCTGCGCCCTCTGGCAATCGCGCAGCCCGGAGCAGTGGTCCAACAGCCCTGCAACATACGTCAGCCTCGGTAGTCACATCCTGAAGTCAGGTGAGCCGCTTCTCGCGCACGATGTGCTGAAGGAAGGACTTAATCTCTGGCCAAAGAGTGTGCGGCTGCGTCAATTGCAGGCCCTCGCTCTCGCGCGCAGCGGGGCGATCCAGCGGGCAATCAACATTCTGCTTCAGCTGTACGGCGAAGGACATCGAGACGAAGAGACCTTGGGACTTCTGGCCCGAACCTACAAGGACCTGAGTGCGCACTCAACTTCGCGTGCCGAACGAGACGCACATTTGCGGCGAGCTTACGAGGTTTACAGCGAAGCGTATCGCCTGAGCGGTGGCTACTGGACTGGCGTAAACGCGGCGACGACGGCTCTGTTGCTCGGTGAAGACGAGCAGGCGGCGGTGCTGGCGTCTGAAGTTCGCGACGCTTGTCTGCTTGAGCTCGATACGGTCATGGCTAAAGGCGCTGACCCCTATTGGACTCTCGCGACTCTGGGGGAAGCTGCGCTTATATTGAAGGACACGTCCGCGGCTGAAGCGTGGTATACCCAGGCGCTGGAGGTTGGCCGCGGTCGCTTTGGCGAATTGATATCGACGCGACGCAACGCACGTCTCATCATCGAAGCCCTCGACGGGGACCTGCGCTGGATTGAGAATCATTTTAAGATCCCGACGGTCGTCGTCTTCGCCGGCCACATGATAGACAAGCCCCGTCGTCCCGTTCCTCGATTTCCACCCGAATTGGAAGGGCCAGTACGCGAAGCGATCAGGGAAAAACTGATAAGCCTTAACGCCGGATTGGTATATGCCTCGGCAGCTTGCGGCTCGGACATCATTTTCCTCGAAGAGATGCTTAAGCTCGGCGGCGAAGCTCACGTTGTCCTGCCCTACAACCAGAAACAGTTCGTCGAAGACAGCGTCGATTTAGTTCCTGGTAGCGAATGGAGAGATCGGTTCGAGAGTGTGATCCAGCGGGCGACCGACGTTTTGACTGTCTCTGAACAGAGCATGGAGGGTGGCGTTCCATTCGAGTATACCAACCTACTGCTGCATGGGCTGGCGAACATTCGGGCTGAACAGCTCGAAACGCACATGGTTCCGCTGGCTGTATGGGACGGACGCGAAGGCGACGGCGCCGGTGGTACTGCATCGATCGTCGCACACTGGCGAGCGAGTCAACTGAATGTCGAAATAATTGACCTCGGACGCATGTTGCATGATGAACATCCCGACTTGGTCGTCGACAGAGTCGAGAAGACTGACGCTGAAACAGCACCGGCAGAGGAAGCGAGCGAGTTTTCCGCCGAGATGATCGCTATCCTTTTCGCAGACGCAGTTAATTTCAGCCGGTTGACTGAAGACCAGATCCCTCGCTTCGTCAGACACTTTCTGGGAATGATCGGAGAGCTCTCCCTTTCATCAAAGCATGCGCCGATAATGAAGAACACGTGGGGGGACGGCCTATATTTTGTGTTCGAAAATGTGAGCGACGCAGGGCGCTTCGCACTCGAGCTCAGTGAACTGCTGGCGACCATTGATTGGGAGCAAAAGGGCTTGCCAAAGGACCTCAGTCTTCGGATCGCGCTCCACGCTGGTCCTGTCTACGCGTGCATCGACCCGGTCACGCGTCAAAGGAACTACATCGGAACGCATGTCAGTCGAGCGGCGAGGATCGAACCGATAACTCCACCCGGTCAGGTTTATGCTAGCCAGGCCTTCGCCGCCATGGCGTCCGCGCAGAACGAAAAATACTTTACCTGCGACTATGTCGGGCAAACGCCGCTGGCCAAAGGCTACGGAACGTTTCCCACCTATCACGTGCGCGCGAGTGTTTCCGATACCGGACGAAGCGGTGGATAACGAGCCTCCCGATCGCGAAGCTCTATCCAAGGCCACTATGTGTGACATAATTGACATATTCCTTAAGACTTCGATATATTTCACCGATCAATTGATCCCTTCGCCGCTCAGAAGTTACGAAGGTGAATGGTTGCCGCAGAGTATTGGGAATTTGCAGAGCTCACAAATAAATGCAAGGAACCTAAGGAGGACCCAGACTATCTCCGGTTCCATTTTTCCCGACAAGCACATTCAGAACCGAACCTTCGGATTGGCCTGATCTAAAGGCGCTTCATCGCGCCGCGATGCGTTTGTTGATCACGACCTCAGCGACAGCGCCAATTCATCCCACTGTCGTATTTGGAGAACCCTAATGCCTCGCCCTCTTCAAAACCCTATTCGCAGTTGTCGAAATGTTTGCTTTCTCATTTTCCTTACGGCTTGCCTGACCTACCTCGCGTGGTTCATGCAACCGTCTCGGGCCCAAACAAAAGATAATGGCAATTCGCCGGCAGTGGCGCCGGGAGTCATCTCTTTCCAATCCCAGAATAGCAGCGTCAATGAAGGTGACGGCTCGGCCAACCTGACACTTACACGCACGGGTGGCTCCGATGGCACGATAACCGCGAAGGTAACATTGGCCGATGTGACGACGTCGCCGACTGATTATTTCCTAAGCCCGGGTTCGCTCGACGCCTCATTCGATGCTTTTGGCCACGTTAGCGCGGGTGCAGCGGGATCATATCCGTTTCCATCGATGGTGTTGCAGCCCGACGGTAAATTGATTGTTGGAGAGGAAGGTGGCCTTCGTCGACTAAACCCGAGTGGTAGCATCGATCAAACCTTTGCCGCTAACGCGATGAACGGCGGAGTAGATGCCGTGGTCGTGCTGGCAGACGGAAAGATACTGATAGGGGGAAGCTTCACCACGATCAACAATCAGCGCGCGAACCGTATCGCGCGACTGAATAGCGATGGAACCCTCGATACAACCTTTGACGCAGGCGTGGGTCCAAACGATAGTGTAAGCGTGATCGTAGCCCAGCCGGATGGGAAAATACTCATCTCGGGTTACTTTACAAGTTTCGCTGGAACGTCGACTGGTTATTTCACCGTCATTCGCCTGAATGCAAATGGCAGCTTGGATAACTCTTACGCCCTATATCAGGATATTGGCGGGCGGGCCATAGCCTTACAACCTGACGGCAAGATACTCGGAGCCAGTTCTGGGGGAATTCACAGGGCTAATCCCGACGGAACACTTGATACTACCTTCAACACACACTTTACCGGCACTTATCCATTCCTGGTTAATGTCGCCCTCCAGCCCGACGGCAAAATTCTCATCGCCGGCACTTTTGACCAAATCGATGGCCAGGCCACGTACGGGATAGCGCGCCTCAATACGGATGGAAGTCTTGATCCGACGTTCAACACCGGCACAGGACCGGATGCTCGTCCGGAGGGACTTGCGCTGCAACCGGATGGAAAGGTCTTGATTGGCGGCAACATCAGATCATTCAACGGGACAACCGTTAGCAAGCTTGTGCGCCTGAACTCAAACGGTAGCCTTGATCCGACGTTCAGTACCAACTTTTCGGGCGGCTTGGGCGACGCCCCTTACTTCATCCTACTCCAGCCGGACGGGAAGGTATTTGTCCGAGGTTTCATCACGGTCATAGGCCAGAATACGACGCGCAGATATCTGGCACGTTTGAACAACGATATATTCGTCACCTGGGGCGCCGGAGATACGACCAACAAGACGGTCAGTCTTCCTATTGTCGACGATCTGCTGGACGAGCCTGACGAGACACTCAACTTGACTCTGGTACCTCTGGCAGGTGGAGCCTCGACGGGCGCGTTCCCCAGCACCACCTTGACCATCACGGATAACGATGTCCCGCCTGTGATAACGAGCGCGCCGCCTCCCTCTGTCATCAATATTAATACTGCCTCCAACCATACTTTCACTGCGACCGGTTTCCCCGCTCCCACTTTCAGCGTTACGGCGGGAAGCTTGCCACCGGGGATGTTTCTCTTATCAAACGGCGCTCTCTCCGGTAGTCCCTTCAGCGCGGGCACGTACAACAACATCACCGTGACAGCCAGCAACGGCGTGACGCCGGTTGCGACCCAGACTTTTAGCATTAAGGTCAACGGTCCACCGAGTTCCGCAATAGACTCGTATTCTACGATGCAGAATACGACTCTGACCGTGCCGGCGCCCGGTGTCCTCTCAAACGATCTTGACCCCAACGGCGACCCCATAACGGCCACCCTGAACGCCAATGCGACACACGGGACGGTCACATTTAACAGTGACGGCTCGTTCGTTTATGTTCCGCAGTCAGGTTACGCCGGCTCAGATAGCTTCACCTATCGTGCCAGCGATGGAGTTCTCAACGGCAATATCACGACGGTATTCCTTACGGTGAACTCGGGCGGCACGGTTCAGTTCAGTTCGACCGCTTACAGCAGGAACGAAGATGGCGGAAGCGCGACAATTACGGTAATACGCATTGGTGGGAGCTCCGGACAGACGACCGTCGATTATGCAACCAGCGACGGGACTGCCATAGCGGGTAATGACTACACAGCGACATCCGGGACACTTACGATGGCGAATGGGGTCCCGAGCGCAACCTTCGTGGTTCCGCTGACGGCTGATAGCGTTAATGAGCCGAATGAGACCGTCAATCTTACGCTATCTAATGTCACCGGAACAGGGGCGCTCGGCTCTCAGAACAAAGCTGTGCTCACCATCACCAATGACGATGCGCCTCGATTCAATTTCGGCCAATCCAGCTACTCGGTAGCCGAACAGGATGGCCACCTCGACGTTAACGTGACGCGTAGCGGAGATCCCGGCCTTCCGGTGACAGTTAACTACTCGACATCAGATACCGCAGGCTTGTCCAACTGCAATCCGCAACAAAGCTCTGTGACGGGCAAGGCCTCATCGCGCTGTGATTATGCGACGAGTGTCGGGACCCTACGGTTTGCGGCGGGAGAAACTTCAAAGACAGTTCAACTCAGCCTGGTTGACGACGTCTTTGTCGAAGGTGCGGAACTGTTCTCGCTAACATTGTCCAGTCCCACCGGAGGTGCTGTGCTGGGCCCCAACTTCAGCGTGGCTGTCAGTATTACCGACAACGACTCGAGCAGCGCTGTGCCGAATCCGATAGACTCGGCGGCCTTCCTTGTTCGCCAGAACTACATAGATTTTCTTGGACGCGAGCCTGATCCGCTAAGCTATCAGGCGTGGCAGAACATCCTTAATAACTGCCCCCCTTCGGGTAGGGATGCGAATGGCAACTTCTGCGACCGAATCGAAGTGAGCGCCGGCTTCTTCCGCTCGGAAGAATTCTCCACGCGGGGCTATTTCATCTATCGGTTTTATTCAGCTGTGGGCAAGATCCCAATCTACAGTCAGTTCATGCCCGACTTTGCTAAAGTCAGCGGCTTTCTCACTGCCCAGCAACTGGAAGACAACAAGGTCGCATTCGTCAACGAATTCATGGCAAGATCCGACTTTCAGACCAGGTACGGCCTGACGACCAACAACCCATCGGGCTACGTGGATGGCTTGCTGGTGACTCTGGGGGTAACGAACCATCCGGGCCGAACAGGATGGATCGATGCACTGACAAACGGTACGATGACGCGCGCGCAGGTGCTGCGTCAGGTCATAGAAAGCGCTGAGGTCTATCAGAAGTACTACACGGAAGCATTTGTCATCATGCAATACTTCGGGTACCTACGTCGCGACGCGGATATCTCTTATCTGGCATGGATCCAGACGATGAATGATACGGGCGGTGACTACAGGATCATGATCAATGGCTTCCTGAACTCAGCGGAGTATCGTCAGCGCTTCGGCAACTAGAGACGATCGTCTCGGGAACCAATTCTTCAAACATGGGAAAGCGGCGTGCAATGGTGACGCCGCTTTTCCTTTGCGTCAACTCCTGTGGACTGAAAGCTCCTTGCCCAGCGCGAAGGGGCAGAGTTACGATTGCTCATCTGTTAGGTCCCTGCGTGAGGAGAAGCGATGTTCCGTTCGCGAAAAGCGCTCTTGATGGTGACTGCGGTCGTTCTCGCCTTTAGCTTGATCGCATATCTGCGTTACCGTTCGCTCAACAAGTCTCTCAGTCATGATCAGGAAACCTATCATCAGGGGCCGGATGGCGGACAGCGTCAGACGTTGACTGTCGCCTTCGTTCCAGTTACATGTCATTTGACCTGTCCCGTCACCGATTACGCTTCAAAGACCAGTACCACCGGCACCCGTTTCGACGCGCTGCGTTTTACCGAGTTCCCAACTATCGTCGAGGCATTGAAAGCGAAACGTTTGGTGGCGGCATTTCTCACTGTACCTTTGGCGATGAAGCTGCGCGAACAGGGAGTTCCCATCAAGATCGCTTGCCTGGGGCACAGAGACGGTTCGCAGCTCGTGATTCGAAAAGAGAATCCCGCGAAAGACCTTCGCGACTTGCGTGGCAAAACGATAGCCATTCCGAATCCATTCAGCAACGAAAACTTTTTCATGAACAAAATGATGCGCGATCAGGGGCTGAGACCTGACGAGATCAAGTTTGTCTCAATGGCTCCACCGGATATGACAGCGGCGCTGGCTACCAACTCGATCGACGGATTCATCGTGGCCGAGCCCTTCTGCGCCAAAGCCGAGATGGAGGGCTACGGACGAGTGCTCTATTACGCCAAAGATATCTGGCCCAACTATATCTCGTGCGCTCTCGTCGTTCACGAAGACCTGATACGCGACAACCCTGCTGTCGTGCGCGACCTGGTTCGCGGCATCAACGAATCCGGCGAGTGGACTGAGCAGCACCGAGAAGATGCGGCCAAGCTGGTCGCGCCATATTTTCGACAGGATGAAAAGTTGTTGAGATATGTCCTTACCCAACCGCCCGATCGCGTGACTTATCGCAACTTGAATCCCACAGATGAAGAAATGAATAAGATTTTGGACATGGGGATCAGTCTGGGATTTCTAACCGTAAGAACACCGATGACCGAATTGATGGACAAGTCATTTTTCCCGGAGCAGATACAACCGGCCAGAATCGACATCAGTCGGATGCCGGAGGTAATCTCCGGACAGTAACGACGGCAACTGTCAATCGTGGCCATGTCGTTCCCAAGCCCCCCCATCGTTGCCTCGCCAGGAGTTGATCGATGCGCAGTTTTGTCCTCTCGCTCGCAGTTATGACGCTTCTCGTCGGATGCGGCGGCAACAAGAGCAATTCAAACGCCTCAACTGCCGCCACAACCACCAACTCGAACCAACCTCAAGCGTCGAAGGTTCCCACAGGTCCGAAGTTCGCGAGCTCTTACACAGAGCTTAATACCGAATGCAAAAACGCGGTAAAAGATGAACAGCTAACCGAAGGACAGGACGTCCCCTTGAAATGTCAGGGTTTCGGCGGCTACTACCTCACCATCAACTACAGTGCCTTCGGTTCCCAAGCCAGCGTGGAGATGGAGCACGACGAGGAGTTTTCGGTTTTGCTTCCCATGCAGCCTCTGGGATACGACCGCGAAAAGGGTAGAAAGATCGAATGGCGGACGGCGGACGATAAGCCGTTCGCTGTTATAGCAAGGGTAACGGAGTATAGGGACGACGCCGGAGAGGAGGGAGACAATCCCTTCCAGGACAAATATAAGACCGGGGAATCTCTGGTCGTCAAAGGTTTGAAGGGGTTCGGACACATCGATTTCACTGTGAATGCCAAAGATGCCGACGCAAATTCGAGAGCCCGCGATATGGCGGACAGCGCATACTCTCGTCGATGATCTAATTCCACGTCGTCAACCTCAAATCCTCGGTCCTTCGGGCATCCTGAATCGGCGAAGCCTCATCTGATCAGGCTTGGCTGAAGAGTCGCTGCGACCAGCCCTATGACCGGAGGATGACTCGCCTCTTCATCCGGTTCGATCCAGGACCTCAAATCAATTGGAGAGTATCGTGGTACGTTTTGCCTCGCTGGTAATCACATTCCTGGCCCTCACTTTTTCACCCGCTCAGGCGCAGAAGCTGCATACACCGGAAGACTACAACAATCGCGGTTTAGACAGGCAGCGTAGCGGAGATTTGGCCGGCGCAATCGCCGACTATACGCAAGCCATCGAGCTCAAGCCGTCGAAGAAAATAACTTTGGCGGCGGCGTATAACAATCGCGCCAATGCCCGAATGGCAGGCAATGATCTCGACGGCGCGATAGCCGACTACGGAATGGCGATTGATGCGCAGCGGGAAAACTTCGAGAACTATTTCAATCGGGGCGTAGCGCGGATGACGAAGGGCGATAACGAGGGCGCCATTGGGGACTTCAGCTCAGCCGTACATCTCTCACCGAAATTTGCGACCGCTTATAACAACCGCGGCAACGCGTACAGAGCGACCGGTGATTACCAACGCGCTTACGCCGACTACACGATGAGCATCGACCTGAATCCAAGGTACGCCGAAGCCTATTACAATCGTGGCAGCTTGCTGCAAAGCAGGCAGGACAATGACGGGGCGATCGCTGACTTTACCAGGGCTATTGAGCTCAAACCCGAGCTGTCCGATGCCTACTTTAATCGCGGTGTCGTCTTGCAAACAAAGCGGGTCTTTGACGCTGCCATAGCAGACTATACAAAGGCCATCGAACTAAATCCGAGTGACCCTGGCGGGTTCTTCGCGCGGGCTACGGCCCGTCAGGCAGTTCAAGATCTGCGTGGGGCCGAATCCGATTACTCGAAGACCATCGAACTTGATCCGACCTCGGCCCAGGCCTATGCAAACCGTGGCGTCGTTCTCTTACTCCAGGGCAAGGAACGCGAAGCTGATCGTGATCTGGAGATGGGTTTCAAGCTGGACGGAACCTTGCGGGCTTCACTCGAGAAATTTGTGACGGAAACGCGGAAGCGGCTTAGAAGAGCCACTCGCTAGAAGCGCGGAGGGGCGATGGCGGAGAATAGATCTATTGACCGTCAAGCTTCTTCCTGAAATCTTCACCTTCGATCTGGACGGTCTTGCACATTTCAAACAGGCGGGAGCGCAGGCGAACACCGATCCGATCTTCCAATGTCTCATCTCGTTCCGATCGGCGACCGTCGAGATAGTTGGTGGTGAAGATAGTCAACTTGCGATCGTTGTAACGCGTGTTGATGATCTGCATCATCGTATCGCGTACCCAGTCGGTCGGTTTGGACGCACCCAACTCGTCCAGCACCAGTACCTCTGCTTCAAAGACAGGCGCCAGCACTTTCAACTCCGACGTTTGGGAAATGGGATTGTAGGAGTTCTGGATCTCTTTCAATAGCGAACCGAACTCGTAAAAGACACAGGGGATTCCCTTCTCGATCAGCCCGCGAATCACCGCTACTGACAGATGCGTTTTGCCCGTTCCGCACGTTCCCATAAAGACCAGGCCGCGATCCACTGTGGGATATTCGCGGACCAGACGAAAGGCGTAGTTGAAGGCGCGCAGTTGCGTCCCGTTGCCTTTCACCGGATAGTAGTTCTGCAGCGAACACTCGCTGTATCGACGCGGAATACGAGCGGCCTCGAGCAGCTTCGCCTGATTTTGTTGAGTGCGGCACCGACATCGACGCGCGCCTTTGCCAGGCACGACTTCCATCCCCGATCCAAAGCAGAAGCGACAGACGTCCTTCTGTTCTGTTCGTGGCTCTTGATGATGATGTTCGCTCGTGTCGGACGCGTTTTCCGGAACGGCGAAGAGCGGGTGGTTTTTTGCGTTATCAGAAGACATCAATAATCGCGACCAAGCGTGTCTGGAGACTCTCGAGAAAACTATACCGCGTGAGTTGTGATCGCGGCAACGCGGTGCGTGACGACACCTCAAAACCAGGTATCAACACCTGTGAAGCGCGCGGATTATAGCACTCGAAGTGAAGATTGCAAGACGCTCATGAGATAGTTTCGAAAAGAATAGTTTTCCACATGAGGAAAACTCAGACATCCATCGGTGATCCGGTCCGCAACGACTCTCGAATGCGAAATGTAGCTCGGGTCGTGGCCGCCAAATCGTCCAGTGCAATGGGCGCCGGACCCCCATTTAGCACCGTAGAACTGACGATACGTGCCTGTTCAGACTGCCCCTTGTCTTGTAGCCGCGCCGTCGCTCGCGCCTCGTGTCCGTTGTGGTAGCTAACTGTGCTCCGAAAATCGTCGATCACGAACGACTTGCCCTCTCCGAACAGTTCCACCCGTTCCTTCGCAAGCGCCTTATCACCTTCCGAGAGGTAAGCGATCGAACCATTTGATCCGTCAGCGAAGCGAAGCGTGATAAAGATATTGTCCTCGTCCACCATCTCCTGATTGCGTCCGCTGATCGATTCTGCGTAGACGCGGGTCGTTAGCGATCCAGTAATGTAGTGCATCAGGTCGATGAAGTGACAGACCTCGCCCACGATTCGCCCTCCGCCCTGCTTCGGATCCTGGAGCCAATGAGATTTCGGAATTCTCCCGGCATTGACGCGATAGTTGACGGATAGTGGGGCGTGCCGGCCCTTGAAGAAATCGAACGCGGCTTTCGCCAAAGGCGAAAACCTGCGGTTAAAGCCGACGATTAGGCTTTGCTCCGATTCCTTTGCAGCCTCGATTACGCCGTTGAGCTCGCGTTCATTCAACGCCAACGGCTTTTCAACGAAAACATGTTTCCCGCTAAGCAGCGCGCGACGGGACAGCTCTGCATGAAGATCGTGACGCGTAGCGACCACTACCAGGTTCACTTCGTCGTCGTTCAAGACCTCGTCGGCGCTGCCGGCGCAATAATTGAAGCCATACTGCTCCGCTATGTCTCGTGCAGAAACACCGGACGCAGTAGCGATCGCCCGGAAATCGACGGCCGCGGCCTTTAACGCGGGAAGCAGCATCGCCTGCGCATACACCCCAGCCCCTATCATCCCGACTCGCACGCCGCTCTGCTTCTTAGCGGCAGCCTTCGGGCCTTTGATTTCAACGCGGCGCTCCAGCACTCGTTTCGTGTCGTAGTGGAGCAATATTCCGAGATAGGGTTCCTGAATCTCGCCCGCCATTAGTTGGTATGCACGTTCGCCATCTTCGATGGGAAAGCGATGTGTGATGAGCCGTTCGACATCGACGCGACCTTCGGCGACGAGATCGAGAAAGGCTTCTATGTTTCGATTCTCAGTCCAGCGCACGTATGCCAGCGGATAATCGTGGCCGCGCTCTTCGTATTCGGGATCGTAGCGGCCGGGTCCATAGGACATCGAGACGACCAGGGAGAGCTCGCGCTTGAAGTAAAGACCGCGTGGCACGTCCAGGCCCACCATTCCCACTGCCACGACGCGACCTTTTGATCTCGAAATCTCTCCCGCCAACTCGACCGGTTGGTTCGAGCTTGTGGCGGCGGTGATCAGTACGGCATCGGCTCCGCGCCCGCGCGACCAATCGAGAACCGCTCGTTTGATGCTATCGTCATTCACGGCTGCGTCGTCGGCACCAAGTGCGCGGGCGAGCGCGACCTTGTCCGGATCAAGATCGATGCCGAATACTCGACATCCATTCGCCTTCAATAGCTGCACGGTGATCTGGCCCAGCAAGCCCAGCCCGATAACGACCACGCTTTCTCCGAGCGTGGGCTCGGCGAGTCGCACACCCTGCATCGCAATGGCGCCAAGAGTTCCGAACGCGCCGTGCTCAAAACTCACTTCATCGGGCAACTGCACGCAAAGGTTCTTCGGCACTGACAAAACTTCCGCGTGGCTGGCGTAACCCGCTCCGGCGCAAGCGACTCGCATTCCCACGCGAAACTCGGTCACATCCTCGCCGACTCCGACGACGATTCCAGCAGCACTATAGCCAAGCGCGGTTGACGAGCCAATTTTAGATCGAACGGCATTAAATGTTTTGAGCAGGCCTTCGTTCTTCGCCTTGGCGATTACCTGTTTTACGAGATCCGGACGCTCCCTCGCGCGCTCGATCAAGCTCTTCTTACCTTCGTCGACGGCCATCTTCTCGGTGCCGGCGCTGATCAAGGATGCAGCCGCGCGAACCAGTACGCGACCGTCTTGGGCGATCGGCGCCGGGACATCCGTGACAGACATCCGTCCGCTTTTGTTGTTTTGCAGGACCTGCTTCATGGATCAATAGTGTAGCGTAAACTGTTAAATTCCGCTTCACAAACGTCCGAAGTCCCAGATCCGATGTCTAACGTCAATTTGCACTTTGGTCCTTGGACTTTGGATTTTGGACAGCAGTCGAGGCGCGTTCGTGACGCTTCTTCTTCTGTGATATATTGACTGGGCCGCCATATTCGCATCGCCGCAGGCTAATACTTCACGGGAGCTTGATCATCATCAAATGGGTTTGATAAATGCTGTGCTGAGAAAACTCGGCCTCACCAACGACAAAGGCAACCGCAGCCCAATTCGAGTGTTTCTATTGGACGACGACACCCGCAGGCATGATTGGTTCGCGAAGCGTTTTGACGGTGATCAGCTCGATATTGCTGATGACGTGGAACAAGCGCGGGGCTTTCTCAACGACAACTTCTACGATGCGATCTTCCTCGATCACGACCTACTTCCCGAACACTATCATGCGGAGGAAGATGATGATGAGAACACCGGTTACGCGATCGCGGTTTGGCTGGCCGCGCGGCCTGAACTACAACGTGCTTCGACGATCATGGTCCACACGCGCAATGCCGACGGGGCAATGCGAATGATAGAAGAATTACGACGATCGGGCCGCCAGGCCGAATACGTTCCCTTCCCTCTTCTCGCGCAAAAGATCAAACACTACTGGCACCGCTAACGAGTCCAAAGTCGAAAGTCCAAGGTCCAAAGTCGCGTGTTTGAACACGGACTTTGGACCTTGGACTTTCGACTTTGGACGAGTACTGGTGGCCAGGGACGGAATCGAACCGCCGACGCCGGCCTTTTCAGGGCCGCGCTCTACCGACTGAGCTACCTGGCCTTAAGTTCCAAGCTGCAGCGGAAAGAACGCAGTATAGAGAGGCAGTCGCGCGAGTGTCAAATCCGATGTTTTTGCTAACGCTGAAGGCGTTCGCGAATTCAAGCCCAGGGCAACGCCCTGGGGACAGACACCGCTATCGAGAGAGGACAACACTGAAAGTGTTGTGGGATCCCGGTCGTCGCTTACTACTAGCATCCCAAATGAAACCCATTCAGGGTAGCATCGAATGAAAGTTCTCTTTGAACCCAGGGCGTTGCCTTGGGCTTGAATTCGACAACACCATCGGTGTTTTCAATCAAACTGAGTTCGCCCTTACAATTTCTTCACCGTGCACATCGTTGCGCAAAGGTCGCAGCGCGTCGACCGCTGCCCACGTTGGTCGAAACATCATCCTCAAGTATTCGCTTTGATCGTACGGCGCATCACGAGCAAGAACAGTTGTATTCCAACTGCCGTCGGGCAATTGGCTGTCGAGAAGACGAGCTATGAGAGTTCCGTAGTCTCGATTTTCGTCAGCACTCAGCCCCAATCCCCTACTCACAGCGCACAGAAGATCTCTCATTGGCTGGGAAGCCAGATCGGTGCCGCCTGACGCCTTGATGCGATTGAAGAGATCCAGCCCATATCTTACCAGCGTGTCCGCTGCGTCCTTATACGACATGTCCTCGTAGGCAATTCGATGATTGAAAGTCATGCTCCACGCCAGCGAATTCACCACTTCACAAAGCTGGTCGGCGTAGCTCCGATTGAAAGGAATCGCGGCCAGCGTCTTGACGGATTGCCGATAGAACGCGTCCAGATCGATTCGATCAAACCCGGCGTGTGACGCATAGCGGAGGTCTCGTATTTGTTTCGACCACGCAGCCCAAGCCTTGGGGGCTCTCAAGGATTTCCCAGCGACTCGTCGAGCCTCGATAGGATTCTCCACGCGTACGTAGAGCGCCGGCTTCTTTTTCTGAAGCCTCCCATTAAGATCGCGGTTGATAGCTGCTATCCTCCCGTCCATCTCGTGCGAAAGGGCGCCGGTACCCTGCTGAACTTCGATCAATAACTTAAGCGAACTGAAAGCCTGCTCTGAAGTAAGCGTGTACTTCAGATCATCCTCCAGGCGATCGACCGTCGACTCAATCAGATAAGCCTTGAGTGGCTTAACGTAAGGATTGTGAGCGATAAATGGATCAAGGCTGGTCTCAAACCCCATGACCATCTCGAGCAGTTCTGCCTCGAGCGTGCCCGGCGGATCGTATTCCAGCGAAAGGTCAATCGTGATCACATCGCCGGCAAACCGTATCAGATGATTGAAGCCTTTCAGTATCGACCCATAACTTTCGCGAAGCGTAATCCGACGCACTTCTGGGAGTTCATGCTGGGGGAAGAGCGGAAGCGGCGGCACATTTTTGAGGACGCGAGCAATCTCCGATTTGGGAATCGCCTGGAACCGCTCCGAGTGTTTCGCTCCCGGCATAATGGTCCTGGCGCCTACGCGGTGAGGATAGCTTCCCAGCGAGAACAATCCATGTGATGGGGACGTGCTTGCGACTGCCATAATCCGCTTGTATTCATCGGAACCGGCGAAGCCGAGCCCACCCGCGTATGGCATCAGTTGCTCGTCACGCGGTTTCGCGCCGTACCATTCCTCAAACCGTAAGTATTTCGACGACAGCACCCGGTTCAGCTTCTCGTCTATCGGGTCCTGATACTCGGCTATCTCATAAGAATTTGATCCTTCGACGTTGCTCTGGTCCATATTGACGGCGCACTTCATCTCCACCCAGAAAAAATATTCCATACTTTCCGAGAGCGTCGCACTAGCTGCATCATACGGACCGATTCGTTCGAGCTGGGCTTCAACTGTCGCCTTTGTGATCTCGCCATCTCGAATTTTCTCGAAGCCTTCGGCCAGGAGAGACGCGAGCTCCCCTGTGCCGCGTACCTTGCAGGTGTCGAAATAAAACTCTCGACACGTCAGCGGGCGCGCCTCGTGAACGCTGCAAATTCGGCGCGGCGTCCCATCGGCCTCGCGGATGTACTTGAGGAAGATGCAGGGACTGGTGGGATGATTCGTTCGGCGCCGCAGCCACGTGACAACGCTGTCGTTTGGATCGTTATTCCGCTGCCGCCTGAAATCTTCAGGCTCGCCCGCGAACTGGTCCTGGGTGAACGTCAACATAAAGCGCGCGGGGCTCATGTCGAAGTAGGCGGCAAGGCGGAAGATGTCGAAGCTGCTAAGGTAGATCGCATCCTGGTTGGAACAACAGACTCCTGAAACGCAACCATGACAGACCTGCCGGTCATCTTCGAATTCCTGTTGATCCAGCTTGGAAGGATATTTCCTGAATGAGGTGAAGTTTAGGACCGGAAGCTCTCTGCTACCCATATGAGACCTTTACCCTGTGATGAATGACAACGCAATCCGAAGCTCGTATTCACCCAACGCGGCGGACCGCATTACGCATCGAGTTACGCGTGAAAGCCCCGTTGTTCACGCGCAGGTTCAATGAGTGCAGCGCGGCTTACATGACCGGCGGCAACCATACTTTGCCATCCATGAAGACGTAGACTTCGATGTCATGGCCGACAGCGAGTTGGTTATCTTCGCGTATCCAAAGCAAGCTCCAACATGGGACCGACTTGCCTTCAAAGCTGAGGGTTGTGTACTTTGCTTCTACTAGATAATATCGAGGGACGATAAGCTTCTGCTTCTTCATTTGTGATGCCGCTAGACTCATCGCCCGTCGCAAACCTATCTTTGGTGGCAAGCGCCGAATCACCGGCAATTCAACCTGCTGCCCATTCACGACGCCGGTCTTTGGATTACGGGTTTGGCCTTCCTGTCCGATTGCAGAGCTTACCAGGGATAGGATTATTGCTAGTCTGAAGACATTTCTCATATAACCTCCGTAAGCAACCAGCGCCCGACTCCAGTTCGGCCGGTGCGCTTTATCGAACGACTTGTACGCACAGCCCTTTCCCTAGCGAGGAATGTCGTAATGCGGTTGGCCGAAGATTGATTATTCATTAACTGGTGAATGTAAGGTATCCTATGACGCCTCGAGGCCACGCTCAGTTCGCAAGTCTGCCCAATGAGTTTCCGCCTGATCATTCTCGTTTGTCTACTGCTCGTAGGGAACAACGCCTCGGGCGCGCCTACCTGCGCGCAGCTCAAAATCAATCCCGATGCCTGGATAACTGCCAGGGTCAACGCCCTGGTTTCCTCAGCTCGAGCCTCTTATGAGGAGGGCGAACCCACTGAGACGTACGCCGCAGTTCTCGGAGGAATCACCGGCACGTTAAGGCGGTGCAAGCTGTCAAAGGATGACGACTTTGTCACTCGCTACCGCGAATTCGTCGAATACGTAAACGCCGCATCGCTTGATCAGGATCCAAATCACGAACTCGGCTTCATCGTTTCCGACAAACAATACTTCGATGAGACCCGTCAGTACACTGCAATCCCTGAGTTTCTACTGGCGGCGCGTTTCCTCCAGGCGGTTAGCCGCTTTGAGACGCTGAATCAGGCTAAAGCATATTTGCGCGAGCTCAACCGATCAAGGAGCGTCGAAGATCAACTCATCTTCTTTAGCTACAAATCGCGACATCTGGGGACTCCTGACAATAACGACAGCTATCGTAGACTTTTGATCGTCGTTCCGGGAAGCGTCGGTGCTCCCGAGAAGTGGGTCCAGTTCGGTGTCACGGATCCGGGGGAGCGTACACGCGTTCGCAACGTCTCGGTGGTTGCGGCCAGCCTGCATTCTGATGGCGTCTTCGACGCGTACTTCAAGGATTTCTATCGCACGTATCGGCGCGACGGTTCGATAGGTATTAAGGGGCGATGGGAACTGGGAGAGGGCGATGACAACTGCGTTTCATGTCATAAGAGCGGGATACTGCCTATCTTTCCCGCAAAAGGCAGTTTGAGTCGCGATGAGCTTGATTCGCTGCAGTTGGTGAACGAACGATTCCGCTCGTATGGCGTCCCGCGGTTTGACAAATATCTGGATGCCAGCAAATTCGGCCCGGGCCTTGGCGCAATCAGTTGGCAGAAGCGCGCGGCCCATCTGGGGAGCAAGTTCGAAGAGTCTCGTCTGGGAAGTTCGATGAGTTGCGCCTCCTGCCATAATACCGAGCGTCTGGGCTCACTCAACTGGCCTATGGATCAAACGTTGGTGCGTTCGTATATCGAGGGGGCGCAGATGCCGATCGGCGTCAGAATACCGGAGACTCAACGACACGAACTGCACGACAAGCTGATCGAAGAATATTTCTCGATAAGCGAAGCCAATCCCGGGATATTGAAGGAGTGGTTGTTGGGGAGGCGGCGATAGGCTAAAAGAGCCGAGAGGTACAGAAGTCCTGCTATCAGGTAGGCGAAAGCTGAGCGTGGTTCAGGACTCGAAGTTTACGGGAGATGTCCCGGAGTTCGGATTGGGTCATCACGTCCTTCTGAGTGACAGTTTCCGGTTTCGGCTGAATCTGTCAACCGAGGTCGCCGTTTCATACTTAAATGTCAATGTCTATGGTTTCCCAACTCGACGACTTCGACTTCCATTTCCACTTCAGTATCCAACCGCCTCCTTTGATCCTTGTAATCTTATTGAGGAGAGCCCGGAATGTCAGGTTCGAGAAGTCCATTCCGACATTTATCGTTCTGCCGTATTGAGCATCGAGGACCAGGGTCGCTGTTCCGTACCTGATACCTGAAAAAATAAGCTTGTTGTCTTTCAGGACTTTTTCGACTTCAGGCAATGCCAATATGTTCGTCGTAATATCCTCGACTGTCTTGCCCTTGTCGAAAGTAAACCTCCGAACATTCATCCCCAGGAGTCTTGCGAATCTTTCGTCCCGGGCTTTAACCGGGAAGATGTTGACCACACCGTCCTTGATTTTCCACTTGTAATTCTCCATCTGCTCGACGATTTGATTGAAAACCTCCTTCAGACTTTCGTTCTCGACATTGAGCGTAATCGGGTGTTGCCCGGCTTTGAAAACTCGACCCACGTACTTGAAGGTAACCTTCACGCTGCCATCGGGGGTTTGCGTGCTATGTTGAGGCTGTCCGGGTAAATTAGCGTAAAAATTAAAATCGGGATGGCCTCTATCCAGGGTGGATTCTTCAAATCCTATTGGGATGTCATAGTTCTCTATCAAATATTTGAAGACAACTCCCAGAGGCTGAAGTTCCATCTTGATGGTTAGTCTCTTATCTTTCAGGTCAATTTCCTTCTTCTGCCCTAATACAGAAGACGTCCCGAACGAGAAAATGATTATGCAGCAAAGCGTAACAACCGCCGTTTTCTTACTCATCATCGCTTCCTCTTTGTTGACTCAAGGTTGCATTGGCTACGCGGCGGCCCAAATAGGGTGAAAGAGAAGTTCCACGAAGGACTGGTTCAAACCATTGATTGGTCTTTGAGTCTGCTCTGAAAAAACTATCGCCAAAGGTACACACTAGTACTTACCGAGTTTGGTGTACCCGGGGAATTGCCGATTTGTTAGCGGCTGCTTAAGCCGCTTCCGACAATTCTTCGACGTCGACTTTTAG
>JAVHWA010000175.1:0-6835 GCA_032160165.1 Acidobacteriota bacterium
CTTTGTGTGCTCCTTATATACCGATTTTATCTCAGGAGAAAAGGAAGCGGTGCGTGGCTCTGGCCGGTGGAGGACAACTACCATCGTTACCTTCAATGTGTAGTTCTCGTCTTCGCCTTATGCGTACTTGGGTGTGTGAGTCTTTATTTATTTTCGAGCTGGAAGATGATTCTCGCACCTTTTCTGCTTCCCTTTGTTGGGACAACCCTGTTCGTCGTAACTCTGCAGCGCGAGAAAGGGCTAAAGCTTTTCAGCCGGCTCGGTGACAAGCTAAAAGGGCGGCCATTTCTAAATTATCGAAGGGCGTTTACGACAAGTGCAGTGCTGCTGCTAATTTTGGTTGCAGTCATCCCCGCGTGGGCCAGCTTCCATCTGGCTTACAGAGAAGAGTTGAGACTGTTCGTTAAGGAAGGACAGATCAATTTCGCGAGAGGCATGGCAGAACGTGAAGACAGGGTTCGTGAACTGTATTCGAGCGCGAATTTGACGACGATCCATCCGGAGCGCGTCGAAAGTTTTATCGCCAGGCGACTGAAGGAAAATAACCTTGATGTCTATGTAGCCTTCTTTTTCGACACGAGCATTGGGACCCCTCCCTCTGAGCATTCCGAATATCAAAATGAATCCGAGAACGGATTAATTAGTTTCTTTGCGAGCTTCGTGCCTCTGTTTGACCAAAGCAGTATCGAGCGGCATGGCCTTGCACGCTCGCAGTCCGCCGACCGGTCGTGGTTCTGGGAAGAAAAACCGCCGGACGAACTTGTGCTGCATGTTAGAGGTGCTCTGACTCCCTCGCACAGAAGCTCGCCGCAACACATTGTCTCTGTAGTTCCCGACGTTCGCCCGCCCATTTATTGGTGGCTGATCTGGCCCGTCATCATCCTCAGCCTGGCAATTCTGGTCAGTTACCTGATCCGTCGGATCTTTCTTTTCCACATTCAGAAACCGCCTGTGCGTTTGCTAAGCGAGTATTACACTGGCGGCATTACCCAGAATTTGTTTCTGGTCCTTGGCTCACCGTTCACAAGCAAAAGCGAGATCCTGGAGGACTTCGAAAACGAAAAGCGATTGACTATCATCGATATCCAGGAGCAGGCCAGGAAGAAGAAGTGGGCCGAACGATACGACTTTGACGGCGCTAATTCTCTGGCAGTGGTGCTGGATAATTTCGACTATTGTCACGACGATCCTGCAGCTAACGAACAAAAGCTGGTACTGCTGGAGACGCTCTACCAACGACAGACGCGGGCGATTGCGATTTCAGCCTTCGAGCCGCATGACTATCTTTTCTCAAGCGGCAAGGCAGAAGAAGGAGCCGAAGAGAATTCTCCATCACCGACGGTTGCCGAAGAAAGATGGGCGGGTATCCTCAGCCGGTTCCTGAAGGTGAGGATGGAAGATGTGGGGAAGGCCGATAAGTTTGGAGATCTGATTGAGACCCTGGAAACGAACGTAAAAAAACGTACAGATCTGACAGGTGAAGACAAGGAGCGGATGGAGACGGTCCTCGATATTGTGAAGAGAGAGTGCTCGCCTCTGGCTTGCCTGCAGAGCACTGGCCGGGAGATCCTCAAGCAGCCAAAGTTCGATGAACTGACTCCTGCAGACATCGTCATCGAGATCCGCGCCCAGACACTCACCTACTATCAGGCACTGTGGCGCGCCTCTACCAACGACGAGAAACTGACGCTCTCGCACCTGGCGCAAGACGGGCTTTTGAGTCCCAATGATCAGGAAATCGAAGGGTTAATGAGACGAGGACTTATCGTCCGCGACCCCGACGTGAGAATTATGAATGAGACCTTTGAATCGTTTGTAATGGACCGGGGGCAAGATACCCTCATCGCTGCATGCGAGAAGGAGGCGCGCGGAAATAGTAGCTGGCAAGCGCTAAAGGTCCCGTTCGCTCTTATTCTCGGGACCATAATCGTCTTTCTGTTTGTAACGCAGCGCGACCTGTATAACTCAGCGCTGGCGATTGTCGCTGCAGTGACGGCTGGTGTACCGACACTATTCAAACTTTTCGGCTCGTCTGGGTCAAACAGCGGCCCATCCACGAAAAGCTGACAGACTCGATACCGTCGATCCCTTTTGTGACCGATGTTCGACCGCACTGCTTATGGGTATGGAGGTCTGGTAGTTACTCAGGCGGCAGCCCCGTCGACACCAGTCAAGCCTTCACCGGGTATTGCGCGGCGGCGCTCGACCATCTCGCTGGTGATGACAAATTCCTTTATGCGCTTTTGTGAGGGCAAGGTGTACATAGCGTCCAGCAGCAGCTCTTCGAGAATCATCATCAACCCGCGGGCGCCCACTTTGCGTTCGACCGCCTGAACCGCCACCGACTTGAGCGCATCCTCAGTGAATTTTAGCTTCACGTTGTCGAAGTCGAACTTCTTCTGATACTGCTTTACCAGCGCGTTCTTCGGCTCAGTCAGAATCTTGATCAGCGCTCCTTCATCAAGCTCATGCAACACGCCGCAGACCGGCAATCGCCCGACGAACTCCGGAATCAAACCGTAACGCACCAGGTCTTCGGGTTGCACGGCCGCCAGGGCTTCAGAATGGCGTTGCCTGCCGGCTTTAATGTCGGCATGAAAGCCCATGGACTTGTTGCGCATCCGTCTTTCGACAACTTTCTCGAGGCCTACGAATGCACCGCCGCAGATGAAGAGAATGTTGGTGGTGTCGACCGGAAAGAATTCCTGATGCGGATGCTTGCGGCCGCCCTGCGGTGGGACGTTGGCCACCGTCCCTTCCAGTATTTTCAATAACGCCTGCTGCACTCCCTCACCGGATACATCGCGCGTGATCGAAGGGTTCTCGTCTTTGCGACAGATCTTATCGACCTCGTCGATGTAGATGATCCCTTGTTGCGCGCGCTCGACGTCGCCGTTCGCGGCCTGCAGCAGTTTGAGGATAATGTTCTCGACATCTTCGCCGACATAGCCCGCTTCGGTGAGCGTGGTTGCATCAACAATCGTGAACGGAACAGAGAGCATTCGCGCCAGTGTTTGCGCCAGCAGCGTCTTACCTGTACCGGTGGGGCCGATCAAAAGGATATTTGATTTTTGGATCTCGACATCCGATCGACGACGCGCCATCTCAATTCGCTTGTAATGTTGATAGACCGCAACCGCCAGACGCTTTTTGGTTTCTTCCTGGCCAATCACATACTCGTCAAGAAAGCCTTTGATCTCTCCGGGCTTCGGCAGAGGCGGACGCGTCGCCACATTCTCGGCCTGCTGATCATCAGTGATGATCTCGTTACAGATGTCTATGCACTCGTTACAAATGTAGACGGTGGGGCCGGCGATGAGTTTTTTTACCTCGTTCTGCGATTTACCGCAGAAGGAGCAACGCAACGTGTCATCGGTTCGTCGTACCATAGGCGTCTGGGGAACTCCGTTAGATTCGCTAGAGCTTCGTTATTTGGGGGTAGTTGCCGGCGAGCTCAGTTTCTTCCCGCTCGCCATGATTTGATTGCAAACCTTTATGCAGTCATTACAGATACTGACGTTCGGACCAGCTACCAGCTTCTGAACCTCTGCCTCTGACTTACCGCAGAAGGAACAGCGCGAGGTGGCCTCGGCCCGCCGACTAAGTAACCTTAAAGGCGACTCTGTTCCTGGACGGAAACGCACAGTGTTTCGGTCTCCCCAAGGTGCATTTGGGAAATGCACCACTACGAAGCGCTACTCGCGGTGGGTAATCACTTCGTCTATCAAGCCATACTCTTTCGCCTGCATCGGCGACATAATCTTGTCGCGCTCAACATCGCGCTCCACGCGTTCGTAGGATTGTCCCGAGTGTTTTGCGATGATCTGTGAGGTTAGCTCGCGCATCCGAATGATCTCTTCAGCCTGGATCCTTATGTCTGTCGCCTGACCTTGCGACCCGCCGGAAGGCTGATGGATGAGTATGCGCGAGTTGGGTAGCGCGAATCGCTTGCCCTTAGTCCCCGCAGTCAGCAGCAGCGCGGCCATCGAAGCGCATTGACCAACGCAGATCGTGGCGACATCGGGGCGAATGAACTGCATCGTGTCGTAAATCGCCATGCCGGCGGTGATGGAGCCACCAGGACTGTTGATGTAGAGCCAGATGTCCTTTTCAGGATCTTCGGCCTCGAGGAAGAGCAGCTGCGCGACGATGAGATTCGCGATCTGGTCCTCTATCGGTGTGCCGATGAAGATCAGATTATCTTTCAAAAGCCGCGAGTAAATGTCGAAGGCGCGTTCGCCGCGCGACGTTTGCTCCACGACCATCGGGACTAAAGCCATACTACTGTGACCTCTCGTTACTCTGGAAAAAGAACTCAGGACCCAGAACGCAGAATTCAGAACTCCGGACTCCGTACGCCGAACTCAGCATTCAAGGACTCAGGGCTCAGATGATCTGTTCGCATCGCTCTCATTCTGAGTTCTGTCTTCTGTGTTCTGAGTCCTCTCTTCTAACTCCGTTTCTTCCTGCCACTCTGCGTCTTTAATGCTTGCATTTTCAACGATCAGATCGAGCGCTTTGCGATTGCGCAACCTATCGGCGATGCTAGTAGTGCCTCCCTGCTTTGTCAAGGCAGCACGCACTTGCTCTGGAGACTGACGCGAGCTCGCCGCGATCATGTTTATCTCCTGGTTAATTTCCTCGTCAGTCACGTCAATCTTTTCCTGCTCAGCGATCTTTTCCAGCAGCATTGAGCCTCGCACATCAAACTCCGCCTGCGTCTTTAACGAGTCGCGAACGCCTTCCCAATTGATGTCCTGGCCTCGCGGGTCTATGCCGCGTCCCATCATGTCGCGCACAGCGGCTTCGAGGCGATTGTTGGCCTGGTGCTCGCTCAACAGGTTCGGCACTTCGAAGGGATGGGCTTCGACAAGTTTCTTCATCACGTCCCTGCGCACGCGGTTTTCGGATTCGACGCCCGCTCTGCTTTGCAGGTCCTCACGAACTTTGTCTCTTAATCCGGCCAACGAATCCATCTCTTCGCCCAGGCTCTTCGCCCATTCATCATCGGCCTCCGGCAGCTCTTTGCGTCGTACGGAAGAAACTGTCGCTTTGTAGTCTACCTTCTTGCCCGCAAGTCCTTTGGAAGTGAAATCCGCCGGATAATCGACGGTGAATGCCCTCTCATCATCAGGCTTCACGCCGAGCAGGTTATCGGTGAACTCCTGCTGAACGCCTTCGCCTCCCAGCACCACATCTACGTCCTCAACGTTGATATCCTCTTCGTCGGGCGTCTCCACAAATTTGCCGCTGAAATTCACCGTCACGGTATCGCCCAGCTCCGCCGGTCTATCTTCGACCGGCTGTAATGAAGCGGAGGCTTCGCGGAGTCCATCGATGACCCGCTCGACATCTTCATCAGTGACGGGGCGTACACTCTTCTCGGCCTCGAGCCCCTTGTATTCTCCGAGCGCGATTTCAGGAAGCACTTCGACGTGCACGTGAAGCGAGATTGATTCGCTTCCCAGTTGTCCCAGCCCTTCCGAATTATCGAGATGTATATCGGGATCACCGATGACATCCAGAGCATGTTTTGCGATGGCGTCTTGTATCGCCTGGGGAACAATCTCCTGCAGGACTTCGCTGCGAATCTTGTCCTTGAATCGCGTTCGTACGACGGAGCGCGGGGCGCGGCCCGGGCGAAATCCTGGAACAGTTGCAGTCTGGGCGTACCTGTCCGAAACCTTGTCGTAGGCAGAGCGCACGGTATCGGCTTCGATTTCGATCTTTATCTCCTTGCGTGTCGGAGAAGTGTCGATCAATTCAGTCTTCATCAAAACATAAAGCCCGCTGAAAGCGTCAGACACGCGATCCGAGCGGGCATCCTTCCAGAGAAACTTTTATACGAGCGATTCGTGAAACATCAAAAGACTTTGGTGCCGGGGGCGGGACTCGAACCCGCACGCCTCGCGGCACAGGCTTCTAAGACCTGCGTGGCTGCCAATTACACCACCCCGGCGTTTTCGGACCGACGGTCCGCGACTACATTTGATTTAAGGACCGACTTGCTTCGAACTATGGAGATTAAAAGATTGGTGAGCTGTTGTCTAGCAGTCGGCGTGTAAACACCGCTACGCGTCAAGAACGAGGCGAATCGGATTACTCAACGCCGAAGGCGTTCGCGAATTTCAGCCCAGAATGAAATCCTGGGATAAGAAAGACATAGGAAATAGCCAAAAACTGAAAGTGTTGACACGCGCATCTGCGCGCTTGAATGAGCGTTGATTATCTTATTTCCAGAACCGTACGGCAGGCACAGTGCTGCTGAGAAGTGAACATGCGGCGCCTGCAAACTAACAGTTTGCGCTACTCATTCTCGGCCACGCTCCTTCGTCCAAATAACTTCAGCAACAGGAACGCGGGATAGCTCGCCCCCAACATCAAAAGCGCATTGATGCTGTTCTCGGTGTCGCTCGCGATCGCTCCGATCAGGAAGCCGACCGAACCTATCAAGGCCAGGCCCGTAGTCCACGGATATCCCCATGTTCGATACGGGCGAGGAGTGTCGGGCTCGCGCCGCCGCAGTATGAAGATCGAAAGGAATGAGACCGAGTAGTTGATGACAAAGAAGAAGGCTAGCGCTGCGAAGACGTTTGCCAGCCGCTTGCTCAAAAGGATGATCAGCAGCGCAGCGACTGTACTAACAAGCAGCGTGATGGTCGGAGTGCCGCCGCGATTTACCTTAACTGCCTTTTCAGAGAACAGGCCATCACGACTCATCGCGTACAGAATGCGTGGCGCGATCAGGTTGTTCGCATTGATCGTGCTCAACATCGAAACCGTTGCCAGCGCGCTAATGATAGCGCCGCCGTTGTCTCCGAATACCGCGGCCGCA
>JAVHWA010000180.1:0-18186 GCA_032160165.1 Acidobacteriota bacterium
TGATGAGTTACGAGTTTTCACTTTTGAGTTTCTTCGAATAACTCAAAACTCAAAATTCATAACTCACAACTCATCATTCATCGATCAAAATGTAGCGCGTAATACTCCACCTGTCCAACCATAATTGACACTCCGCTTTGCTTTTCGCTACCGTGAACGGTTCGCGTGCTTCTATTTGATGCGACAATCCTCAAATGAGTTCCACATCCACAAGGACTCTGCGCCGCGTCGCCAGACCACGCCTGCGGATCCGCTACGCGCTATACGCGCTGGCTGTGTCTATAGCACTGGGCACGCTGGGATTTCACCTGCTGGAAGGGTGGGCGCTGCTGGACAGTCTGTATGTCACGATTCAAACTGTGACGACCGTCGGCTATGGGGATGTGCCGCCGATGACTTCGGGGGGACGGGTCTTCGCCAGCCTCTTTATGGTCATCGGCGTGGGCACGGTCGCGTACATTCTATCGAGCGCGGTGCAAACAATCGTTCAATCGGAATTACTCGAAACCCTGGGAGAACGCCGCCGTCAGCGTGAGATGAGCAAGCTACACGATCACTTCATTATCTGCGGAGCCGGCCGGGTGGGCTCGCGGATCATCGGGGCCATGCAGACCGCGGGCGTTCCCTTCATAGTGATAGAGAACGACGAGCCCAGAGTTACGGAGCTGCTGGATCGCGGAGTGGTGTTGTTGGTTCGAGATGCCACGCTGGAAGAATCGCTGCGCGACGCCGGGGTTGAGCGCGCTCGCGGCCTTGCAGCCTGTCTTCCCGACGATGCCGACAATGTCTATGTCGTGTTGACCGCGCGCGGGCTCAATTCAAATCTGCACATAGTGGCCCGCGCGGTCGAAGAACAAGCGGAAGCAAAGTTAATCCGTGCCGGAGCAAATCGCGTCGTGGCGCCGACGATCATCGGCAGCCATCGTATGGCGCAGGCCCTGATCAAGCCGGCTGTCGCCGACTTTATGGATTCAATCGCCGCCGAGAATCTGGACCTTGGATTCGAGCAACTCGAGATCGCACATGATTCAATCTACGCGGCTCGCAAGCTGCGAGACACAAACATCCGTTCCCAGCTGGAAGTCATAATTGTAGCCATGCAACACTCGGGCGGTGAAATGATTTTCAATCCTCCGGGAGATGCGACTCTCGAGGCGGGCGATCTACTAATTGCTATAGGCCGCGCAGAGTCACTTAAAGAGCTTACTGCGATGGCGCGGGGAACAAAACGATAGTTTCGAGTTCGGAGTTTCGGGTTTGGAGTTCACACAAAGCCGACCTCAAACTCGGAACTCGAAACTCGGAACTCGAAACTCGAAACATGAAGGTACTTGTCACAGGCGGCAGCGGTTATCTTGGGATTCATGTGCGCCGTTTCTTCGATGCCGATGATTTCTCGCGCCGCTCGCATCTGGACATACTGAATACGCATGATGCCGCGCTCGCAGCCAACTACAACGTCGTCATCCATCTTGCGGCCCATCTGGACAAGTCACCTGAATCTGCCGAGACCTCTTTCCGCACGAACGCCGAAGGCACCGCCAATCTTCTTCGACATATGCTGCCAAACTCCATTTTCATCTACGCCTCGACGAAAGATGTCTATGGTTCCTGGGCAGAGTCTTACACCGAAGTTCCGGAGACGTGTTCGACGGACTATTGCGGACAGTCCGCCCTGGAATGGTCGAAATTGATGGGCGAGAAATACGTGGAATACTATTCCGCGCTTCGCGGGATTCGCTCGTGCATCTTCCGGCTTTCGACGGTTTACGCGCGGCCTTCCGAAGACAACGAACCGGGATTCGTGACCCACTATGTCGAATCTACCAAGCGCGGCCTTCCGATAACGCTTCCCCTGGCTGGGAAACCTATCCGCGACATTCTGCACGTCGACGATTTTTCACGCGCCTGCCGCGCGTTCATTGATTCATCGCTTCCACGCGGGCTCTACAATCTTGGCGGTGGAGGCAAGAACAAGGCGAGCCTGCGAGAGATCGTCGAGCGCGTCGGGCGTATGATCGATCTCGAACCTGTGATCAGCACTGACGTGATTATTCCGCCGCCTGTTCCTCTGAATTACGTCTCGGATATCTCTCTTGTCGAGTCCGAGCTGGGTTGGCAGCCTGGGATCGGGATCGACGAAGGTTTGCGGAGTCTGCTGTGACCAGTCGAAGGATTGATCCGGGCCAAATCAAGCGCGTGGTTGTTCGCGGCACGAATTGGGTGGGCGATGCAGTGATGACTGTGCCCGCGCTGCGTGAGTTACGGCGAGTCCTGCCGGATGCCCGGATCACGCTTTCTACGCGTTCCTGGGCCGAGGGTTTATTCACTGATGCGGAATTCATCGACGAGCTCTTGATTTACGATCGTCCCCCACGGAGCATCGGCGCTGTCGTTCGCCAAACGCGCGAATGGCACAAGCGAGGGTTCGATCTCGCCCTGCTTTTGCAAAATGCTTTCGAGGCCGCCTTGCTCGCTTCCGCGTCTCGAGTGCGCTTTCGGCTTGGCTATCCTACGGACGGACGACGGGCCCTGTTGACGCACGTAGTGCCGCTTCCCACTTTGGGAAACCAACCACATGAGGTCTTCTATTATCTCAACCTGGTAGCCGAACTCGAGCGGCTGATCCGCGGCGCGTCGGACATACCCGATCGCCAGCCTCAAATTGCCTTGGCGGTATCGGATGAGCGCAGAGCCCACGCCCGCGAGCTGCTCTCAACGCGTGGTTTGGATTCGAGTCGTCCTATCGTGGTGCTTTGTCCGGGTTCGACTAACAGCCGAGCCAAGCGTTGGCCCTCAGAGTACTACGCCGTGCTTGCAGATCGCCTGGTGACAGACGAAGCGGCGAATGTGGTGCTAATCGGCTCGCCCGATGAGATCGACGTTTCGCGCGAGGTCGCAAAGCGTATGAAGCAGCGCCCGATCATTCTCACGGGCGAAACTGAGTTGCGGGCCGCCGTCGGAGTCATTAGTCTCGCGGACGTGGTTATTACCAATGACACCGGCCCGGCGCACATCGCCGCGGCCCTTGATCGCCCGACACTGGTCATCTTCGGACCGACCGACCCGACGACCACTCGACCTTTCTCTGCTCGGGCTGAAGTGATACGTCGCCCGCCGGATTGTGCTCCGTGTATGTTGCGCGATTGTCCTATTGACCATCGCTGCATGACGGTGATCTCGCCGGACGAGATCTTCTCGAGGGCCTCGGCGATGATCGGCGGGCGGATGGCGGAGGTTAGCTTGTGAAGCGGCGCGCGGTTTTCATGGACAGAGACGGAACCATTTCGGAGGAGGTTGGGTACGTTAACCACCCTTCGCGTTATAAGGTGTTCCCTTTCGCGGGCGAAGCAGTGAGAAAGCTGAACGAGGCGGGCTGGCTTGCGATTCTGGTCACGAACCAGGCTGGCGTGGCTCGGGGCTATTTTACGGAAGACGTTATCGGCGCTGTTCATGATGTTCTAAAGCTTGAACTGAATCGCGAGAACGCGAAGCTCGATGGAATCTACTATTGCGCGCACCATCCTACGGTAGGAGAATTACCGTATCGGGTCGATTGCGATTGCAGAAAGCCCAGGCCGGGCTTAATTCAAAGCGCCGCGCGCGACTTTGACATCGATCTGACGGAAAGCTGGATGATCGGCGATCGCTACAGCGATATAGAACTCGCTCGGAACGCCGGCGTCCATGCCGGCTTTGTAATGAGCGGCTACGGTCGCGGTGAATGGACATATCAACGTGGCGGCTGGAAACACGAGCCCGACCTCGTCGCCGAGAATCTGCTTGAAGCCGTCGAGAGAATTGTCCAAGGTCCAAAGTCCAATGTCCAAAGTCAGGAATCCCATTCGTGACCTATGGCCTTGGACGTTGGACCTTGGACTTTGGACAACAGAGGTCGGACACCAGACTTAAAGGGAGAATACTGTATTGAGTCTTGAGCGAACGCCGCAACAGGAACGTCTTACCGCGATTGTCCGCAAATTCCCGCAGAGCAAGATTGTGGTCGTCGGCGATCTGGTTGCGGACCAGTTCTTGTATGGTGAGATCAGTCGAGTTTCACGCGAGGCTCCGGTCCTGATTCTCCGCTATGAACGAACAGAGACAACTCCGGGCGGTGCTGCCAACTGTGCCGGCAATCTCGCGGCGCTCGATGCGCGGGCCGTCATCATCGGTGTCATCGGCGAGGATGACGCCGGAAGATCGCTGACGGAAAAGCTCACAGAAGCCAATGTTGATTGCAGCGGCATTGTATCGTCCGCTTCGCTGCGGACAACAACAAAAGTTCGCGTGCTGGCGGGTCAGATTCACTCGACGCGTCAGCAAGTGATTAGGATCGACTATGAAGGCAGGCCCTTGGAGGATGGCGCGCTGCGTGAACGCCTCAGGACGCAGATGGCACAAGCTGTGAGCGACGCGGATGCGGTGATCATCTCCGATTACAATTACGGGCTCGCCGACTCGGAGATGGTCGAGGCAATTCGCGGCGCGACTCGTGAACGTGGAATTCCCGTTTTGGTCGACTCGCGCTTTGGCCTTAGGACGTTTAAGGGATTTACTTCTGCGACTCCCAATGAAGATGAGGTCGAACAGGTGCTGGGCCGCCAGTTCGCCAATCTTGCTGACCTGGAGGCTGCCGGCCTAACGATGCGCGAGGAACTTGAATACCAATCGCTGCTCGTCACCCGCGGCAGTCAGGGAATGTTGTTGGTCGAGGACCACGAAGCTCCCCTGCATATCGAACCGGTCGGGGCACGCGAGGCCGTCGACGTCACTGGTGCGGGCGATACGGTCATCGCCACTTTCGCTCTCGCGCTTGCGTCCGGAGCGAGCGCTGCCGATGCGGCGCAGTTGGCTAACCACGCGGGCGGCCTGGTGGTAATGAAGCGCGGTACGGCAACAATTAATCGCCAGGAGCTTCTTTCTTCGGTCCTTCGTTGGGGAGACGCCTAGGAAGGGGCGGTAGCCCGACCGTAGGCGAGGGCTCAGAGTGCGGGCTTGGAGGCGCGAAGCGCTCCCTTACGGTCGAACTACGGCACCGGTTCATGCCCCCAGGTCCTATTAACGCAGCCTCGGACATTACGAAGTACCTAATGGTATGGAGAGAACTGAAACACGATGCGAGAATGCTGTCTCGCGCATCCTGGAACGCAACCGTCTAATCGCTCGTGTGGCGATCGCCAGGAAGCACGGGGCGCAGATCGTATTCGCCAATGGCTGCTTTGACATCCTTCACGTGGGACACATACGTTACTTTGAGGGTGCAAAGGCGCTGGGAGACCTCCTCGTAGTCGGGATTAATTCCGACCAGCAGGTGCGCATTCAGAAGGGTGAAGGGCGCCCCTTCGTGGCGGAGCGAGAGAGGGCGGAACTTGTCGCGGCAATCCGCGCGGTCGATCTTGTCACCATCTTTGACGAGCCCACCGTCGAGCAGCTTCTCCTCCTGCTAAAACCGGACATCCACGCCAAGGGAACGGACTACACGGAGGAGACGGTGCCAGAACGCGCTGTGGTACGATCTTACGGCGGTCGCGTGGCCATCGTCGGCGATCCCAAAGACCATTCGAGCACGGAAATGATAAGAGAGTTGTCGGTGGTCAGTGGGCAGTGGTCGGTTAAGAGCGACGACTAGTCGTCTTGAGTCTCCTTTGAGCAGGCCACTGACCACTGACCACCGACCACTGACCACTGTCATGCGTCTTCTCATCGTAAAACTCGGAAGCATCGGCGACATCGTCCACACCCTGCCGTCGCTGGCGGCAATCCGGCGGTCGCTCCCGGACGCGAACATCTCGTGGGTGGTCGAGCGTCGGGCCGCTGAAATATTGAGAGACAACCCGCTTGTGGATCGCCTCATCGAAGTCGACACGAAGGCTCTGAGGCGCTGGCCGGTGTCTGGGGAGACGCTGTTGGCACCGCGCCAGCAGTTACGTCGGCTTCGCGCCTCATCCTTCGATATCGCGCTCGACTTTCAGGGACTACTCAAATCAGCTTCTATCGCACGCCTCTCCGGCGCGAAACGCATATACGGCTTCGCGAGAGAAGCGCTGCGCGAGCCTCCCAGCCGCTTTCTCCTTTCCAAAGCCATCCGAGTACCGCTGCGCTCACACGTAATTGTAAAAAATCTGGGCCTGGTGGAAGGTTCGCTGAGCATTCCCGTGCCCAGGGAAGCTGAGGGCTTTGAATTCCCCATCGCGATCGCACCCAGCCATCAAGCAGAGGCCGACGAATTAACGGCCCACATTCGAGACGGATTCGCTATCCTCAACCCTGGCGGGGGCTGGCCCACAAAACTGTGGCGCTCGGCGGATTTTGGAGCCTTAGCCGACGGGCTTTGGAACCAGTACCGTCTGACGTCGTTGGTTTCCTATGGACCAGGCGAGCGCCAACTCGCGGAAGCGGTACTTGCCGCGAGCAGGAGCGGAAAGACGCAGATCGTCAGCCCTTCCCTCAAAGGATTCTATGCCTTGGCCAAACGGGCCCGCCTCTACGTCGGGGGCGATACCGGCCCGACCCATCTGGCCGTGGCGGCGGGCGCGCCAGTCGCCGGTCTTTTCGGTCCAACCGAGTGGTGGCGAAATGGATCGATTCGTCCTGATGATATCTGCATCGAGCGCAACGAAATTGATTGTCGCATCGACTGCCATCGCCGCGCGTGCTCGAAATGGATTTGCATGGATATCAGCGTCGAACAGGTCCTCCGTTTTGCCGGAGAACGATTGCGACGCGCCCAGTCGAGTGAGCGAACGGAGAGTAAGACCGTTGCCTAGAGGCGGAACGTGGGTGCAGCGTTGGCGCGTGCCACTGGGGTTTCTGTGTGGCGCGCTTTTTATTTGGTTCGCGAAACCAAATATGCTGACGCTCGCCATCGGAGGCGGGATCGCGCTGCTTGGACTGGCCCTGCGCGCCTGGGCCGCCGGACATATCAGGAAGAATGCCGAGTTGGCAACATCGGGACCCTACGCCTACACGCGTAATCCGCTTTATCTGGGAAGCTTTCTCCTCGGCGTCGGATTCACGATTGCCTCCGGCCAACCGCTGCTCGCCGTTCCCTTCGCAGCTCTGTTTTTGGGCATCTATTTTCCCGTGATGCGCGTCGAAGCAGCGGACCTTGCGAGACTTTTTGGCGAGGACTATCGGAACTATGCGAAGGGTGTTCCGCTCTTCCTCCCTCGCCCAACTCGATATCGGGATGAGAAAACGCGGGGGAACAGCTTCGACGCAAAGCTTTATCTGCGCTATCGAGAATATCGAGCGGCACTGGGCCTGGTGATCGCATGGGCCGTACTCGCTCTAAAAGCCGTTTTCATGAAATGAGGTTCGGAATCAAGTCTCGTCATATCACTGCAGCACTTCTCACGCTGGTTCTTTGCGGGCTGCTCGTTGCCGGCGCGCCGGTGCCCGACCGCAAACCGCGGGACACGACGCGGCTGCCCTTTGATCCACGCGAAGAGCTGGTTTACGAAGGAGAGTTTTCTCGGTCTTTGCTTCGGGGCATCAATATAGCGGAGCTTCGGTTCGCGGCGAACCGGACACCTTCATCCCAGGCTGGTCACAACGGACAGACTTCCCTGAGGTTTACGCTTGAAGCTCAAACGAAGGGCGTTCTTCGCAAGCTTTTCGGATTGAACTTTCACCAAAGGGTAGAATCCACGGTAGAGCCATCGAGTTTCAGCGTCCTTCAAACCACCAAGCTGGACCAACAAGGAAAACGGTTGAGAACGAGCGAAGCGATCTTTGATCGCGACAATGGCAAGGTCATTTGGACGGAGCGCGATCCCAACGATCCCACCCGGGAGCCACGCGTCGTCACCTCCGAAATGAGCGGCGCTGTTCAGGACATCGCATCCGCCTTCTACTATCTGCGCACCCAGGAGCTCGCAGTGGGCAAAAGTCTCGAGATCCTGGTAAGCGATTCCGGCCAGGTTTATCACATCCCCGTACTCATCTCGGAAAAGAAAAAGATGAAAACGGTAATCGGCGAAGTTCAGACGCTGAAGGCCGAACCGGAAATCTTCGGCGATAATCGCCTGCTGCGCGGCAAAGGCAAGCTGGCGATCTGGTTCACGGACGACGCTCGTCACATTCCCGTGCGCGCAAAGATAAACAACGAGATGGGTACGATAGACATCAAGCTCAAGCGGATGAACGGAAGCGAAAGATAGCCGCTCATCTGAGCCAGTCGGTTCGTCACGCAAAGAAAAGACAGCCTGGGTCTGAATACAATCGAATTCTTCTGCCTTTAGCCGGTTTGACTCGCTAGCACGCAGGGATTACTATCGGTATGCCTGCCGGAAATTGGTGAAGCAATTCGCAATGAAGTATTAACAAGTCGAATTAGATTCGGTTGTCTGCCTGCCGGATCTCTTTTTTTTGCTCAAGACGTGAGCCGCGCGCCCGACGGCTGGCTTCTAACGATTGATCACAAGCGCAGACGCTTGCGAGGCGGTCAGAATTAATCACCAGGACGCTGATTAACGTCGAGCGCTGGTGTCACAAACATTTTGCCGACTTCGTCTACGCCCATTCGGCGTGGAGTAACAGGCAGGGGCACTGCTTCAGGACTATTAATGAAAACAAACTACCGACACCTCGCAATCGCAGCAACTATAGCAATCATAATCAGTATCGGACTGCAAAGTAGCAGCGCCAGACTCCAGAAGACCGCTGGCGCGTCCGGCAGCTCTCCCTCAAACAGTTCCCAACACGTCTCATGGTTCGGCATCGCAAACTTTCTCTCTCCCTTCGTTTCCGCGGACATGGCGGTGAACAAATCCGCGCCAAGTACCGTAGCCCCAGATTCGAACCTGACGTACACCATTCAGGTAGCTAACAACGGTCCTGACAGTGCCGCCAGCGCTACGTTGAGCGATAGCCTTCCGGCGAATACTACTTTTGTCTCGCTGTCGTCTCCGAGCGGGTGGAATTGCACCACCCCGCAGGTAGGTTCGGGTGGAACCGTGAACTGTACGAACCCGAGCCTGGGCGTTTCTGGCGGCAATAATTTCACGTTGGTCGTTCATGTTGACTCCGCTACGCCGTCGGGTACGAATATCAGCAATACCGCGAACGTGAGCACGACCACCGCTGAGAGCAACGAAGGAAATAACAGCTCTACCGCCGATACAGTGGTCCAGATGAATTCTATCGACGTCTCTGTGACCAAGACGGGGCCCGACACCGCCTCTCCTGACACGGACATGACGTACACCATTGTGGTAGCTAACAGCGGTCCTGATAACGCCGCCAATGCTGCGTTGAACGACACCCTCCCTTCGGGGCTTACGTTCGTCTCGCTGGCGTCGCCGAGCGGGTGGAATTGCACCACTCCACTGGTAGGGTCGGGTGGAACTGTAAATTGCACGAACCCAAGCCTGGCTGTCACGAGCGGCGCCACATTCACACTGGTCGTCCATGTTGGCCTGATGACTCCGCCAAATACATTTTTCACCAACATTGCGACCGTCAGCAGCGCCACGCCTGATAACAACTCAGAAAACAACAGCGCTTCCGCCACGACGTTCGTTCCAGGCATGAGCTCCGACATTGGCGTCACCAAATTGACGAATTCCGACACGGTGCTCGTCGGATCCGACGCGACTTTTTCCATTGTTGTCAACAATGCCGGTCCCGACGCTGCTAACAACGCCACACTGAATGACACCTTACCGGGAAACATGACATTCGTGTCTCTGAGTGTTCCCGCGGGCTGGACTTGTCCGACGTTGCCATCTGTGGGATCAGGCGGCACCATTACGTGCAATAAGCCGAGCCTGGCCTTCAATGCCAGCGATACTTTTACGCTGGTTGGGCATATTCCCTCTGGAACCCCGTCGGGCACAACTTACGAAAACACCGCTACCGTCAGCACCACCACTCAGGAGTTCAATCCAGATAACAACAGCTCCTCGGCGTCGATTACCGTTGATACCTGCTTTACCGCACCGACGGTGACAACCACTGCAGACAGCGGTCCGGGCTCGCTTCGACAAGCCATTCTCGACGCTTGTCCGGGTGCGATTATAACTTTTGATAACGGCGTTGTGAGCCCCATCACGCTGACTTCTGGTGCGTTGGTCATAGACAAGAACCTTACTATAGAGGGGCCGGGCGCCAATCAACTCACGGTTCAGCGCAGCAGTGCCGCGGGAACTCCAAACTTCCGGATTTTTACGATCAACTCAGGAAAGACCGCCACGATCTCTGGCTTGACCATTTCGAACGGCAAAGCCGTTGGCGTTAGTGCAAGCGACTTAGGCGGTGCGATTCTCAATGATCACGGCACGCTGACAATTGACGCCTGCACCATCAGCAACAACTCTGCTGGCTTTGCTGGCGGCATCTACAATAATGGGTCTGGGGCCGGAACAGCGACACTAGCTATCACCAACAGTACGCTGAGCAGTAACGCTGGAACCACCTCTGGCGGTGGCATCTTCAACCAGGGCACAAATGGGTCAGCCATCCTGAACATCTCGAATAGCACCATCAGCGGGAACAACTCTGGTTCTGGTGCGGGCCTCATCGCAGAGTCCGGCGGAACAAGCAGCTCTACTGTGACGCTGATCAATGTGACGATAACCAACAACACTTCCAGCAGCGGCGGGGGCATTTACATCTTCGACAACTCGGGAAGCAACACTATCAGGTTGAAGAACACCATCGTCGCAGGCAACGTCACCAGCAGCGGTGGGCCCGCGAGCGACATCTTCGGGACTGTTGACGGCGCCAATTCGTCAAATAATCTAATAGGTACTGGCGGCTCGGGAGGACTCGTCAACGGCACGAACAGCAACAAGGTCAACGTGGCGGACCCGCGGCTGGGCCCGCTGGCGAATAATGGAGGACCAACTCGGACGCATTCGTTGTTGGCCGGCTCTCCCGCCCTCGACTCGGGCAGTAACGCCAATTTGCCTGCTGACACTTTGGATTTTGACGGCGACAGTGATACTGGGGAGCCAATACCGTTCGACCAGCGAGGCGCGGGATTCGCGCGGCAACGCGATGCTGGGTCTGATTCCGACACTACTCAGACTGTCGATATCGGGGCCTTAGAAGCCGATCCATCGATCGAAGACATTTCGGATAAATCGACCCTGGAAGACACCCCGCTAATCGTAAACTTTAATGTTGGGGATTCGTCGAATGGATTCGACTCAATCACTGCTACCTCCAGCAACCAGACATTGGTTCCCAATGCCAACATCCAGCTCACAGGTAGTGGTTCCGTTCGCACCTTGACGATTACTCCCGCAGCCGATCTTTCGGGTACCACCACGATCACCGTAACGGTGACTAAGACTATCGGCGGTACCACGCTCAGCATGAGCGATAGCTTCCTGGTAACGGTCAACGCAGTCAACGATGCGCCGGTGAACACTGTCCCCGGGGCTCAAAGCGTAATAGAAAACGGCAGCCTTACCTTCTCCAGTGCAAACTCGAACCGGATCTCCATCGCCGATATCGATGCGGGAAGTAGCCCGGTACAGGTCCAGCTCGCGGCCACAAACGGCACGATGACTTTGAACGGAACAGCTGGACTGACATTCACGCCCGCAAATGCCAACAATGACGGAGTCATCGACTCGACGCTTACATTCACCGGCACGATCGCGAACATCAACGCCGCGCTTAACGGGATGACCTTTAATCCGACCGCCGGCTTCGACGGTCCAACCTCGATCCAGATCGTGACCAATGATCAAGGCAACACGGGAAGCGGCGGGCCGAAGTCTGATACAGACACCGTCAGCATCACCGTCAGGGATGGCGGGGCACTGGCATTTAGCTCAGCTACTTACACCGTGGCTGAGGGTGGCGGAAGTGCCACGATAACCGTCAATCGCTCCGGTGGTACCGCCGGTGAGGCGCGTGTCCAGTACGCGACCGGAGTGGGCACAGCGTCGCCAAACTTTGACTTCACCTCGACATCCGGACAACTCATCTTTGCCGACGGTGTAACCAGTCAGACTTTCAGCGTGGCTATCACCAATGACACGCTCGACGAGGCAGACGAGACCATTAATTTAAGCCTCGCCAACGTCTCAGGCAGCGGTGCGATAGGAACTCCGTTCACCGCCGTCCTGACGATCACTGACGACGATGCGGCGCCCTCGCTTTCGATCAACGACGTGACATTGAACGAAGGAAACTCAGGCACGACGAGTTTCACCTTTACCGTCTCATTGTCGGCCGCGAGCGGACAGACCGTAACTGTCAACTACGCCACGGCCAACGGGACAGCCACTGCTCCGAGCGATTACACCGCGATAGCGAGCACGCTGTTGACCTTCAATGCCGGCGAGACCACAAAGAACGTCACGGTCCTGGTTAATGGCGACATCGTCAGCGAGGCCGACGAGAACTTCTTCGTTAACCTCTCGGGGGCTTCGAACGCCTCCATCTCCGATAATCAGGGCTTGGGAACGATCCTGAATGACGATACACCTGCCGTGCAATTCAGCTCTCCGACCTATTCGGTTGGTGAGGCTGGTTCGCACGCTGCTATTACAGTCATTCGCACAGGCGACTCATCGATACCGATGACGGTTAACTATGCATCGAGCGACGCCTCCGGCTTAAACACGTGCTCTCAGGTCACGGGCAACGCCTCGCAACGATGTGACTACGCAACGGTCGTCGGAATTCTGAGATTTGCTGCCGGCGAGAACTCAAAGGACATCATCGTTCCGATCATCGACGACGTCCATATAGAGGGCAGCGAGATCTTTACAATGACCCTCTCGGGCCCGGTCGGAGGAAATCTCGGATCTAACACCAGCGCCGTTGTCACGATTACCGACAATGACACCGGCGCCGGAACTAATCCCATCGACAACGATGCGTTCTTTATCCGGCAACTGTATATAGACCTCCTTGGTCGCTTACCCGAGCCAGGAGCGGTGAGTTCGTGGCTGGCCGTTCTCAATCATTGCTCGAATCCAACTGATCCGGTCAATGGTTGTGACAGAATTGCTGTGGCGCAGGGCTTCATGGGAAGTCTGGAGTTCCAGGGCCGAGGCTACTTCGTCTACCGTCACTACTCCGCGCTTCTGGGCCGGATACCGCTGTATGGCGAGTTCACGCCCGATATGGCGCTGGTCAACGGCTTCCTCAGCAGCACGGATCTGGAAGCGAACAAGATGGCCTATACGGATATCGTGATGAACCGTCCTGAGTTCAAATCGATATACGACCCGACGATCAATAACCCGACGGCGTTTGTCGACAAGTTGATCGAAAAGGCTGGTCTGACCAGCCACTCGCAACGTAGCGCATGGATCAGCGGGTTGACCAACAGCACGCTGACGCGCGCTCAGGTAGTTCGGCAGTTTATTGACAGCCCGGAGGTCTCCAACAAGTTCGTGAGAGAAGCCTTTGTAATCATGAACTACTTCGGGTTCCTCAGGCGGACTGCGGATGCTTCGTACCAGGCTTGGATCAATCTGCTCAACCAGACGAACGATCCAAGGGTGGTCATTGGCGGCTTCATAAACTCGCCTGAGTACAGACTCAGATTTGGTCCCTGATGGAGCGTCGATACCGTCGACTAAAGCCCCAGAGCTGCGCAGCAGCCCTGGGGCTTTTCAGTTCAGGCGGACGCGAGGTACAGGGTACTGATGGGGACGATCGGTGGCCGAGAAACAATTCTGGAGCTCTGAAGGCACTCCAAACCTGCCTATTATCAAGACGCTGTTGACACATCGTCCTTTCTCAGTAAAACTAACCCGTTCTATTCAGACAAGGTCACGGTGGGTCTCGCTTTGTGCAGCAAGTGCAGGCGCAAGCATTAAGTTAATCTATGCCCTATCCATCTATAGGAAGTTCGGGATTAGCGACTGCTCCCCCTGCGCCTCCGACTCCGGCTGTGATCGATAAGCTGGCCGAACTTTCCGTCGATGAGCCGCTGCCGGAGACCTACTCATCTAATCGGATCAAGCTGCTGGCCCAATCTCCGCGAAAGCTTTTTCTTTATTGGGAGTTCGCCCGGGACCCCTACGAGACGCTCGCCCGTGCATTTGGTGGAAGGGCGGATCGCTACACCCTAATCGTCAAGCTTATCGACCTGGGAACGCGTGATGAGACGTTGCACATCGCGTCGCCTACGCGGTCTCAATGGTTGGATGCTCGACCCGGAAAATCCTACCGGGCTGAAGTTGGCTTCTACGCGCAGGGTAGAACATTCATTCGGCTTCTCTCTTCCGGTTCAACCCGTACACCTCGTGCCGGCGTTTCCTCTGCTATCGACTCGTCAAAGGAATTTCACGTTGCGCCGGACGAATTTGCGCGCGTGCTTGACGACGCTGGTTTTGTCAGTGACGCACTCGAGGTGTCGCTGGAAGCGGCTGATGCCGCGACGAATGATGCAGCCTCGCTCGCTATCGCACGTAGATTCGGAGGCGCGGACACGCCTGAGCTGGACTTCGGCGATGTGGCGGAATTGCGAGGGCTACTCGCGGCACTCGCACTTGGCGCGAAGGTGGCTGATGTCGAGACTGCTCTTTCAGCGCGCCTTTTAGGATGGCTAAACGCGGTCAGCAGCGAACGCGACGCAGCCATCAATGGTGAGCGTTTACTGGAAGTTCTACGCACCATTCTTGGCATCGAGCTCGAGCGAACTGGGTTTGGCTTCTTTAGCGAAGAGGCAGTCCGCCGCGCGGCCCGGGCGATGGTCGGCGGGAGCGACGTTCGTCTGCCGCTAAAGCCCTTCCATCTCTGGATGCCCAGTATGACAACCGGAATTCTAAAGATACGGGCGGAGAATTAAATAATCGGGGTTGAGCGGAGAGATTGTGTCTTGCGTCCGCATATCCGATCCCGCTCGTTTCCTAAAACCCTTTTGTGCCTACCGGATACTTCAGCCTAATTCTACACGCGCACCTTCCCTTCGTGCGCCATCCGGAACATCCGGAGTTTCTTGAAGAAGACTGGCTCTACGAAGCCATCACCGAGGTTTACCTTCCCCTTATTTTCGTATTCTCGAGCCTGAATGAAAGCGGGGCTAAACCACGACTCGCGATGAACGTCTCGCCGCCGCTGTGCGAGATGCTCGCAGATCCGCTCTTGCAGGAGCGTTATCTTCGGCACCTTGAAAACCTGTTCGCACTGACTAGCAAAGAGGTCGAACGTACCCAGTCGGATGCGCGCGAGTTCTACCCGGCCGCGAAGATGTACAACGAGACCCTGGGCGCCGCACTCGCGCTTTGGAATGATCGGTACGATCGCAATCTCATCCGTGCTTTTCGTGAGCTGCAGGACGATGGTGTGCTCGAGATCATAACCTGCGGTGCAACCCACGGCTTTCTTCCCTTGATCTCTACGCCTGAAGCCAAGCGGGCCCAGATCCGCGTGGCAGTCGCCAACTATCGCAAGCACTTCGACCGGCAGCCCCGCGGCATATGGCTGCCGGAATGCGCATACGAGCCCGGGGTGGAAGAACTGCTGGCAGACGCCGGCATCGAGTATTTTGTCTCGGACACTCACGCCATCCTCTATGGAGATCCCCGTCCGCGTTACGGAGTGTACGCACCGGTGCGTTGTCACAACGGAGTTGCTGTCTTCGCTCGCGATATCGAGACCAGCCAACAGGTCTGGAGCTCGATCATCGGCTATCCCGGAGATCCCAATTATCGCGAGTTCTACAGGGACCTGGGATGGGATGCGCCGCTGGATTACCTGCGGCCATACCTGCATGCGAACGGAGATCGCAGGCATTTGGGGTTGAAGTATTATCGGATCACTGGTCGGGACGTGCCTCAGCCCGCGAAAGCGCCCTACGAGCCTGCGGCAGCCCGTCTTCGCGCGGCGGAAAACGCTTCTCACTTTGTTGGCGAGCGCATCAAGCAGGCACGACATCTAAAAGAGAGTTTCGACGGAAGGCCTCCGATGGTCGCCTCACCCTACGACGCGGAACTTTTCGGTCACTGGTGGTACGAAGGTCCGCAGTTTCTTGATTTTGTCTTCCGCAAACTTCATTGGGACCAAAGCGAGATCGAGGCCATAGCGCCGGGCGACTATCTCGATTCCGGTGTCTCTATTCAAAAGCAACAGCCTTCGGAATCATCCTGGGGCGAAGACGGATATTTCAAGGTCTGGCTCAACGAGAGCAACGCGTGGATGTACCCGCACCAGCACGCTGCCGAGGAGCGAATGACAGCGCTTGCTAATCGGATTACCGAACCCGACGACCTGGTGCGCCGGGCATTGAACCAGGCGGCCCGCGAACTTTTGCTTGCGGAATCCAGCGACTGGGCTTTTCAGATCTATCAGGGGACGACGGTCGAATACGCCACCCGCCGCTTTCGTTCACACATTCGCCGCTTTAATGCTCTCGCAGACGACATCGAGCGAGGCCAGATCGGCGAGGAACGTCTTGCCGAGATCGAAAGCCGAGACAACATCTTCTCGGAACTCGACTATCGAACCTATCGCTCAGGATGAGGAGCAAAGAGAAGTTTGCAGTTAGCAGTTCGCAGTCGGCAGAAGATGTGAGGCCGGCCTTACTGCCAACTGCCAACTGCAAACCACCAGCTGCCCCGCTCATCATCGGACACAGAGGCGCCGCCGCTGTCGCCCCCGAAAACACGTTGCTTTCATTCAAGCGCGCTATCAGCGACGGAGCTGATGGCATCGAGTTCGATGTGCGGTTGGCGCGCGATTCCGTTCCGGTAGTCATCCACGATTCCACCCTCAGACGGACAGCGAGGAGAGATGGAAGAGTCGGAGACTCTAGCTCCTCCGTATTGGCCGGCACCGACGTTGGGACATGGTTCAATCTTCGCTTCCCGAGATTGGCACGAGCTGAATATGCGAGTGCAACGGTCCCGACACTGGCTGACGTCTTCAAGCTGTTTGCCGGCACGGATGTGCGCCTATACGTCGAGTTGAAATGCGAGGCCCGTGATCGCGCTCCGCTGGTCGCCGCCGTATCAAAGTTGATCCGGTCGCATTCGGCGATGGACCAGGTTGTGGTCGAGAGTTTCGATCTCGCCGCAATCACTGAGATCAGGCGAATTGAGCCGATGATCCGGACGGCAGCCCTCTTCGACAGAAAACTCTCGCGGCCGATACGATCTATTCGGTCGATGATAACTCGAGCGCTACGCGCCGGTGCGTCTGAGGTCGCCCTACATCGAACTCTCGCGTCCGCAGCCGCGGTTGAGGCGGCCATGCGGCAGAATTTGAGGACAGTCGTCTGGACTGCAGATAGTCCTGCCTGGGTTGATCGTGCGATTAAGCGGCGGATCGATGCGATAATCACGAACAACCCGGAACACCTTTGCGCTCGCCGTGCCGAATTGCTCGCGCGCGGATAATAGAATTCCGGGCGCTAGACCAGACTCAGGTCCACGCAGACAAAGATTAAGCGTCAATGAGACTTCCTCGAACCCCGTCAGATCGCGTCTACCTAAGCCCGCACGTCGCCGTTCATTATCGACTTGTAGCGAGGGCGTCGTGGACCAACGAAGCATCCTCGGACTACGTTGTAGTGATACAGCTCGAGGGAAGCCTGGCGTGCGCTGTTTCAGACGCGGCTTTCGAGTTGCAGCCGCGGGACGCCCTGCTTGTCGACCCCGGACAATCGGGTCGGGCGGCCGGGCGTAACGCAGAGTACCTGGTAGTCAGCATCTCGCCCGCATTTGTGCTCGACTCCGCCGCCAGGACACAGTTAATGGGAACTGGTGCAAGCATAACGTTCCGATCAAACGTCGCCAGGCAGGACGAACGGATCGCGCACCTGGGGAGCGACCTGGCGGGAGAGATGGTAGGCGAAGAAGCCGGCCACGAGGTCGTCATCGCCTCACTGATCGAACAGCTCGTGGTTCACCTTTTACGACGGCATACAAATGTTCGACGCGAAGATGCGCTTGAGCTTTCACGCGTCGGCCTGGTCGACCGGCGAATACGGCGGGCTATCGAATTGATGCACGCGCATCTCGATCGCGACTTACCGCTGGACGAGATCGCGGCGGCGGCCTATCTCTCTCCTTTTCACTTCGCCCGTCTCTTCAAGAAACTGACCGGCGCCTCCCCTCACGCGTACCTGGCAGCGCTCCGTAGCAAGCGGGCGCAGAGTCTCCTGGCTGACCGGGAGCTCTCGGTATCGGAGGTGAGCGCTCGAGTCGGATACTCGAGCTCCAGCCACTTCACAAAAGCGTTTCGCCAGGCCACCGGATTAACCCCGCGCGC
>JAVHWA010000012.1:0-41532 GCA_032160165.1 Acidobacteriota bacterium
AGAGCCACGCAGAAGCTCATGGGTACTCGGTTGTGCGCGAGTACGTTGGCCATGGAATTGGTCGGCGCATGCACGAAGACCCGCAGATTCCCAACTACGGAAGCCCGGGAAAAGGCCCAAAGATCAAGAATGGCTATGTTTTTGCGGTAGAGCCGATGATAAACATAGGCACGCAGGAAACAAGGGTGCTGGATGACGGATGGACGGTAGTGACGCGCGACGGCCTGCCCAGCGCGCACTGCGAGCACACGATCGCGATCACCGAAGATGGTCCTGAAGTATTCACCAGGGTCGTTGGCGCCCCCCGCCTGGAGGCAGTTAGCGTATGACTGCCGGCCTCGGTCGGCTTGGAGAAGACCTGATTGCTGTGCTAATATGTGCAGTTTGCGAGTGGACGCAAATTCCTGCTGTTAAGGTGTATGGCGAAGGAAGAGGCGATAGAAGTAATGGCGAAGGTCCTTGAGACCTTGCCAAACGCGATGTTCCGCGTTGAGTTGGAAGATAACCAACACCAGGTCCTGGCGCACATCTCCGGGAAGATGCGCAAACACTTTATTCGGATACTTCCTGGCGATCGCGTACTGGTGGAACTTTCGCCTTATGATCTTAATCGCGGAAGAATCACCTACAGCCACAAGTAAAGACAGAAACGACGCGAGGGTTAGATGAAGGTACGTGCTTCAGTCAAAAAAATGTGTGACAACTGCAAGGTCATCCACCGCAAGGGCGTGGTGCGTGTGATCTGCACCAACCCGAAGCATAAGCAACGGCAAGGATGAAAGGATTTCGCATCGCCGGTTTCAGAATGCGCATTTGAGAAAGACGTCCACCTTCTCAATCCGCAATCCGCAATCCGCAATCCGAATTTGAAAAGTTATGGCTCGTGTAGCAGGTGTTGATCTTCCGCCCAATAAGCGCGCGCAGATTGGCCTCACGTACATTTACGGCATCGGACGATCGCGCGCGACATCCATCCTGAAAGAGGCGGATGTCAGCGTTGATTCCCGAATCAAGGACCTCGGTGAAGAGGAGCTGGGCCGCATCCGCGCCGTTATTGACGGGCAGGGCGAGGTCGAAGGTGATCTGCGAAAACGCGTCCAGATGGACATCAAGCGTTTGATGGACATCGGCGCCTACAGGGGACTACGACATCGTCGTGGCCTTCCCGTTCGTGGACAGCGCACCCACACGAATGCGCGAACTCGTAAGGGACCGCGTCGTGCCACCATCGCCAAGAAGAAGGCCCCTGGCAAGAAGTAGCAAGGCAGATATCAGATGCTGGATGTTCGATGTCAGCCATCGGCTTCTAACTAATATCTGACATCCGACATCTAAAATCTGGAATCGTTATGGCAAAAACAGCAGGCGCAAAAAAGAAAGTCTTTCGCAAGAAAGAGAAGAAGAACATTCCCAACGGCATTGCCTACATCGCGGCATCGTTTAATAACACGATGATTTCGATTACGGATTTGGAGGGCAATCTCGTCGCCCAGTCATCTTCCGGCGCGCGGGGCTTCCGAGGTTCTCGCAAAGGCACTCCCTTCGCCGCTCAACAGGCAGCATGGGAAGCAGCGAAGAAGGCGCAGGAAGCTGGGATGCAGCAGTGCGAGGTTCGCGTCAAGGGTCCCGGCGGGGGTCGCGAGTCCGCAATTCGCGCCATAAATAATGCGGGAATTCGAGTCACCACGATTCGTGATACGACTCCGATTCCGCACAACGGTTGTCGTCCGCCGAAGCGGCGGCGAGTCTAATTGAATGCGGATTTCGGATTGTGTATGGCGGATTGAAGAAGGTGCTCCGGGGAGTTGATTAATCCGCAATCCGAAACCCGCAATCGGTAAACCTAAAGGATGAAGGGCGCTTTGGCGTCTGTAAACTTTTCCATCTATCTACGGATAGACCGGAGGCAAAAGATAAGTGGCTAGGTATAGAGATGCGGTGTGCCGTTTGTGCCGCCGTGAAGGTGCAAAGCTTTTTCTGAAGGGCGACCGTTGCTACAAGCCCTCCTGTCCGATCGAAAAACGCGGTACCCAACCGCCAGGACAGCACGGCAACACCATGCGTCGCGGCAAAGCGCTGGTTGGCTATGGTCAGCAACTGCGCGAGAAGCAAAAAGTGAAGCGCATCTACTTCGTTCTCGAAGGGCAGTTTCGTAACTACTTCGAAAAGGCCGCGCGGCAAAAGGGCATCACCGGCGAAAACCTCCTGTTTCTTCTCGAACGTCGCTTGGACAACGCTGTCTATCGCGCGGGCTTTTCAACCTCGCGTCGTCAGGCACGCCAACTGGTAAATCACGGTCACATCGAAGTCAACGGTCGCAAAGTTGATATCCCTTCGTTCCAGATCAAGGGGGGCGATGTCGTGAGTATCAAAGAAGCGAGCCGGAAGAATCCGCATATCGAAGGGGCATGGCAAACTGCTGCGGGTCGGGGCCGACCATCGTGGATTGCTCCCGCCGACGGGGCGGACATGAGTGCTCGCATTGCCAGTCTGCCCACGCGTGCGGACGTTGATCGTTCGATCAATGAGCAACTAATTGTCGAGTTGTATAGCAAGTAATAAAACCGTGGTCGGTGGTAGTGTCAGTAAACCGCTCGCCACCAACTAACCACTGACCACAGACTACTGATAACTGATTATGGCTATGGATCAAAATAATCTCTGGACAGGTTTTCAGATGCCGCGTCGCCTCGCGGCCGATGCCGACACGATGACCGAGCGCTATGGCCGCTTTTCTGCGCAGCCGTTTGAGCGTGGCTTTGGTACGACGGTCGGAAATTCTCTTCGACGTGCCCTGCTTTCATCGATCGAAGGGGCGGCCATTACAGCCGTCAAGATCGAAGGCGTTGAGCACGAGTTTTCAAGCATCAACGGCGTAGTGGAAGATGCGACGGACGTTATCCTGAATTTAAAACAGGTTCCGTTCACCCTCCACAGCAACGAGCCCAAGACCTTGACGATTACCAAGGAAGGCGCGGGCGAAGTGACCAGCGCCGATATCGAGGCTGACGGCGAAGTCGAAGTGCTCGATCCTAACGTGCACATCGCAACCGTGGGTGAGGGTGGGTCCCTTAGGATCGAAATGCGGCTGAAGCGGGGTCGCGGTTACGTCTCGGCGGACCGCAATTTCGATGAGGACCTTTCGCTGGGCTATATTCCTATCGATTCTGTCCACACGCCGGTGAAGAAGGTTAATTACACCGTCGAGGCCGCGCGTCTGGGACAGAACACGGAATTTGACAAGCTGACGATCGAAGTTTGGACCGACGGATCGGTCAAACCGGACGATGCGATTGGCCTGGCGGCGAAATTGATCAAGGATCACATGTCGATCTTTATCAACTTCGAAGAAGACACGGACGATTACGCATACGCGAACATGGAGCGGCCGCCGCTCCCTCGCAACGATCAGCTCGACCGCTCGGTGGACGAGCTTGAGCTCTCGGTTCGCTCGTACAATTGCCTGAAGAACGCCGATATTCGAACGATTCGAGATCTTGTGCAGCGCTCTGAGCGAGAGATGCTGGCGACGAAAAACTTTGGCAAGAAATCTCTGACCGAGATCAAAGATATCCTGAACGGCATGGGACTCGATTTCGGGATGGAGTTTGATGCCCAGGGCAATCCGATTCCCGGCACCGGTGGACGCGACGGCGATTTGGACGATTACATAGATAACGACGAAGAGTAAGGACAGATGTTAGGTATCGGATGCTGGATGTTCGTGTTCAGCTTCCGGCATCTTACATCCAGTATCTGGGCTATGAGACATCTAAAGGCACACCGGAAACTTGGACGGACCAGCGCGCACCGCAAATCGCTGCTGCGTAACCTGGCGACTTCGCTGATCAACGCGCAGGACGAGCGGGTTATTACAACCTTGCCGAAGGCGAAGGAGCTGCGACCATTCGTGGAGCGCGCCATTACTCTCTCGCGTCAGGCTACCAACCTCGAAGGCGAGAATCGCGAAATCCAGGCGGTGCACCTGCGCCGTCAGGCGGCCGGCTACTTTCACTCCGGCAATCGCCAACAGAAGGTCTCAACAGGGAAGCGGGGGGGAGAAAGAGCTCCGCGCACGGCCGGCGTCGCTGCGCTCCGCCGCCTCTTCGATGAACTTGGCGAGCGCTTCAAGGACCGTCCGGGCGGTTACACTCGCATCATAAAGCTCGGTCGCCGCGACGGCGACAACGCAGAGTTGGCTATTATTGAACTCGTCGATAATCGCCGAGAGCTCGATGCGATTGAATCCGCAAAGAAGGCGAAGACCGCCACTGGCGGGAAGAAAAAGACAGCGAAGGCATCGAAAGAGGTTGACGAGGGAAACAGTCGGCGAGGTGGTAGAAAAGCCGATAAGACCTACGAGAAAGAAGAGACCACAAAAGCGCGCGGGCGAGGCAGGGCCGACGATGCGTCCGATGCTCCGAAGGCGACGGGCGGGTCCAGCGCTAAAGACACCGAAACGCCGGCCGCTGAGCAGGAGAAAGACGAGTAGAGCATCGAAGAATCAGGCGACCGCGGCTCACGCAAGCTGGGCGCGCGCAATCGCTGGCCGCGAGCCTCAATTGACCGTCGGCGCGACCCCACGGGACGGTTGAGGCTCTTCGCTTTATTCGATGCGAAGAGAGCTTCAGACCGAAACAGGTCAATCCGCTTGGAGTCGAAAACAGAATGAACGAAGAAGGCGCAACACAACCTGCACCGGACGGGTCGTCTGGGAAAGAGCCCTCGAAACAACCCGAGCAGTCGGGTGGCCAGTCGCGCGAACGCGACCGCGGTAGACGTCGCCATCAGCAAACTCAGCCTCGACGCCCGGAGCCGCAACTGCCGATGGCTGAACTGCGCGATCTCTTCGAGCTGTTCAGCGAGCATGGCCTTACAGAGTTCGAGGTCGAGCGCGAGGGCATACGGATTCATCTGGGGCGCAATCCTGCCCCGCAAGTGACGGCGCATACTACGATCCAGCCGGATCGCAGGGGAGCTACGGCACCGGTAAGCGCGGAGGCGGGTGGTGGCGCACCTGTAACGGAAGGAATTTCGATCGCCGAAACCGAGGAAGCAGCGCCGGAAGAGAGCTTGAGCATCATCACCTCTCCGATTGTGGGTACTTTCTATCGCTCTCCATCGCCGACCGCCGAGGCCTTTGTGAGACTGGGAAGCCATGTCAATGCCGACACCGTTGTGTGCATCATCGAAGCGATGAAATTGATGAACGAGATCACGGCGGAAGCCAGCGGCGAGATCGCCAAGATTTACGTTGAGAACGGCCAACCGGTTGAATTCGGGCAGGCCTTGTTTGGGATTAAAAAGTAATCCAAAGTCGAAAGTCCAGTGTTCAAAGTCATGTCGCTGACTGACGGACATTGGAGATTGGAGATTGGACATTGGACATCGGACTTCGGGTATGAGCACACGCCAAATCAAAAAAATCCTGATTGCGAATCGAGGCGAGATTGCGTGTCGAATTATCTGGGCCTGCAAGGAGATGGGCATCAAGACGGTTGCGGTTCACAGTCTCGCCGACCGCGACTCGTTGCACGTGCTGTTCGCCGACGAGCACATCTGTATCGGCCCATCCCCGTCAGCTCAGAGCTATCTAAATATCCCAGCCATAATCAGCGCCGCGGAAATTTATAACGCGGACGCTATTCACCCCGGTTACGGCTTCCTGGCGGAGTCGGCCTACTTCGCGGAGATCTGCGAAGCGTGCAACATCAAGTTCATCGGGCCACGCGCCGACGTCATTCAGATGATGGGAGATAAAGTGGAGGCCCGCCGCACCGCTCAAGAGGCCGGGCTGCCGATTCTCCCAGGAAGTCCTGGACCACTCGAGAGCGAGGAAGAAGCGCTTAAGCTCGCGCGCGAGATAGGCTTTCCGGTGATCGTTAAAGCCTCAGCTGGAGGCGGCGGCCGCGGGATGCGAATCGTCCGCTCAGAGGATGAGATGGGATCGGCGCTGGAAGCGGCATCGACCGAAGCCGCGGCTTCTTTCAAGAACGGCGACGTCTATATCGAGCGCTATCTAGAACGCCCTCGTCATATCGAGATCCAGGTGATGGCCGACGAACACGGGAACTGCGTCCATCTCGGCGAGCGCGACTGTTCCATCCAACGCAGACATCAAAAGCTGCTCGAGGAGTCTCCTTCACCCGCTCTTTCTGCTGCGCTGCGCGAAGAAATGGGTGCAGCAGCGGTGGCAGCGTGTAAGAAGATCGGTTACTCCGGCGCGGGCACGTTGGAGTTCCTGCTTGATGAGGACGGCCGCTACTATTTCATGGAGATGAACACGCGTATTCAGGTCGAGCATCCGGTGACGGAGATGGTCGCGCTTGAAGACATCGTCCGCAGTCAGATTCTGGTCGCAACCGGCGAGCCACTGGGTTATCAGCAGGAAGATGTCTCGATACGCGGGCACGCCATTGAATGTCGCATTAATGCCGAAGACCCGGACACGTTTACGCCGTCGCCTGGTCTGATCACGGCCTTCAATCTGCCCGGTGGCCCGGGCGTGCGGGTAGACACGGCGATCTATCCCGGTTACACGGTTCCGCCCTACTATGATTCGCTGATCGCAAAGGTGATCGTCCATGCCCGCACACGCGAACTGGCCATCGCACGGATGCGTCGAGCGCTGGAGGCGATGGTGGTTGAGGGCATCAAAACTACCATACCGCTGCACCTTAGAATAATGGACGATCCAGGCTTCCAGGCGGGTGATTTCTCGACAGGGTTCATGGACGGGTTCCTAAAAAAAAACGGGACTAGAAAGCAGCTTGAAATCGCAGTCGCCTCGCGTTGACTGGGCCGGAAAGCACCCTTATAATTATCGACTTTTCGATAGTGAGTTTCCCTCACTGAGCAGGAGATCAGAGAAATGGCTTACGCAGTAATCAAGACGGGCGGCAAACAGTTTCGCATCGAGGCGGGCAAGACGGTGCGAGTGCCCTCGATCGACAAACCGGCCGGTGAATCGCTGGAACTGGACGTGTTGATGTTGGGCAGCGACGACGCAACCAAAGTTGGCTCGTCACTCGATTCCAGCGTGCGCGCGGCAGCGACAGTGGTCGACCACGGCCGCGACGACAAGATAGTGGTATTCAAAAAGAAACGTCGCAAGCACTACAAGCGCAAACAGGGTCATCGTCAAGGCTACACCACATTGAAGATAGATTCGATCGGTTAGTGATGGGTAATGAGTGATAGGTGATAGGTACGTACCTTATCTCGTCACTCATCACTTATCACGTATCACTGGAGTTTAGATGGCACATAAAAAAGGGGTCGGCTCGTCGCGAAACGGACGCGACTCGAACTCACAGCGGCTGGGATTGAAGAAGTTTGGCGGCGAGCGAGTGCTGGGTGGAAACATTCTCGCCCGTCAACGAGGAACTAAATGGAAGCCGGGCAAGAACGTGGGGCGCGGGAAAGACGATACGCTTTTTGCCTTGATCGACGGCCACGTGAAGTTTGAGGACAAAGGCCGTTCCGGAAAGTTCATTAGCGTCTATCCCGAAGCCGCCTCGAGTACAGAGACATCGGCAGCTACCGTCTAGAGGAACCAAAAACGAACTTGCAATCCGTTCATGAGTGCGACGTCAGCGCCGAGTGCTTCCACTCCCTAAGCGCAGGCGTCGCTTTTCGATTTAGTGGTCAGTAGTCAGTTGTCGGTGATCAGCAAATGTAGGAAAACAACTACTCTCCGCGCCGAACACTGAACACTGAACACTGAACACTGAACACTGAACACTGAACACTGAACACCGACCACCGGCCACTAGATGTTTATTGATCGCACAAAAATTCGAATTCAGGGCGGACACGGCGGCAACGGCGTGATGGCGTTTCGCCGCGAAAAGTTCGTACCGCGCGGCGGACCGTCCGGGGGAGATGGCGGGCGCGGAGGGGATGTGTGGCTTGAGGCGGACGAGTCGCTGAATACGCTCTTGCATTTGCGCTATAACCCCGAGCATTTCGGCGAGCGAGGCCGTCATGGAGAAGGGTCGAACAGATCCGGTCGCGAAGGCAAGGACAAGGTCGTTCGCGTCCCCGTGGGCACCCAGGTTTTCGATGCCGAGCGGGGCGAGTTGCTTCGCGACTTTACGCATAACGGAGAGCGATGGCTGGCCGCGCGAGGCGGTCGCGGAGGATTTGGAAACTCTCATTTTGCCACCTCGACCAATCGAGCGCCGCGATATCATCAGGAGGGCAGCCCAGGAGATGAGTTCGAGCTTCAACTCGAACTAAAGCTTATCGCGGACGTGGGATTGGTCGGGTTTCCGAACGCGGGCAAATCAACCCTGATCTCGACGATCTCCGCCGCCAAGCCGAAGATCGCGGATTATCCGTTCACCACTCTGGAGCCTCATCTAGGCGTGGTCGATCTTGGCGAGTATCGCACTTTCGTCATGGCGGACATCCCGGGATTGATCGAAGGCGCGCACACAGGTGCAGGTTTGGGTGATCGGTTTCTACGTCATGTTGAGAGAACACGGTTGCTTCTTCATCTGGTGGATGTGTCGTCGCTCTCAGGTCGAGACGCGGTTAGTGATTACGAGGCGATCAATCGAGAACTCTTCGCATATGACTCTCGATTGGGGACGCGCCAGCAGATCGTGGTGGCCACAAAGATCGATGCGCTGGATGATCCTGAGAGGCTGGAGAGTTTGAAGCGCCGCGCCCTGGCGGACGATCGGCTCTTCGTAGCGATCTCTTCGGTGACGCAACAGGGCCTGAAAGAGCTGGTAAGTATGGTGGCGCGAAAGCTGGACGAGCTGCGCGAATCGGCTCAGCACGAAGACGTCGAGATAAGCGCGGCTTGCTGATCCAAGATGGAGAGACCCACGCGGATAGGGCTTTACGGCGGGACATTTGACCCCGTGCATGTCGGCCATGTAGCCGTGGCCAGCGGCCTCTCAACGATATTTGAGCTCGACGACGTTCTTTTCATTCCGGCTTACGTAGCGCCGCATAAGCGAGAGTCGCGTGTGACCCCCGCCCTGCATCGCTATGCGATGCTCGCGCTTGCGACGCAATATGAAAGTGCGTTGCGCGTTTCGTTGATCGAACTAAACGCGCCGGAGAGGCCTTATACGGTGGATACGCTCTCGCGCATGCGCGACACTTTGGGCAAAGCCGCCGAACTGTTCTTTATCATGGGAGCTGATTCTTGGAGCGAAATCACTTCCTGGCGCGACTCAGAGCGCGTGCTCGAGTTGTCGAATCACATCGTTGTCACGCGCCCGGGCTATGACTGGGACACGGACCACGTCGCGCCGGCCATACGCCAAAGAGTGGTTGATCTCCGCGGACATGACGAAGCGCAGGCCAGGCATGAAATTGGACGAAACGAAGGACCACGGATTTATCTAACAGACGCAGTAAATCTTGATATCTCGGCGACAGCGATTCGACAGGCTGTTCGGGAAGGGCGCGATGCCGAATGGCGCTCGCTCGTGACCGCGCCGGTCGCCGATTACATAGAGAAATACCAACTCTACGGAGAGGCATGAAAGAGAATACTTCAATTAAGGAACAGATATTGAACCCCGAGCAAAGCCTGAAGTCTGCCCCGATAAGTACGCGGGCTGAACTGAGTCGGAGCGATGCTGAATCGTGCGAACAAGCGCTGGACGATCGAATCTGTACGGCACTGCGCGCTGCCAGCGACAAGAAGGCCGGGGACCTGGTGGTGCTCGACCTCCGAGATGTTGCTACTTTCACCGATTATTTTCTCATCAGCAGCGGGACGAACCTTCGGCAGGTCCAGGCTATCGCCGACGAAGTTGTCACACGATTGAAGACTCAGGATACCCGAGCAGCGCGTGTCGAGGGTTACAAGTCGGCGGAATGGGTGTTGGTCGATTACGGCGATTTCATCGTTCACGTTTTCGAAGAGAAGGCGCGACGGTTCTATGACCTGGAGCGGTTATGGCGTGAAGCAAAACCCGTCGCCTTGCCGGCTGACGTGATGGGGAATGACAGTTCTTTGAGTAGTCAATCGTGATCGAGCTGGTTGCGCTGTCGGATGGGATGCGCGAGGTAGTACGACTCGCGGAGCGAGTAGCTGCGACCGATGCGAACGTGCTGATCACCGGAGAATCCGGCTCGGGCAAGGACGCGCTTGCGGCTTTCATTCACTCGCGTTCGCCCAGGAGCGACGCCGCTCTGGTGAAAATAGACTGCGCAGCGCTTCCCAGCGAATTGCTTGAAGCAGAGCTCTTCGGCTATGAGCGCGGCGCATTCACCGGCGCCACGGACGCGCGTCCGGGAAGGCTTGAGGCTGCCAACAAGGGAACGCTGGTGCTTGATGAGGTGGCGCACCTGTCGGTTGATGCCCAGGCGAAACTCCTTCGCATGATTGAGGAGCGAGAGTTTGAGAGACTTGGAGGCCGAAAGACAATCAAGGTTGATGCTAGGCTGATGGCCCTCACCAACGTTGATCTGGATGATGCCGTCAGGCGCCGAGCATTTCGAGAAGATCTTTACTATCGCCTCAACGTAATGCGTCTCCACGTGCCGCCCTTGCGCGAGCGGCGTGAGGACACGGAAAAGCTTGTGCGCAGCCTTTTGAAAACATACGCGGCAAAACACGGTCGGCATGTAACTGGCATCAAGGCGGACGCGCTGGCGATCCTTGCCGCCTATGACTTCCCGGGCAATGTGCGCGAGCTGGCGAATACGATAGAACGAGCCGTCATCGTGGCGAAGGAGAACCGGCTGGCGACAGCAGACCTGCCCGAGGGTTTGCGCGCCTCGGTTGATGCGAAGCAGGGAAAGCAACAGCGACGTACGCTCGCCGAGCTGGAAAGCGATTATGTCCGCCAGACGCTTGACGTAGCACGAGGCAACAAGTCAGAAGCCGCACGCATGCTGGGTATCAGTCGAAAGAACCTTTACGAGCGGCTGGCGCGAGATAGAAAGGCATGACCGACCCAGTAATGATGGACGAACGACCGACAACCAGCAGATGTGCAGCCGTCGGTCAATGCGGACTTTCGAATAGATGCACCTGCGATTCATATGGGTTGGCAAGACAAAGAACGATCATCTGCGCGGGCTGGTCGATGATTATCTCACCAGGCTGAGGCGGTTTGTACGGTGCGAAATCACGGAATTACGCGAAAGCAAGGCGCGCGGGGCAGTGGAAGGCATCGAAGAGGAGAGCAAGCGCATCATAGGCGCGCTCCGTCCGAGTGGAACGGTCGTCTTACTCGATATTGAAGGTCGCCAGTGGAGTTCACCTGCGCTCGCCGGCCAGATCGGGAAGTGGCAACAGAGCGGAACGAAAGAAGTGACCTTCGTTCTCGGTGGGCACAACGGGGTCTCAATTGAAGTGGCCTCTCGGGCGGACATGCGGTGGTCGCTATCGCGCCTGACACTGACGCACGAGATGGCGAGGGTCGTCGTCACCGAACAGCTATACAGGGCATACACGATTATTCATGGGCTGCCATATCAAAAATAGGGATGAAGAACGAATCGAACGCGTAATTCAGCTCATCTCTTCGCTTTTAGAATTCAGGCCCGAGAGGGGATAACGAGAAAATGGACAAACGCAAAGTAAAAGTTTACAGAGATCGATTGCTGGGAAGACGCGAGGGCCTGGTTGGACAGGTCATGGAAGCCGAACAGTATAGCCGCGAGCGTGATTCCGAAGCCACTCAGGACCCCGCGGACATGGCTGCCAATGCCTACACCAAGGAATTGCTGTTTTCCATGTCGGCCAACGACCGTCGCCTGCTGGAGCTGATTGATGACGCGCTTGTGCGAATGGAAGCTGGTGAATACGGCGAGTGCATCCACTGCGGCGCCTCTATGCAGGAGAAGCGGCTGGAGGCCGTTCCCTGGGCGCGCCATTGCATCCGATGCCAGGATTTGCAGGAGCGGGGGCTCTTGAATCAGGACGAGGAATAGGACTCAACTCAGCGCTACAATATGACCGCCCTACGCCGTGCACCGCTGCATGTCGTAAGGCGGTTTTTGATTTTCGAGTATCCTTCCCCTCGATGGTAATGTCGCTTCTCGCCAGAGCAAGCTCAATCTACGACGCAGCGCTCACGCTAATCTATCCGCAAGCGTGCTCGGTGTGCGGGTCGAGCGTTGAGCATCGTGCTGATGGAGTGGCATGTGCGACGTGCTGGGACGAGACTCGAATCTTTGATCGAGACGAGTTGATGTGTTGGAAGTGTGGAACGCACGCGCCCGGAAAAGTACCTGATGAGAAGCGGCACACAGTTCGTTGCCATCGTTGCGACTCTGAATATTTCACGGCTGCGAGGGCTTGCGGCGCATACGAAGGCGCTTTGCGCGCGAGTGTGCTGTCACTGAAAAGCAAACCGTATGTCCCGACCAGACTCGCTCAATTGATATTTGAGACACAGCAGCTTGAGCCATTAAGCACGGCTACACGAATAATGCCGGTCCCTCTTCATTCAGACCGACTGCGTGAGCGCGGCTTCAACCAGGCGGCGATCCTCGGGCGAGCGCTCGCGGGGTTAGCCGACTTGCCTCTAGATGAGTCAAGTCTGGTCCGCACGGCGCATACCGAGAGGCACCGCGCCGGAATGGATGCACGCGGACGTAGAGAGAGCGTGGAGAAAGCGTTCGAGGTTCGTCATCCACGAATGGTCCAGACGGAGCGCATTCTGCTTATCGATGACGTGTTCACCTCAGGCGCGACGGTATCGGCGTGCGCCAACGTTCTGATCGCGGCGGGAGCGGAATCCGTCTATGTTCTAACCATCGCGCGTACGATTTGATGACGGGTGTCATTTGTTAGGGTTCGCATTGGAAGTGAACACGTCAACCAAAAAAACAAAACTGTCGTGGTGATTCTCTTACACACACTCGCGCCTTGTTACCCTACCCGAAGGTTAGTGAATGACTATGCCAAAGCCGAACGTGAACGTATCTGCGCGTGCTCCAGTGTAGCTGAACGAGAAGGTTGGCGTTGGCGGCACGGCCGTTAGGGAAAGACTCCGATCGCCGGCAAACACAGGGTTATAGTCGAGCTCGAAAAGGCGCAGGTCGATCTTTCTGCCGACGCGAATGTCTATACCGCCGCCAAGTTTCATGGCGAAGTTGTTGAGCGTGTCAGTAGTTGTGAAATTATTAAAATTGTCGGTCGAAGTGTTCTTCTGCTCAACCCTCTGATGAGCGATGCCAACGAGGGCGTGCACGAAAGGTTTGAAGCGCGCCGTGCGACTATTGTTCTTGATTTGCACGCCTGCCAGAAAGTTGTAGATTCTCTCGCGGCTGGCTTCGGTATCTGTTCGAATCGGCGGGCCGGTGAAAGTGTCAACGAATGTTTCGTTTCTGAAATGGCCTGTCACGTCGGCTTTGATTCCCACGTACCGCGTGAAGTTATGGGTCACCGAAGCGTCAAAGCCGTTGTAACCGCGGCGCTCGCAGTGGAACCTTTGGAAGTTCGCGCCTAAGAACAAGTCCCGCGCTATAGTTGTACAAGGCTCGTAGGTGTTTGAAATAGCGCCCAGTGAAAGGGTTGCCGTGCGGACGTTTGAATCAACGCCAGCCAGCGAATAGCCGGCATAAAACTCCGTCTTGTTGTAATCGCTTGAGCTTTGCGCAGCGATTATGCTTGAGCAAACCAGGACGCATGACGCGACAAATACCAGTCTCTTCATTAAAGGTCTCCTTTGCCTGACTTCGGGTTGTCGATTCTAATGTCAGCGCCTTGAAAAAGCCATCGCGATGGGAGTGAGTAAGAAGAAACGTTCACCAGGATCAATTCTCGCTGGAGCGCGCGGCCACGGTTTTGGCTATGAACGAACCGGCTCCCTCGCTGAAAGGCTTTTGGAACGTCGAAGGCCAATTGGACTGGTCCGCGTAGAGCTTTCGCAGGTTTTCAAGTATGCCGGGATCTCCTGCGGTGAATTCCTCGATCAATTTGTTCCAACGTTCAGCGAGCCGCTGTGCGCGCTCGCTCGAAGGTTCGACACCTTCGTTGATGGCCGCCTCGACATCTTTGAGAAGGACTGACCACTCCTGCTGTCCCCGGTCCAGAACTTCAGGCGTGCCACGCCGTCCCAGATCGGCGAGCTGTTCCTCAGTGTAATATTTCTTTACCCATTCCATATCGTTCTGCATATTAATCACCTCAATTACATGTTTGAAGACGTCCCAGTCTGTCTCTCCATCGGACGCGATCATCGTTTCTGCCTGCGTGATTGCCTTGATCGCCAGTTCCAGCCGGTCGCGTTGTGCTTCTATCACGGTGCGTTGCAGGCGAAGCGTGTGCGCAAGATCGAGAGTGTCACGATCAAGCATGTCCTTGATCTGCTTCAGAGAAAAGCCGATGAACTTCAATGTCACGATCTGTTGCAACCGGGCGAGGTCGCGTTCGGCATAAAGCCGGTGTCCCGCCCCAGTCACACGCGTCGGCTTCAATAATCCAAGTCGGTCGTAGTGATGCAGCGTACGAACAGTCACCCGTGCGCGCTCAGCGAATTCACTGGTCTGATAGAGAACCTCGGCCCCGGTTTTCACGATCCAGCCTCCTTGAGTAGCATCCTAAGGTCTGACGTAACGTCAGACGCAAGCGATTCTTTCAGAAATTCTTTCTACAGCATCGGCGGTGGCTGAACCTCTAGCCTCTCAGCGCCGACCTCAAGTATGATGCGTCCCATGAAAACTCTATATGACCCGATCGTGCCCTTTGACCAGGGCAGGCTTCAGGTTTCTGCGGCGCACAACCTCTATTACGAGCAGTGTGGTAATCCGCAGGGAAAGCCTGTCGTTTTCCTGCACGGCGGGCCCGGCGGCGGGCTGGTCGATGATTACAGGCGATACTTTGATCCCGCGGCGTATCGGATTGTTCTTTTCGATCAACGCGGTTCCGGCAAGAGCACGCCGCACGCGAGTCTGGAAGATAATACGACCTGGGATCTCGTCTCGGACATTGAAAAGCTGCGCCAGAAACTTGGGGTAGAAGCGTGGCAGGTCTTTGGCGGCTCCTGGGGAAGCACGCTCGCTCTGGCCTACGCCCAGACGCACCCTGAGCGTGTCCGCGAGCTCGTCTTGCGCGGTATCTTTCTTTGCCGCCCTAAGGAGATTCGCTGGTTCTATCAGGAGGGTGCCAACGCAATCTTCGCGGATGTTTGGGAAGAGTATCTGAAAGTAATTCCCGAAGCAGAGCGCGACAATATGGTGGAGGCATACTATAGACGCCTTACGAGCGAAGTTCAGCAGGTTCGGCTCGAAGCCGCGCGAGCGTGGAGCATTTGGGAAGGCAGCACTTCAAAGCTCTTCTTTGATTACGCGAGCATCGAGAAGTTTGCCGATCCTGAGTTCGCCATGGCGTTCGCAAGGATCGAGTGCCACTACTTCATGAACAACGCTTTCTTCAAGACGGACAACTATTTGATCGAAAACGTTGGGAAGATCCGTCACATTCCGGCAGTGATCGTCCAGGGCCGCTATGATGTGGTCTGTCCGATGATGAGCGCGTGGGAGTTGCACAGCGCGTGGCCGGAAGCGGATCTTCACATCATACCGGACGCAGGGCATTCCGCCAGCGAGCCTGGAATTATCAGCGCGCTGGTAGAAGCCACCGACCGCTTCCGCTCAATCGGCTGACCGGGACGTCGTCTCCATCTCTCTGCCTGCGTCACCCGGCAGACCGTTGACCGCCCACGCGCGTCTAACCTTTGCGCGCGAATTGACATTTTTGACACATTTGCCCGCGCTCGCGTAATATCACAACGCAGTATGAACGCACGAGTCTTAGTACTGAACGCTTCCTTCGAGCCGATAAACGTGTGCACCGAACGGCGCGCGGTGGTAATGATCTTCAAAGGCGTGGCTCGAATGGAAGAGCACAATGGTCACATGCTCCATTCGGCGAAGCTCTCGATACATGCTCCTTCAGTCATACGCCTGACCGAGTACATTCACATTCCCTTCGAACGCCGTTCGCTCTCGCGAAAGAACATTTTGTTGCGAGACCATTCGACCTGCCAGTACTGCGGCACTCAATACGCTCCGGCCGAACTCACTCTCGATCATGTTCATCCGCGATCGCGTGGAGGCGATTCAACGTGGGACAATCTGGTGGCGTGCTGCAAACGATGCAATCATCGAAAAGGCAACCGAACTCCGGAAGAAGCTCGCATGCACCTCTTGCGGCGACCGCGCGGTTTTTCACTGCACGTCAACCGTCAGATCATGAGATATCTTGGACGCGCCGACGAGACGTGGCGAAAATATTTATTCTATGAATCGGACGCCGGAGCGTAGCGGCGGTATTAACCCATTGCGCGGCTTTCGACCGATGATTTAGCCGCTGAGGATTATTCCTAATGAATGAAATGGCACTCGGTTATCAGGAGCTTTTGATTATCCTTGCCATCGTCGTCGTGCTATTCGGGGCTAGCCGCTTACCTCAACTTGCTAAAGCGCTGGGGCAGAGCAAACGCGCCTTCAAAGAAGGACAGGACGAGGCGGATGAAGAAGCTCGAATAGAAGCGTCAAAGAGACGTGAACGCCTGCGATCGGCTGAGGGAGATAGACTGGACGACGATAAGGTTGTTACTGACAAATACGCTTCCCACAAGTAAGGTAAAAGTAAACAGGTAAAAGGCAAAAGGACAGCGGAAGCCAGGTTCTATCCTACGTGGCTTCTCTTCACTTTTGCCTTTTTCCTTTTGCCTTAATTCGCCTTGCGCCCAACCACCACCGTTGCCTTGACCGTGAGAGCGAAATCCATGTCCTGACGCTCAACGTCAATTATTCGAGCGATCTCGGCCTCGACTTTGGCGGCAGGGATTTCTTCGGGCAGAGTCTCCAACCATCTTTTCAATAAGAAATCGGTAATCAATGGCGCGTTCAGAAATTCTTTGCCTTCCTCGTATTTAAACTCCTCAATCTGCATGTAGGACACAACGTTGTCGAGGCCTTCCCGGGCCCCGATCTTCTCCATGGCCCCAATCGTAGGCAGCTCTGTTATCAACGATTCGACGTCGGCCTCGTGGTCTTCGATACTCAGGTTCCGTAGAGCCTCCCAGTACACTGAGAAAAACTCTCCGAAACTCGAATAGGTTGGCAGAGCTATTGCGACCGTGCCGCCGGGTGCCGCCACGCGCGCCATTTCGGCGAATACTTCGGGCAGTCGCTCAACCGCTATTAGAGAGGCGTCACCCACAACCAGATCAAACTGATCGTCTTCGAACGACAGCGTCTCCAGTTGGGAACGCTGAAACTCCGGATCGGCCCTGACAGCCATAGCCTTCATCCGCCCCAACTCCAGACATTCCTCGTTCTCGTCCACGCAGACGAGGGCCACATCGTCGCCCATGCGTTCCTGCATGGCCAGCGCGTGACCGCCGCTTCCCGCGGCCACATACAACGCGCGGCCGCGCTTTGGAAGCACGATGTGTTTGTCCATCAGCTCGGCGAAGCGCTCGCCCCAATCGGTCGACACATATAAATCGTGCAGAAAAGCCAACTCTCTATCTGATTTGTTCACGCTCATATTTTTACGCTACACGCCATCCTCCTGACATCTGGATGAATGAAACGGGAGGAGAAATGGGAAAGATCGACAAGGCTATAGTCCGCAAAAGGGACGTTTGAAAATAGCCCAGCATTTCAATGCTGGGTTGTGAGCTTGCACGTAAGTCTAGGCTTCAGTCGTCCGCGTCGCGGACTCGATACTTTCATCGATACTCCTCTCCCAGCGATAAATCGCTGGGCTATTTTCAAGCGTCCGCTTTGCGGACTGCTGCGCCATTACTCTTTCCTTTCTCCGCAAGACCCCTGAAGCCCCGGTGTGAATGAAACTCCAAACTAGCTCACTCTCCTTACTCCGGCACCTGAGTTCCTGGTTCCGACTCCTCCTCGTCGTAATACACTCTGCCCTTCAGCGACTCGGGCATGCACTGCATCTCTTCCTTTGCCGCGGGATCACTGTGCACATAACGATAACCGCTCCCGTAACCGGTCTGTTTCATCAACGGAGTGACGGCATTCCGCAGATGGAGCGGGACCGGTTCACGCGCGGTCTCTGCGGCATCCCCCACCGCCGCAGAGTAGGCCCGCTTGGTCGAATTGGATTTGGGAGCACGCGCGAGATAAATCGTGGCCTGAGTCAAGGGGAAGAGAGCTTCGGGCAGACCGATCAGAGCCGTGATATCCGCGGCGGCTGCCGCCTGCACCATCGCCTGAGGATCAGCCAGACCCACGTCTTCCGACGCAAGAATACACAACCGCCTGGCGATGAACAGTGGGTCGGCCCCTCCCTCAATCAGACGCGCCAACCAGTAAAGCGAAGCATCTACGTTCGAGTTGCGCAGAGACTTGATCAGCGCGGAGATCAGGTTGTAATGCTCTTCACCGCCTTTGTCGTAGGCATAGTGCGCGCGTCCCAGCGCCTCTATGACAGTCTCGAGCGTTATGTTGCGTCCGCCACCGGTATCAGGCTCAGTAGACTCAATCGCAGCTTCGAGCGCAGTCAGAGCGACTCGCGCATCTCCATGGGCCGAATGGGCCAATCGGCCGAGCGCCTCGTCAGGGAGCCTCGGATCCAGGGCGGCCATGCCGCGCTCCTCGTCCGCCAGGGCGCGGCGCAGGATCGTCTCGATGTCGGCATCACTAAGAGGATTGAGAGTGAGCACGCGAGAGCGCGATAACAAGGCGCCTATCACTTCGAAGGACGGATTCTCGGTCGTCGCACCGATCAGAATCACAGTCCCATCTTCAACAGCCGGTAGAAGTGCGTCTTGCTGTGCTTTATTGAATCGATGAATCTCGTCGATGAAGAGGATGGTACGACGACCCCGCTTCCTCGTTTGGCGCGCTTCGGCGATCGCTGCGCGAGCTTCCTTGACTCCTGAAAAAACGGCAGAGAGGGCTACGAAATCGGAATCGCTCTTCTGCGCGAGCAAGCGAGCGAGCGTGGTCTTGCCCGTACCGGGCGCTCCCCAAAAAATCATCGAGGGCAAGGTGACCGCGCCCTCAATAAGGCGTCTCAATACACGTCCCTCACCGATCAGATGGCTTTGCCCGACGAACTCGCTGAGATCGCAGGGACGCATCCTTTCGGCGAGCGGGGCTGCAAGCAGGTTCGCTCCAAACTCTACTTCTGCCTCAGGAAAAAGATTTCCGGATAAACTTCGGTCCATCACCTGTCACCGTAAAACTGCTCTCCCCCCCGGACGCCACATTGCCGTTTTGTAGTGAAATATCAACCGCCGGGATTCGGGGATTCTGGCGACGAGCTTATCACAAAGTTGCAGGGATCTGGGACGCGGGAATCGTGGTAGTATGCGCGAATCTTGTATGGAACGCAGCTCACAACTTCTTCGTATACAAGATCGAGCGCGACGAAGCGAATGAAAAACGTAGCGGGCGCCCGAGGGAAGTCAGATTCGTTTGGAGGTTTGCAGTGAAGAACACAAAAAACGCAGTACGAGTTGTGGGGATCGCTCTATTGGGTCTGTTCGTGGTAGTAGTGGGAGTGCCCTTGCTCTTAACCGCCGCTGGAGTGACGCTCAGCATCGTCGGCACCATCACCATGATAGCTGTCGGTCTTATTAAGCTGGCCGTGGTCCTGGCGGTCGTCTATCTCGCGCTCGTAGGTGTACGCGCGCTCTTACGTTAATGCTGCCTCTTCTTAGTGATCAAGTGAGCGCGCGCCTTTCCCGCCTTCGCATCTGCCGGAGCTGTTCAGTCTAACCCTCAAAACTGATTTCGCTATTCCTCGATACCCTCAACCGCGTCGCCGGCGCCGGGCAGTACGTTGTCGCCGCGCACGTGGTTTGGTTTGTTTTGGTTTTGCTGCCGGCATAGTCTCGGAGCTTACAACTGGCGGCGGGCTCGACTCGGAAGAGGATGCGCTCTGACGATAGGCCGCAGCCTCGGCGGTCGCGATCGAGGCTTCCAATCGTGCGCGACTGGTCGCTAGCTGGTCCAGTTCGGTTTGTAATAGTGCTTTTTGACTCTCGAGTTGTTTTTTGCGTTGCTCTCGCAGCACCTCTGGCTGAGTTGAGCCATTGAGTGCGAAAAACTTTTCAATATTCTCGGGCCGCAGGTCTTCATCCAGTTGCTTGAGACGAGTCTGGAGTGTCGCCTCCTTTTGCTGGGTGTCGCTTAGCTGTGAGCGAAGGCTGTCGACGGAAGATGGACCCTGTGCGAAAGCGGCGGACCCTGAGAACAAAACAAAAGCCATAAGCCGAAGTACGCTGGATCTTGTCCTGATCAATGTCATAATTCCTTGCCTACTTCATGCGGGTTGCTTCTTGCTGACCTTTTGCATCCCCTCATAGTTTCGCAGCCGCCGCTTTGCAACCTTATAGGTGACGCCGAGTCGGTCAGCAACTTGTTGCAAACAATCTCGACGTAGGCCCTTGCACTGCTGAAAAGCCTTAAACACTTCCACCCAGCTTTGGATGACTTCAGGTGTTGCTTGGCTGCCGACTGCTTTAAGCTTTGGAGGCGTCATTCATCATTCTCCGGACATAATCGCGATGATCAGGTTGATACTTCCGACAAATCACATTTTTCGGGCTTTCCAATCAGCAACTCGTTTTTCAAATCGGCTGGTGTCGACCTTGTCCGTTTTGCCGCGCTCCAGCGCGTGCTCGGCGAGCGCGATGGCCTCGTCTTTTTTACCGGAGTTGAACAGGAAAGAAGCCTTGGCCGACAAATTCTGGAAGGTTTCTTTGAGTTTGATCGACTGGTCTACCCACTGTAGCGCCTCGTCCCATCGGTCTTCGCCCGAATAGCTGTTCGCCACGGACAAGGGAATTCTCCAGTCTGTCGGGTTGGCGGCAATTGCGGCGTCGATTTTGCCGCGCACCAGGGCTTCCACGTCAGGGACCTGGACGGTAAAAGGGACGGACACTTTCTCCCAACGGATAACGACCTGGGCAGAATTGGGAGTCACCAGTGGAATGCTGTAAAGCAACCACTCCTGTCTCTCTCTGGCTTTTTCCGGCTTGACCTTGATGCGAAGCACGTCCTTCTTCTCGTCGTAAAAGAAACTGCCCCACTGTCCCGCATCGCTGTTGAAGATCAGCGTCCACTCGTTCTTGTTCGGGATGGTGTGCAAGCTATAGGTCCCCGCGGGAAGCTTCTGACCGTTAACCAGGACGTCGTCCGTGACGGCAAAAACAGTAGCCTCGTTGGCGCCTGTACGCCATACGTGTCCATACGGAACGATGGGTGCGCCCTTCAATCGGACGTTTTGATCGTCAAGAGTTGAGGTCCCCTTTGCCACCGCTGCGGGCGCGTCGCCCCAAATCTTTCGACCCTTCACGCCGGGTCTGCTATACGTGATCGTGAGATCGGTTATGCCGATCGTCTGCATGACACTGGCCTTCTGACTCGGTCGCGGCAGCCGCAGAGGAGGAGGAGTTTGCGCGGATGCCGATGGGGCGCCCCAGCAAACAAGCAGAAGGAGAAGGCCAAAAATCGCAGGACCAAAACGCTTAGGGGTATTCATCGCCAACTCTCCAAAGGGCCTTTTTTTGAATCTCACAGACGAACGTTAAAGTCATTGTACCTCTTGTTCGGCTCGCTGTCTTCCGGGTCGAACGCTGGAAGCTGTCGTATCTGGAAGAAGACAACGAAAAAATCATTATCCCACGCAAGGTAACACGAAGTTTCTCTTCGTGAGGTTTCGTGAGATTGCGTGGATCGTTCGGGTTCGCCTTCAGATGAGCTTGAGCTTGTCGCCATGGTTCGGCAGATTGGGGAACTACGTGCATCAAAAAAACATTGACTCGCGAACAACTTCGGGGCATTATCGCTGACTGATTTCAACCTATCCAGGCTGGCCCAGAGCCTGCGTATAACTCGCAATCTCCTGACCAGCCACGCTCAGACTTAGTGGGCATCGAAGCCCAACGAAGCGTCTTCTATCTGCAAGGAGCTCCCCCATGTTACCTGCCCGAGTCTCAGTATCGATCACAGGAAATTCTCGAAAAAATGTTTGCCTCGCGTTGGTGATCATCGCTTGTGCGTTTTTGCTTACGGGGTCGCCGGGTGTGATGGCACAGCAGCCCGGGCCCAATGGGCAGACCCGTGGGATGAATCTGGCGTCGAACAACTCGGAGAAGCGAGTTGCGCTGGTTATAGGTAACAGTCGATACGAGACCGCACCGCTGCGCAACCCGGTCAACGACGCGAACCTCGTCGCCGCCACGTTGCGCGAGATTGGCTTTGAAGTGATCGCTCGTACTGACGTCAATCTGCGCGAAATGCAGTTGGCCGTACGTGAGTTTAGTCGCAAGATTCAAAACGGCGCCGTTGGTCTCTTTTATTACGCTGGACACGGAACGCAGACTGGCGGCCGCAACTTCCTCATCCCTATCGGAGCGCAAATAGAAGTCGAAGGGGATTTGGTGTTGGAAGGATTAGACCTAAACTCGGTTCTGGAACAAATGGGAATGGCGCAGAACCGGCTCAACATTGTGATCCTCGATGCCTGCCGCAACAATCCATTCGCTCGCAGTTTCCGCAGCGGCGCGCAGGGCCTGGCGCAGGTCAACGCGCCTGCGGGAACATTTATAGCTTACGCAACCGCGCCCGGCCAGACGGCCAGCGACGGACAAGGGCAAAATGGTTTGTATACGCAGGAGTTGATGGCAAACCTGCGCACACCAGGCTTGCCGATCGAGGAAGTTTTTAAGCGCGTGCGCGTGCAAGTCAAACAAAAGAGCAACGGCGTACAGATCCCCTGGGATGCTTCTTCGCTCGAAGGCTCATTCTTTTTCACTCCTGGCGCCGGCGGCGCTTCGGCGCCACCAGTCGCATACGCTCCCACGCCGGTTTATACGCCACCACCTCAGCCGGCCGCGCCCGTTCCATCCCGCTCGGCGGTCAACCCCGATCTGATCGAGAGCAACTACAACAGCAATCTTCTCGACGAAGTGATCAAAGACGGCCAGTCGTTCCTGGCGAGCCAGCCGGAGAATGGCCGTGTCAGCTTGCGAGTAGGTCAGAGTTATTTTCGAAAAAACCAATTTAGCGAAGCGATGCCTTATCTCGAGCGCGCTGTCATGGGAGGAGAATCGATTAGCTTTTCGGTGAAGCGCCATCGCAAGGCGCTGGGGATCTACGACTCTCTTGAGGACGGCGTTATCGCTGTCACGGCCGCCGGTCTTCAGATGCAGTTCGGGGGCGATGCCTACACACTGCCCTTCGCACAGATCGAGCGCTTTGAAGCGCAAGCCGACCCAGTGCGCGGGACGCTGATTTATCTGAAGGGCGCTGTCACCACCAAGAAAGGCAAGACCGAGAACAAGGACTACAAGCTCTTCGCGCCGAGCGCCGCAGTCGTTCAGACTCGGGACCAGTATGGCAACGCCATCCCCGTGGCTGTTTGTCAGGGATGCGAGTCGTGGACCACGGGCGTGGTGATGCTGGTCAATAGGACGAAATCGGCGGGACCAGGCAAGATGGAGTGAGAGCGAAAGGGATGATATCGATTATTCTGGAAGGGACGCCTCACACATTAAACCTGAAATGCACCACGTCGCCTTCCTGCATGACGTACTCTTTGCCTTCGAGACGCAGTAGGCCCTGCTTGCGTGCCGCGTCATACGAGCCGGCACTCACCAGCTCGTCATAGCCGATCACCTCTGCACGTATGAAGCCGCGTTGAATGTCTGAATGGATAGCACCGGCAGCTTCGGGCGCGCGCGATCCCTGCTGGATCGTCCAGGCCCGCGCTTCTTTTTCTCCCGCCGTGAGAAAGGACATCAATCCAAGCAAGCGATAGGCGCTCTTGATCAACTTGTCCACGCCGCTACCCTTGACGCCGAGGGACTCCAAATAATCACGCCTCTCATCGGGCGAAAGCTCAACCAGTTCCGCCTCGAGCTGCGCGCCGATGAGGACGAACTCAGCTCCCTCGTTGGCAGCGACTTCCCGCACGGCTTGTACCAAGGGACTGGAATCAGGATCGGCCAGAGTCTTTTCATCCACGTTGGCGGCGTAGATGGTGGGCTTCATCGTCAGCAAAAACAGATTGCGGGCGATGACGCGTTCATCGTCGGTCAACTCCACACTGCGCGCGGGTTTGAACTCTTCGAGCACCGGTTGCAGTTTATTCAGCACATCGAGTTCGGCGCGCGAGGTTTTGTCACCGCTCTTGGCAGCTTTCTGCGCACGCTCGCGGCGGCGCTCGACGCTGGAGAGGTCCGCCAGAGCGAGTTCAATCTGGATCGTCTCGATATCGCGTTTGGGATTCACTGACCCTTCGACGTGGACGATCTCGTCATCTTCAAAACAGCGCACGACCTGCACCATGGTGTCCGACTCGCGTATGGTTGCGAGGAATTGATTGCCCAAACCTTCGCCTTTTGAAGAACCCTGGACAAGCCCTGGGATGTCCACGAATTCCACCGTCGCCGGTATTATCACGCTGGTTTTTACGATCTTTGCCAACGGTTCAAGACGTTCGTCCGGAACGGGAACGACCCCTACGTTGGATTTGCTGGTGGAAAAAGCATAGTTGGCCGCCAGCGCGTTGGATTGCGAAGTGACCGCGTTGAAGAGTGTGGTCTTGCCGATATTCGGAAGACCCACGATACCTGCGCGAAGCATTCAATACCCCCATGGAGTGAAACAGCGAGATGCAATGAACCTAGTTTTTTACAACGGGGGAGATGGTGAAGTCCAGCGGGGGATGAATTGGGTTTCGGAATTAAGAGCGATCTCCACTCCGCAATCCGAAATCCGCATTCCGCAATCCTCACGACCCGAACATACTCTCAAACACCTCTCGGTTGGGCTTGCCTATGATTCCCACGGTATCGGTGACCACGTTCCAGTGCGAAAGATTGGCCAGCAGGTTTACCTGTGGCGCGTCCAAATCGCCGAAAAGCCTCCAGGTCAGCGGATTCCAAATAACGACGTCATCAAAAGCGGTGCTGTAATTGGGAAAGTTCTTCAGCGGCCCACGGCGAAAGTCGCCCTGCCCTTCATCCAATGCTTCCTGAATTCGAGAATCCGGGATCTGCTTTTGCCACGCATCCACTCGGTTGTTATAGACCCAGAGAATGTTTACTTTCTGCCCGCCATAATCGATGCCGAAAAAGTTTGGGGTCTCGATCTCATATTCCGCTTGATGCAATACGGTCGTGCCTTGCTCATACGCCGCATAGAAGCTGTCGACCAAAGTTAAGAAGTCTGCCGACTTAAAGACTTTCAAGTTCTTCCACGGATTCCTCGAGTCCGGATGGTATAGGCGATAGGGATGAAAATCGCTGAACGGCTCGTAACCAAACAGAGGTGGCAGCATGTCGTCAACGCGAATGTGGTTGAACATCTCTTCTTTCCAGATCGGCGTCTCGCAGTTGATGAATGCGATGATGTTCTTTACGCGACGGGCGAGCAGCGCCAGGATTCCCGTGTTGTCCAGCACTCCTCCGTCGCCAAACGTGTAGACGTCGCTTTCAGCACCTTCCATGCCGGATGTGACTGGCCAGTAAACAAACTGCGGAACCCACTCTTGTTGGTCGACGTCGTCAGCGGCGCCGGCAAAGAAGGTGGAGCTCACTCCGCTTATGTCCGAGAGATTGAATGGCTGAGACGGGATTGTGGTAAGTACACGCTCAGGTCCGACTGGATCAGGACCGACAAGTGAGGAGCCAAAGGCAAAACTCTCAACAAAGCCCCCGCCGATTGTGCGCGACTGTTTTCCATCGGATATCGAATAGGCCTTCGGCATTCCCACATAGAGAGGTGTCATTTCGATCGGCACTAGGTTTTGGTGCCCGAGAAAACTCGGCGGCCAAATCCACGTGCCGTTGACGATCAGATATGGACGCCGGTCGATACGGCCATCGTTCTCGACGGTATAGAAATCGGCGGCAAGGCCGGGGTTATGCTGCAGTATCTCCTGGCGCGTCTCTTCATTCCAGGTAAAGGACCAGTTGATGTTGTTCAAGCCAAAGGGCGTGGCATCGCTCTTGCCGAAGGGCCTGAGAAAAAGATACCCCACGGTCCGCAGCCATCGCTCGTCCTTCGGTACTGCGATCTTCTTCATATACTCGAGCGCATCCCAGAGGCTATGGGTGGCTGCGTTGCCAAGACAATCTTGTGGAAAGGAGCCGAGTTTGGCCCACCAGATTTGATCGGGCTCAAGATTTTGTCCCAGGAAATCGTCATCGGAGATGTCACTCGGCAGGAATGTATATGCGGTAGATGCCCATGACCCACCGGAGACCGAAGAGATGTAGCGTGCCTTGCTCATAAGCCCGAGTGCGCGAAGACCACGCATCTGTCCCATGGCGGCGGAGAGGGCGCGACTGCCGCCGCCGGAAAAACAGAGACCCGTGTTGGTGGTGTTCGGGTACGGCCAACCGGGAAGCGCCTCCTCGGGAAACGGGGAAAGGCCCGTCTGACTCATCGGCCACACGCGCGCACTGTAAGTCTTCGGTTTCACTTCGATGTCGTTTTCATTCTTCAAGGGGTTGCTCCTCAAGGGGGTGAGATTGAGAGAGGCGCTCTTATGGCTCTCGTAGAAACGCCATGAGTTCCTCCGAGACCTCATTCGGTAGTTCTTCAGCCAGAAAATGACCGCAATCCATCGGCCGTCCGCGCAGATCAGCGGAAGCCTTATCGCGCCAGACTCCAAGCACATCAAACGAAGAACCGGTGCCTGTAGCGCTCCAAAGTAGTAAGAGCGGACAAGCAATCTGCCGTTCGCGATCCGCATCGTCGTGCTCGAGATCGACCGTCGCCGCTGCGCGATAGTCTTCACAGGTCGCGCGAATCGTGCTCGAGTCAAAACATCTGACGTATTCTCTCAGCGCTGCCGCCGTCAACGCTCCGGGTGTGCCACACCAGTGATCGAGCGTCCATCGCAAATAGAACTCCGCATCGGCGCTGATCAATCTCTCGGGAAGTCCGTCAGGCTGGATCAGAAAGAACCAATGGTAATCCGAGGTTGCCAATGTGCGATCGACACGCGCGAAGGCCGTCGCCGTGGGAACGATGTCGAGCAGTGCCATGGCGGATACATGATTGGGAAAATCAAGCGCCGTCCGATGCGCGACACGCGCGCCTCTATCGTGTCCGACAACCGCGAAGTCATCGAAACCGAGCGCCCGCATCACCTCAACCTGATCGCGGGCCATCGCTCTCTTGGAATAGGCGTAATGAGTAGGATCGCTCGCCGGCTTGTCGCTGTCACCATAACCCCGCAAGTCCGGGCAAACGACTGTAAAGCGTTCGGCAAGCCGCGGCGCAACTCGATGCCAACAGACGTGCGTTTGCGGATAGCCGTGCAGCAGCAGCACAGCGGGTCCACGTCCGCCGTGAACAACGTTTATCGTCGTCTCCTCGGTCTTGATCCGCTCTTGAGAGAACCCATCAAACATTGAGGAAGCTAGTTTGAAGCTCCAGAATCGCGCTCAAGGGAGCGTCGGTCCCAGTTCGCGAGATCGGCTCCGGCTTCGTACGTGCTCTGCAGGAAGTCCATTAGCGCTGCGTCCGGCGAATCAGCTCTTCTTACATCGTCGTACATGAATAGAAACTCAGAGGCGTCCGTACTGTAGAACGCTGCCGCCGGGCGTATCGGGGCCTTGTCTAAACCCGAGGGCGCGGGAGCCGTGTACGAGTAAAACGCGGCGTCCTTTACCGGGCCGCTGCCCGGCCAGAAACCATGACTTATTACTTCGTGCGAATATGCTTCGGCCGTAATCTTGTCGGCTCCCTCACGTGGCGGGGCAGGCCGACCAGAGAAGCGAGTAACCGCCAGATCAAAACTTCCCCAGAAGAAATGCACGGGGCTGCACTTCCCGATGAACCGGGCCCGAAACTCTTCGAATACTCGATGGGCCTGAACGAGGATGCGCCAACAGCGGTTGGCATATTCAGCATCGTACGCGGCGTGTTCCTCGTCTTCGGCGAATGGAATAGGATTAGGAACTTCATCCGGCCTGGGGCTTATCTTGACTTCAATATCGAGAGATCGAAGGGAAGTCATAAGCTCGCGATAAAAGTCCGCCACTGATCGCGGTTCCAGCGTGAGCCTGCGACTGGCGCCCTCGCCGGTTTCGATTAACAGTTGATGATCGATGAAGTCAAAGCCAATCTGCAGCGTTCGGCTTCCGTAGGGCATTGCCGAGGTGGTAAGGCCGCGGGCGTCGACATAGAGCGGGACCTGCCACCAATGGTTGATGGGAGGACTCAGCCGGAGCCGGATCTTTCCCACAATCTGCGTCCACATGTGTAGGGTCGCATATGTGTCCTTCCATTCTTCCAAAGGAAGGCTGGGCCACACTTCATCAACAATACTGGTGGAATTCGATTTCACTTTTGTCTCCTCGTGGGCAAAGGCAGATTCAGCTGTCAACATCGCAATGCAAATGTCCGTCATAACAGTTGCCCTATTCCTTCAGCTTAATGACAAGCCCTCCGCCTTGATAATAAACTCGGACCGTATAGTCAACTCTGTTTTTCAGATCCTCGCCCAAAAACCGCTGGAGCGCCAGCTCCGCCGCCCCGGCATCGTCGGAATCGTCGACGAAGATGAAGAACGGGTCCGCCGTGAGGGCCAATTTCAAATCTGCATACTCGTTTTCGAAGTCATGCCCCGCATCCACAACAACCAAATCGCTGCGAAAAGGTAACCGTTCCAGTTTCCGCAGATCGGTTTTGATGAGCTGATAATTGAAACCCCTTGAGTCGAACAATCGGGTGGCGATATCGTAAGGGTCCCATTCCGTCTGATGGAGATGATGGATATCTTTTCCGAAGACGTCATAGCCGACGTATGTCGCCGTCGGCGCGGCACTCAGATACGCGTCCGCGCCCGAACCCGCTGATGTTCCCAACTCAATAATGCTGCTCGGCCTGATCGTCCTTGCTACCGCATAGAAGGACCGATACTTGTGAAGAAAGTCGTCCTTCCGCTCGATGTAATACTCCTGGTCATATTGAGTAAAGACACTAAAGAGCGGATGAGGCTCCCATCGACATGCGCTCAGGTTTCGATAAAAGGACTTCTCGAAAGTTTCAGCGCTGGATGGGAACCGATGCCTCGACCGATCAATACGCTCCAGCAGATTTTTGATGGTAGCGACCAAAGACGGTCCTCCGTGCAAGCGGGCTTCCAGTCCGCCAACGGACCGCGGCCCAGGATTAGTAACGTAACCGTCGGAGTATAACTCCCCACACCAAGGAAAGTACCGGATCAATTCGGGACCGGCTTTGCAGAGAGAACCTTACTTCGCGAGATTAGTGACTAGATCATCCTTAGTTCAACTTTTGGACCCATCATAATCCGCGGCGGTTCAGTTTCAACTATCCGCTGCAGTTCGCGTATAATCAGGCGTTCCAGCACGGTCCGTTTTATCCAGACACAGCCATTACATTCCGGAGACTAGAAGATGAAAGATCTGGCCGATGTCGCTCTTAACACTGCAAAGCAAAAGGGCGCGTCTTACGTTGATGTGCGTTTCGTTCGTACGCGCAACAACTTCGTAACGACTCGCGAGAAACGAGTCGAAAACGTGCAGAACACTGAATCTTATGGATTTGGTGTGCGCGTACTGGTGGACGGTGCCTGGGGATTTGCTGCGTCGAGCAAGATCGACAAGGAAGAGGCCGCGCGGGTTGCCGACCGCGCGACTTCGATCGCCAAAGCGAACCGCAGCATTCTTCGCAATCGCGTCTCGCTTGTGCCAGTCGAAAAATATCCCGATGCGAAGTACACCACGCCGGTCAAGATCGATCCATTCACGGTATCGCTTTCCGAAAAGGCCGACTATCTCCTCAAGGTGAATGCCGAAGCTCTTAAGATCAAGGGACCCGGTCCAATGTTCGTCAACTCGAATATGTTCTTCACCAAAGAAGAGAAGTACTTCGCCTCCAGCGAGGGTTCTTACATCGAGCAGACGTTGATCCGGTCATTCCCCAGTTTCACTGTAACCTCAGTCGACCCGAAGACAGGACGCTTCGAGCAGCGCTCGAGCCTGGGATCGCCGATCGGCAAGGGATATGAAACGGTGGCGGAGTATGACCTGATCGGGGAAGTCCCGCGCGCGGCCGAACAAGCGATCCAAAAGCACACCGCCAAGCCTGTCGAACCGGGATACAAAGACCTGGTGCTCCATCCAACTCATCTTTGGCTGACGATACACGAATCAATAGGGCATCCCACCGAGCTCGACCGCGTGCTTGGCTATGAAGCGAATTTCGCGGGAACTTCGTTCGCCACGCGAGAGAAGCTGGGCAACTTCAAGTACGGCTCGAAATTCGTAAACATCAAGGGCGACAAAATCCAAAAGGACGGGTTGGCGACCTGCGGGTGGGACGACGACGGGGTCCAGACTCTTGAGTGGGACATTTTGAAAGACGGAGTGCTGGTCAGTTACCAGACCGTGCGCGACAACGCCGGCATCATCGGGCTGAAGCACTCGCACGGAGCAGCTTATGCGGATAGTTGGGGCTCAGTGGCATTTCAGCGAATGCCGAATGTAAGCCTCCAACCAGCGCCGGGCAACGCGAATATCAGCGCGGATGATTTGATCGCAGACGTGAAGGATGGAGTCTTTATAGAAGGCGATGGTTCGTTCTCGATCGACCAGCAACGCTACAACTTTCAATTCGGTGGACAGGTGTTCTGGGAGATCAAGAACGGCAAGAAGGTCGGTTTGCTGCGCGACGTAGCATATCAAGCGCGCACGCCCGACTTCTGGAACAGCTGCGATGGAGTGGGTTCACGCGAGCACTATAGCCTTGGCGGCTCGTACTTTGACGGAAAGGGTGAGCCGGGCCAGGTCAATGCAGTGTCGCACGGATGTCCCCCCGCGCGTTTTCGTCACGTTAACGTAATCAACACTGGAAGAAAGATCTAGGAAGGGGGCATGGGCCAGGGGTCGGGGTCGGAATGAGGCGATACGCCCTCCGCCCCCTGATCCCCGACCCCCGCTCCGAAGGAGCATCATCTATGGCGATACTCTCCAGCAGCGAAGCTGACGCGATTCTCAAGAAGGTTTTGAGCTACTCGAAAGCCGATGAGCTTGAGGCCAGCTTGCAGGGAGGCCGGTCGGCTTACACAAGATTCGGCGTCAACTCGGTCAACACGAGCGGCGATACCGAGAACGTGTCGCTTGTTGTCAACGCCCACTTTGGCCAACGAAGCGGAGTAGCGACCACCAACACGCTCGACGATCAGGGGCTCGAACGGGTGGTACGGGCAGCGGAAGAGATCGCGCGGCTTCGACCAGAAGATCCGGAGCAACAGCCATTCCTGGCTAAACAGCAATACGCGACAATCGATGCCGCGTTCGACGACCCCACCTACCGCGCTGATGCGCAGACCCGTGCGCGGGCGATAGCGTCGACGATCGACCCCGCGAAGGCCAAGGGCCTTATCGCTGCCGGGATTTTCGATCATGTTGGCGGGTTCACCTCACGCGCCAACACGAACGGCAACTTCGCCTACTTCAAAAGTACGACAACCTCCTATACAACGACTGTGCGCTCGGCTGACGAGTTGGGCAAAACCGGCTCTGGCTGGGCCACCGCGATCTCGCATCGGATCGGAGACATCAACGCGAAGACAATAAGCGAGCGTGCCATCGCCAAGGCGGAGCTCTCGCGCAATCCAGTCCAGCTCGAGCCGGGTAACTACACGGTTATTCTCGAGCCGAATGCGGTGGGCGATCTTGTCGGTTTCATGGCAGGATTTTTTGGGGCCCGTCAGGCCGATGAAGGTCGTTCGTTTCTCTCGAAGAAGGGCGGCGGCAATCGTCTCGGCGAAAAGCTCTTCGGTGACAATGTCAACATCTATACCGACCCGATGATGCAGACCGCTCCCGGTTCTCCTTACGATGGCCAGGGCCTGCCCACCAGGAGACTCGACTATGTACACAACGGCATCGTGCAGAACCTGAACTACAGTCGATTCTGGGCGAAGAAGATGGGCAAGGAGCCCACGCCCGGAGCCTCAAACCTCATAATAGAAGGAGGGAAGAGCTCCATAGACGAGATGATCAAAAGCACCGAGCGCGGCATTCTGGTCACAAGGTTCTGGTACATTCGCCTGGTCGATCCGCAATCCGTTCTTCTTACGGGTCTGACTCGGGACGGCACCTTCCTCATCGAACAGGGTCGACTCAAGTATGCGATCAAGAATTTTCGCTTCAACGAGACACCGGTGAAGGTCCTCAACAACATCGACGCGATGTCTCCATCGGAACGTATCACAGGTTCCGAGCGATTCGGCGCCGGCTCGTCAGTGCTGGCGCCAGCTCTCAAAGTTCGGGACTTCGCGTTCACAAGCGGTTCGGATGCAGTCTAGGGCAGTGATGGGTGATGGGTGATAGGTGATATGAGAGACCACGCGTTTTTCTTATCACTTATCACCCATCACTTTTCACTCAGCTTATGCTTTTCGCTCTCCCGTTGGCATTGATCTCAATCGCGGGCGGCGCGCTCGTCAGCTACTTGTTCGACGACGACGCGCCGCTCGCAGCTCGTTTGTGCGCAGGAGCGTGCATCGGATTCGCTGCCCTGGGACTTTTCGGATTTGTTCTCGCGTCCTTCTTCGGCTTCAATTCTCTGGCCATCATTCTCACCGCGGCATTGCTCGCCTCTCCGGCCTTTCTTCTCAAATCGGCAACCAGAAGAAAGCAACTGAGCGGCGATCTGGGACAAGCGTTGGGCGAGATCCACCGCGCGGTGGTGGATGGAAAGCGCCGGTCAATCATCCAGCTACTTTTCTACGTAATGATTGGCGTGTCGCTGTGGTTCGTTTTTGATCGCGCGATGATCGAGTTGCCGGACGGCATTTACACCGGCGTTCAGAACAACTACGGCGATCTGCCGTTTCATATCAGCATCATCACCAGCTTTACAGACGGGGCAAACTTTCCGCCCGAGGATCCGACGTGGGCAGGCGCCCGCTTCACTTATCCCTTCGTCGCGGATTTCGTAGCAGCCTGTTTTGTGCGCGCCGGAGCGAGCCTCCGCCAAGCCATGTTCCTTGAAAATTGGATACTGGGAATGTCCTTCGTTGGGCTGCTGCATCGCTTTGCCTTAAAACTCACACGGGATTGGATCGCAGGCCTGATCGCTCCGGTACTCGTGCTTTTCAGCGGAGGGCTCGGCTGGTGGCTGTTCTTCAAGGACTCAGAATGGGGCGAGAAGGGTATCGTGGGAGTGTTGCTCAGCGTGCAGCAGAAATACACGATCACCTCCGACACGGGATACCGGTGGGGAAATTCTTTGACAACGCTTCTGATTCCTCAACGGAGTATTCTACTGGGACTGCCTATCGCCATCGTTCTGTTCATCGTTTGGTGGAACTCACTTGACGACCGCGCCTACGCACACTCGAAGCCTCCAAAGCGCAAAGCAGTGAGAAACGCTGCCGCTCGTCTGGCCTCGGCTGCCGACCCGACCATCTCTACACCATTGATGAAGAAAATGGCGGCGGCAGGCGCGGTTGCCGGGTTACTGCCGCTGGTCCATGCGCACAGTCTGCTGGTAGTGATGACGGTTGGATTAGGTGTGGCCCTGCTCGCCGGCCGGAAAGATTGGAAGGCGTGGGCTGCGTTCTTCATCGTGGCCGGCCTTGTGGCAGCCCCTCAACTGTGGTGGGTGACCCGAAACAGTTCCGTCCGCGCTGGCAGCTTTTTCGCCGCTCACTTCGGATGGGACTCGGGCGAGGAGAACATTTTCTGGTTTTGGTTTAAGAATACGGGACTCTTCATTCCCATCTTGATAGGGGCCGTGGTCTGGCTGCGAAATACCCGGGACCCAGAACTACGGATGTCGCAGCGAAGACTGTTTCTGTTTTGTGGACCATTCCTTCTTTGTTTCATCGTTCCGAACCTGGTTAAACTCGCGCCCTGGCAGTGGGACAACATCAAGGTAATCTTTTATTGGTTCATCGCTTCGGTCCCTCTCGTTGCTCTGGTGCTCGCGCGGCTATTGCGTGGATCATGGTACTTTCGCGTGACATCGGTCGCCCTGTTGGTAGCGCTGACACTTGCGGGCGCGCTCGACGTTTGGAGTGTCGCGTCGCGTGCGACGGAGTTTCGAATCTTCGATGCGGAAGGGGTCGCGTTCGGCGAAATGATAAAGCAGAAGACGCCGCCTCGAGCAACGATGCTTCACGCGCCGACCTTCGATACGCCTGTGTTTCTAACCGGGCGACGCACGCTTATGGGCTATCCCGGCCACATCGATTCCCATGGGATCGAATACAAAGATAGACTACGCGACATCGTCGAGATCTATTCCGCCGGACCACGCGCAGCGGCGCTCATGGCAAAGTACGGGATCGAATACATTGTCGTTGGCCCACAGGAGCGTAGTGGGATGAAACAATATAGATCGCAGGTCAGCGATCAGTCCTTCATGAACCTTCAGCTCGTCGGAGAAATAGGTGAATACCGGCTCTACAAAACCGCGGGGCCGTAATACGGCGGACGACCAGGGAACCGAGCGAGGCTCCAGCATAGCGAGCACGGAGGACATTGGCGGGCTGAACCTCTCGCCACTTGCCTGGCGCGTCGCCAGCCTTGGAATAGTCCTCGGCGCCGCGATCATTCGTCTTTACCATCTCGGCCTTAAGCCGCTGCATCACGATGAGGGCGTTAACGGTTTCTTCCTGACGAACCTCTTTCGGTCCGGCCTTTATCATTACGATCCGGCTAATTATCACGGGCCCACTCTCTATTACTTCGCTCTCATCGTCACGAAGTTCAACGGTCTGCTTTTCGGACAAGCTGCCGGCCTGAGCACGGTCGCGATTCGCCTGGTCCCGGCGATATTCGGTGTGGCCACGGTCTGGCTCGCCCTGTGTCTGCGTCGCAATATCGGAACCCTCGGCGCCCTGGTGGCCGCCGCATTCATTTCAGTCTCTCCCGGCCATGTCTACATCTCACGCTATTTCATCCACGAGGCCCAGTTCGTCTTCTTTACATTGGCAATTGTGGTCGCGGTGCTTCGCTATTACGAAACCGGAGATCCGCTGTTTCTTCTGCTCTCATCGCTTTCCGGGGCGCTGCTGTTCGCGACAAAGGAGACGGCATTTATCTCTGTCGGAGTGCTCGGCATAGCGGCGCTTATCGCATGGGGCTACGTGGCTTTGTTTAGTACCAGAGTCGAAGAGCCGAGAGGGAAGGTGCGCCGTTCGAAAAAGAAGCAGAAGCGAGATAGAAGATCCCAGCGTGTGTTGCAACGATTCGGTGGATTGCGAAGCGTAGTTCTCTGGTCGGGCGTTGCGGTCCTGCTTTTCATCTTCATCAACATCCTTTTCTACTCCTCGTTCTTTACTTATTGGAAAGGCGTCAGTGGCGCTCTTGAAAGTTTGCAGGTGTGGGCGAAGACGAGTACCAAGGATCATACCCAGGCAGGTGTCTTCGGCTATCTCGATTGGCTAAAGCAGGAAGAAGCGCCGTTGTTGATTATAGGGACGATGGGCGCCCTGATCGCGCTCCTGAAACGTCGAAGCCGGTCCGCAATTTTTGTCGCGGCATGGTCGTTTGGAATCCTCGGGGCGTACTCACTGATCCCCTATAAGACCCCGTGGCTGATGCTGAATTTCATTGTGCCGCTTGCCGTCGTCGCGGGCTATGCGGTCAACCAAATCTACTCGTTCGGAAACGAAACTGCGCTTCGAATCGCCGCAGCAGGGATCGCCGCAATAGCGCTCGCGATCACCCTGACGCAGTCCGTCGTGCTCAATTTTTACCGCTACGATGACGAAAGATATCCCTATGTGTATGCGCATTCGACACGCGAAGTTCTTGTGATGCTCGAGAAGATTGAGGAATTGGCGAAGCGTTCGCCTACCGGTAAGGAGACCGGAATCACGATTACATCTCCGGACTACTGGCCGCTGCCCTGGTATCTTCGTGACTATGATCACGCGGGGTTTCATGGACGCCTGGTCCCGACCACGGAACCGATCGTGGTGGGAAAGGACATCCAGGAAGGCATGCTCTTTCGTGAAGATGATCTAACGAGCGTCTCGGGGGTGGTCGCGAAGTTGAAAAATAGGGGTGAGCCGGTAATGAAGTATCTCCGGACGAGACTGTCACCCGAGACGGTTGAACTGGTGGATGGATTTACCGGTTCGGCCCGAGAGCAACAGGCACTCGCTCGCGCTCTGGCGGATGACTTTAATAGCATTCTCGTGAACGGGTCGTTGCCGATGGAAGAGTTCTCCCAGATCTCGTTGCGAGACGACACGCTGCGATTGTTCGAGAATAAACCGGAGGGAGAGGACCAGTTGCGATTGAACCGCATGCTGCTTGAGGACGCGTTCCCCAACGACCTGGCAAAAAATCTACCCACACTGCTCGGAACGGCATACCGAAGACTGAACTCCGGCCTTAATCCCGACGGCACTTATACTCTCCGTCCCGGAGTGAACCTCGTGCTTTATGCGAAAAAGGAGATGGTCGCGCCGTAACCCGCAGAATTTTTGTAACCCGCTAATCTTAGCCTCTTCAGTGGCTTAGTTCACTGAGTTCCAATTAGAGCTCCACAACCTCAAGGTTTTCTCAACCACCTCTCGCTACCTTCATCGTAGATTAACATAGCTTGAACCGCTGCAGCAGATCGCACGACTGCGAAAGGCGATTTAATTGACAATGGCGGGTGCGGGCGGTAAATTCTGTGCCGGTACCTCCTTAACCATTTTAGCTCGATGAAGGTTGACCCGTAACCACCTGAGTCGAATCGTAGTTTGCTTCCCCCCTACAATTGAGCGCCCCGTTCATGCGCGGAGCCTATCTGTCTCGAGCGCGAGTCGGTGCGAAAGTTCGTCACTTTGAACTCGTGCGGACGGGATGCTTTGGGCAGGGTCTCGCTTTTGGGCACTGGATAACCAATAAAGGGTCTTAATCGATCCGACTGGGGAGACTTAACAACATGAGAAACTCGCTTAGCGACCACGCTCGAACTAAAGAGAGCCGCCGGGCATTAGTTATCTTCACGGTGTTTTGTATAGTTGCCGTCGGCTTTAGTGTCACGCGACTGCTTAACGTGGCCCAGGCTGGGACGCCTTCGAGTGGGACTCTCTCTCCATCAAATCCGCTGATAAACTACACGGGCGGGCCTTTCGCTGTCTCCAACCCATCAAGTCCCGTCGGTGCGACCCCGCCCGCGTGCGCGCCAGGGACTTGCGACGACTTTGCGCTGCACATAGATATACCGGCGGGGACCCTTACGAGCTACTCAGCCGTGGTCACGATCGATTGGACGGATAACGGAACGACCACTCAGGGAAATCCCAATTCGGATTTCGATGTTTACATTTACAAATCGGATGGGGTTACGCTGGTTGGGCAAGGCCCCGGCACAACCAAACCGGAAATCGCTGTCTTTCAGGCCCTGCCCGGTGATTACATAATTAGAGTCGTGCCCTATGATGTCGCGCCCACGGTCACGTTCCAAGGTAAGATAGAATTGATTGCAACCAGCGCCGTGATACAGCCGACACCCGTGCCGCTGCCTCAGGCGACTGGCCCTACGCCGCGTTATCAGATTTTCACACCTCCCAGAGGTATCCTGACGCGCACGCAGCCGACCCCTGCGCCACCCTCCCCGGCGCCAACAGACGGCAGCCAACCAGCAGTACCATCAGCCGGTAACGGCACTGATGCGGGCGAGCCATCAATCGGAGCAAGTTGGATAACCGGAAGAGTGCTTTACCAGTCAGGACTCACGACGTTTCGCCTGACGTTCGACGACTCTTGCGCAGCATCGCCGAGCGCGTTATGGGAAGATAAAACTCCTGCCTCATCTCAGGAAAGCCTCGACCCAATCATGTTCACCGATCACGGATACAACATTCAAACCCCTGACGCCAACCGAACCATCGTTTCGCACCTTCTCGGGACAACGAGCCTTTCATCCTTCTCAGATAACGACGGTGACACGTGGACGCCGGATGAAGGCGGCAGCCTGATGTCGGGCTATGACCACCAGACTGTCGGCGCCGGGCCATACCACGAAATAGCTCCCGGCGTCCCTTTTCCGAAAGCGCCCGGCTCCTACCCGCATGCCGTTTACTACTGCTCGCAGGAGAACGCCGCTGCCTCGTGTGCGCGAAGCGACGATGGTGGAAGAACCTACGGGCCGGCCGTGCCGATTTATAACGCAACGCAGTGCGGTAATCTTCACGGCCACGTGAAGGTTGCGCCCGACGGAACCGCCTTTGTGCCGAACAATGGCTGCGGAACAGAGCAGGCCGTTATCGCGTCGGAAGACAACGGCATAACCTGGCAGGTAAGACATATCAAGGATAGCGGCACTGGCTCCAGCGACCCCTGGGTCGCCTTCGGACGCGGAGACAAAGTGGCGGGCGGCAGAGTCTACTTCTCATATGCCCTCAACGACGGGAAAGCGATGGTCGCAGTCTCGGATAATCATGGGAAAGAAGGAAGCTGGAAGACCTTTGATGTGGGAGCGGCGGCAGGCGTCAATCACACAGCCTTCCCGGTTGTCATCGCCGGCGATGATGACCGGGCCGCGGTAGCGTTTTTGGGAACTGCTGCCAAAGGCAGCATACAAGACAGGGCCTTCCCCGGAGTCTGGTATTTATACATCGCGCACACCTATGACGGCGGCACGACGTGGACGACCGTCAACGCCACGCCGAATGATCCGGTACAACGAGGCGGCATCTGGCTCGGCGGCGGATCTCCACCACATCGCAACCTCCTCGACTTTATCGGGATAGATGTGGACAGGCAGGGGCGCGTAGTTGTGGGCTACGCTGATGGCTGCACTGGCCCGGCCTGCGTCCAGGCTCCGTATGAAGCAACCGGCAACTCTTACACGGCGCTGTCGTCGATTGCGCGACAGACAGGCGGCAGGCGGCTATTTGGGCCGGACACAGCCGCGACGACAACAGCAAATTTACCGGGCACGCCCTACCTGAGCCTCGGGCGCGATGGCTCCGTAGTTCATCTGTCCTGGTCGCAATCCGATAATGGCGGTTCGGCCATCACCAACTACAAAATCCTGCGCGGCCCAGCCAGCGGCGCAGAAACGTTGGTGACGACAATTGCCGGAAATGCCGTCAAGTACGATGACCCGACCACTAATGCAAACACTACCTATTACTACAAGGTGGTCGCGGTGAACGCGCAGGGCGATTCGTGCGGCAATAACGAGACGCCTGCTCCGCCGATGGGCGACTCCTGCTCAGGGATCGTAGAGGCTACGGACCCGGCGGGCGATCAAAAAGGTGCGCCTGGAAATGCTGACCTGGATGTTCTTTCAATCTCGATGGCCGATCACGTCGAAGGGGGCGAGAACAAACTGGTGTTTAAGCTCAAGGTCGCCGACTTGAGCATTCTGGTCCCGAACCGGCAGTGGAGGATTATCTGGAATTACCCGATCAGCCCGCCCACCGTAGCTGTGGTCCCTTTCACCGGCTCCTACTACGTCGGTATGAACTCTGACGCGGGAGCGGCGACATTCGAGTACGGCACAGTCAGCACTGTCGAGGCAGTCCCGACAAATACAAGTACGCCGACTAAGCTCGGCGCGGCTGATAGCGGAAGCTTTGATCCCGCAACAGGGGTTATCACCATTACGGTTTCGGCGAGCAAGGTCGGATCGCCGAATGTTGGTGACATCATCGGCACACTCGTGGCGAGAACCTTCTCCGGTAACGGCAACGAGACGGTCAAGTCTCAGTCCGCCGTTGACGCCACAGCTCCGGCCGGAACAGTTAGTCCTTATACGGGCGGTTCCTACATGGTTGTCGGAAATCTGTCGTGCTCAAACTCGACGACGCCTTCCCCGTCGCTATCCATCAACGATGTTGCAGTCACGGAAGGCAACAGTGCAACAACCAACGCGACTTTCACCGTCTCGCTTTCAGCGACAAGCACTTCGGCAGTCACCGTGAAATACGATACTGCCAACGGGTCGGCTACCGCGGGCTCGGACTATCAAGCCGCTAGCGGAACCTTGACGTTCGCTCCGGGTGATACCAGCAAGACAATCACCGTAGCCGTCAACGGGGACACTACACCTGAGTCGGATGAAACCTTCGCAGTTAATCTGTCCAATCCTACAAGTGCCACCATCGCAGACGGTCAGGGAATCGGCACTATCCTGAACGATGACACGGCGACTTCGCCTCCGGGCATATCAATCAATGATGCAGCGGTCGCAGAGGGCAACAGTGGAACGACGAGTGCTATCTTCACTGTGACTCTTTCCGCCGTTAGCAGTTCAACAGTCACGGTCAACTTTGCCACGGCTGACGGCACGGCAACGGCTGGCTCTGATTATGAGGCAAGGACGGGAACATTAACTTTCGCTCCGGGCGAAACAAGCAAAACGATTACGGTTACCGTCTACGGAGATACCACCTTCGAAAGTAATGAGACGTTCTTCGTTAATTTGAGCAGCGCGACGAACGCTTCCATTACGGATAATCAGGGGGCTGGGACGATTAATAACGACGACTCGGCGCCCGCGCTTTCCATTAACGATGTGACGATCAATGAAGGTAACAGCGGCACGACCAACGCTACCTTTACCGCCACGCTTTCAGCCGGCAGCGCTTTCGCAGTCACGGTCAAATACGACACGGCAAATGGGACGGCGACTTCCAGCTCGGATTACCAATCAGGCACAGGGACGTTGACTTTCGCTCCGGGCGAAACGAGCAAAGCAATCTCGGTCGCTGTTAACGGCGACACGTCCGTCGAATCTGACGAGACCTTCTCCGTCAACCTCTCGAACCCGACCAATGCGACTATTGCTGACGGTCAGGGCATCGGGACGATTAAGAATGATGATGTGCCGACGGTGCAGTTGAGCGCGTCGACTTATACGGTTACGGAGGATGCCATCTACTTCACCATCACGGTGACTCGCAACGACACAACCAGTGCTGCGACGGTTGATTACGCGACCTCCGACCCGGCAGGATTGGCTAACTGTGATGTCGTTAACGGCGTTGCTTCACAGCGATGCGACTACACGCTGGCGTTCGGAAGAGTGCGCTTTGCCGCCGGGGAGAGCAGCAAGCCAATTTACATCTCCGTGATTGACGACGTTTATGCTGATGGCAATGAGAGCTTTACTTTAACTCTCAGTAATCCTAGCGCCGGAACGATACTCGGCCCTCAGACCAGCGCGACCCTGACGATTACGGATAACGACGTCACCTCGTCTTCGGCCACACCGATAGACAACTCCACTTTCTTCATCCGGCAGCACTACAGGGACTTCCTGAACCGCGAGCCGGAGCCTGCCGGGCTTCAGGGCTGGTTGAATGTGATGAACAACTGCCCACCATCCGGCAAAGATTCCAACGGCAACTTCTGCGACCGTATCGAAGTCAGCTCCGGCTTCTACCGCTCAAAGGAGTTTCAGGAAAGGGGTTACTTCGTTTATCGCATCTACGCGGCCGGCTTCGGACGTATCCCGCTCTACGCAGAGTTCATGCCTGATCTCTCGCGGGCCAGCGGCTTCCAGAGTGATCAGGATGAAGAGGCCAGTAAGGTCGCCTTCATTGACGAATTCATGTTGCGCCCTGAATTCAAAAACCGCTACGACAGCAAGACGCAGCCGCGA
>JAVHWA010000026.1:0-15540 GCA_032160165.1 Acidobacteriota bacterium
ATCGTTTTGGGATGCTACTACCTGACCCGCGACAAGAAGGGCTCGAAGGGGGAGGGACGTGTCTTCGCGTCGCTCGACGAAGTTCTTCTCGCACTCGATGCGAAAGATGTGACGACACATACGCCCATCAAACTACGAATCACAGGCGACCTTATCGACCTGACCCAGGAGCACGATTCGCAGGACGTGATGAACGCTGCCGTGCAGGAAGACGTGAAGCGCGTCATCAATACTACTGTCGGACGCGTCATCTTTAATGATTCGATACCGGTGGGCCTGCCCTTCATCAACGGCACGCTCAAGAAGAAGGGCCTGACATCGATCGTAAGCTACTGCCATATTCGTCTCGGACACGAGATGACGGTCAAGATGCTCGACGATCTGAAAACGCTTGGCTTCCTCTACGCCACCAAGGCGGGGATCTCCATCGGCATCGACGATCTGGTAACGCCGGACGCGAAGAAGCCGCTGGTCGAGAAAGCTGAAAGGGACGTGATCGACGTCGAACAGCAATATCTCGACGGCGTCATCACAAACGGCGAGCGCTATAACAAGGTGGTCGCAATCTGGTCCGAGGTCACAGATAAGGTCGCCAAGGAAATGTTCAAGGCGATGGACAAGCGCGAAAAGGACCTGGATGAACTCAACCCCATCCTGGTTATGTCTGATTCCGGCGCGCGCGGTTCTGCTCAGCAGATTCGCCAGCTCGCTGGTATGCGCGGACTGATGGCCAAGCCTTCGGGCGAGATCATCGAGACGCCGATCAGGGCCAACTTCCGCGAAGGCCTGAACGTACTTCAGTACTTCATCTCGACTCACGGTGCGCGCAAGGGTCTGGCCGACACGGCGCTCAAGACAGCGGACTCGGGATACCTTACGCGGCGCCTGGTTGACGTGGCTCAGGATGTAATTATCTCCGAACCCGACTGCGGCACTCTTAGAGGCATCTCCTCTACGGCGATTATTGAAGGCGGAGAAGAGATCGAGTCGTTGCGGGATCGTATCGTTGGACGCACGAGTCTCGACGATGTAATCGACCCGGTCGAAGGCCGCGTGATTGTGGAGATCGGCCAGGAGATTGATGAGGACCTTGCCGCTGAGATTCAACGCTCGGGCGTGCAGCGAGTACGGATTCGCTCGGTCCTGACCTGCGAGTCGCGCCGCGGCTGCTGCGTGAAATGCTATGGACGCAATCTGGCAACCGGCCGCCCGGTGGACATCGGCGAAGCAGTCGGCGTGATCGCCGCGCAGAGCATCGGCGAGCCGGGCACGCAGTTAACCATGCGCACGTTCCACATCGGTGGTACCGCGCGCCTGGAAGAGTCGTCGAAGCACGAAGCCCGTGTTGACGGCACGATCCGTTACGTAGAGCTTTCGACGGTTAAGAATCGCAAGGGCGAGATCATTGCCATGAACCGCAACGGCGCTCTTACTATCATGGACGAGCGGGGCCGCGAGGTTGCGCGCTATCAGATCGTTTACGGAGCGCATCTCCACATAGCGGATGGGGCGAAGGTTCGTCAGGACCAAATGCTCGCCACCTGGGACCCATTCACTTTCGCCATCCTCACCGAAGTGGCCGGGCACGTTAAATTCCAGGATTTGAAGGAAGGCGTAACCGTCGACGAAGAGGTTGATGAGGTGACCGGCCAGTCTCGAATGGTCGTCAAGGATTCTCCCGACGAGAAGAAACAACCGCGACTGGAAATCAGAAGCGGCACCAACAAGGTGCTGAAGACTTACCAGATGCCTGTTCGGGCCAACCTTATGGTTTCGGACGGCGATGAAGTCGAGCCGGGAGACGTGATCGCGAAGATCCCGCGCGAGACGACGAAGACGAAAGATATCACCGGCGGTTTGCCACGCGTGGTCGAGCTCTTTGAGGCGAGAAAGCCCGCCGAGACCGCTGTCATGTCCGAGATCGACGGTACCGTCAAGCTGGGTCCAATATCGAAGGGCAAGCGCAAGCTGATCATTGTCGGCAACGATGGCGAGGAGCGCGAGTACGACATCCCACGCGGTACGCACATCAACGTGCAGGAAGGTGACCGGGTGCGCGCAGGCGAAGCCCTGATGGATGGGCCGCTTAACCCGCACGACATTCTGCGCGTCATGGGAATGAATCGCCTGCAGGAATATATCGTCAACGAAATTCAGGAGGTCTATCGACTGCAGGGCGTCAACATCAACGACAAGCACATCGAAGTGATCGTTCGTCAGATGCTTCGATGGGTGAAGATCAAGGAAGTGGGCGACACCGAGTTCCTGCTCGACGAGCAGGTTGATCGCTTCCGATTCACTGACGAGAACGAGCGCGTTTCTTCAGAGGGTGGCGAGCCTTCGCAGGCCGAACCGCTTCTGCTGGGAATTACGAAAGCCTCGCTTTCTACCGACTCGTTCATCTCCGCGGCTTCATTCCAGGAGACAACTCGTGTCTTGACGGAAGCAGCCATATCTGGACGTGTGGATTTCCTGCGCGGTCTGAAGGAGAACGTCATCATGGGCCGCCTGATCCCAGCCGGAACAGGTATGGAGTATTATCGTAACGTCAAGATCGAACGCGACGAAACGCTCGATCAATCGGCGCGTGATCGAGATCTGGATGATTTCCCGGAGATCGTAGGCGGCCTCGACGTGCCGGCTCCGCCCGCCGAAACGGTGGTCGCGGCGGGTAACGATGGAGAGGCGGCGATCGCAGAGGAATAGATCAGTCTCGTATACAGCGAAGCAGAAGGGCGCACGCGCTCGAAGACTTCAACTCGGCAAACGAAAAGACCGGCAGGCTGCAAAGCTTGGCCGGTCTTTTGCTCCTTTTGATTGTCGCGCTTCTCAGTCTCACCTCTTCCCGCAAAAGGTGAACTTCATGCCTTTAGGACTAGAGATATAGTCTTCATCTCTCGCACTGAGTAAGTCAGCAGAGGCCATACGTTTTATCTTTCAGCACAAATAGCAACTCATTGGCGTCCGGCGCTAATCGCTCAGGCTGCGACAGTACGAACATTCGCAATTGAACATGCAGATATTAACAGCCTCGATTATCAGTAACCGCCGCCATCCGGTGGTTGCTGAAACTGCGGTTGCTGAGACGGCATATATCTGGCGCTGCCGAAGCCCAGAATCGGGAAAAAGATAAATGACAGCAGAAGCAGCCCGACACCAAATCCAGCGCCTCGTCCGAAATTCTTCGCTATATTAATAAAGACGATAAAGAGGAAGATGATATTGATAGGCGGGATCACCATCAACAAGAACCACCAGTCGGGTCTGCCCGCGACGCGCGCCAGGACGATAAAGTTGTAGACCGGAATCAGAACAGCCCAACCGGGCTGTCCGGCCTTCGTAAAGACCTTCCACATTCCGGCAAACGCTAAAATGTAGATAACGACGGAGCAGCCAATGAGGACCCAAAGCAAAGTCGGATCTATGCTGCTAAATGCCTGCCCGGGATTCGTCTCCTCATCCTGGAATAATAGGAACACAGAACTGAGGCTCAGAATGGTTGTCAGGTAGAGCTGTTTCCTCAAAAAGTCAAACATGGGGGGCTCCTTTACTAATCAAAGGGTGATAGTCGGTAGAACTTCTTTTGTGATCCAAACGGATTAATTTAGTAGAGCGCAGATACTACTATTCAGGAACCGCACTAGGCAATCCGTTCGGAGGATTATCTCGGCCTCCTTTGTTTCGAGTGCACGCTGTTATCATCGCCACGCTCCAAAGATATTTCTCAGGAACGCGGAGGATGGGTTGCCACGCGAAGTCATACGTCGCGACGCAATCTGCTCGCCTCTCGCGCACTGCGGTTAGCGTAATCGCAGGTGCGACCTGAGCGCGGATCTTGACGTTGCTGTAACCTATTCGTTCGCGCATCAAGCTCTGACTCGATCGGAGGCCGATTAAGCCCGAGGAGAGACACCTCCGGGGTTTCGGTCCGATGAAATCTTGACACAATCCAAACTTCCGGTTATGAATTTTCAGTCGGAATCAATTTCTAATGAGTTTTATTGCGGGAGCGCGAGCCTCAACGACCACCGACGCTCAACTCTCGCGATTGCTGATCGAGCAGCAAGGGACGTATTAGCGTTCCATGATGGAAGTCCCCCTGTGAGGGTGGCCCATCGATTACTCCAGCTTGCTGCTTTCACCTCTCGATAATTTCCTCGTCGCTTCCTTTAGATTATTCGTGCGTGGGCTGTCGAGCTCGTGCCGAACGCTTTCCATTTGATAGATAGGCGCACTCGAACCGTCGTCGAAACCTGTAATTCCGCTTTAAGGAGATACCTGATGAAGAGGACATTCTTGAGCTTGGCAGTCGTAGCCTTGACCGTGACGTTTCTAACTCGAGGGACTTCGGCAGAAGACCCAATGAAAAAGATTCTTAAGCAGGAAGGCTATACCGTTTCTCTCGACCTTAAGTTCACCAAGAAAAGTCAGAGCTCGTTACAGCACGTCATCTCTTTCCTTGACTGGGGGCCAAACGGATACGCCACGGGCTTTCTCGTCGGGAACGGATTAGTGATGACTGCGTATCATGTTGTCTCTGGCGATTTGAGCATTACCAAAAAGGTGCAGCTCGGCTTTGGCCCGAAGGACCAGCTCAGGGTCATCGCCTGGGTCAATGGTTGCGAAGCTAATGTTATCAAGGTCGACGAGGATGCTGACCTGGCATTGCTGAGCATCTGTCAGTCGCAGAAAACGCACAAGGCGCCTGCGTTTCAAGCTACCGTGGGAAAAGACGAACCGCTGGTTCTCTTTGCCCGCCCGCACGGTGATAAGCGCGTGCGGCGAGGCACAGCTTCAGGGCCATACCTCTTTCGTGGGCTCGAATACTGCTCGGCGGAAATGGATGTTCGGGACGGCTATTCCGGCAGCCCGGTCTATAACCAGAAAGCCGAGATAGTGGGGGTCTTCAGCGGTTACGATTGGTCCAAGCGCGTGGCACTCATCAGCCCGGGAGGAAGAGCGCAGAAGCTGCTCGAGGACTACGTCTCCGCGCCTAAGCCTTGAAGAGGTCAACGCCGAAGGCGTTGGCGAATTCCAGCCCAGGATGAAATCCTGGGAATAAACGGATCGAATAATTACACCAACACTGAAGGTGTTGGCGAGTTAAGAGCGAACCGGGCGTTATCATGATTGGCGAACCCCTCCAGGGTAATAGCGGGTACACGAAAATGCGTATTACCCTGGGCGTTGCCCAGGGCTCCAATTTGCCAACGCCTTCGGCGTTAGTGTCCCCCTTTTGCAGTGGCCTCCTAAGACCGCCGGCTACACTTCTCGAACACCTCAAATTTAGATCGCGGACAACTGGCCCCCTCCGCGTCAATTGACTCGCCGAAAGAATTGGCGTAGAAGATACGTCCTCCTCAATCGAACTGAAGTGAGATGAGTCTTAACTATGAAATCCATCGTTAGCTTTGTCCTATTGGCGTTGTTGGTATTGAGCCAGGCGAACTGCGGCTCTAAGAAATCGCAGGCGGATGCCAACTCGAATGCAAACCCATCAGAGGGCGCTGGTGTGGATGCGAGTGCGAAGGCCGAGGCGCAGAGGCTTCTCGAGCAGGGCATCGATCTGGCCCGCCAGGACAAAGATAAGGAGGCCGCCGAAATCTATCAGAAGGCGATCGCGCTATATCCCCAGTTTGGCGAAGCCCACCTTCAGCTGGCGATGAGTTATGACGTCCTCGATCAAAAAAAGGAAGCGGAAGAAGAATACAAGAAAGCTACGGAGGCCTATCAAAAATATGTACGCGAGAACTCGAAAGACGCGAGAGCATTTTTCAATATGGGCCTGGCGTACAACAAGCTGGCGAAAGCCGATGATGCGGTGAGGGCATTTCGACAGGCAGCGACACTTGATCCAGAAAACAGCGACTATCAATACGAGCTCGGCCTCGCTTACGCGAAGTCCGCCAGATACCAGGAATCCGTCAACGCGCTTCAGAAGGCCAGCGACCTCGACCCCGACAATTACCGCGCGCAGGACGAGTTGGAGAAAGCGAAGATAAACCTTCAACGATGGCAGTCGATGGTGAGACAGCAAGAGGCGGTGGCGAAGAAGCAGGCCGAGAAAGACAAGAAGGACGCGAACACCAACGCCGGCGGGACGACAGCGCCGTCACCCGAGATTCACTAGAACCAGAGCACACCTCGGGAGAGGGACCGGCAGGGCTGACGCAGCTCGCCGGTCTTTTCTTGCGCTCCGAGCAAAACTAATATGTAGTATCGTCTGTATTCCCGAACGGCGGTCCGTTACTCTATCTCGATTCGAACGAAGACGTGACAAAACACCAGACACTCAATAGGTGAGGAAACCAAAGATGCGAAAACTGCTTCCCCTAACTGCTTTAATAGTAATCATGCTGGGTTGCTTCTCTTACGCGTCGGCGCAAGATGGCCAAGCCGAGTTCAAGATGCCTTGCCCGCAGGTCATCAGGCTTGGATCGGATAAGTTTGCCGATGCCTATGGCAAGAAGATGGAGGACTATTCGACGGCCGGACAAAAAGCCGCTTACGCGTACTATGTCAGTTGCAAGCGGCCGGCGAATGATGAGCTCGCTTCGAAGCTTCTCTACACCGGGCGTAATCTTGGCCAATATGAAGCTCAACGTGGTCAGCTCGAAGACGTTCGCGACCAGCTCAACAAGTTTGGCGAAGCACTATGGAGCCTTCGTTATTACGAAGAGGGCGGAGGAACTATGTGGGCGCTGGTGGGGAGTGCCGCCTTCGCCGGTCGCGAAGATTTTATGGAGACACTGATTCGCGCGCTGGCTGGCTCTGAGGCTAAATCTCCGAGGGCCAGGCGCATTACCAGCGCAAGCCTTGCCAGAACGGAGCGCTGGCTGGCAAGTCCCAAGCGAAAGCCCTTCACCGAGTACAGCGACGCAGCCGACGTCGAGGAGCACAAAAAACAATACCAGGCAGCGATGGCCGAGGCGAAGGAAGCGCTGACGCAATTGCGTGCCAGCTTAAAAGACCTTCCTGATCTGCCGGCCCAGCGGCTGGCGGTACAAATAGCTGAGGAGACGAAGGCCGCGCTGGCGGATTCGCCCTGAGCTTCTAATCAGACGTTCGGCATTTGATGCTCGTGTAGCCAAGCATGAGGTCGATGATAGTTGAGTCGAAGCAGGCTCGGTTGATTCGCCCACGACGTTGTTCCTAACAAGTCAACCGTCCAGCGGACTTCTGACACCTTTGCCCCCACGACTTAGCACATGCGTGTAGATCATCGTCGTCTGCACGTCGGCATGTCCTAGCAGTTCCTGAATAGTTCTAATATCGTAACCGTCTTCTAAGAGATGTGTGGCAAAGCTGTGCCTGAGGGTATGCGAGCTCGCCCGCTTCGTGATGCCCGCCCTCGAGACGGCTCTCTTCACCGCTCGCTGAAGGGCGTCTTCCGACGTGTGATGCCGTCTGACTTCTCCGGAGCGGGGATCAACCGACAACTTTCTGGCAGGGAAAACCCATTGCCAATTCCAGTCCGCTGCAGCGTTGGGATATTTACGATCGAGGGCGTAAGGAAGGTAGACCCTGCCGTACCCCCTTTTCAGATCCTCTTCATGTATGGCTTTCGCCGCCGCGAGTTGGCGCCTTAACGGCTCTGCGGATAACGAGGGAAGGACGGTGCGCCTGTCTTTCTGTCCCTTGCCGTCTCTGACGGTGATCTGCATGTAACCGAAATCGATATCTTTCACTCTCAGGCGAATGCATTCCATAAGCCTTAAGCCTGCGCCGTAGAGAAGACTGCACATCAAGTGCTGAGCGCCCGAGAGCTGTTCTAGTACTCTTCTTACTTCTTCGTGCGTGAGCACGGTGGGAACGCGCACAGGTCGTTTGGCGCGCAATATGCCGTCGATTCGATCCAGCTCAATGCCCAGGACATCGCGGTATAGAAAGAGCAGGGCTGAGAGCGCCACGTTCTGCGTTGAACCGGCCACGCGACTGTCCGTGGCCAGATGCGAGAGGTACTGACGGATCTCATCAGCACCCATCTCTTGCGGATGACGCTTCTTGTGGTAAAGGATGAATCTCTTGATTGCGCCGGCGTAAGCGTCTTCGGTACGGATGCTATAATGCTTAAGACGTAAAACCTGGCGAACCTGATCCAACAGCGACGGCTTTTCGGGATTCAGTTGAGTCAATTGGCACACTCCCAGGATGAGATTGAGAGTGGGCCGATATTCGGAGATTGTGCATCTCCCGAAGGTAAAAAACAAGGAACAGGAACCCACCCAGCTCGGCGCGGTAATTTGCGATAAATCACTAACTAGACCGTAGTCGGGTCAAAAGATATTTCCGACCGCGGCATAAACACCGAAACACGACATCGGTCTAATTGTAGTTATGTTTCTTCCTCCTTCAGAAACCCGAACGCTGATACCGAAGGCGATCATTTGTCTCGCCTTCCTTTTGTTTGCGCAGTCAGCTTTCGCATGTCTGTGCAGTGGCGGGTCGCGCAAGTCGGTTTTCAATCGGGCTCGCAACCAGGCAACTGTAATTTTCGTTGGACGTGCCGTTGATGTTCACAACGGTATCACGCACGGAGAATTTCCAGGCTGGCGCGTGAAGCTGAAGGTTGATCGTTACTGGAAGGGACTAGTCACGGACGAAATGATCATCTTTACCGGGCCGAGCGACTGCGCCTCTTACTTTCGTGTTGGCGACGATTATTTGGTGTTCGCGTACGTGCCCTCAGACACCGATCATCTGTACACTGACGTGTGCATGCAAACGGGTCCGATTGGTCTTCAGGCCTACAATCTCAAACGCCTGGGCATCGGGAAACGTTTGCGCTGACGAACGGCGAAACATAACAAATCGTTGGACGCGAGCGGCGGGGGCGTGTTTCGTAACTTGATTTCGTCCGGCGATGCTTTATTGAATTCGCGCCGCCGCGTCAACTCAACCGTTAGACAGCTTTAATTCTTGGGAGTATGAGATGCGAAAACTATTCATGACCTTGATAATCTCAGCGTTCCTTCTCGGAGCGCAGAGTAGTCATGCGCAAGGCGTTGGATCATCCCATCTCATGACTTTTGAGGGCACATTGGTGAAGTACAGCCCTCATCCTGGCTATGATTGCGGAGTAGAGTATGTTCACCAAGTTGCCAAGTATCATGTGGACAAGGTCTTGGTTGGCGAATATGCGGGAGATGAGATTATCGTTGACCATCCAGCCTGCGACGAAAATGTGTTCAAGCATATTCCTATTGGCAGCCATGTAAAGATTACTGTTCGCGTTTGGAATAAGTATCTTGTCGTTACTATGTATCCTGGCATTCGTGAAGAAAGTAAGCCGAACATATTTTATGTCGCAGAAGCTCGGCCAATAAAAATCAAGGTTCGTAAATAGAAATCAATGATTCTTAACGGCGCTGTCTAACAACTCATTGCAGCGGAGCGCGAATAGCGCGGCTTTCATCCGCGAGGCGATGTTGGTTGTCGAGGCACGCCGCGCCCGCTGAATTCGGGCGTTAGACATTCTTCCTTAAATGTGACACATGCTGCTGAACGGCAACGAAGGTACAGAGTTCGAGCTCAAGGTCATCGGGTATCAATTTCCTGATCTTGAGAAAGAGGAATACGATTCTGATTGGCTGAGCATTCAGCTTCGAGTCGTGCATCCGCGGGGCAGCTGGAGTTCTATTGATCCACCTCTTCTGACTTGGGAAGTTTCTAGTCTGGCTGAGTGGCTGGAATCAATTTCGCGAGGCGAGCGGGTCGATGAAGAAGAGAGTTTTCTCGAGCCGAACTTTAGTTTTCAATTGACTGGTAACGGAACAAAGAAGTTGCGAGTCTATTTTGAGTTGGAGAGTCGTCCCGAGTGGGCTCCTTATGATGGTTCGAGCATGGAGGATTTGTGGCTTGAGTTTGAGCTAGATCCTGTGCAGCTTAGAGATGCTGCAGCTTCCCTGCGCGAGGCTTTACAGCGGTATCCGGTTCGCGTCGGCTTCCGCGCGAACGTCTAACAAAGCCTTGCAGCTGACGGCGCGATAGTGTGTTTCTCAAGTAGCTTTGTTACCCCAGCCTGGATGCTGATCGCGCGCCGCAGCTGAAGGCCGGCGTTAGACAGCTTTTATCTGAAAGTAACATCTTATTATGAACGACAAAAAAAATGGTTTTGACATTTTGACGACTCCGCAAGAGTGGGAAGATATAAACCTTTATAACCTTTGGAGAGATTGCAACCTTTGGAACAATTCTGATCTGTATGATCTACTTTTCTTGAATAAGGATGGCATTTCTTACTGCGAATACGGTTGGTTTTGTAGAGGCGGGGTTCAGATAAATTTTACATTTAAATTCATCGGGCAAAACACTTTGAAACTAACATATCTTGAATCACCTGACAGAGGGTTTACTCCAACTGAAGACAATTTAACGAAGGAGATTATTTATCAAATTGTTGAAGTCACGGAAGATGGACTATGGAATCATTATGGACGTTGGAATAAGCTTGAAAAAGGTAAGGTTGCGCCGTATTGGCTTCTTACATTGAACGAATCGCCATATCCAGATGGTGCAGCTCCTAGTCCTCTTGGGAAATTTGAGTATTATGGTTCTCGGTAATGTTGAATTGCAAATCAAAAGTGCCGAAAGCGAACGGACTGTCCAACAAATCAATGGACGTGAGGGCGAAACAGCGACTTTGTTATCGTGTTGTCCCTTAAAAGTTAGCAGGCTTGGCGGCGGTTTCGCCTCACGTCATCTCAATCGTTGGGCGCATCATCCTTCATGCTACAAAACTCCTATGATCGCATCGCAGCCGAATGGCACAAGAACTTTCGCGGCCAGGCGTACGTCGATAGAACTCTGAGTTACGTAGACCGGGTGCTTGAAGGCTTGCCGCCGCAAGCTGAAGTTCTTGATCTGGGTTGCGGAACTGGCAATCCGATTGCGAGGCATATCATCGACCGCGGCTTTCGCGTGGTCGGCGTTGACCAATCACAGAAGTTGCTGTCCACCATGTCAGCATGGTTTCCATCCTGCAAATATGCCTCTATCTGGCGTTATCCTTATCGACTGATAAAGCTGATTGGCTCTTCTATTTTGACCCACGCCTCGGCATCTTTTTCCTTGAATCGGGTGTGCGAGGCGCGGAGCTGATCATCCCAGGTATCTTCCAATGGCTATCCGCTGTTTGGATTCTTCTCCTCGGTCTAATGCTGCTGTTTGGCCGCCCGCTAGTGAAGACATACATTGTTTCCGAGATCATTCTTTCAATCCCTAGTATCTTTTTCTTTCTAGCGATCGTTTGGGTGAATCTGAGCCCGGCGCACGGGTTCTCCGTGGGAGAATTATCATTCCCTGTGCTCGTCATGATAGCTTTCAGCGTCGTCCCTTTGGTCTTGGCATTTAGGATTCGGAAGAAAGCGCCAGGAGTTGAACTGTCAAATCCACCGCGCGCATAACAAAGCCTTGCAGCTGAAGGCGCGATAGCATGTTTCTCACGTAAGCTTTTCCTCTCGGCCCCAATGCTGATCGCGCGCCGCAGCTGAAGGCCATCGTTGGGTGTCGTACTCCTGAGTATGCTTGGCCAACAAATCACGGTCGAGTACCTCGAGCACAACGACAGCTTCAAATCCTTACTCCCGCGTTCAGGCCGCATTGTCCGCGAGATGTCGCTGACCGACTGGGATGGCGGATGGAATCTTTTGCAACTGGATGAATCGTTTGATTACCAACACAAAATCGCGGAACCCTACGTTTTCAAAAACATTCACGTCACGCATCTTCTAATCAAATCGCGGTGGGAAGGTTTCGCTATCGGCGCCGCCGAACCAACATCTGTTTTTGTTTTGCTCGTTCCAGACCCTTCAATCTGCGTCGACGGAAACGCTTCTTCCAAGGATTTCATTCATGTATGCTGGGGCACGGCGCACACGTAACGACACCCAACAAATCGTTGGACGCGAGCGGCGGGAGCGGTGTAATGATGAACGCTGAATGATGAATGATGAAGGACGGAAAATGCCATTCATCGTTCATCATTCATCATTCATCATTCATAATTCATCGTTTTCTTTGCAGCGCCGCCGCGTCAACTCAACCGTTATGTTGCTTTCTTAGTGAACTCAGGGAGAAACCTAATGACGAAGTTCTTGTTCTGTGCCATAGCCGTGCTCCTTTTGCTTTCAGGGGTCGCCCATGCGCAGAAGCGCTCCAAATTCAACCGCGCTTCCGTTGAAGCATATATCCGCAAAAGCGCGGCGCAATGGGCCGAATCAGTAGCCTCAGGAGATACGAAAGCAATCGAACGAATCTTGGCGGCCGACTTCATTGGCACAGACCCAGAGGGCAATTTGTACAACAAAGCCGCGATCATCGCGTATAACAAGGACGCGCCAAAGTATTTCGTCTCCAATCATCTAGAACGGGTCAAAATCCGGTTCTTCGGCAATACTGCGGTGGCGCAGGGGAGCGAAACATGGGAACGTCGTAACGGCGAACGCGGGCGATTTGTTTGGACAGATATCTGGATCTTGCGCCACGGCCGCTGGCAAATTGTTGCAGCGCAAGACCTGATTGCTGCCCCGTTGCCCAAAAAATAGACTTGCCTCGTTTGCTACAGGCGCAACATAACAAATCGTTGGACCGGAGCGGCGGGAGCGTGAACTCAATGATGAATGATGAATGCGGAACGATGAATTGAATTCGCGCCGCCGCGTCAACTCAAACGTTCGGTGCTTCATTGTAATCGTGTTGAGAAGACAAATGGCAACGACAAATATCAAATGCCTACTTGCGACATTCGTTATAGTCTGTTGGCTGTTCATCACACCTTGCGCTGCACAGCAGACTGTTTCAGCCAAGGTTGACGAATTTATCAAAGCCGAGATGCGTCGACAACGCATTCCCGGAATTTCGCTCGCCGTCGTTCGTAACGGGCGGACGATTATTGCCAAAGGTTACGGTCTCGCTAACGTCGAGCATCAAATTCCGGTCAGACCTGAAACCGTCTTTCAATCCGGCTCAATCGCTAAGCAATTCACGGCGGCGGCCGTGATGATTCTGGTCGAAGAAGGCAAACTGTCGCTCGACGACAAGATCAGCAAGTATTTCGTGGACGCGCCCGAAAGTTGGAAGAACATTACCGTGCGGCATTTGCTCACGCACACATCTGGTATGGGAGAGTATCCACCTGACCTCGATCTTCGGCGCGATCTGACGGAAGATGAATATCTGGCCCTCATCAAATCAGTACCGCTCGCCTACGCGACGGGCACAAAATGGGACTACAGCAATCTTGGATACGTAACGCTGGGCATATTGATTCGTAAGGTGACTGGAAAGTTTTACGGTGATTTGTTAGCTGAGCGCGTCTTTCAGCCGATCGGTATGACAACGGCCCGCGTTATCTCGTTTCTCAACTTGTCGTTTCCTTTCACGTTGTTGCTATCGCGACGCCCGGTCAACTCAACCGTTAGGCTTGCCTACATTGAACCCTAAGAACCAAAAACGAAAGGAGAACAGCGATGAAAGAAGAGTCCAATTCCCAAAATGAAACAGAGTTCAAAAAACTGAATCCCGCCTTGGTGGTCGTAATTATCTTAAGTGGTATTGCTTTGCTTGTTCTCTCCGCGATAGTTCCTGAAGACGTAATCTACAAACGTATCTTAGAACATGTCTTATCGGGTATAGGTGACGGACTTTTGGTGCTGGGTCTCATTGACTTAATCTTGCGGGGATACCTTCAAAGACTAGCAAACAGACTTACACCTAGTGAAGAAATGCTAAAGAAATATGAGGATTTTAACCGGAAGGCAATTGCTCGCTTTGAAAAAACTGCGAAAGAGGACCAACTGGGTTTTATGCAAACTGACATAGCGCTTATTCGTTCAGATGTGAACCAAGCAAAAACCGATATAGATTCCATTTCAAAGCAACTTAATGTTATCGGGAAGAAACTTGAACATCTCCCTGATCCTGGGTTGAAAGGAGGCGGATGAGAGAGTCAGGCGAAATTAGGAGATCAGCAGAACCGGCAAGACTAACAAATCGTTGGATGCGAGCGGCGGGAGCGTGTTTCGTAACTAACTTGGTGCGGCGGAGGGTGCTTGATTTGCGCCGCCGCTTCAACTCAACCGTTATGCCGCAGACTTGGGGATTAATAGACAAAGGAGTAAGAAGCATGAAAGCCGTAATTGTCGCGTTTATTCTTGTTCTCGTAATGTCCTCTATAGCTGCTGCTAACTTGCGAGAGCCAATCAAGATTATCCAAGAAGAGGGTCAATTTGTTTTTACAGACGGCGCTTCTTATTATTTCCTGAAGAAAGATGGAACTTTTAAATCAGCACCTCTTGGTTTAAGCGGACGGACGATTACAGGGCATTGGAAATATGAATTGCCGGGACGTTTCATAATCGAAGGGCAGTGGGAGTGGATTAATGGTTTAAGTCCCCGAGATGATTTCCGAAGAATGACATTGGTAATTTCTGCTGCTGAGAGCTTTGAAGAAAGGCAGCAGGTTTCTGCGGTAGATATAACCGGGCCAGTCAAGATTTACAAATGCTACTTCATCGTGGATGAACTCTGTAAAATATCGTCGCCGGCCAGTATAAAGAATCATGCTCGTTGATGTTGACAATGCAGCATAACAACTCATTCAACCGGACTCGCAATTAGCATGTCTTTTAAATTCGATGTTGCTTGCTCGCCGGTTAATTCGGACGTTATGCGGCCACCTTTATGAAAGTGGAATGGAAACGCATCACATCTTGGGTTATTGTCGTAATCGGCTTATTAGGCGTAGCCCTAAGCTATTATGCTCTTTGGATACTCATTGCTTACTTCGCTGCTGGGCTTGTGTGGTTCGCCAACCTCGCTCTCCTTTTGAGCGGCCCCGTATCTGGTATCGGAGGAATACTTGCATGGTTGAAGCCGCGACAGAAAATTGCAATGGTGCTCGGCATTTTGGGATTTGCTTTGTGGGTGCTGCTGTGGGTTTTGTGTTTCACAGTGCTCGGCTTTCGATTCCAGTAAGCCGCCTAACAAGTCATTCGAGATGACGCCCCGATAGCAAGCTTTTCATCATTCTTCCTAAAGACGACGTTGCAAGCTACTCGCGGGGCGCATCTCAATTCCAGCGTTAGGCGTCAACCCTTGATATGCGCATACTCCTTTCCTCAGCTCTTATTCTCGTTTGCCTTGTCGGGTCATTTTCCGCTCACGCATTCACGCCGACAATCGAACAATCGCAAGTCCACCGGAGTTTTTCCATCCCTCTTTCATCTAACCCCATGAACTCTTCTCGCCAATTGTCTGCGGCTTACCGTTTTCTGTGGCACAGTTGGCAACGAAAACAGCGCGCCGTTGTCGATGTCACCTTTTGGGGGATGGACTCCGGCGCCATTCACACCGTGTATCTGAAACCTGACGGAAGCGGCCGCTGGACCATCACTGAATACGCGCGCCATTACCAACTTCCCGAACGTGAACCTGAGCCCGACAAGCTCGTTGCTATAGGCGTTAGTCTCCGGCCTCGACGCCTACGCAATGGGACCTTGGTTCTACGAATCATCATTGAACGCGGCACGACGCTACCTT
>JAVHWA010000136.1:0-5174 GCA_032160165.1 Acidobacteriota bacterium
CGGCGCCACCCGATCCGTTGACGATCGGCATGTTCTCAATGATTGCCGGGAGGCGATCCATTGACGGTTCTTATTCGGGCACCGCACGCGATTCGCAGGACACATTGGAATTCAGCGCGTTGACCGGGGTGCATCCGATGATCGAGAAGTATCCGCTCAGTCGGGTGGCGGAAGCCTACGAGCAGATGAGCAGCGGCAAAGTGCGCTTTCGCGTGGTCCTAACCATGGGCGCGTAAATGAAGCTGGGAACAACTGCATAAGCCGGATCAATCACGACCCGCAAACCACGAGCTTTCCTTCAACCACAGAAAACAAAAACTCCCATGTCTACTGATTCACAAAAACTCCGCGGTAAGGTCGCCATTGTCACCGGCGCATCCAAAGGTATCGGCGCATCTATCGCCACCCACCTTGGTCACGCCGGTGCTTCCGTCGTCGTCAATTATTCCTCGAGCAAAGAAGGCGCGGATCGCGTCGTCGCTGCCATCGCCAGCCAGGGCGGCAAAGCCATCGCCGTGCAGGCGAACGTCTCGCAGAAACCCGATATCGATCGCCTATTCGCCGAAACCATCACCGCCTTCGGCCGCGTCGATATTCTCGTCAATAACGCCGGGGTCTTTGACTTTAAGCCACTGGCCGAAGTGACCGAGGAACACTTCCATCGGCAGTTCAATCTGAACGTCCTCGGCCTTCTCCTCGTCTCGCAGAAAGCAGCCGAACTCTTCGGCGCGGACGGCGGAAGCATCATCAACATCAGTTCCGTCTCTGCCGTGAGCCCGCAGCCCGGCGGGTCCGTCTACTCCGCCACGAAAGCAGCAGTCGATGCCATCACCAGTTCGCTCGCGAAAGAACTCGGGCCACGCCGGATCCGCGTGAATTCGCTGAACCCCGGCATGGTCGAGACCGAAGGCTTTCATACCGCCGGCATCGCCGGATCGGACTTTCAGAAAACCGTGGAAGCGCAAACCCCGTTGGGCCGCATCGGCCAACCCGACGATATCGGCCCCGTCGCCGTCTTTCTTGCCTCCGAAGATGCGCACTGGGTCACCGGCCAGGCCCTCCTCGTCTCCGGCGGCCAAAGGTGAACCCGCGTTCGATGAGATCAGACAGGAAGGGCAGCGAGGGTCGTTATCAAGATTGAAATGCTTCCGCCGATTGGCAAGCGATTACCTGTGTCGGTCCACAATTTTACGGAATGACCCTTTCTCCGCCCCTCCGCGCGGGTCCGATCAAACCCACGCCCTGCTCTTATGAGGGAGTTAAGGCGGAGCCGCCACCTGGGTCTTCGCGAGGTACCAGCGGTGAAGGACGTTCCACACACACAAATCCATCAAGGTTGAGCCGTTGACCGAATGGTTCGCCTTTTGAGGCCTGATAGGATCTCACATATTTGAGCATGCTCTTTTTACCACGTGAGTAGCCCATCTTAATCATCGGCATGAACCGGATGCCTACTTCAGACTTCATCGCCTCCACTCCTGATCCGCCGATTTCCGCATTTTCATGGCGCTCGAGGTAGTCGAGGAACATGTCGACCCGGCGTAGTCGCTCAAGTAGGTCAGTCGAATGAATCCGTCGATTCAATTCGTCACAGACTACTTGGTCGGTAAAAGGCGTATCGTGCCAGACGAGGTCGAGGTACGCGACATCACCCACAAAGTGGTCTAGGTAGTATTTCCCAGCGCTGGAGATTCGGACAGACGACGCTCCCGCTAGTGTATCTGGTCGGCGTGTATCGAATTCTGCGAGTTGACGATTGACAGCTACCATTCTAAGCAGCGTTTTGATACAATCGTCTTCATTGTCGAACGTATCAACGAACACCGACACGAGCGCATGCAAATCTACAAATCCCTCCCCGCCTTGGTAACGCTCGGGAGAGTGACTTAGATAGTGCAGCACCCGGAGTGCGGTAAAATGACTGGAATTACGCGCTGCCGTAACATGGAATAAGTTGAAAGCAAAACTACGTGTCTCCTTGTAAAAGCGATAGTCCCCAAGGATGACACTTTTTGCAAACTCATGAAATGGCACTAGATATCGGCCCTCCTGCCGAAAGATCTCCAAGATCTTCGGCATATTCGTTGCGCCAGAGAGTAGAAAATTGCTAAACAACTGAAGCGCCAGTCGCATATTCCCAAAGGAAATCGCCTCGAGCAACCGAACGATGTGGTAATTTTCCGTGAAGACTGAGTTTCGAAGCAGGTTGAAAAAATCGAGAATCTCCTTGGCCGCGACATCTTCTGCTTCGAAGCCCCGCAGCGGAGCCTGTTTAGTGTTCTTTGCTGCCGCGTTCGTCGCGTAGTCTATTCTAAGACGGATTAACTCGCGGAAGCTAGGTGATGAGAGATGATAGGGCTTAATACTGTACGCGGTAAGCTGCTTCTGCATTTGGGCCGCTGAGAACGTCTCCTCGCGAATAACTAGGATCCCTAAACATCCGTAGTGTGCTGCAAGGTGCTCAGTCGTGGTGAAAATGTGCGCTTGCAGATCAATCCCGAGTTGATCAACGTTGTCGAATACTACAAGTGGCAGTCGACCTTCGGAGCGACAGTGATCAATGGCAGCAGTGCTAAACTCCCTATTATCTGAAGCGAGTTTAAATAGTTCCTCTGCGTATTTCGTCTCGAAATGTTGACTGTCCTCCCCGTAAATCTCCCGTATCAACCCAAGGCGCTTGTCGAAAAGTTTTTCGAGCATAGCACGTTTCTCTAAATTGGGCTCGTTGCTACGCATTGCCTCCGCGGCGCTCCGCCACAGAAAGTTGTCTAGGTCGGTCAGTTGGTCGGGGGCACCTAGGAAATCGACATGAATCCGAAACGTTTTCTCGCCAGGCTGCGCCAGGTCAGGCGCGATTACTCTAAAGAAACGCTTGAGAAAGGTCGTTTTCCCCGAACCGATACCACCCATCAGAAGCACTACTGAGCCTTTGTAATCCACAATAAGCACAGTGGATCGAACGTACGCCTCGATAAGTCCGCCTGGTTTAGCATCGCTGGTTAGGAGCTGGTTGGCTCCTGCAGCAAATTGAGGAACGCTATCACGGATAATGATGTTTAGATCGTGATCGATGATTTGCACGGGGCGTGAGTGAACGTAACACTCCTTCAAGACCTCGATCGTGTCTTGTGACGCTATGTCGCCAAAGAACTTGTCGACGTAGGGACGTAGCGCTAAGTTGATAGGGTTTCTTGCGTAGGTCGCATCGCTGTCTACGACCCTGTCGATCGGTCTATGATACTCGCGCGGAACGGCGGCATCGGATCGAAATGCTTCGGTTAGTTTCCCGTCACGAACGGATTCGTAGCTGAGTAAATTCCAAAAAGTGACGAAATCCTCGGAAATAACATTGAAACCAGAGAACACTGTTGCATACCCATTGCGCCAAGTGTCACCTTCGCGAATCGCCTTAAAAATGATAAACGAGTAGCCATTTGTGACGACGCCAAAACGAATGCCTTCTTCGGCGCAATATTTATGCGCCTGCTCGAGGGCTTCGATGATTTCCTTGCTTGTCGCTAACGCGCCACCGATCTTAAGTCGTTGAGCCTTGGAGTGCTTTCGATAGGGAATTACGAACGACTCGCCCTGCGCCTTAGCTTCTACTATTACCGAAGGGCCACCTTTAACTAACTTATAGTCCAAGTAGCCGGCTTTGGAATGAGGCTCGCGAATTACGGCGTCCCTTGGCCACCCAAGCACCTCATGTAAAATACGGTCAAGGATATTGGCTCGAGTGTCCGCTTCCGATACCCTGCCACGCGCCTTCGCGAACTCAGGCCATTCGTTATAGACCTTTTTGTAGACATCGAGGGCCTCGTCCGCTGTCATCTCGAAAGTATGATTTGGAGGGCCGCGTTTGGGAAGCCAATTCGTGGAGGGAAGGGAGAAAAGGTCGTCGGTGTTAGAATTTCGGCCTTTCGCCGGGAGCTGTCTATTAAGGCGCGTCAACGGGGCGAGAACCGCGGTCCCCATAAGAGGCGCCCACCTGCTGCAGGGGTGCTCCGGAATGTCCAGTGATGTGGTGGACGGTCTCATGCGCGCGGTGGGACGATTCCTCGGTGCGGTGAGATGTTTCCTGCGCGTAGGAACGATTGGCGTACGGCGTCCGGGCGATTCCGGCATACGTTGGAAGGATCCCAGCGCGAGCTGAAATGATTTCCGGGTGCGAAACAATTGTTCGTGACCGGACGGGCTCTAATTCCGACACGCGTTGAAAGAAATCCGCCCGCCGGTGGAATGAATCCGCGTCGCGGTCGAATCAATCCACCGCGCGCCGCAATCAATCCAAATAGCCCGAACAAACGATTCCAGCGTGTGCTGGGAGGAGTTCAATGCGGTCAGCAAAAGGATCAGAGCTTACTATCGACACGTGGCGCCGCCACTGCGCGGGCGATAATCAGAGCGGGCCTGGGAGAATTTGTGTCGGCGATGAGCCATAGCGTAGCGAATATCATTGATCTCCAGCCGTACTTTGTTTGAGTCGCCGCTGGCCCTAGTTTACTTGTTATTTTTTTTTGTCTCGGCCAAGATTTTTCGAAACGGATTTTCTGGAGGAATTGCATAGGGCGACACGAGCATTCGCCATAATTCAGCGGGAACTTGCTTGGCCGTGGCAGCTCGCTTCCTCTCTTCTTCCTCCGCTTTCGCCTTCGCCTCCGCTTTTTCTTTTTTGGCTTTGCCAATATTATCGAATCCGCGGACGATAATGTATAAACCGCTGCCCAAGGTGATGGCCCCTTCAATGCCGGATTTTGAGCTCTGACCTATCGCCACCCAGCAAGCCGCAAGACCAACAAGGATTTCAGCGATACCGTACAATGTTCGCATCGTTTCCCTCGTGATATAAAGAAGAGTTCCGATGATTCCGCAGCCCAGTGTGATCACAGCTCGCATCTTCCAGTTCGTGGCAAGTCTGCTCATCTCATCCCACTTCGCAGCGAGTGGAACTGGCCAAACCAACACCAACGCTAGCAGCGTGGCCGATAAGAAGACAAAGATTCGCGGGACGATCTCACGGAGTACTTGCCACGCAAGCCAGAGAGCGAAACCGGCAGCAAAAGTGGGATCGATAAAGGCGGGGCCGCACAGTCGTAACCAGAGTCGGAGCTTGCTGGTCCCGTTGGACGGCTTTGTCATTCTCCTGTCAAAAGATTAGCATGCAAAGGGGCGGT
>JAVHWA010000149.1:0-11802 GCA_032160165.1 Acidobacteriota bacterium
GTGCTGCTCCATCCCTTGCCGCTTTACAACAATAGTGTCGGCGCACACGACATGGGCCTCATGCGCAGCGGAAAGACAACCCCGCAAATATTGGACGCCGCCGGCGAGACTGTGCGAGCGATGTATATAGCCGGCAGCCTCCTTCCCGAACACATCAGCGGACGAGCTGACGCGCTGGCAAAGCTGGATTTTCTGATCGTGCAGGAACTCTTCGAAACCGAGACGACGCGTTATGCAGATGTGGTCTTTCCGGCCGCATCGTTCGCAGAAACAGATGGGACCTTCACCAACAACGACGGGCTTGTTCAACGTCTTCGCCAATCTATTCCACCGGTCCATCAGGCGAAACCGGATTGGATGATCACTGCCCAACTGGCCCGTGCGCTCGAAGTGGACTTTGGATTTCAGATGTCTGCCGGCAACGTCTTCAAGGAGATTGCGGACAAGGTGCCGGCCTACGCCAACTTGCGTTATCCACTCTTAAAGGACGAAACCAGACCCGTGCAAGTCAAGCATGCTGTCGTTGAGCACCGAGAACTGAAGAATGAAATCGAAGAACTGAAACGCACGGTCGAAGCCATGAGCGAGAGCGCTGAGAAGATCAACGTCACGCCGAAAGTCGGGCACGAGCTCTTCAAGCCCGGAACTTTGACTGGCAAGGTCCCTCAGTTTCCACTATTGGCCGCAGGCAATCCGAGGCCCCCGACAGTGGCGATTTCACCGCTTTACCAGATTACGATTGACCAGGGTTTACGGCACGGCGAGGCCGTGGCGGGAGACTGAGAGCTGGTGAATAGTAGATCGTAAATCGTGAATAGACGATCGGTATTCGTCCGTCCACCATTAACGATTTCCCATTCACGATTCACCAAACGATGGACTGGGATACCATAAGTCACATCATCGTGAAGTTGTTGGCGATCACTGTCGCCTTCACGGGGATCCTGATGATCGTCGCGTATACCGTGCTGGCCGAGCGCCGGGTTCTGGCCTTGATCCAGGGACGGTTGGGGCCGAATCGCGTCGGCTATGGGGGGCTGCTTCAGCCGTTCGCCGACCTGCTCAAATTCATCCTCAAAGAAGATATTGTCCCCGACAAGTCGACCCGCTTCGTTTATTTTCTCGCCCCTGTGATCGCGATCGTCACCGCGCTGATGACGATGATCGTCTATCCGTTTGGGCCCGAAGTCACCATTCCGTGGTTTGGATCGCAGCAACTCGTGATCGCCCGGTTCGACGTTGCCCTGCTTTACGTATTGGGTATTACATCTGTCGGGGTTTACGGCATCGCGCTCGCAGGCTGGTCGTCAAACAACAAATACAGCTTGATGGGTGGATTGCGGGCGTCCTCGCAGCTCATCTCGTACGAGCTCTCGCTTGGTCTCTCGCTTGTCGGCGTCATACTGATGAGCGGCACCCTGGACATCTATAAGATCGTCGAGATGCAGAGCGGCGGTTTCTGGCACTACAACATTTTTCCACAGATCCTCGGCTTCATCGTTTATCTGACGTCGGCCATCGCGGAGACGAACAGGGTGCCTTTCGATCTGCCGGAAGCTGAGACTGAGCTGGTGGCGGGCTTCCACACAGAGTACAGCGCAATGAAGTTTGCGCTCTTTTTCATGGCAGAGTACGTCAACATGCTAACGGTTTCGATGCTGGCGACGACGCTCTTCCTGGGCGGTTGGAACGGCCCTTTTGTCGAGACGATCCCCATTCTCGGCGTCGTATGGTTCTTACTAAAAGTCTTTTTCTTTCTGTTCCTGTACATCTGGCTGCGCGGCACGCTGCCGCGTTTCCGCTTCGATCAGCTGATGAATTTTGGGTGGAAGTTTCTGCTGCCGCTCGCCATTCTGAATATCATCATCACGGCAACGGTAGGATATTTCGTCTACGCTCCCAAGTAGCTTTCGCGTCGAGGGCGAACGTGTGTTCGCGCTCATGATTTGTTAGATAATGGTTGCGCTTCTATTCATTCTATTCGCGGGACTGGCTGTTGGCTGTGCCCTTTCAATGGTGGTGCAGCGCAACCCGCTCTACAGTGCAATCTCGTTGATCGGCGTCTTCATAGCTCTGGCCGCACTGTACGTGATGTTGGCGGCGCCGTTCATCGCTGCGGTTCAGGTGATCGTCTACGCCGGCGCGATTATGGTGTTGGTCGTCTTCGTAATCATGTTGCTGAACGTGGACGAGGAAGTGAGTAAGCGGCTGCGGCTTCGATTCCTGGTGCCGACGGCGGTGTTACTGGCCGGAGTTCTGATCGCCGAGGCGGCATTCGTGATCTACTTTGTCCAGGCTCAACCGTCGCTTCAGGACCCCAGCACCTCTGAGATCGGCCTTACCTCTTCGATCGGTACCGGCTTGTTTACGACTTATCTTTTGCCTTTTGAGATCACATCAGTGCTGCTGCTGATGGCGATTGTGGGCGCTATGTCGTTGGCGCGTCGCACAAATGTCATTTCGCCCAGCGCGCTCGTTGTGCCGGGAGATTTGGTGCTCAAGAAGGAACTCATTGATCCGAGCGCAAAAAACGACGCCACCCCGGTTGTCGCGCACACGACGGCGGAAGCTGAACAGATTTTGGGGATTGATGTGCCACAGGACTATCCGGCAGCAGAGTGAAGATTATGAACGGTGTTCCACAGCTCTCCTGGTATTTAGCGCTTTCGGCCGTGCTGTTTACGATCGGCGTGGTGGGCGTGATCATCAAGCGTAACGTGATTTCTATGTTTATGTGCATCGAGATGATGCTCAATGCGGTGAACCTTACGTTCGTGGCCTTTTCGAGTTATTTTCGCGATGTTACGGGCCAGCTTTTTGTATTCATCGTCATGACGGTGGCGGCGGCCGAAGCTGCCGTCGGACTGGGAATAATCATCGCTATCTTCCGCAACCGTGAATCGCTGGATGTGGACGATGCCAACATCATGAAATTGTGAGCGTGAGAACTCAGGACTCAGAATAGGAATGGCTTTAGCGATTCATTCTGGGTTCCGAGTCCCGTGTTTCGAGTTCCGAGTTCTGAGTCCTGACTCCTGAGTCCCGACTCCTGCTTTTATGCTTCGCTATATCATCTTCGCACCGCTTGCCGGAGCCGCCATCAATTGGTTCCTCGGCCGACGTGTGCGCAAAGAATCATTTATCGGAGCTGTGGCCTGCATAGCGGTCGGCGTTTCCACGGTGGTCGCGTTCTATCTCGCATTCAAATCGGGAGGCGCTCTTACGGCTGAAGCGGCTCCGGGGATGGCGCCGGTAAGGGACCATCTTTGGACTTGGCTAAATGTGGGGAGCTTTCACGCGGACTTCGGGTTTGCGATGGACCGGCTAAGCGGAATCTACGTCCTCTTCGTCACCTTCGTCGGACTTTTGATTCACATATTTGCCGTCGGCTACATGCATGGCGATCCGGGATTCTATCGCTTTTTCGCTTACCTGAATCTGTTCATGTTTTCCATGCTGACGCTGATCCTGGCGGACAACCTGCTACTGCTGTTCGTCGGATGGGAAGGCGTGGGGCTCTGTTCTTATCTCTTGATCGGATATTACACCGACCGAAAAGAGGCGGGCGATGCCGCGAAGAAAGCTTTCATCGCGAACCGCATCGGCGATTGGGGCGTGATTCTGGGCATCATGCTCGTCTTTTTCATCACGGGCTCCATTAGTTTCTTTGGCGACGGTAGCGCGCTAACGGCTATCGCCGCGAAAGCGGTTGAGCCTTTTACGGCCAATGCACTGGTCGCGGGGGGCATCACAACTGCGGCGATACTGCTTTTCATCGGCGCCACAGGCAAGTCTGCCCAGATTCCCTTATTCGTTTGGCTTCCCGACGCGATGGCCGGACCGACTCCCGTCTCGGCCCTGATTCATGCGGCCACGATGGTTACCGCCGGCGTCTACATGATCGTGCGATGTTCAGCGATTTATACTCATGCGCCCACGGCCATGTTCATCATCGCCATCATAGGGGCTGCGACCGCGCTGTTCGCGGCCACGATCGGGCTCGCTCAAAACGACATCAAAAAGGTGCTGGCTTATTCGACCATCTCGCAACTTGGGTACATGATGCTGGCGTGTGGGGTGGGTGCTTTCGTCGCCGCGATCTTTCATGTGATGACCCACGCGTTCTTCAAGGCGCTGCTCTTCCTCGGATCGGGCTCGGTGATTCATGGCATGCACCACGAGCAGGACATGCGCCGGATGGGCGGCTTGAAGAAGTACATGCCGATCACGTTTGTAACCATGCTGATCGGTTGGCTGGCGATCAGCGGTATCCCGATTTTCGCCGGATTTTTCTCCAAGGACGAGATCTTGTGGAAGACATGGAGTACTAATGCCTTCGGTATTCCAAACGCAGGGAAAATCCTATGGGCTGTTGGGGCGCTGACTGCCTTGCTAACTGCAATTTATATGACCCGATTGATGGTCATGACTTTCTGGGGCAAGGAGAGATTTCTCGAAACTGACACCGATCACTCAGACACATCTCAGACCCAAGCGGCCGTAGAAGCTGCTGTCTCGCACGACGCGGCACTCGTGTCCGCACACGACCAACAGGCCCTTAAGCACGATTCTCATGACGAGGACGCTCATCAAGGTCCACTCAAGCCCCACGAATCACCGTGGCTGATGACCATGCCCCTCATTGTGCTGGCGATACTTTCGACCATCGGTGGCTTGATCGGCATACCGTATGCGCTGAGCGGTGGCAAAGTGGACAACTACTTTGAGAAGACGCTGGAACCTGTCATTGCCGGTAATCCCGAAGGCGCCGCGGGGGCGCCTGCAGAGTCGGCAAGACCGCAGTTACTCACGAAGGAGCCTCAGCCCCACGATGGAACACCAGCGATCACCACAGAAGGGTCTGAAGGGGAGTCCGTCGCGGAAGCCGAACACTCACCCAAAGAGATTGGCCAGGAACGGCTCTTTACCGGAATCTCCGTTTTGATTGCTCTCGCAGGTATCGGAGCGGGATGGGCGCTGTTTAGAAAACGACCGCTCAGGCAAATGCCGAGTCTGCTCGAGAACAAATATTACGTCGATGAAGTCTACGATGCTGCATTGATTCGTCCGATCGAGGTCGTCTCGCGAGAAGGGCTCTGGAAGCTGTTTGATGTAGGCGTGATCGATGGAATCGTAAACGGGCTTGGCCGCGCCGTTGCGGAGATCGGCCGCGTCGTGCGCTATCTCCAGATGGGCTTTGTGCGCACTTATGCTGCCATCATTTTGCTGGGCGCGTTGGGAGTCATTGGCTACTTCACTTTCAAAATTCTGATTCACTAGTTGATGCGATACCTGCTCTCCATTTTGATCCTTCTTCCTGTGGCCGGCGCTTTCGCCGCGGTCGGGGCGCGGTTCGTTCGCGATCGCGAGGCGGACTACAAATGGATCGCGCTCGCTTTTTCGATCGCCACCTTTGGGGTCTCGCTGTTCCTCTTGACGGGAGATAGTTCCACCAGCGCATTTCGCTTTGAACAGAGCGTTCCCTGGATCAAGGCAATCTCGGCTAATTACCATGTCGGCGTAGATGGAATCAGTCTGTGGTTGGTGCTGCTGACGACATTGCTGGTCCCCATCTCGATTCTTTCCAGCTGGACTTCGGTAAAGAAGCGCACGCTCTCTTATTACGTTTTCCTGCTGGTGCTCGAGAGCGCGATGATTGGCGTGTTTGTATCGCTCGACCTGCTGCTCTTCTACCTCTTTTTTGAAGCATCGCTGATCCCCATGTTCTTCCTTATCGGCATCTGGGGAGGCGAGCGACGCATTTACGCAGCCACGAAGTTTTTTATCTACACCGCGGTGGGGAGCCTTTTGATGCTGGTCGGCATCATCGCCCTTTACTACATCGCAGGCTCTTTCGATTACGTGACCATCCTGGCGGCGTTAAAGGCCGGGACTACCAAACTGACCCCCGGAACGCAGGGCGAGGCGCTTCTCTTCCTCGCGTTTGCTTTCGCCTTCTGCATAAAAGTCCCCCTCTTCCCATTTCACACCTGGCTGCCCGACGCCCACACGGAAGCGCCGACCGCAGGGTCGGTGATACTGGCCGGCGTGCTTCTCAAGATGGGGACCTACGGGTTGCTGCGTTTCAACCTTGCATTCTTTCCCGCCTCGGCCCGCGCATTTGCGCCCTACATCATAGTGCTGGCGATCATAGGGATCATCTATGGGGCGCTGGTTGCAATGGTGCAGCCGGATGTAAAGAGGCTTGTAGCCTACTCATCCGTCAGTCACATGGGCTTCGTCGTGCTCGGCCTGTTCTCATTCACCGAGCTCGGTATGCAGGGAGCGCTTTATCAAATGCTCAACCATGGCGTGTCGACCGGCGCCCTCTTTCTATTCGTCGGGATGATCTACGAACGGCGGCACACTCGTATGATCTCCGATTTTGGCGGGTTGTCGAATTCGATGCCGTGGTTTTCAGCATTCTTCGTGATCGCGTCGCTGTCCTCTATTGGCTTGCCGCTCCTCAATGGATTCATAGGCGAATTTCTGATCATGATCGGAACGTGGACATCCAGTGCCATCACGTGGCCGTGGATCGCCACCATGCTAGCCGGAACCGGCGTGATCTGGGCCGCGGTATACATGCTGTGGATGCTTCAGCGCGTCGTGTTCGGCAAGATCAACAATCCTGAGAACGCGCGCTTGAACGATCTGAACGCGCGCGAGATCGGTCTGCTGGTGCCCTTACTCATTCTAATGCTATTGATGGGCGCGTACCCTCGGCCCTTTTTGGACAGATCGCGCGCAAGCGTGGAAGAAGTTCGGGCGCGCGTCGAACAACACCAACGAGGCGGCACTATTGCGGCAGAAGTTGAGAAGTAGAGGACGGTAGCGCAAGCTGTCAGCTTGCGCTGGAGGTACACCGGTTCAAGAGTATGAGAAAACCTTACTTACTTTCATTTCTACTCACCTTTCTAATCTGTGTTATGGGCGTTGGCACCCGCGGAGAAAAGGCAGCTCCCGGTGTCAGCTCTACTTCGCAAACTAACATTTTGCGCTACATGCTCGCGCAGGAAGCAAATTCCGCGTATGCCCAGGCGAGCATCAGGTTAAAAGGCACGGACGGCAAAACCTATGACATCTCGAATTTTCGCGGAAGCGTGATACTGCTTTCGTTCGGGGCGACATGGTGTCAGCCGTGCAAAGAGGAATTGAAGGCACTGGAAGATCTTAAGAAGGAGTACAAAGACAAGCCGGTGAAATTCCTCTGGGTAGACATCGAAGGCACGGACCAGGTTTCAGATGGAGACCTGCGCGACTACGTGAAGAAGCTGAAAGTCTCGTTTCCGATCCTGCGTGATCCGGATAACACGACCTTCTCACGTTTCTCGCCGCGCCGAAGGCTTCCCACAATTCTTTTCTTCGACAAACTGGGACGCTTGTCGCTGCCCAATCATGTGGGCATGTCGGCGGTCCCGCTATACATGTCCACAATGCGCGCGAGACTGGACAGGCTCCTCGCGTTGAAGGCGCCGAATGACGTCGGCAATAGATAGTCGATGGACCTGGTCTGAGTTGCAATGAACGGTATATCGCTAGCCCTACAAGTTCTTCCTCCCGACATAAACTTCGGGCTGATCCTGCCTGAGATAATAGTGTGCGGCGTTGCCGTGGTAGTCATGCTTTTTGATGCCTTCGCGCGGCCAACGCAGCGATGGCTGACCGGAGGCTTGTCGATCACGGGCCTGGTCGCCGCCGGCGCGGCCTGCATCTATATGTGGGCGAATCTCTCAGTCGGCGCGACCCGCGGCTTCAATGACATGATCGTGCTCGACGAGTTGCGATTGAGCTTCACGCTGATCTTTCTATTCGTTTCGATAGTTACGGTGTTGATTTCGATGGTCTGGATGGAGAACGAAAAACTTCATGCGGGGGAGTTTCATTCGCTTCTGCTCTTCGCCACGGCCGGAATGATGTTGATGGCCTCGGGTAACGATCTGGTAATAGTTTTCCTGGGCCTCGAGATCCTCTCGATCGCCACCTACGTTCTGGCAGGTTTCCGCCGCACCGACTTACGCTCCAACGAATCGTCATTGAAGTACTTCATTCTTGGCTCGTTCTCTTCTGCCTTTCTGCTCTATGGAATTGCGCTGGTTTACGGCGCCTCTTCGACGAGAGGTGGATTACCGGGAACGACGAACATCAGCTTGATCGCGGACCGTCTGGGCGAGGCACGCTATCCGGAACTACTTTTGGCCGGGGCTGCCATGATGCTGGTGGGCTTTGGCTTTAAGATCGCCACCGCGCCATTCCACGTCTGGACGCCTGATGTCTACGAAGGAGCGCCCACACCGGTCACAGCCTTTATGGCGGCAGGGCCGAAGGCGGCCGGTTTCGCTTCTTTTCTGCGCGTCTTTGTCTTTGGATTTCCGTTCGTCGCTGCCGCCGGTACGACACTCGCCGTCCAGCCCAACATGGTCTGGGTAAATACGATGGTGGTGTTGGCAATGATCACGATGTCGGTCGGCAACGTCGTCGCAATCGTTCAGAACAACGTCAAGCGAATGCTGGCCTACTCATCCATCGCGCACGCGGGTTATGCGCTGGTTGGGTTCGTTGCGGCGGGCGCGGCGCGAGAGATGTCCACGCGAGACGACGCGCTGGCATCGGTGGCATTTTACATGCTGGCTTATGCCGTGATGAATCTGGGGGCCTTCGCTATCGTGACCTTGATAGCGCGCAAGAACGATCGCCGCACGGAAGTCGAGGACTATAACGGAATAGGTTTCCGCGCTCCCGCGCTCGCCTTCACGCTATCGTTGTTTCTTTTGAGTCTGCTCGGGCTGCCGCTTACCGCGGGATTCATCGGAAAGGTGATGGTATTTCGCGCGGCACTGAACGAAGGGTTTTATGCACTGGTTGTAGTAGCGGTTCTCAACACCGCCGTGTCGGCTTATTACTATCTGCGGCTAATTATCGTGATGTTTTTCCGTGAACGGACAACCGAGTGGACGGCGCCCCGCGTTCCCGCGAGTGCCGCGTTGGCCATAATCATTGCGGTGCTCGGGGTTTTCTATCTGGGGCTGTTTCCGAACAAAGTGATCGACGCTTTCCAAAAGCGTCCTGTCGCTGCGCAAGTGCGAAGGTAGCCCTCGTCGAGCGCTGGGCCGTATTCAATAGGCGCTCACGACGATGGGGTCCGGCTTCGACAAGACAAAAGTGGACGATCACTCATGCACACGAAATTGTTTTCGTGGGATTTCGTGGATTGGTCGTGCTAACTGACAAGGGTACGCGCTGGCCCACAAACGAGGACACCAGCGAGGAGACAGGGATAAGTTGGAGTAAAGTTGGGGTCTTTTACAACCGCGGTCGGCGAAATCATAACTCAGCTCGGCGATATGTGGATCCCGCGAATGTATCGTGAGCGAATACTGCCGATGCGAACACGTTCTTATCATCTGCATGTCATCGGCAGAAACGCGGTCGTAGAGATACAGCACACGCTCTTGGGAATCGAGTTGACAATCGGAAGGCGCAGGCTGATGTGCCCGGACCTCGCCACCGCCCGTTATCTTTCAGTCTTCGCGCGAGCGGGTTGTGTGGATGTGGCTATCCCATACGACATCAGCCGGATTTCCGCTCTGGCCGATGAACTCGAATCATCCTGGCAGCGCATGTTATTATTTGTAGCGCATGTGGCAGCGGGACGCAGCGACGCCTACCGCGCGCGGCTGCGGAGTTCGCTGGTGGGCGATATTCGAAGCGAGATAAAAGAGGCAGGGGCGGGAGCCGCCGTGCCGCAGTTTAACCAAAACACGAAACAGCGGCGCAGATAACCACGCGGCCGTTCGGAGCACGATTCCAACACATGGCGGACGACATATTGATAGAAGAAGACATTCCCATAGACAAGCCGGAACCTCTACCGTTCCCATTCAATCAACGCCGGTTTTGCCGTTACGAACCCATCGAAAAACGAATCGAAGAAGCCCGTGTGCTCATCGTCGATGATCTTCTGCGCGACGAAGACGATATCTCCGAGCTGGCGATCACTGAGTGGGGACGTCGAGTCAAGACGCACCTGCAGTGGGAGCGAAAGATTTCCGGAATGGCGCTCGATAATATTCGCAACAACGTCTCGCGCTTGATCCAGCGACCAGAGATGCACACGGCGCACTTCTCCGAGATCGCAACCGCGGAAAAAGAGTTCCGTCCGCAGGCGATCGTGCTAAGCGGTACCTTGCGCGACTTTGATTACTACAATCCGCGCCTGCTCGAAGGGTTCACAGAGTTCATTCGTTCCAGCAGGACTGCCGTGCTGGGCATCTGTGGCGGGCATCAACTGGTTGGTTTGAGTTTCGGGGCTAGGATACAGACGCTGGATCATCAGGAGCAGCACGAGCATCGCGAGGGTAGGCCGTATGAGTATCAGTATCGCTTCATACGCATCACAGAGCCAGATGATCCCATCTTCACGGGAATACACGATGCACACTCCGGTATCTGGCAGGACTACACCACCGAAGCCAGCATCCTGCGCGTCTGGCAGAATCATGGACTTCAACTCGACCGCGTCCCCGAGGGATTCAAACTCCTGGCAACCGCCGCGCTCTGTCGCAATCAAATGATGGTCAATCGCAGCGACGGCCAGCTGATCTACACCGTGCAGTTCCATCTGGAAAAATCTTTTGAAGACTGGGATAAGGCCCGCGCGACGCGTTGGGAACATCCAAACGAATCGCGCGACGGACGAATCATATTTGAAAACTTCCTGCGGGAGTCGATTGAGCATTCCGAATCTGCTCAATCATAGAGGCGGGAGCCGAACCGGAAGAAGATAGACAACTGACGCCTATGAATGCCCTTCACGAGCTTGCTCGCCCGGAGGGCATTACCTTTTGATATAATGCCTCTGTGCCAGAAGTAATGCCCGCTATCTTTTTCGGACATGGCAATCCGATGAACGCTCTCTCCCAAAATGCGTACACGGAGAGCTGGGCCCGTATTGGCAATTCCCTTCCTCGTCCAAAAGCCGTGCTGGCAATCTCGGCACACTGGTACATCCCGGCGACGGCGGTAACAGCGATGTCTTCGCCGCGGACCATTCACGACTTCGGGGGCTTCCCCAAAGAGCTGTATCAAGTCGAGTATCCTGCCCCTGGAAATCTTGAACTAGCAGAGCGAGTTCGCGATCTGCTCTCTCCGGTGACGGTAGCGCTGGATGAAAGTTGGGGTCTGGATCATGGAACCTGGTCGGTACTGACTCACGTTTTTCCCCAGGCGGATGTTCCGGTTGTCCAGCTGAGCATTGATGAGACTCAGCCACCAGACTTTCACTATCAAATCGCGAAGAGACTTGCGCCGCTACGCGACGAAGGCATACTAATCGCCGGCAGCGGCAACATCGTCCATAACCTTCATACCTACGCCTGGGGCGGACATCGAGTAGAGCCGTTTGATTGGGCGATCCGATTTGAAGCTCAGGTCCGAGCGGCATTGCTCGATGGCGACGATTCTCCTCTTGTGACGTACGATACGCTTGGCCGTGATGCGACGCTGTCGGTTCCCACGCCCGAGCACTATCTTCCACTTCTCTATGTTATTGCCACGCGTCGTGAAGGCGAGTTGATAAGCTTCCCCGGTGAAGGCGTCGACGGCGGATCGGTTTCGATGCTTACGGTCAGAATAGGATGACGCAATACGAGACCTGGAGAGAGACCGTGAGAAACGCGACGTTCGGTGGCGCGAACTGCCTGGACAACTACATCGCTCTAAACGACGATGCGGTCGATTGGTTGATTTGGATTGATGAGACGGGTACGGACGTGGGCACTGCTGATGGCAATATGGGACGGC
>JAVHWA010000166.1:0-3604 GCA_032160165.1 Acidobacteriota bacterium
CAACCCGGCGAACGAGCTTTGGACGGCTACATCGATTCGCTTACCGCTGTAGAAGTCCTGTTGAATATCGTCTTTGGGCTGGAATTTTCTGAGTGAGAGACTGGTGGCCCGGGCACGATCCTGAATGCCTTCGAGCACCTTGGTAATTTCGCGCTGCTCAGGCAAAAGGGCCCGCAGCTCTTCCATTTCTTCCTGCTTGTTCTTGTACGCGGTGCGGAACTCGTTGAGCCGCTGCGAGGCAATCTGGGCTTCCGCATTCGCCTTTTGCAGTACGACAATCTGGTCCTGCAGGCCCTTGGTCTCTTTGCGGGTGCCGCTGGTCACGAAGTACCAGAAGCCGCCGTAGACAACGAGCGCAAGCGCGACGAAGATGCTGAGCCTGGCGTACCAGGGAAGACCGTTGATGTTTCCTATTTTCATGATGATTTCCTGTAGCTTGGCGGTGCGAGTTGCGGGCCAGGTCTAGTTACCCTTGGCAACGTGATTAGCGGGTGGCGGAGTTGCGTTCTGCTGCGCGCCGTTTTGCGGAGTGGCGGCGCGGGCGTAGCTACACCGGATAGTGAAGGCCACAACCTCGGGAACCGGCGCGTTGGGATCCATTGCACCCGTGCCGGCGACTTTGCTTGCCGGAATTTCGCGAGTGGTCTCGATATTGAGGTTGGTAAAGAGACCGGACGAGAACTCCATGCTCTGCCCAAAGCGAGTTACCGAAGCTTCGTTGGGCGACTCGCCCTTAATGATCAGCTCGGCGTCTTTCTGTTCCACGCTGCGCAGGTACAGACCGGGAACGCTGTCAAAGCGAGATTTTAACTCGGCTAGGACGGCGCTCGGACCTTGCTGTGAAGCGCGCAACTTTTGAATCGCGTCAATTCTAAAGTTGATGTCCGCGATCTTCTTTTCCAATTCCACCTGCTCACGCTTAACAGCTAACATCTGTTCGTTGATGCGCTTCTGCTTTTCGAGTTCTTTGGTAGCGGTCTCGTGTTGAGCGTTGGCGCTCACATAATCGAAACCCATACCGAGGATTAACAGCGCCATAACCGTCAGCGCCAGCAGGAAGGTTTGGGTGCGCGCGCTGGAAACCTTGTCTTCGACAAAGGCTACACCAGCAGGGCGATCGGTTACCGATTCTAGAAGGTTTATCTTAATCACCGGGCGTCAACTCCTCTCAGCGCCAGTCCGACCGCAATGGCCATTTCCGGAACGATCTCGCGCATGTACTCCGGATCGAACCCGCGAGCATCAACCCGAATCTTGCGAAACGGATCAAACATATCGACAGAAATCTCAAAACGCTTGGCCAGAAATTCCATCAAACCTTTTAATTTCGAGCCGCCGCCAGAGATCAAAATCGTCTGAACTGCAGACTCGCCGTCTTCGACTGTGGCGCGATAGAAATCCATAGTCTTCTGAATCTCGAGCGCCAGGATGTCAGACACCGTTTCCAGAATCGGTTCAGTGTCGCGATGCTCGATGCCATCCGGCAGCGCCATCCCGCGCTTGACGCGCTCGGCCTGCTCGAATGTCAGTCCCAGTTCCTTCTGCAACAGCGACGTGTACTGATTGCCGCCGAACGAAGCATCTCTGGTAAAGACCGACCTGACACCGTTCAGAATGTTTATGTTCGTGGTTGAGGCGCCGATGTTAAGCAGGGCGACCACGTGACCCGGCTGCGGGTCGTAGTTCAACTCGTAGCAGTTCTGCAAAGCGAAGGCATCGACATCGATTACCGCGGGCTGCTTGCCGGCGAGCTGAATGGCTTGCTTGAGGTTCGCGATCTTGTCGCGCTTGCACGCAGCCAGCAGCACATGAATCGCGTCATCGGTGCTTCCGGTGACGTGATAGTCAAGATTGACATCCGAGATATCAAAAGGAATATGCTCTTCGGCATGCCAGGCGAATGATTCCTGAAGTTCCTCAGCAGTCATCTGCGGCAACACAATGTTCTTGACGATCACCGAATGGCCGTTGACACCAGCAGCCACCTTCATCGTCTTAATCTTGTGCTCGGTGAAAATATTTCCAATCGCGTTTGATACGGAGTTGAGCTCCATGATCTGGCCGTCCACGATCGAATCGGGTTGCAGGCCTTCATAGCCCAGGCTGACCAGCTGGAAGTCGCCGTTCTTGCCTTGCAGCTCGACGGCCTTGACCGAACTCGAGCCGATATCAACGCCGACCATGCTTTGGTTACCACGTTTGAACATCATCAATGACTCCTTGCAGTCCTTAACATCAGCAGGCGTTGGCGCCGCACACGAGCGCGGGCGCGACGAGCGCGTGACAGACCAGCGCGCACAAATCTAAATCGGCAGGGGTAGCTTGCATTATTCATTTGGGTATCTCGCGACTATGTTTTCTAGGAAGACTTCGCGTTGTGGCGAAGGGCGGGGCGGCCTCAGCGGCGGGTACTGCCTCAACAGGTTGGGCAGAAGCTGAAAGAGCTTGGGGATATTACGGAAGAGGCCCGAGCGTTCAACCGCCAAATCCAAGCTACAGCATAGGTCGGAAGCTTGTCAACATCATTTTGCAATTTTTAACTTGCTGGATAACAAGGGCATAGTCCGCAATTGCAGACGATCGCTGGAGGACACTCCTACCTGGTTCCCGGCCCCTGAAAAGCAGGCAAAACGCTGACTAAGTGGGATGAATTGGCCCGATTTCTCAGCGCTGGCCGACGCAGTGCTTAGAAAGAGGAGCGATTGATCAGGCCTTACGACGTTGCCAGTTATCGATCACAAGTTTAGGATGCAGTGCATTGATCAAGCGTCGTCCCACAATACTATTAGTTGTCCTCGCGCTCGCCCTGCTTGTCGCCGGATGGTTGTACTGGAACCGACCTGTTCGGGTTGACATGGCTGCCTATGTGCCCGCCGACAGCCTTGCCTTTGTTGAAGCCAACGATCTCACCGGGATCGGAGGCGGACTTGAACGAACGGACGCCTGGAAAGCCCTGGCGACTCCGATGGGCGTAAAGCCCACGCTACTTCCCAATCAATGGCTGATTCGTCTCGCCCGCTGGACCGGGTTTGGCTCGGCTGAAGCAACTCTAATTAGCCGCTCGCAGATCGCGGTGGCATTCATGGGCGGCAGAGCGTCAGAGGCGAACACAACTCTGACGATCAAGCCGTTGGCAGCTCTTATAATTGAGACTCATACGACCCAGCGCCGAATGCGTCCGGTACTCGAAAAGCTCTTCGAGGAATTCGCCCAACGCGCGTACGGCCAGGCTTCGCTTGTGCGCAAGCAAGTTGATGGTGTTGACCTGGCAGTTTGGTCGTCGCCGGATGGCGCGCGAACCATCGTCACTGCATTCGTTGATACGGTAGCGATTGCCGGCAACGACGAGTCTACGGTGTTGCGCTGTGTCGACGTTCGGAGGGGAAAAGTACCTTCGCTCTCCGACGGTAAGCAACTCGCCGAGATGCGTCGGCAAGTAAGCACAACAGACTCATCGCTGTTCGGCTTCGTGGCGAAAGCGGGAGTGAAGCCTTTGCTCCAGGCCTGGGCACTTAACCGCGCCGGGTCTGTGCCCGAAGCTGCCGCCGCCTCCAAAATCTTCGCTGACACTTTTGGAAATCTCATCGAAGGTCTGGCCTGGAGT
>JAVHWA010000170.1:0-8188 GCA_032160165.1 Acidobacteriota bacterium
CGCCGCAGAAAAGTATCTCGATCTTAACGTCGGTTTCGGTGGGCTGGCGTCGCTTGATCGTGGTTGGAGCCAGCGGCGATGTCGCACTGGAAGCGGCATAAGCTTTAGCGTTGTACATGACTCTATCTCCATCTGGCTTGCGTTAAGAGCCAGACCATCACAGTCGGCGCAGCCGACCGGTGTGAATAGCCCAGCACTTTAGTGCTGGGATCCCCGCGCCTGAAAGGACTCAGTCCGTGAAGCGGACGGCTGAGCCAAAACCGCAGCATTCAGTCGTCCGCTTCGCGGACTACCTGACTTTGGGGGCTCGTATCCCCAGCATTGAAGTGCTGGGCTATTTTCACCCCGTCCGCTCCGCGGACGGCAGAAAAGAACCCCAGGGTGCAAAGCCTAGTTACCTCTAACCAGAATTGGCTTGATTCATTCTACTTGCCGACGCCCCGCGGCGCACCTCAGTAGAGGCATTTTCGCACGGGAATCAAATAGGGATATGTGATAAATTAGTCGCAGCTCACAAGTAAGAACTCCCAATCGATGGAAGACTTCTCAACCATTCTCACAGCGGTAAAGCCAAAAGGTAGAACCGACCAATATAAAATTCTCGGGGCTCTCTATTCGCTGGGAGGAACGTCGAACACCCTCACGACGCGCCAAATCCAAGACGTACTTAAGTTGAATCTTCCAAAAGCGGACATCCCCTCGAATGTCGGTGCCAGCCTCCGGGCATATTCGACTTATGTGCGCATCGCGGACAAGGGGCCACCACTAAGATGGATGTTGAAGGAGAAAGGTGTCGAGCGCCTGCGCACGTTAAGCGGACTGCCCCTCGCGGCAGAAACCACAATAGATGATTATGATTTTGATGTCGGCATCATATGCGCTCTCGAGCAACCTGAATTTTCGGCAGTGACAGAAGCTATCGGGGGAATGGCAAACTGGCAGCCAGTCGGAAGTGCTCGTTTTCCACACGTGTACCGCCAATGCACAGTAACAACCACACTTGGTAAAACACTTCGAGTCGTTGGAACGACTTCAACATCGATGGGACTTACGGCGGCCTCGATCGTCACAACACAAATGATTATGCAATTCAAGCCGCGCATTGTTGTGATGATCGGAATCGCTGCAGGAACGCGGGATGGCAACAAAGAATTCGGCGATGTTCTAGCTGCGGATCCGAGTGTCGACTACAACTCCGGAAAAGTGGTGAGGTCCGAAGGCATCCGAGGTTTCCTTCCAGATCCGTACCCCATTTCATTAAATCCGCGGCTGCGCAGCGTCCTTCAAAAATACAGAGGGGTTCATCCCATCTTTGGAGAGATACGACAAGCTTGGGATGGCAAGCTACCCAATCGAATGAATGCATTGCACGTAGGCCCACTTGGCGCGGCAGATCAAGTTATCGACGATGCTACACGCATTCTCGAAATCCAGAGGAACTGGCGCAAGCTCATCGGCGTCGAAATGGAAACCTATGGTGTCTACCGCGCCTGTCATGAAGCTCCAGATCCGAAACCTCGATTCGTATCGTTCAAGGCTGTGTGTGACTTTGCGGCAGAAAAATCAGACTCGTGGCAGGAATACGCGGCATACGTAGCGGCTGAGTTCGCTGTAAGATTCATCCGTGAGGAATGGGAAGCCTTATGGCCTAAACCCTAAAAAGGAGAGAGTATGACCCGAAAAACAGAAGAAGATCTTGAATTTAAAGCTATGCGTGTGGTTTATGAAGCCCTAAATGACTTGGATGCCATCGCACAAAAACGTGTCCTCGAGTATGTTCTGAGACGACTCTCTCTCGGCACCGACGAGTTTCTCGCGGAGCGTTCTGGCAGCACATTTTCGCCGTCGGAACTCGCGCGTGAAAACGAGGGGCCGAACGAGAACGCGCCGGAGAGCACACGAAGTGCAGCATCCGAAGAAGAATTCGACGGAGTTAGCCCGATAGCCCAACGCTGGATCCGACGAAACGGACTAACAGCCGAACAGCTGTCGAAGCTATTTACGCTTGGGATTGATGAAATTGATTTGATCGCTAAAACGGTACCAGGTAAGAACAAGAAGGACAAAATGAGAAGCGTGGCGCTTTTGACTGGCATCGCTGCATATCTCGGCAGCGGTGCTCCTCGACTAGAATACGAGGCGCTAAAGGAGGCCCTCAGTCATTACAATGTGTATGACGTCACTAATTTCGCGAGAGACATGAGGGACATGGCAGGCGAAATATCTGGGTCGAAAGAAACTGGATACACGTTAACGGCGCGAGGGTTAGCAGCAGCAGCAGAAATTGTGAACGAGCTGACGGCGAAAAGTAACCTTTCGCGCGTGATTTGAGAAATGGTAAAGAGATCGCACGCGAACTCGGGATGAGCGTGTCCGGCTTTCATCACCACTTCAAGTCCGTCACATCGATGAGCCCACTGCAGTTTCAAAAGCACCTCCGCCTGCAGGAAGCAAGGCGTTTGATGCTGGGCGAAGATATGGATGCCGCGAGCGCAGGGTTCCGCGTCGGTTACCAGGACCCATCACATTTCAGTCGCGAATATAAGAGGCATTTCGGGGCGCCGCCACACGGCGATATCGCCAGCCTGCGGAGGGGCCTGGAAGCTTAGAAGGGTGAACGTACAGCACAGAACGGCGCGACAGCCAACCTCAACGAAATCCGTTTGGTGACGCTTCGCCAGAATCGTGGGTCGAGAGTCAGGCTTCGTTGACCGCCAGTTTCCATTGTGCGACAGAGTCCACTTCCGAGCTGAGATCAAGCCTCGTACTGTTCGTCGCTGACCTTTTCCATCCATTCGACGACCTTGCCGTCGAGCGCCTCCTGAATCGCGATGTGCGTCATCGGGCTCGCGGGAGTCGCGCCGTGCCAATGCTTCTCATTCGGAGGACACCACACAACATCCCCCGGTCGGATTTCCTCTTTGGGGCTCCCCTCGCTTTGTACCCACCCAAATCCGGATGTGACGATGAGGATCTGCCCGAGCGGATGCCGATGCCACGCCGATCGCGCCCCCGGCTCAAAGGTGACACTCGCGCCGCGCGCGCGAGCCGGATCAGGCGCTTCGAACAGCGGATCAATTCGTACATTGCCGGTGAAATACTCGCTCGCACCACTGCCTGAGGGCTGTGAGCCATTTCTTTTGAGTTCCATTTCCAAATTCCTCCGCGTGACTTGTTCTCTACTTCGGTACTTACGACCGTTCGAAACTTCCCGATGCTTTGTTCGCGACGCTCGAGGTAAAGCATCTCGCCCTCCCGTGTCAATCTGCTGACGTTTCTATCTTTTTGTTGTCCAAATAGGCAACCACGGTGAATCCAACTCCCGCTGTTAGTCAGAGTTGCGCCAGTGCCGCAGAAGGTCGGTACCTCTTGAAACCTACTTCATTCACAGCAACAGTCCACGGCTCCTGGCGGCCTCGCTTGTCACGTGTCATTGCATTTGTTATCTTCGCTTCATCTCAGAAAATGAAGGAAATTTCGATCATGGACAAATCGAAAGAGGGAAGTGCGACTGCCAGTGCCGGGGCGGGTGCAGGCCTGCGGGGCGTCGTCGCCGCCAGCTCTTCCATCGGTGATGTGAACGGTGAGAAGGGCGAGCTCATCTATCAGGGAATCAATATCCACGATCTTGCCAAACACTCAACCTTTGAAGAAGTCATATTTCTACTTTGGAACGGCCGCTTGCCGAAGCTCGAGCAACTCGAAGAACTGAGGCGAAACATCGCCGCCAACTGGGAGCTGTCCCCGGAGATTCTTGAGCTCATCCGCCTGTTTCCGCACGACGCCGCGCCGATGGACTCGCTTAGGACCGCCATATCAGCGCTCTCCTTCTACGATAAAGACTCGAAGGACACCTCCCGCGAGGCGAGCATTAGAACTGCGACACGCCTGACTGCGCAATTGCCGGTCATCGTCGCTGCGATCGACCGGCTGCGCAAAGGCCACGAGCCCATCAGCGCCAAGCCTGAACTCAATATCGCATCTAACTTCCTCTACATGCTCAAAGGGGAGATACCGTCAGAGCACGAAGCACACGTGTTCGATGTTGGACTCGTGCTTCAGGCCGATCACGAGCTGAACGCGTCGACGTTTACGTCGCGAGTTGTCGCCGGCACTCTTGCTGATATGTACGGTGCCGTCACCGCAGCCATCGCAGCGCTCTCGGGTCCGCTTCACGGCGGAGCGAACACAAACGTAATGAAGATGTTGCTCGAGATAGGAGAGGTCGAAGCGGTCGAGCCCTACATCAAGAATGCACTTGCCTCGAAACGAAAGATCATGGGATTCGGTCACGCCGTGTATAAGACTGAAGACCCGCGCGCCACAAACTTTAGAAGATTCTCGAAAGAAATGTCTGAACGGACCGGGCAGTCCAAATGGTATGAGATGTCTCGAAAGGTAGAAGAGACCATCATGCGGGAGAAGGGTCTGTTCCCGAACGTAGACTTCTTCTCGGCTTCGACGTTTTATATGATGGGAATCCCCTTAGACCTCTACACGCCGATCTTCGCTATCAGCAGAATCAGCGGTTGGACCGGACATATCCTGGAACAGTACGCCAACAACAAGCTGATTCGTCCACGCGCTGAGTATATTGGACCTAGGGATGTCCCTTACGTCCCAATAGGTGAGAGATAACAACGCGCTCGGCGGCCGGAACAACTCTTCCGCCACGCCCAATAGGTAGCACCGAACCACTCCGTCTTATCACTGTGCGCATGGTCTCAGAGGCCGAATCAAGCGGATACCGTTCCTTTTGAACGGCGTCCGCGAATTGTTATTTGAAGTTTTCATAGCGGCAGGAGAGATCATGAAATCAGTTTCATGCAGGACATTAGTGTTTGTCGTCCTAGCCTTCGTTTTACTAGCGTGCGGCAAGTCACTCAGCGAATCCGAGAGCGCTTATGCGGGAGCGTGTGTCAAATATATGAAAGGGGCAGAGAGCTACCGAAAGATCTGCGAGTGCTCTGCTCCTATCATCGTGCCAAAACTAACGAAGGGCGAACTCAACGCTTACGTGAAGAGCGTGGATTTCATCGGCAAGCCAATGACGGAGGCGATCACCGCGCCACTCGGTTTCACGCTGGCGGAGTTTACCAGCATGGGAGTAAAACGACAGGCGTCCTTTGAGGAGATGCGCAAGCAGTGCGGAGGGGAGATCTAGTTCGAAGGTAGTAACCTCAAGCCAGTGCGACGCTGGCTATCGGTTGATCGAGATCCCCAGGATCTTCGGATTATTCAGGAACTCGCTTAACTTCCTGGGATCGATTTTTACGCGCGCGACGACTGCGTCGGTACGGTCGATGGTCACGACCATCAGCTTCATATTCTTTCCGTCGTTTCTGGCGTAAACATAGACTTGCTCCCCATCGCGGGAACGAACTCGCGCCAGCGATTGCCACTCGGGGCTGAGAGCGCTGCGCATCACGTCGCGCAGTTCCAAATCCGAGGCCCCTGCTTTGAAGTTCAGGTCTTCGAAGATCGCTACCTTTACGCTCTGCACGCCGGCGGGCTTTACAATCCTGACGAAGAAACGCGCCAGACCCATGAAGGGAATGCTGATTCGCCTCGCGTTGTAGTGAAGCTTGAGATGCTGTGTTATCGCGTCGAACTCCGGATCATCGGCCAGCGCAACTCGCGACCCCGCGGATAGGGTCGTGGCTACCATGATAAATGCGACAAGACTGTGAATCAGAAGTTTTCTGTGCCGGTTCATGGCGATCCTGCTCCCGTGGTTAATCTTTTCTGGTCGATACATCGATAGAGGGTATGCCAAATGTCCCGCTCAATTTGGTAAGTTTCTCAAGGTCGATCAATCCTACAATGTTGACGACAGTGAGCTGTTTCGGCTCGGTAGCGATGACGGTCATCCCACCTATCTGGCCGCCGGACAGCATCGTGTAGACCTCAACGTTTTCGCCATCCTTGTTGCTCTTCACGCCGGCAATCTTCGACCAACCGGGAGAGCGCAGCTGCGCGCGAACTGACTCGACGTCGGCGATTGAATACTCACCCTCTTTGTCGAACTCGAATACTTTTACATAGACGCCTTTCAGCCCAGCGATCAACTCTTTGATTGCCGCTTCCTTTGGTTTCTTGGAGTCAAGAAACGGAATGGCAAAGCGCAGCAACTGCCCGTCGAGGGTCACGTCTATCGTCTGACTGGCCCTTCCCTCGAGCTTGTCGAGATTGTCGAGATGAAGCTTCACATCCTGAGCCTGACTGGTCGCAGACGTCGCAAGTGCGACCAGAAAGACCAAAGAGCTTAGCCACAGTGTTTTGTAATTCAGTACCTTCATCGATTGCTCCATTCGTTCTGAGTATGTGATTAGGAGATCGGTTGTCGTTCCTGATCTCCCTGAATCTTCTTCTGCATCGCGTTAAGCTTCTCGCTGGTAATTAGCAGGGCTTTGATGAGCTGCTCTTTCGCCAGCTCTCCTCTGCGAACCATCTGCTGCTCTCTGATGGCGCGAGCGTTGACACTGATTGATTCGCGCGCCAACTCTTGTCGCTTCGGATTCTGTATGCGAGATGCGACCCTGGACGGGACCGAAACAGCTTTCACAGGTGTTTGATCGAGCGCTTGCTTACGGTTTTCCGCTGCCGTGAGATCGATCGGACCTGTTTGCGGAGGACGCCCGGAGCTCACCCCGGGATTCACCACGGTCGCTGAAGGGCGCAGGCTCAACCACAATCCACCCGCAAGGAGAAGAATGACGATGCCGGCTGCGATAGCGCTCATGCCATTGAGGCGAAAACGGAAGAGCGGACGCGAAACCAGCGGAAGTGGGAGAGGCTTCTTAGGAACCTTATAACGCAGTTGTCCCAGCGCGCGCTCGAGTTGTTCGACCTCAGGATCGGGCTCGCCCGATTTGTCCCATAGATAGTCTTCGCTCATCAGCTTGCCTCCAATCCCATCTTCTCCCGCAGGAGCTTCATCCCTCGATGCAAATTCACGCGCACCGATGCCGCCGTTAACCCTGTCCGTTCCGCAATCTCGGGACCAGTCATACCTTCGACCAGCCGCAGAACCAATGTCTCGCGATACGCGTTAGGGAGAGTCCGTATCAGAGCCAGAGCCTCCGACGCCTCAGGATCGACCGAAGAGCGTTGCGGAATGTCTTCCGGCAACTCCTCTGTCTCGTGCTTACGCCGGTGGAAGTCGACCGCACGATTGCGCGCGATCATCGCCAGCCATCCGCCGAACGCTCCAGCTTCGCGAAGCGTGTGTAATCTCCTGAACGCGGCGAGGAATACGTCCTGTACTAAATCGTCCACGTCGTCAAAAGGCACGCGAGCCAGCAAGATTCCGTGAATCATAGGCCCGTAAAGATCATAGAGCTGTGCGAACGCATCGCGATCGCCACCAAGGACCGCTTCAACCAGGGGCGCGTCGGCAGACATCTTGGTCGCCGGACCGACAGCGGTAGCCGTTCCGCTCCCTGCGCTCAAAATCAGTAATGTACCGGCGGTCCCTACATCATTCATTCAAATGTCCTGTCGGCCATCCTGCGTCACGCCGTCACCTGCTCGCCGCAAAACGGACCTACTTATTATCTTTGGCTGAACGATCGCCAGGGGTCAGAATTTCCTGCGTTCGGTTGATAAGACGTGGCGCGGCGACATTTCGTTAACAGGCGCTACAGGCGCACGCGAGGTTAATGTGTTGAGCAAGCCGCCTGGTTGTGATAGCTTCCGCCCCTAAGTTCTGCCACGTTTTCTACCACATGAGGAGATAAATGAAAATTAAGTCCCCCGTACTCTTTGCGCTGGTCGCACTCTCAGCCGCCCTCGGATGCGCAACAAAAGACGCGAACACCCCAAACAGTAACGCCGCCGACAATACTTCCAAACCAACAGCCAACGCCAATGCTTCGGCAGACGCAGCGCCAAAATTCAATCTAAAGCCAGGTGAGATCCCTTTCCCTGGGTTTCCAACGGTGGGCACAACCGCTAAGGCGGGCGATGTAGTGCTTTGTCCATCGTACACCTGGATACAAGATGCCGTCACAAAAGGGCCGGATAAGGTGACCTTTATCTTTTACGACCAGAAAATGGTTACACCGGGCGAGGTCGAATCAGAGCTTGAGTTTATGTCGCCGGGCAAAGCGAAGGTTCCAAACTCGTACATCATCCCAATCCCCGGTGGACAAACGGCAAAGCCGGGCGACATCGTTCTCACCTGGTG
>JAVHWA010000011.1:0-5918 GCA_032160165.1 Acidobacteriota bacterium
AGCACTACGCAAAGCGAGCGAGTACCGTAGAGCGCGAGGAGCGCCCGGGGGAAGGCTTGTTTGCAGCGCCTACCGGCTCCAGCGCCGCGGCTTTCTTCATCGACAACGGGTTTCGCATCTCCCTTTCGCCAATGGGCAGAGCGTTGCTCGTTGCCGCACTGCTTGCGTCCGGTTATGCACTCTTCCGCTATTCGCGCGCCCTCAGACAACAGCCGCCGCGGGTGAGATGGTGGTTGATGCTTTTGCGCGGCATGTCGCTCGTGCTGGTGGCGGGCGCGCTTGCCGGAATCGTAATCGAGTACGACAGGGAATCTCGACCCCGGATGCTTGTGGTTTCACAGATAAGCGAAAGCAACGTTTCCGCTGAAACGACAACGGATGCGATCGGAGTCAAAGATGCTGTCGTCGCTGCAGTGAAACGAAAAGGATTTGAGGTCATCGAAGGGCGTGATGGAGAAGCGCAGGCTGGATTCGTCGCGGCTGCGTTTGTGACGGACGCAGCCATCGAGCCTTCTGAGGCGCGCCGTGCCGTCGAGGAGACCAGTGCTCGGGTCGGAGGTTTACCGGTCTACGTGGTGCAGGCATTTCAAGAGCGAAAGGGGCCGAGCGTCGCTCTGGAAGATGTCTCAGTGCTGGGAGCAGCGTTGCGGGGCGTACCGGTTGCCGTGCGTTGCACGGTGCACGCGCGCGGACTGCGAGGCCGCGAATCAATCCTTACGATATCAGACGATGCAAAGGTCCAGGCATCTGCTCGAATCGCGTGGACCGGCGATGATGAAAGGCAGGCCGCCGTGCTGACCCTGGTTCCAAAGGTCTCCGGCTGGGTGGACTACAGAGTGAAGGTCGAAGCCGCAGCGGATGAGACTATAGCGGGCCGTTCCCGTTCTTTTACACTGAATGTCGAAGAGCGAAAGCAGCGAATACTCTTCTTCGAGGGCGAGCCTACATGGGAATCGAAGTTCATTCGCCGCGCGCTTGAGCAATCGGGGTTGTTTGACGTCGATTACTTCGCTCAGGTCAGTCGGGTAGCGAGTGTTGGATCATCGATCGAGAGGTCGCAGACAGGGAACGAAGACAGTATTGATAAGAACGCCGGCGAGCCCGGCGTGAAACTCCACGCGGTACTGAGGAGTCCGGCGACACTCAATCTCTATGACGGCGTCGTCGTCGGAGCGTCGCCGAATTCGCTTCTATCGGCAGCAGAAAGTGGTTTGCTAAGCGCGTGGGTCGAGCACCGAGGTGGCGGGCTGATCGTACTCGGTGGCAACGGTTTCAATGGCTCGCTCGCGGCGCGCGGCGGCCGGCTCAGCTCTCTGTTACCCGCGGAAGCCATCACGCAAAGTTCAGTCGAAGGCGCTCCGCAGGTCGGGCAGGGTCGACCGCTTGAAGTTCAAAGCCAGCCCGGTAGGTTTTCTCTCGCTGCGACCGACGAGGGAACTGCGGCGCTTGCAGGTTATTTGAACGCCAGCGACGGAACGAGCCAGTCGCTGCTGACTGGGCAGGGCATTCGATTAGGCGCGCTGCGTCCCGGCGCGACGGTCCTCGCCGTAGCCCGACGACCTAACGAAGAAGGCACCAATGAAAACAGAGAGCCATTAATAGCTGCGATGAATTATGGCGCCGGGCGAACATTGATCTTCGCGCCGGCGGATTCCTGGCGCATGCGGACGAGCGCTAGCGGCGAAGAAGATAGAACGGGCGGACAGTTCAATGCGCTGTGGCAGGGAATCGTGTTATGGGCCAGCGCCAAAGCAAAGCCGGCCGCCGAAATAATGTTAAGCGATGAGTCGCCCACTGAAGGTAGTGACGTGATAGCTGAGATCCGAATTCGTGACGCTTCATTCTCATCAGCTCGCATCGAGAAGATCAATGCGCAGCTTCAAGCGGTGGGCGAAGACCTTGAAACCACGCAGCCGGCAGGATCACGAGAGGTGTCGTTCGCCCCCGATCCGAACGACCCGAGCGTTTGGAGAGCGCGGCTTCATCTGAGCGAACGCGGCCGGTTTATGCTACGGGCGGAGTACGTTGCCGCAGGTAAGACCGGGACCGTCGAGAAACAGTTTGCTGTTGTAGGTGGCGGCTGGCGCCAGCCCGGAACTTCAAACGATACACTGCTGCGGGCCGCGCGGGCCACGGGCGGAGAGTTCGTGATGCCTGGCGAGATGGACGCGTTGATCCCAAGACTATCTGCGCCTACATCCAACGGTGAACTGGTCCACAACAAATGGGAACTGCGCTCCTGGTGGCCGCTGGCGCTTATCATTCCCCTTCTACTCTCCGCCGAATGGTTTCTGCGTCGTTGGTGGAGGATTGAGTAGTCATCGAAGAACCCTTCCAATAGTCGCGGGGCATGTTCGAGAGCAGATTTCAGTGCATCGGAAAAGCCCGCTCGCGCGTCTAAGGGAAGCCATGCGGGATCAAGGTAGGGGATTAATTCTCTTTTGCGCCATTATTGCCAGCTTGCTTCTTGCCGTCTCGTGCGGGGAAAAGCGATCAACTCAGTCGGGCGTCGCACCGGGGGCGGCATTACCGGTTGCGCGGACGTTGCCCCCGCTGCCAACTCGTCCGCTTTCTCCAGCCATGCAGGCATTGCGCGCCCGCGCCATGCGCAACGCTTCTGACTTACGCGAATTGCAGTTCCTCGGCGATGTGGGAATGGCGGAGCTTTCTCCCTGGGAGTATGGCGCCCGTGCGAGCGAGATGGCACAGATACTCGGAGGAGATGAGCTGCGCGCTCTGGGCAAACTGGCCGCAGCGGGCGATATGCTGCCGGAGGGAACTGATCCCACCACTTTGGCTGGAAGCTTCATGGCCCTCTCGGCCGGCGCCGTCTACTCTCCACTCGACAAACAAGTGCTGGTTGTAGGGAAGCTGGCAGACGATCCGTTAGTCGCCCACGAATTCACACACGCGCTCCAGGACCAGCATTTCGACCTTACCAAAATGCTGATTCGACAACCCTACGATTTCGACAGAACTGAAGCCGCGTTCGCAGTGGTTGAGGGCGATGCGATGAACGTCCAGCGTCGACTCGAACAAGGAGATGCCTACTCTCGACTATCACTCGACGGGATCACTCGCCAGGAGACAGAGCGCTTCAGCGATTATCGCAAGGACATCGGCCAGCTGTTTGCGCCTCTGCTGATCGAGACCTTTATATTTCGTTATCGCGATGGAGCACGGCTTATCGAGACGGTGCGTCGGAGCGGAGGCGAGCGCGGGGTCGATCAGCTTTTCAATCGGCCGCCTATCACCAGCGAACAAGTGCTGCATCCAGAGAAATACAAAGAAGGCGAGGCGCCGATCGCAGTATCACTCGACGAGAATGCGTTCGCCTCCGCGGGATGGAAGCTTGTCACATCGACTCCGCTCGGGGAAATAGGCGTCCGCGGCGTATTAATGGCCGCGATCTCGGACAAGGATGCGCATCGCGCCGCGAGCGGATGGGGCGGTGACCGCGCCTGGTTATTCGAGCGCGCCGGCAGTGTGCCGATCTTCGTTTGGAAGACTGTGTGGGACACGGGCGCCGACGCTCAGGAATTCTTCAATGGATACCTGGCTCTCGGTCGTAGGCAGGGCGGGTCCAGCTACACTGGCGGCACCCAACAGGTCCGATGGACGCACAACGGCCGTACGACGGTTGTCGAGCGAAGTGGAGAGCGTGTGACCATCATTCGCGCGGCAGATGCGGATGTCGCGCCCGCGCTCGGCCTGGCGCAACGGTGATGCTGGGAGGGCAGGTGGATCATCAGAGGCCTTCACTTCCTGCTTCTCACTTTCAATCTTGTTTCCAACCAATCACTCAACGCCTTCAGCACGTCTTCCGGTACGATGCTCGTTTCCAGCGTCGAGTACTCGCTAAACGCGCCCGTCTTCGCGGGCAGAAACAAGTGATTGAGCGTAGGGAAGGCGCGCAGCGTGACGTCCTTGTTCCCGGCCGCTTGCGCGGCCTTCTGAAGCGCAGCGCCCTGGTCGACAGATACCTGCCGGTCGAGCGCCCCGTGCAGAATAAGAATCGGCTGCCGCACTTTGCGAATTGTCGGCAGCGGATCATATGACCAAAACTCCTTGATCCAGGGCAGACGTACCTGTGACGGATACTTCGATAAATCGGCGCCGGTCAGGACGGCCCGAATTGTTTCCTGCTGTTCGGTCCGCTGCTTGTTCTTCTCTTCCGCAGTCATGGTCGTCTCGGCTTTCAGCGATTCGTTCAGCTGATCGATAGTGATCTGGTCCCCCCGTTTGCTGCTGCCCGCCATCAAAGCGATTGGGCCGAGTTGCGGATCCATAGATGCTATCATCGGCGCAATGTTCGCTCCTTCGCTGTGTCCGACAAGTGCGATTCGCTTCGGATCAATCTCAGGCCGTGAACGAAGGTAGGCGATCTGCGCGCGCACGTCATCGGCGAAGTCAGAGGTAGTGGCCTTCAACAGCGAGTTGAAGCCCTCAGACTTTCCGGCGCCGCGATCGTCGACTCTCAGGACTGCGATGCCCCGACTCGCCAGACTCTCAGCAATCTGCCTCATCAATCCGTATTTTTCGAGCCCGGGGATGGGGATCGGCTCATCCCGTGATTGCTGGCCGGAACCTGTGATCGTGATGACGGCAGGGAAGGGACGCTTCCCGCTCTTGGGAAGCAACAACGTGCCTGCGAGCTTGAAGCCCTTTGCATCAACGCTGACTTCTTCTGCTGTGAAAGGCGCATCCGGCCGTGCGCTGTAGTCGATGTCGGCACTCTTTGAGGCCGCTGCCACTGCCGTCTCTATCCATGCAACCGAAGCCGCATATTCTTCACGAACGCTTTTTACTTTTTGCGCAGGCAAGCTGATGAGCACCAGATTCCCAGCGGCATCCGTGACGAGGTCTACATTAATAGAGCTTGCGATCACGGCGCGAAAGTGCTCCAGAGCTGTAGCCTTCCCGGGAGGCGAACTGAGTGGTCCTTTCAACTCCAGGGACAGTGTCACCGTTTGCATGACGGAGGGAACGAACATCTTGAATTGCTGAACGCCGCCCATCTTCCTGTCGTATCGACGGACCAGAAAATAGTACTGATACCCAATCCCATTTTCGAGGATCACGCTCTCGGCATCGGTCTCTCCGGTGGCTTCCGCGGACCCGGTCGATTTCACTGCCGTACCGTTGATCGAGACCTTCAGCCTCGTCTTGGTGGAGCCTTCCTCCAGTTCGAAAGCAACCGGATGTGTTCCCTTGTATTCCGTCCGTGTAGAGAGATCGACACTCTGGCCGTCCACGGTCAGCAACGACGAGCCCTGTCCGACGCCTCCCGCCGTGATGGTGAAACTCTCCGAGCCGATCTGTTTGCCGTCGGAGAAGGTCAAAAGCTTTCCCGAATCAACTACATCGTCCTGAAAACTTCCCAGGGCGGTAAGCCCGAGTAGGAGAAACATGAGCATTAAGTATTTCATCGTTGCCTCCGTGACGGTCAAGAATAAGGACTAGAACTACGCGCTCTCCGTGAGACCTCATTCGTAACGCTCTCAACTCTCGAGCGGTAACAGCAAAAGCAGCGGTACGCCAATCATCAGGGCCAGGTACACATAGACCCACTTATTTCCCATATTGCACGTGTAACCCCAGCCGGCCAGCTTCTCGACCCACAGTGCCGGGTCTTCCCGGTTGAAATAGATCAGCCCGCCCAGGTACCAATGGGTTGCGTCCCTCTGTCTTTGAACATACACGCGGCCGACTTCCGTCTTCAGCCGCCGATCAATCTTGTAGAAGCGGTAGATCGCAACGCCCAGGGCGACAAACATCAATACTCCCGAGACCCAGGTCGCGATAATCACAATGCGCGAAAGATAGTGAAGTCTATCGACCGCGGTGAAGGCTATGTTCGATGCGAGACCTCCCAGCATCACGCAGAGCAAAAGACGCATCCAGTCCATGAATCCGAC
>JAVHWA010000016.1:0-3321 GCA_032160165.1 Acidobacteriota bacterium
GAGGTAAAGGACAGATTGCGCCGAAGGTCCCATTTTACACCGTCTTCGAAGTTGGTGAACTTTTCCGGCTTTATCTGCTCTGTGACGGTCGTTAGGGAAGAGAACTGATCGCCTGAGCTTGGCAAATACGAAACGCTGTAGCTTCCGTACACCGACAATGACTCAAAGGGCTTGAGCACAACGCCGAGACGCGGCGAGACAAGATTGTCTATGCGGCGTAGAGCATCGCCGGTGCGATTGTTGTGATAGTGCAGGTCGAAGTAGTCGTGGCGCAGACCGACGACGATTTGCAGATACCGCGAGACCTCGATTTGGTCCTGGAGATAGGCAGCTCCCAGATTCGCCCTGAGGTGATTGTCCGCATCGGTAGCGTTCTGGCGAAATGTAGTAGGGGTATTCGTCGTGGGATTAACGTAGGGCACGTTAATGCTTGTCGTCGCGTTGTTAAAGAAGCCGGTGTTTCGGAAGTTAGCCGTTACCTGCCTGCCAAATTCAAACCCTCCGAGCAGCGTATGCTTAAGCGCTCTGGTCGCGATGACATAACTAAGGTCTGTTTGATTGAAGATATTCCTGCGTTTGGTGGAGTTGTTGTATGCGGTGAGAGTGACTAAGGTCTTATTAGCATCCGGCGCTCCTGGCACGTAGTTCTGGTAAAAGCGATCATAGTCGCCAAAGAGTGTCCGATTATGAATGTTCAGTTTGCCGACCTGATGTTCGGTCGCACCGGTCCATAGATTCACATTCGATCGAACGTGGCTGTTGTTAGGGTCGCCGTAAAAGGTGGAGATCGGCACATCCGCCGGCTCTCCGTGAAATGACGTAATTCCACGGTCGGCTGTGCGCCTGTCACCAGCGTACTCGTAACCAAAAGTGATTCTTGTCGCGCTGCTGGGGACGAACGAAAACGTGGGATTGATCGCGAAGCGGTGCAGATTGACGAACCTCCGAAAACTGCGCGAGTTCTCGTATACGCTATTTAGCCGGAACGCAATTTTGTGGTTGAGAGGCTGATCGAAATCTCCCGCGATGCGCCTGCTGAAGAAGGACCCACCCATAACCGATACTTCCCGTAAGGGAGAAAATCCGGCTTCCTTGGTAACCCGATTGATGACGCCGCCACCACCACCGCGACCGAAGATCATCGCGTTTGGGCCCTTCAGCGTCTCCAGCCGGTCAAGATTATAGAGATCCCGATAGTACTGTACGTCGTCGCGGACACCGTTGAGAAAGAAATCTGCGCTGCTGCTTTGACCGCGAAATATAATCTGGTCGCGATTATTCTCACCCTGGTGGGCCGAGAGGCCAGGTGTGTATCGCACGACGTCACCAATGCTCAACATCAGCTGATCATCGATCTGCTCCTTTGTGACAACCGAGATCGACTGTGGAACGTCGCGGAGCGCGGTCAAAGTCTTTGTTGCGCTGCCAATGACATCCGTTAGGTAGCCTCCCGCTGCGAGAACCGTCACGCTATCGCTCGTACCGGCCACTTGCAGGACAATTTCCAATGACGAGTGCCCGTCCCTGCTCAGCTCAACGGTTTGTTTCGCCGGCGCAAAGCCATCGGCAACTATCGTCAACTCATACTTGTCGGGAACGAGGGTGAGAACGAATTGGCCGGTCGCGTCTGTAGTGGCCGAGATCGCGGATGCCTGACTCGTAAGATCCGCGGTAACCCTGGCGCCCGCAACCGCCGCATGATTTTGATCAAGCACCTTTCCGCGAAGCTGGAACTGAGAGCTCTGCGCCTGACACGTGAGCAGGCCTGTGATCAGGACGCAGAAGAGCAGTGAAGTACAAGTGAAGGAAATGCCGCCGTGCGAGGGCAGGCGTCTCATGAAAAAGGTCCTCATTGAATGTTGTGGTTCGCCCGCCTGGTATAACGGCGCTGCCGGCCAGTGCTGGCTGTCAACAAAAGGGTTCGCCGCCGCCTCGTCAAAGTCCGTCGCGAAGTCTCTATTCGTTTGTATCTCGTCCGATCGATTGTCGCTCGTCCGAAACAGACACCCCTTCGGACAAGCCTAAATAAGGCCCGCTAATCGATTCTAATTGAAAATGGATTTCATTTTCAGGTAAGACTATATCGCCCTGCCTCATCCCTGTCAATAGCAGTCTTCTTGAATCTAAAGTTTCTACGTTGGTGGGATTGAGAGGAGGAGCCAGCTACTGCTCAGGCAGACTTGAGCATCTCTTTGGCGTGACGACGGGCGGTATCGGTAATCTTCGCGCCCGTCAACATCCGCGCGATCTCTTCAACGCGGGTACGGCTGTCCAGCTTCTTGACGCTGACCACCGTCTGGTTTTCGATGGCTTCCTTCCTAACTAGCAAATGACAATCAGCGAATCGCGCGATTTGTGCCTGGTGAGTAACGCACAAAACCTGGGTCGTATCCGAGAGTTTTTTCAGCTTTGCTCCAACCGCCTCCGAAACTCGACCGCCGATCCCGGCATCGATCTCATCAAAGACAATCGTTCGCGGGAATCTGGAGGGGTTCGCGATCGTCTTGAGAACCAGCATCAGACGAGATGCTTCGCCTCCGGACGCGATCTTTGCGAGCGGGCGAACCGGCTCGCCGGCGTTCGCTGAGAAATAGAACTCTATTCGGTCGTAGCCGCGGGCGGTAAAGGTCATGGTGGCGTTTGTTTCGTTGGTCTCAGCTTCGGAAGGCGACTCGATTCTCACCTCGAATCGGGTCTGGTCCATCGCGACTTCAGCGGCATCTTCTTCGATCCGTCGCTCAAAACTCCGGGCAGCCTTTGTGCGCGCGCGATGAAGCTGTTGCGCCACCTCCAGATACTCTCGACGGGCGGCAATAAGCTGCGCTCGTAAGTCCAGCTCGCGCTCATCGGCATGTTCGATATTGCGAAGTCGCTCCTCCGAGCGTTCGAGGTGACTCAGCGCTGATTCAATCGACCCGCCATACTTCCTGGTAAGCACGGATATTTCTGCCAGACGATTCTCGACTTCTTCCAGACGAGCCGGCGAATACTCGAGTTTCGTCGAGAACTCGCGCAGCTTGAAGGCCAGATCCTCGAGCATTCCCCGCGTGGTCTCGAGCCTTTCGAGGAATTCGCGGAAGCCGGAATCGTATTCAGCCAGCTCGACAACGCTCTTCGTTATCTGGGCGATTCGCTCTGAAGCCGAATTGCTTTCTTCGTAGGTCTCATCAAACGCGTCGGAACACAGCTTCGATAGCTTCTCGGTATTATTTAGCCGTCGCCTCTCGTCCAGTAGCTGCTCGGCTTCGCCAACGTCAAGCTGGGCGCGCCCCAGCTCGTCGATCTGGAATTGTAGGATGTCGATCAGCTGAAGCTTCTCCG
>JAVHWA010000031.1:0-132231 GCA_032160165.1 Acidobacteriota bacterium
CCGATACCGAGATGTCCTCCCATCTTCTGGTTGGTCCGACTCCAGCCCATGTCACGCCGCTGTCGGAGGAGGCGATAATCGGACCCTCGCCCACAACGATCGCCATCATCTTCTTACCGTCAGAGGATACAGCGACCTCCCTCCATTCGCTACCGTCGTTGCCGCCCTTTAACCATCGGACGCCGCCGTCTCTCGATATCCAGTGGTCGCTGTTATAGATCAGGCCGATTATGACGTTCCCGTCTCCCGAGATCGCCGCCGCCGTCCACCTCTTATTCATGTCGGGGACAGCCTGTATAACCCACGTCTTACCCGAATCGGAGGAGGTCCACAACGCTCCATACCCCGCGTCCCCGCGGTCACTAAACTCTTGAGTGCCGTAGTACTTTTGGTCAACTGCCACGATCTTCGTCCCATCGGCAGATGTCGCTACCGAAAACCAGGGGTTGTACTCGATCTTTTTCCCTCCGAGCGATACGTTCAGATTCGCCCACGTCACGCCCCCATCAGTAGAGCGATAAATGCCGGCGACGGGTTCGATATCGTCGCACGAACCGGTAACCAAATATTGGGCAGCGACCATCTTCCGGCCGTCTGCCGACGTCGCGACGGAAAACCAGTTTCCCGCCTGGTACCGGGGCGTCCACGTGACGCCTGAGTCGGTCGAAACATAAATAAAGCCTTTGAGGCACTGGATAGTCATACCGTTGAACATCGATGTCGCAGCGACCAGAGTAGTGCCGTCCGCGGACGAAGCTATTGAGCGCCAATACCCTGCCGTTGCGCGCGGGATCCAGGTCGCTCCCGCATCGTTGGAGATGTAGATCTGGCCAGCCATCGCCGCCGCTGCCAGTTTCTTTCCGTCGGCGGACGACGAGACGGCGATCCACAAACGGTTGCTCTCGCGTGGCGTCCAGGTGACACCCGAATCAGTTGAGGTGTAAAGGCGGCCGCCGACTTCCGCGGCGATCAGTCTAGAGCCGTCCGCTGAGGACGCAACCGCGATCCATTTGCGCGGAGATTCGCGCGCGACCCATGTGCCGCCTGCATCGGACGATGTATAGAGATTATCTGTTCCGACCACAAGCTGCTTGTACCACTGCTCGATCCCGACATCGCCCTCGTTGGAAAAGCCGTGGACATCAAAGTTTAGGCCTTTGTATGAACCGGCGGCTGCTATGAGCTTTGACCCGTCGGCGGACGCGGCAGCAGAGAGCCATGCACGCATCGGGTAGCGGTCATGCACGAAGAGATTCGGGCAGGGCGATCCCGGAGCAGTGTTCGCGACGGTCCCATTCGATGGATCGGCTGTGGGCGGACGGGTGGTTTCAGGTACTGTCCTCGCCGGCAGCGGGACGCTCTTCACAACTGGTGGGGGCGTTCCGAACTTGTTCCACCACGCTTTCCAGAGCGCGGCGAGTGTTTCCTTGTCGTCTTTAACCGAGCGCACGTCAGCGTAAAGGTACCGGATTATTTGTAAAGGCGTATTGCCGACCAGGTCCTGGCGCGCTTCCCATTTCTCTTTGATCGCGGCGACCGCGTCCTCGTCATTGACCAGTTCCGGGAGCCCTTCTTCGAGTTCATCGAGCATCGCTCCCACCTCTTCTTCATTGAGCGGCTTCTGGGGTGTGGCCCGCGGCATGGCGGAAACTACCAAGGCCGTCGCGGTCGACGATGGCGGATTAAGAGCAATCCCGGCAATCGAGATCATGATGACGACCGCCAGCAAGATGATTCTGTTTCTCATCAACCTTCTCCTAGTTCGTCTTAATGTATGGTGCGAGCAACCTCATCCAAGAGTTTTCGATTCTCTACCACGCATAGCCGCAGCGGGCAGCAAGCCCCTTTTGCCCGTGACAATTTATCAAGTGAGAATTGACCGAAAGTCGGGGCAGTTAGAAAACCTACGAAACGTTGGCGAGCGAGAGAGGAGCGCGTCGCTTCCGAGCAGGGCTCGGGCGCTGCGCTTTTCTTGTTTGAGCAGGCGCTCCTACGATATCACAACGAGGGGTATAGCTAGGAAAAGAACTTTTAACCTATTGTTGATAGTTCTCCGACACAAACTTATTAAAGAGCTTATTCAGCTATTCTCGCCCAAGCGTGTTCCGAATGTTGCCCTCAAGTCACGTCACCTGAGCTCTTATTCGATATAGCATTTCGCCCGCTTGCCTAACCAGCAAAACGCCCTCCTCTTCGCGCCCCTGCCACTCATCTATCTTGATCGAGTTCGGATTCAGGTAGCCAAGGTTCAGGCGCCGACAGCGATCTTCAGGAATGCGCGTGGCGAGAGTGACGTTGATGCGAGGCTCTTCGACGCCAGTCACCAGGTCAAAGCCGCCCAACCCACGCAGGTGCGTACTGTGTGCCAGCACTCCGCCGGGATAATTCTGGAATCGGCCCCACTGCTTTAAGAAATAGTCGCGCACATGATAGCCGACCTCTTGCAGCAACGCGCCGTGTGTGTAACTGATCTCATCGATGTGTGGCGCATAGAGGATGACTTCTCCACCGTTTTCAATAATGGGCTCCAACTTATACATACCCTTAGCCGCGGTCCAAATGTCGTCGTACATCTCGGGCACGATTGAGAGTACGCGGTTGAAAGGCCGGTCAACATATTTGATATGCAGCTTCGCGGACAGATCTGCTGCCGCGTCGTAAGCATCTTCGGGCGAGCCGATGAAGAGACCCGCCAGGCCCTTGTCTTTGACAACGAGGCTAAAACAGAGCTTGGGTCGGTCAAGAAACGAAGCCGCTCGATCAATGACGCGGCGCACCCGCGTGTACTTCGTTCCAATAACTTCGTAGCTGGTAATCAATGCCCCAAGCCAGTGGGAAAAGTTAATCACTTCTGCACCACCGATGCCGGGGAAAAGATATTTGTTGCCGCCCGAAAAGCCTACGACTTCATGCGGAAAGGTTGGGCCGCAAATGATCAGTTGGTCGTAATCGAAGACCATTTTGTTCAGGCGCACGTCAACCGCATGGTCCATCAAGCCGCCTGTCAGCTCTTCTATCTCAGGCGCAGCGATGTGGCCAACGGACGCGAACGTTTCGGGCCGGTCCCAGCGATGGTTAAAGATTTGCACACCGGTATATTCAGCTTCGCGTTCTTGCGGCGTCACGCCGACGTGTTGATTGATGGATTCTTCGCTGAGAAGCCTGTGCGTGCCCAGGGCAATTAAATAATCGAGGGCGGCGACTTTTTTTCCGACTAACTCGTGGAAGAGGCGAAACATCTGCGGGATAGGCGCAGTGCGGGTTCGATCGGGGATGATGACCAGTACACGTTTCTCATCGAGCTGCACGCGAGACAACGCCGACTCCATAAGCTCGCGTATTTCAGCTTCGGCCAGAAATCTATCTTCGTATCCGCGGCCGTCGATCACATGTGCCACCTCTGAAAGGATTGCGCTCGATTGCGGAAATCGAATTGCGGATTGAGGACGGAGCAGTGCAGAAGTCTTTGGGCTTTTACCCCCATTCCGCAATCGAACGGGGCCTGCCTCCCAACAAACATTCCCATCCGGCAGCTAGACATGGCTCATGCTTTCCTGCCGTCACCGTTCGGTTGCGGCAAGTTGAGAAAGTCTTCGCGTAGCGGTGAGAAGATGTCTATCAAGATAACTTCCTCGTCGAGCATGGTGGCCCCGTGCCAGCTATTTGGGGGGAAGTGTAGTACGTCGCCAGTCTCGGCGATGCGTTCTTCTTCGCCGATGGTGAAGAGCACGCGACCCTTCTCGACAAATGTGATTTGTTCGTGGGGATGGTCATGCGCGGGCGTAACAATCCCGGGAGCGAAGCGCAGGCGACAGATCATCAACTTCTCTCCGACAATCATCTGTCGCTCGATGCCTTCTTCCAGCCGCTCGACCGAAACGTTGTCCCAGTTAGTGAGCTGCGGGTGCACGTCAACCTTTGAACTTGTATGCATGCTCTATTTCTTTCCTTCTACTTGGATTGTAATCCGCCAATGCAAGGGTTTACCGGGAGCCAGCCGCATCTCGCGCGATTCGTAAACCAAATGCAGCGGAATTGCCCCTCGAGCGCCGCGCCCCAAGGCGCTATCGCCGGTCGCCATCAGCGAAATGTTCAATGGCCACGAAGCCTTGGCCGCCACCTTTAACGTACCCGTATCGGATCGAAAAATGTCCCATCGTTGTTCGTGGGAGATCGCTACTTCACTCTGCGTCGCTGTCGTTGGAACGCCTACCCACCACCTTTTAAGCGTAACTGGTTCGGATGTCATTAGTGTTTCATCCCGAGTGAGCGTCGTGCCGTCGAGACGCCATACGACTTCGCTGGTGAAGTGCGGGTCCACAAGTTGTCCCGCCTTACCTCCAATAACGGCCCATCGTCGCCAGACCGCGCGCAATGATCTACCGTCCTTCCCAGGCTCGATTTCGTCCGCGCCATCTCCCGCAACCACGACTCGCCCGTCAGAGAGTTCGATAAAGGGCGTAAGCGCCGGATAGATCTGCTCTACCGGAGCGGCGATGCCCGAAAGACCATGCGGTGCTGGAAGGTAATCGGCCACCCCCGGCTTCGTTCCGGTCGTAATAGGTAACGTGAAGTACATCTGCCCCTGCCGCACCAGCCAGAGGCCCGCCTTTCGTGTCCCCTGGCGAAAGAACTCAAAACGCAGCAGATCATGTCTCGGTATGTCAGCCGGAAACTGCGTGACATTCTCACGCGTCATCGCTTCCATGAAAAGAGAGTGAGCCAACGCCGCCTTACCGAAGAAGCTGGTCGTCTGCTGCCACTCGCGGTCGCGTGAGATATAAGAATAATTGCCGCGCCCAAAGGCGAGGACGGAGAGCATGTGTGATCTCTCGCCGTAGTCGTTGCGCAGCCAGCGCCACGACTGGTAGTAAGCGCTCGCCAGTTGTTCGAGCGGCGCTGGACGAAACTCCGGATGGCGAGCGAGGAAGCCGACGATCTCCATCGTATCTTCAAAGCTTACCACTCCCATGCTCCGTCCCCAGGCGTAACCATAACCATCCGGCAAAACCAGGTCCCACCACAGCTGCATCTGTTCCTTCAGTGAAGGCCGCACCGCCTGCAAAATATCCTTGCGGTCTGCGGCCTCCGCCGAGTCCCACACGAAGCGCGCGTACTCATTTGAGTAACGGTCGAAGCGGCCAGTCGGCGGCGCATCATCGGCATAGAGGCCATCGCCAGTCGTGAAGGGTCGGGCAGCACGCGTAACCACGCTGTCGAGAAGCGCGCGATCTTTCAGAAGTCCAAGTTGATAACTGAGGCTCGCTATGCGCGCGGCTACTCCCAGGTAATTCTCCGGCAGGTTGATGACCTCCTGCGTCTTCGGATCGTAGAAGGCAGATACGTCAAGAAACTCGCGCCATGCCGCTCTCTCTTCCTCGCTGAGGCCCTGCCACACGGGGTTCGTCTTCAAGTCTTTCCCGAAGTGCCGCAAGGCTAACACGCCGTATAGCTGCGAGAAACGAGTCCCTTTAAGCCTGTGCTCCAAAAGTCCGATTTCTCCCACTTCTTTCGCCAGGTTGCGTCCTGCGAGGGTGCTGTTGCCGGAGAGCTCGGCGTAGGCCCCAAGCGAACGCATGAATGTGCCCCATGTGTATTCACCGGATGAGCCCGCGCCCAGCACTTTGCCTGGCGGCGGATCGAAGGACTTGATATCACCCAGGTGTGCGGCCAGTTCCTTCGTCAGGAAATCCGTCACCTCGGCACGTAGATCTGACGTCTTAACAAACGATGAGTCCGGCACAGACTGTGTTGACTGTGCCGCCACGCTCAAGGTTAAGAGGAAGAGCAACATGCCAAGTGGCATTACGACTCTCATCATCTGCCCATCCATCCTCCATCTACCACGAGCACGTGCCCATGAATGTAGTCGCTCGCTGCCGACGCGAGGAAGATTGCAGCGCCCGCCAGGTCAACAGGTTCTCCCCAGCGTCCGGCCGGAATGCGCTCGAGAATCTGCCGGTTGCGTGTCTCATTCGCCTGCAAGGCCGCGGTGTTGTCCGTGCGCATATAGCCAGGTGCGATCGCATTCACGTTAATTCCTTTTGCAGCCCATTCGTTTGCCAGGGCTTTCGTCAACTGCGCTACACCGCCTTTGGCTGCGGCGTAAGAAGCGACCGTGATGCCGCCCTGAAAAGAGAGGAGCGACGCGATGTTGATGATCTTGCCACTGCGCTCCTTCTCGATCATGTGACGGCCCGCAAGCTGCGAGAGACGAAAGACGCTCGAAAGATTAACTTCAATGACGGAGCTCCAGTCTTCCTCCGAAAAATCGACGGCAGGCGAGCGACGGATCGTGCCCGCATTGTTGACCAGAATATCCAGTCGACCGAAGTGCGCCAGGGTCTCTTCGATGAGCGCGCGTGGTGTATCAGGCTGTCGCAAGTCACCTGTAATCGGATGAGAAGCGCGGCCAAGCTGCTGAATCTCGTTGCAGGTCTCTTCAGGCGATCGAGTATTGCCGTGACAAGCGACATCAGCGCCCGCTTCTGCCAGCGCTAGAGCGATGGCAGCACCCAGGCCGGCGGACGCGCCGGTTACGAGCGCGACTTTTCCGTCCAGCTTGAAAGCGTCAAGGATCAAGCTGTTGCTTCCTCATCCACCGGCGCGGGCGAGAAATTCGGCACGAGCAGGTGAATAAACAGTAACGCCGTCAGATACGCTGCCCCCGCTATGATGAAGATGGGTAGATAGCTGCCCGTCCATTCGAGTACATAGCCGACGACCTTTGCTATCAACATCCCGCCTATGGCGCCAGCCATTCCACCTATCCCTACGACTGACCCGACGGCGCGGCGCGGGAACATATCCGATGTCATTGTGAAGACATTCGCCGACCAGCCTTGATGTGCCGCGGCGGCCAGCCCGATGAGCACCACAGCCACCCAGATATTTGAAGTCTGCGAAACCAGCACAATCGGCGTAACGCACAGAGCGCAGACCAACATCGCTGTTTTGCGAGCGCGCCCAATTTCCCAACCACGCTTGATGAGCGTCGAAGAGAGCCAACCTCCACCAATGCTTCCCACATCCGCCATGACGTAGATCACGACCAGCGGCAAGCCGAAACTGGTGATGCTGTCAACCGGCACGTTGTACTTGTCGTGCAGAAATCCCGGGACCCAAAACAGGTAAAACCACCATATCGGATCGGTCATGAATTTTGCCACGACAAAGGCCCAGGTCTGACGATGCGGAATCAATCGCAGCCAGGGAATTTTGGTCACCTTTTCGGGCGGATCGCTGTTGATGTGTTCAAGTTCTGCACCCTTTACGCGCGGATGCTCGTGCGGCTTGCGATAGATAGCAAGCCAAAAGATGAGCCAGATAAAGCCGAGTGCGCCCGTGATTATGAATGCCCAGCGCCATCCAAGTGCGCCGACAATGAACGGCACTGTGAGCGGTGTGACAATCGCACCGATGTTAGTGCCTGCATTAAATAATCCAGTCGCGAGCGCACGCTCTCTTTTCGGAAACCATTCCGCTACAGTCTTCACCGATGCTGGAAAGTTTCCCGATTCCCCCAAGCCCAAGCCGAAGCGAGCGAGGCCGAACGTCATGACCGATTGCGCCAGCGAGTGGGCCATGGCGGCCACGCTCCAGAAAACGACGGAGAGAGAAAAGCCCCGACGCGTGCCGATCTTGTCCATCACGCGTCCCATGACGATAAAGCCCAGGGCGTAGGCCGCCTGAAACCAGAACACGACGTTGCTATACGCGATCTCGTCCCAGCCGAGTTCGGTCTTGAGCGTGGGCTTTAGAATGCCGATCACCTGGCGATCGATGTAATTAATAGTGGCCGCAAAAAAGAGGAGCGCACAGATTGTCCAGCGGTAACGCCCGATGCGTTCTTTCAGCCCTCCTGAGCTAAGGGTAGTCGACGCGCCGCTCGCGCCTGCACCAGCCGTTCGTGGAGGCGTTACATCGCTCAAAGATTTTGGAAGAGCCACCGCTTGCTCTGCCTCCGAAACCTCTTCCTTCATTGCGTTCCTCTCCCGCCCTATAGACGCAGGCTTAGCGCGCTGCTCCAGGAATAGGGGCGGCAAACACCTTGATCAGGATCATTATGAAATCTTTGCCTTCGGTACTGCGCTGGTGCGGGGTTCCGCGCGGCACGACGATCAGATCGCCCTTAGCAATCTCAATCGTTCGACCATTAATAATATGTGGGCTACGCCACTCTCCAGGTAGCACCTCACGCGGCGCATCCAGCTGCCCGCCGAGAATGAGCGTGGCTTTTCCATCTACCACGTAATAAACGTCATCGGATGCATCATGGAGTTCGGCTGCGGAGTCGGCCTTTCCCTTTTCGTGTTGAACTGCGACGCGTAACTGCATCCCTTCGCCACCGATCAGCTCCTCAGTCTTGTTGTCAGGTTGCAGTTTGCGCTGGAGGTCGTCGAGCGATTGACGATTGAGCACCACGAAGGGGCGACTCGCTTTGCCTGGAGCGCGTTGCCTTGCAGCATTTTCGTCCGTTTGAGCTGATATGCTCATAGCCAGGGCGAAAACAAAAGCGGCCACTCCCGGTATATGCTTTATCTTTAGTAGCGGCATGGCTCTACTTACCCGGACCGACCCACCAACAATTAAAAGCGGGCGCAGCAGGTGACTAATCACGTCGTCAGCATTTACTTGCGGCTCGCCTCAAGACCGCTGCCGCCTTGATCAAAGCCCGGTTGCACTGTGACGACGCCGAACTGCCTGTCCTCGACCTCACGATGCGCTGCCATCATCCAAACGAAGTTAATCGGATGACCCGGAACAGAGACGTTGGGATGAAATCCCTTCGGCATAATCACGGCGTCGCCGTCACGAACGATCCCTATGAACTCCGGCTCGTTCGGGTTGGTATATACGAACTGCACGCCGAAAGCCGGCGCCGGCATGTCGTAATAGACATAGAGCTCTTCCAACATTGAGGCATGCTCATGCGGCGGCCAACTCGTCCAGTGTCCGGGCTCACTGGTGGTAAAGCCCGCTAGAATGCGGCCGGCTTCGACGTTCTTGCCGAGGGTAATGTTGACCGTGCGGGTGTTTGACAAACCCCCCGTCTTGAATTTGAGTGACCCATCTTTCTCAACATCGGCGTAGCGCACAAATTGCAACGGATACTTCTTGTCCACTTCCGCCGAGCACTCCACCAGATCAACCGCGCTCCGGGCATCCACTTCTACCTGCGTGTCTCGCGGGATATAGATCGAATCGTAGAGACCAATCTCGAACGTCTGATCGTCGGCCTTGATGGAGCAGTCGCCGGACATGCAGATCAGCCCGACTTCGCGCTCTTCAGTATTAAACCGAGCGACCGGCGTCTCTGCATCCAGAATAATGCGGCCATAGCCAAGGTGCTTCATCGAACTGTTCTGCGGTGTAATCGCCAGATGCCGTCCCTTGTGCTGGTTCGTGCGGCGAAAGATCAAGCTGTCTCCAGCCTCTTGCATTTGTGTACTCATGGATTTACTTTCCCCTTTCCGTAAATAGCAGGGATGAAGGCTGAAGAAGAACAGAATTCAGAATTCAGGAGTCAGAAATCAGTATAAGAACATGAGCGGTCCTCCGCCTTTTATTCTGAATTCCGAATTCTGACTCCTGAATTCTGTTCTTCTTCATCCTTCATCGCTTGCTTCTATGCTCATCAAGCCATAGGAGCGCTTCGAGCAGATAATAATCGCCATAGGTCAACATGCTGTCGCCGGGTCGCGTGCTTGAGCCATGACGCAGAACCCCTGGCGGCGTCTTATCATCGAGAGCCACGGGCGTCAGATACCTATCAATTAGTGATTGAGTGATGCGCTCGCCCTCTCGTCTGAATTCTGCGGAGCGCGCGCTATCCTTTGATAACTCAGACAAGCGAAACAATCCGTTAGCCATCAGCGCGGCAGCCGAAGTGTCGCGGTTGCGGAAATGTACTCCTTCGTCTATGAAGTCGTACCAGGGCACGCCGTCTTCGGGCAGATGGTCCAACAGAAATGATGCAATCTTCTCAGCAGTCGCCAGCAAACGCGGGTCTTTCGTTTCATCATAGGCAACGCTGAAGCCATAGAGCGCCCAAGCGGCGCCGCGCGACCATGTGGTATCAGCCGCGAAGCCTTGATGCGTGTGGGTGAAAACTTTTTCACCGGGCTTCGCGGCATTCGGGAAGCTGAGTGCCTGAGGCGCCCCTGCCGAGAAGAACTCCTTCCGCGAGTCGCCTGGATTGTAATGCACTGACTGAATGACCGAGCCATCGGGACGGACGAGCCACTCGGCGGATTTGAGCGCATGCTTCAACCCTAATTCGCGCCAACTCGGGTCACCGGTCTCGCGCGACGCCCACCACCAGATTTGCAGGTTCATCATCGTGTCAATGATGGTGTCGTCGCCTCCGACGCTCCATGCTGCGATGAGTTCGGTGGTCGGGTTGTAGAGTTGCTTCAGACGTTCGGCCGCCCGCAAGCCTGCTTCACGATATTTTGCATCCTTGGTCTGGCGATAAGCGAAAACCGACGAGTAGTAGTTGAGGAAACCGACGTCGTGGTTTTCGTCCATCTCTTTGCCGAGCAGTCGCGCGTTCCAAATCTCTGCCCAACGCCGATAGCGCTCGTCTTTAGTCTTTGAATATAACTGCCACAACTCTCCCACCCAGAAGTTGCCAGTCCAGTAGAATCCTTTCTGTTCCTTCCAGTCGCCTGTTTGATTATCGCCCTCGGTGAAAAAGCCCAAACCATTGCTGCGGTCTGTCGCAGCGGGCGAAGTTTTCGAAATGACGGGTTCCCACTTCTGCGCTGTTCGATCAGCGGCTTGGCGCATGAGCTCGAGTGCTTCTGCGAAAGTCTTGCTGCGAGCCGGATGCAGCGTGTCAGGCGGCGCTGATTGCGCCGCGGCGCTCTTCGAGAGGATGGCGACTTGCGCGGGCCGTGTTATGCGGCGGCTGGTTTCCTGAACAAGATCGAGGAAGCCGTCGCGTGTGGTCACAGCCCTGGAAGGGGAGACCACCGAGCCATTACGATACTTCTCGGCAGCGGTGGGTGAAGCCGTCTGCAGATTTTCGCTGCTTTCCTGGTCCCACGCAGCAAGCACATACCAACTCGCGGTACCGTTCGTTAAGACCGGTTGGACGAGAAGATTTAGGGGATCTGCAGCGATATATTTACTTTCACGTCCCTGCGTGATGATGGCTAATCCGAGGTTCTGGTCCGGCAGACTTTCCGTAGCGGTCGCCCCGGTTTTGAGCACTTGATGGCCCCACGTCGCACGCCATAAGGCCGGCGACTCTGCTGTGGGCTCAAAGACCTTCTCCTCAAGGCCATCCTTGCGTGGCAGTCCCGTAACAAGCTGTAACCCTTCCGCACCTTCAACCTCGATGCTGTGTTCAAATCCCCGCTCCCCCGCCCATTGAATTATCCTGCTTGTGAGATTTACTTTGCGCCCACCAACTGACCATCCCTTGTATCTGAGCTCGACAATCGCGCGCACCGGACCATCAGCGATGATGCGCCACGAGCGTTCATCCACTTCGGACACTTTGACGACCTTGCCGTCGACCAGTGCGCCCACCGAACCGATTCCAAGCGCATCGCCGATCTTATAGATGTCGCGCCCAAACGGAGACTCTTCATGGTAGTCGTATTCGGGGGTGCCGAACATTTCCAGATAGAGTCCCGGACGACGTTTTCCATAGAGGTCAATGGCGTTTCGTTTGTCGAAGTAAATGCGCCACGCTGTCGCATCAGACTCCCATCCCATGCCCTCAAATCGTTGCGTAAATTTGGCGTGCGCGCGCTTCGGATAGTCGCTGCGAAGCCTGGCGATAGTGGCCGCGTCCCCATAAGCAATGGTCACGATGCGTGTCTGCCTGGGCTTTAGTTCGATTTGAAACGCTACTTCGTCGAGCTTGCCGTCATCATCCAGGTCATCCGCTTGTGAGGGGAGTTCGATCGCTTGCAAAGTCTGGGCGTCTTCTTCAACCGTGGCGGCATCGCTGGTGGTCACGATTGCGTCGCCCGCCCTGAAATCCGGGGCAATGCGCTTCAAAGCCGCGATACTGACGACGATGTTTTCGTGCTGACGCAGTTGGTCAGTGGGATTGGTAACCGAGAGCTTGAGAACTTTGACGCGCGGCGCTGCCCAAACGGCTGTGGTTGCCAAAAGCAAAAACAGCGCGCCAAATAGTTTGGTGGTGAAGCCAACTATGTTGGACGAAGAGTCCGCAATAGCGGACGAATGATAGTAGCCCAGCGATTCATCGCTGGGATTACGCAGGTCCACGGGCAGAGTCCGTGAAGCGGACGCCTGAAATTGCATCAAGCTGCGGTTGACACTGCACGAAGAGTCAGCCGTCCGTTTCACGGACTTGAAATCGTTCACGCCGTCGTCCCCAGCAGTAAACTGCTGGGCTGCTGTCAGTCGTCCGCCAAGCGGACTTCGATGGGCATCGACTTGTGCAAAGTCCGCGCCAGGAGGTGAATCTCGGATCATTTTCCCTTTTCTCAAATGCACTGTGGGTCTGCACCTTCAGCGGCCCAACTGGTTGCCGATTTCAGTCTTGAACGCTCAGTCGCATTACGAATCGCGCTCTGGTAACGGGCTCAGCGGTAGAAAGCAAAAGCTTCTGACCGCGCTCCTGACGCTCGCCCTTATCCACCGAGCCTGGGGGACCCGGAGCGGTCAATGTGTTCGTTTCGATAGCACTGTGTATCTGCTGCGCACCAGACAGACCATTCTCCGCTTCGATCGTTGAATCGATAAGCAGCTTCACACCTCCGGCACTAATGCTGAACCGGTTGTCGCTTTCTTTCTCGATGCGATCATCCGCGTGTAGTAGAAAAGTCAGAACAGCGGGCTTCGTCGTTTCAACGTCGTCAGAAATGGTAAACCCGGCGCCTGGCCGGAATACGAACTCTCGCACAAACCTATTTAAGCCGAGTTCCGGTCCGTACGCCGCAGTCGCATCGCCGCGCACGATGACCTGATTCTGCTCGACCTTTGTTGCGCTGATGCGTATGCGGTTGAGCAGGTCGTAAGGTACTGCGGCGAACACGTCGTGACCGGCGCCTTCTTTAGTCTGGCCTTTGCCGTTGATAAGCAGGGTGTTGTGATGCTCGGTCATGGGCACACCGGCATAGCCGGTATCTCCAGTCAGATACTTGCCGCGCGCGAAAATGATGAAGCTGTTCGCGTCTGGATGCGCGTGGCCGGAAGATAAGCGCCAGTCTGGAAACTGTTGCAGTAAGGCTTCGGTGTGATGGCCTTCCGGTGGGCCGCACTTAAAGGCAAAGGCGGTCGCATCCTTCGACCAGTTACTGCGCCAATAGAAAACATCGTGGTCTGGAAAGTAGTGCCACGCGGTCTGTCGTTCAATAGACACGGGTTTAAGCCTGGCGTCGTACCAGACCAGCGACCAAAACTCCTCCGCGTTAACTTGATCTAACTGCTTCAGCCACTCAGCTACACCCTGCGCCTCGCCACTTTGGAAGCGTTGCGCCAGCCGATAGAGCAGGTTGTAATTCGTAGAGAAATGGCCCTGAGGATGAGTGCGTGGATAGTCCTCGCCCTTGCCTGCGCGCGTCAGTGGTCCTTCGAAGACGTCGCCAAAATCAAAGACGTAATTACCTCCCGGCAGCATCGAGTGCGCGACGTACTGGTGCATCTGACGAAACCCGGGGCGGTCGTAAAGGTCCTCGCCGGTGGAGTGCAAGTGTGCATCGAGATAATGGACCAGCCAGGGGGTCGAGAAGATCCAGTACTCAAAGCCTTCGTAGTAGTAACCGTCCTGCGAATAGGTCGCCAACACGCGATCGTAGATCGCCCGGGCCAAGCTGGCCCAGGCGGGAGCTTCGGGAGTCTCGTCGTAAAGCGCGTACGCAGCAGCGCCAAGGCCGGCGATGGGAATGAAAGTATGATTCTGGCTATAGGCGAAAGTGCGACCGGGCTTTGGTTTGAAGTACTCGGCCATCAAGCGTGCCTGCTTGATCAGCTTTTCGCGATAACGCGTCCGCTCTTCTGCCGTGAGATCGTGATAGAGCAAATCATAACCCCAGGCTAATCCGTAAAGCAGATGACCTGCGGCGAGATCTACATTCGGCTTGTTGCTGGCGTAACCCCAGATGTCGTAACTGACGGCCGCGTCCATATACCTGCGGGCAGCATCCAGATATTTTTTGTCGCCTTCGATCTTATATACGAAAGCCGCTTCCGCGATAGCAATACCGACATCGTTCTGCTGGCGGCGTTGTTGCGCAGGTGGAGGTGGCGGATCAGCGCTAAGAGCCCGCACGTGGCTGATCACTCGCTGCCAGAGTTCACGGTGCGAAGTGCGGGCGCGGGCGCGGGCGCGCAACTCAGCCAATTCTTTGTCAGTAACGTAAACACGCGGATGAACGCCCAACAACTCGGGTCGTAAAGCGGACTTGCGCGTTCGCATGAGCGCAAGCAGGGGGTGCTCGCCTTTTAGTTTCCTGCTCGCCGTCCGCTCCTGTTCCAACTCGCGCGCATCCTGGGCGAACAATGGCACCTGCATAGTGCTGAAAGCGAGCAGGATCAACAGCAATCGCGATTGAGTCATGTTACGCATTTTTCATTCGAAGTCGGTGTTCGCGCGGGTGTACCGTTGCTGCAGGTGTTCAGAGTTCAAGCTTTAGCTTGCCGCTCGCGCAGAAACAACCTAAAGGTTGAACTCTAAACACCTTTGGGCCAGCGCTCGCTCAATCCATGAACATGCCGCCGTTGATCTCAATGGTCTCACCAGCGAGATAGCTGGCCGCGTCGGAGGCCAGAAAACAAATAACGTTGCCAACCTCTGCGGGCTTCCCAACTCTGCCCAATGGAATCATGCCCGCGTACGTTTTCATCATCTCTGGTGTCGAGAACTCCTCGTGATACGGGGTGTCGATTACTCCCGGCGAAATCGCGTTCACGCGGACACCGAATGGCGCCAACTCTTTGGCCAGTCCCTTCGTAAACGTGATTACCCCGCCCTTCGCCGCTGAGTAATGAATCGAACCGAGGGCCCCACCGTTGCGCCCAGCGATCGAAGCGACGTTGATGATTGCTCCGGTCTTACGCTCCATCATAGATGCAGCCACCGCCCTTGAGCACAGAAAGGCGCTCTTCAAATTCAGATCGATTACTTCATCCCAGCGCTCCTCGGTCAGCTCCAGGATCTTTAGCCGCTCGATCAAAGATCCGGCATTGTTAACCAGGATATCGATTGGCCCGAACTCAGCGACCGTACGTTCGACCAGTGACTCAACGTCGCTCCCTCGCGAAACGTCCGCCTGGACGACAATCGCGCAGCCTCCGCCATTAACTATTTCCTCACGCGTCGCTTCGGCCCCTTTTTCGTTGCGATGATAGTTGATCGCTACTCGCGCGCCGTTTGTGGCCAGGGCGGAGGCGGCAGCCCGGCCTATTCCCGATGAGGCACCGGTGACCAATGCCACCTTCCCTTTCAGGTCAAAAGAATCACTCATTCCTTAAGCTCCACTCACAATCGTCAAATAGCTGCAGTTCTTAGCGTCGGCTTTAGAGATACGCGCTCGATGCGACCTGAAAGCGCAAACAACACCAATGTCCCGATTGGGGCGAGCAAGCCGGCTGTCACTAATACCGGTACATATGAAAAGTGGTCCACCACCCATCCCGTGCCGAAAATAAAAATCATCGAGCCAATACCCGCGCCGGTTCCACCCAAACCCGCGACCGAAGCAACTGCTTTGTCAGAGAAGAAATCGCTGGGCAAGGTCTGCACGTTGTTGATCCAAACCTGAAATCCAAATAGCACAACTCCGATCAATACCAGCGCCACCATCGCGTCTTGCGCAAAGGCCGCAAAGATTCCCGCAGGCATTAATAGTGCGGCCACCAGTATCACAAGCTTCCTCGCTCGATCTACACTCCAGCCACGATTGATTAGGTAACCGGACAACCAACCACCTGAAAGACTGCCGGCGTCTGCGGCCACGTAAGGTACCCATGCGAAAAGGCCGATCTTTACTAGCGAGAAGCCGCGCGCATCAGCGAGATATTTCGGTAACCAACTGATATAGAGCCACCAGATCGGGTCTGTCAGAAACCGCGCCAGGATAATCGCCCAAACCTGTCTATAGCGCAGGAGCTCTCGCCAGCGTGGGGCCTCGGCCAGTTCGGTTGTCATCGTGCCTTCCGATTCCGTTCGCTGGCCCGCTCGGATTAGATTGCGTTCCTCGTCGCCCAACCACTTATGGCGATCCGGGGTCTCATAAAAGAGAAGCCACAAGGCCAACCAGGCAAAGCCGAGCGATCCCGTCACGATGAATGTCGTTTGCCAACCATATGTCAGGCTGAGCCAAACGATCAGCGGCGGCGCAACTACCGAACCGATAGCGGCTCCGCTGTTGAAGATGGCCATCCCAAAGGCTCGCTCGCGAATGGGAAACCACTCGGCCACGGTTTTAGCAGCACCCGGCCAGTTTCCTGCCTCGCCCAGTCCAAGGACAAAGCGGAAGACGCTCAGGCTGGCCAAACCGCGTGCGAAGGCGTGCGCCATTGCGGCGAAGGACCAAAGCACGATCGAACACACGAAGCCGCGTTTCGTGCCAATACGATCGTAAAGCTTTCCTGAAAGACCCTGGCTGATGGTGTAGGCAAGTAGGAACCAGGTGAGAATGCCGCCAAACTCAGTATTGGTCAGCCCAAGATCGTGGGTGATTACAGGGCCCAGTACCGAGATCGTCAACCGATCAATGTAATTGATCAGCGTCGCGAGAAAGATTAGTCCGACGATCCACCACCGCAATCCGCGGAGCTTGAACCCAGCATTGCTAGCAGGCGCTTTAGTTCGTCGTGGGTCCAACATGTGGTTAGTCCAACGTCCCAACTCCAATGTCCAAAGTCCGGAAGAAGGAAATTTTCTTAGAGCGAGGCCTCGGAAGCGGGCCACTCAACAGACTACAAACGGACTTTGAACATTCGACTTTGGGCGTTGGACCAGGTTTTTGTCAGAAGGTAAAACGCGCGCCGAACTGGAGCTTTCGCATCGACGCTGCGCTGGTAATGACGCCAAAGGTCGCGGATGTCGAGCCCGCGGCAGGAACGGAGTTGCCCGGCAGTCCGAGATTCACCAGGTTGAAAACATTGGTACCTTCGGCACGAATACTGATTTTGTATCTTTCGCCCAGACGAATGTCACGAGTGACAGCCAGATCGACGACGTGATAACTCGGCCCGTAGAGAAGGTTGCGGGCCGAGTTCCCTTCGGTGGCAACGCCGGTCACGATCCTGTTCTGAGCAAAGGCCGCAGTGTTGAACCACATTGCCGCCGTCGGATTGGCAAGATGTGGATCGCCCACCAACTGCGCACGGTCGGTGTTGACACCATCAAGGTTGGCGTCGACGTTGCCGTTAGTGATAGTGAACGGAAGTCCGCTGCGCATCTTGATGATAGGCGAGATGCTCCAGCCGTTGATAAGCCCACGCGCAAGCCGGTTCTTGCCCCTATAGAAATCAGGCTTGAAGTTCAAGTTCATGCTGAAGACATGTCGCTGGTCCGTATCGCCTGCGCCCTTATCTTCAGAGAGCTTGCTATAGTTTTGTGCCAATCCCTGAGTCGTGCTGTTGTAGAGCTCTACACTGCTGAGCGTTTTGCTAAAGGTGTAGAAGGCGTTGAACGACAGGTGATGGTTCATACGCATGGCGGTGGTCAATTGCAGCCCATGGTAATTGGCACTCTGGTCCGATTGAAGGAGCAGTACGGCACCGAACAGCGGATTGGGCCGACGTGCAAGTATGTTCGCTCCGGCACTCGTGGCAGTCGGTGTCAGGACCGGGTAGTTGATATCACGAGCGAACGGCAGGTTGCGGCTCTCCGTTCCAACATACGCAGCTGCGACAACTATGTCTTTCGTGAGCTGACGCTGGATTGAGAGGTTCATTTGATACGTGCGCGGCCATTTGAAATCCGATGCCACCGGGAAGAGTCCGCCACCAGTGGCGAATGTTCCATTGTAGGGGAAGGGATTGCCGCCAACGAAGGCGTTGTAGGGATTGGTCAGCGAAGCTCCCAAGGGTACCCCGGCCGCATTTGTCCTTTGATTGATATTGGTAAAGGTCAATCGGGTGGAGAATGGCTGGAAGTTGGTCATGGTGTTCCACTCGTTGCCCGAGATGCTGCCGTAAAACATGCCGAACGCACCACGGAGCGAGGTCTTTCCATTACCGAATATGTCCCACGCAAAGCCGAGGCGCGGCGAAAAATGGGTGTAGCTGGTGGGGATACCACCCCTTTCCACACCCGAGTCGCCGAAGAACAGCGCCCCAATCGGCGCCGCCGGGTTGACAGTCGACTTCTGACCGGGGACATAGTTGACCACGCGGTTGTACGGATCGGTAGGTGGCGTCTGAATGTCATAGCGCAGACCCAGATTTAAGGTCAGGTTCGAGCGCACCTTGTAGTCGTCTTGCGCGAAGAGCGCCGTGTACCAGCTATTGGTGTAGCCGGTCACGGGGGCGTCCTGCGAGACCGCGCTGGGTATGCCGATCAGGAAATCGGCAAACGCGTTACCCGCCGCGGCGGTTACACCTGGGCCAGCCACCCTCGCAGTTGAACCTGCATTGAAAGTGAAAACCCCGTAGTTGTTAAGCAGTGTCTGCTGAATGTCCTTGTTGAGCGAGATCTCTCCCCCCAACTTGAGCGAGTGATTACGCTTGATCCAGCTGAAAACGTCGCGTAGGGCGTAGAAGTTAGTGCCGGCTACCGGTCCGCCGATTTGTTGTCCCAAGGTGAAGTATCCCGTGACCGTAATCTGCGGCAGATTCGGCGTGCCCTGAATCGTGAACAATGAACCCAGATCGGTAAGCGAGGTCGCAGGGCTGTTTATGCGGCCGCCAAAATTCCGAGAGAAAGTCAGCCACACCTGATTGACCTTAGCTGCGCTTATGATCCAAACGTCGCTGGCGTTGACACTATGCTGCCGCCAGGTGGAATTCTGGACGCTCCAGGGAACGTTGGGGCTGCCTCCTTTGGTCGTGCTGGTTCCGCCGGTATTAAAGTAACTTACGCTCAAACGGTGAGCGGCACTGAGTTGGTAGTCCATCTTTCCCAGATACTCGTTGAAGTTAAATGGGGTGGGAATATTGCCCTGCCATCCTGCGTTGCCATTGGGAAGTGTAATGTTGGACAGGGGAATGTAGTTATCGATGATCTTCTTCGCCACCGCATCAATTCGGTTAGGACAAATTACATTAGTCACTCCGTTGCAGACGAAGGCCGCGTTAGTGGCGGGATCGGTCGGCTTGGTCGCAGAGGCGGTAAAATTGCCGGCGCGTTCAAGGGCGGTGGGAACGCGGGCGCCGCTCAAAAATGAACTCGTTATCTGGCGTAGTCCCGAATACGAGAAGAAGAAGAACGCCTTGTCTTGCTTGATGGGGCCGCCTACGGTGGCACCGAACTGGTTGCGATGAAACGGCGCGCGAGTAAGTTGAGAGCCCCAGTCATTCGCATTGAACACAGTGTTGCGGACGAACTCGAAGAGCGACCCGTGAAGATTGTTGGTGCCGTTCTTGGTGATCACGTTGATGATGCCGCTGGCATAACGGCCATACTCCGCGTTGTAGCTGTTAGTCTGAACGCGGAATTCCTGAATGGCATCCGGATTGGGCAAAATGTTACCGGTGTTGCGCAGGTTGGTCATATTTATGCCGCCGTCCAGATAGTAGTTCACTGAGCCGGTGCCGCCGTCGGTGCCGCCGTTGATCAGTGTTCTCTGTTCCGGATAACCGAGGATGAAGGTACTTGTGCCGGTGGACGCGGTGGCTACCCCGTTATTATTTGACTGCACGCCCGGTGTCAGATCCAGCAGCGTAAAAACATTGCGCTCAACCAGCGGAAGACTCGCGATATCGGCTGCCTGAATGGTTTGCCCGATCTCGGAGGTGCTGGTGTTGATCGTGGCCTGCGTATCTGTGACCGTCACGGTTTCGGTAACTTGCCCCACGGTGAGCGAGACATCGACGCGCGCGGTGTCGTTGACCTGCAGGACCACATCGCTAATGTAGGCCTTCTTGAATCCGGAAGTGGTGATCTCGAGAGCGTATTTGCCTACTGGGAGAAATTCAATTCGATAGCTGCCGTCCTCGCCGGAGGTTACGGTCCGGGTCAGACCGGTGTCTGGACTACGCGCGGTGACCTGGGCGCCGGGCATTATGGCACCGCCCGGGTCGGTGATGGTGCCTACGATAGTGGCGGTTGTAACTTGCGCGACGACTGTTAGCGGAATGGCGAGCAGCAATGCGAAGAGGGCAAACTGGATCTTGCGTACACCAAAGTTTCTTATGCTCAACATGTCAGCGACCTCCAATTAAAATTCGAAACGAAAAGCAACTTGATCCTTTACCGCTTGCGATCGTTTGATCGTCCACGGCCGTGCGCCCGCTTGCTGTGTCTTTGCTCTGGTGTTTCCAACTTAAGCCACGCGTGGCGCGGCAAAGGTTGGCGCCGCTATCAGCGCCGCCGCTCCGCGCAATCGCGGGTATTCCTGCGCCGGAGTGATTCGTAGCGGCGTGCGGGCCGCCGCTTCGGTCAGGGTGCGTTCGAGCATGGCCGATCGCACTGTCTCTTCAATCAAATCCCACGCGTTCGTGATTTCGCCCGCCAGGTAGACAGCATCCGGATTAATGATGTTAACGATAGTGGCTAGTCCCAGGCCGAGAAAACGACCGCTGGCTTCAATCGCCGACAAAGCTTTGGCGTCGCCGCTTCTTGCGCGTGCGATCAGATCCAGCACGGTAAAGGAGTTTCGTTCCATCTCCTTCATGTGTTTTGGACTGAGTTGGGACAAATTCCACCCAAAGTAACGTGCCAGGGTAGCTAGGTTCGAAGTGTACGCTTCCCAACAGCCGGTTGCGCCGCACATACAGCGCGGTCCGCCGAGATCGATTGGCATATGTCCAAACTCGCCGGCGATGTGATCACGACCACGAATCAGTTCCCCGTTCATTACGATTCCAGTGCCTACGCCGTCGGATACACTTACGTACACGAAGCTCTGCCCTGCCGTCTCCGCTTTTTCAAGCCACAGTTGTGCAAGCGCGCAGGCTCGTCCCGAGTTCTCCACGTGTACCGGCAACTCCGTAGCGGCCGCGATCTTTGAGCGAATGTCTACCCCGCGCCAACCCAATGCCGGCGCGTTCAGAACCTTCCCGGTCCGTTGGTCCACCATGCCGGGAACAACCACACCGATACCCTCGCAGACCGCACCAGGCCCCAGCCCTTTCAGCATTTTCTTAATGCGGCGGGCCAGGTCCTTGGTAAATTCAGGAACTGAAAAAACCGTATCGTAGATTTCGATACCGAGTTGTCGTCCGGAAAAGTCGCACAGCATCAAGTAGGTTTTGGTGAATCTGATATCTACGGCAACCGCCAGCCGATCCTGAGTTCTAACGTGTAAAAAAGTAGGCTTGCGTCCGCGCGCCGCCTCGCCAGTCGCACCCTCGTAGATCAGCTCCTGCTCGATCAATTCCTGCACAAGGACGCTAACAACGCCGCGGGTCATCTTCATATGCCGAGCAAGGTCCGCCCGCGAAATAGGCTGACGTTCGCGGATGACATTGAGCGCAATACGTCGGTTGATATCGCGCGCCGTCGTGCGGGTGGCTATACTAAAATTTGTGGTGTTTATTTTGCGCATGACCGGGAACATATTGTTCGGCGCGCGAACAATATGCTTGAGCCGGAGTCTTGTCAAGAGTTTTTTTAGAAAACTTTCAGTCCCGACTAAATAGTCGGCAGTCGGCAGCAGCAGACGGCAGGGGCAATTAGCATAAGCACCGGTCTCGCTGTTGACTACTCCTGCTTTCTCTCACGACAGTAATTTGTTGACTATCTTTGCGTATTGGTTTAGAAAAAACTGGTCCCCTTGCACAAGTTGCAATCCCTCAGTTCAGCAGGTATATCGATAACAGAAGAAGGTGGTGAAAATGCGCCAGGTCAGAGGGATAGGCACCGCGTTCATTCTGGCTTTGCTGGTCGCGGTCGCGTGCACCTTTTCTCCAACCGGACGTACCGAGTATCACCAACCAGATCGCAGAGCCGCGCGCCCGGTCGTCTCCTCACTGTCTTCTCCGGCTTTGGTTGCCGAGTATCACGGTTTCACCGCAGGTTCAGCCGAACCGGCGGCGAACCTCTCTCCCAATAACTCGGGGGGAATTCGCGAGCAAATTCCCAAAAAATACGATGTCCGTTACCAACAATGGAAACAGGAGTTTCTTAGAACGGCGACCGGCCAGCAGCAATGGGCTTTCTATCAGAACAATCAGCATTTTACCTTGACGATCATAATTACTCGCGACAATCCTGAGGGTGGAAACACCAGCAACTATCAGTGGAACGAAGACGGAAAACTCGTGGCCGCGACCATTACCCTTGGCGCCCGGCTTGATGAAGGTGTTCCGAATCCCATTTATTTTCCGGTGATGAATTCTCTGTTGCCGACCGCAACAACTCATACCATCGGCGGCGAGACTTTGGCGGCGACCAAGATCGCCCACGAGTTCGGCCACGTGAACCGAACCGCTAAAACTGACCCTGTTCTCTACCAACTTCAGCTCCAGCTGATGCCTCAATACAATCAGATTCTCTTGAATAATGGACGCGATACGAACGATGCGCGTTTGATCGAGTTGGCCCGAAGGATGGGAGCAACGCCGGTGGAGATTTGGGAAGATCGTGAATACTGGGGCGAAACAAACGCCATGCTCTATCTTAGCGATCGATTCGCAAACAACGGTTTTCGCTGTGTGCTCTTTAACAGGATCAAACGCAGCGTCGGTTTGTATGCCAGGAGTTACGAAGACCGCTTTCTTAGCGTAGCGGAATCGACACCGCCGCCTCATTGTGGCTGGTAGCCACGCGACGCTGCCGCGGAAACGTCAATCCCGAACCCGTATTGGAAGAGCGGATCATAGTCAGCGTCGGCGACTGATGGCGCGGAACGTTGACGCACAGAGCAAAGGTGCAGTTGATTCCACGGATTATCTAAGACTCCTTTGATTAGGGACGAATGGTGAATTCGCCCGTGAGACGAATGTCTTCGGAAGAAGCTCCAATCATCACACGAAAGATTCCCGGCTCAACCACGAAATGCATGCTCCTGTCCCACAGGGATAAATCTGCGGGTGTCAGGATGAAGCTCAAGCTCCTGGATTCACCCGGCCTCAGATGGATGCGTTCAAAGCCGCGCAGATTCTTCTCGTAGGTTGTGACGCTGCTTACAAGGTCGCGCGTGTAGAGCTGCGCAACTTCGTCGCCTTCGCGCGACCCCGTGTTCTTCACCTCAAAGCTGACTGTGATGTTACCGCGCGCATCTTGCTTCAAAGGATTGATCTTTAGATTGCTGTAGGCGAACGTGGTGTAGCTCAAGCCGTGCCCGAAGTAATAGAGCGCGCCGTTGACTCTGCTCCTCTCGCCTTCCCACTGTGAATTCGGTTTCGCCGGAAAGTTATAAGGGATTTGCCCAGCGGTCTTGGGAAACGTCGTCGTCAGCTTTCCGCCCGGGTTGTAATCACCGAATAATACGTCGGCAATGGCGGTGCCTCCCTGGGCTCCTGGGAACCACGCCTCCAGTATTCCGAGGACGTACTTGTTCACCCAGTTAATGCTTAGAGGACGGCCATTGATCAGAACTACCACGACGGGTTTGCCCGTGGCATATACGGCTTGAACCAATTCAAGCTGTCGTCCAGGCAAATCAAGACTCGTGCGACTCAGGCTTTCGCCGACAGTTTTTGAAGAATCACCCAGCACAACAACAGCTGCGTCTGAGTTCTTTGCGGCTTCCGCTGCCTTCCTTATTTCATCCTGTTCTTCTTTAGTTAAAGGCTCGGGCAACACTTCAGTGTCTGGCCAATGAGCATCAACGCTTTCACAGCCTTTCGCATAGTTCACTTTTACGGTGCCACCCACCTTGCTTCTTATTCCTTCCAGCACGGTGACGCCCTTAATGCCTGATGGCCCATATCGATTTCGAGCATTACTGTCATCGTCTGCATTGGGGCCGATGACGGCAAGAGAGTGAATCTCTTTGCTGAGGGGCAAAGTGTTCTTGTCGTTCTTCAGGAGTACGATGCTTTCACGCGCGGCACGCAGAGCGACCTCGCGATGCGCGGCCGAGTTGACGAGTCTTTCGCTGGCATCTGCGTCCGCGACGTAAGGTTGATCAAAGATGCCGACGATGAACTTGACGCGAAGAACATCGCGCACTCTGTCGTCGAGCGTCTTCATGGTGACCTTGCCCTCGCGGACCAACGCTCGCAACGGCAGAATGAAATCATCCGGTGGCGTGAAGTTGGTCTTCACATTCAGGCCGGCGTTGATCGACTGCCGGACTGCGTCTTTCATATCGGAAGCGACGGCATGCTTGTTGTAGAGGTATTCAACGGCGGCGCTATCAGAGACGACGTAGCCGCGGAATCCGAAATCGCGTCGTAGTCGTTCGGTCAACCAGTAGTAGCTGCCCGTGATGGGGATGGAATCGTAATCGTTGTATGAACTCATCACACCGAGCGCTCCGCCTTCTTTGATGGCGGCTCTGAAGGACGGGAGAAAGATGTTCTCGACCTCGCGCGGCGAGGTTTGAGGGTCAGTGCGCGCCTGGCCCTCGCGCGCGCCCTTGTTGTTGCTATAGACGGCGAAGTGTTTGACGGTAGAGGCTACGTGGAAGTTCTCCTGCAAGCCCTTGACCTGCTCGACGCCGAGACGTGAAACGAGGTACGGGTCTTCGCCATAAACCTCTTCCATGCGCCCCCAGCGCTGGTCGCGCCCGACGTCCATGATGGGCGAATAGATGTTCGTATAGCCGAGCGCACGGGCCTCAATTCCTGTAATGCGCCCTGTCTCTCGAACCAACTCCTTGTCCCAGGTGCTGCCGACGCCCGGTTGGGCAGGGAAACTGGTGGCGGTGTAGGCGGCCACGCCGCGAATCCCTTCATCAGTAAAATCCACAGGAATGCCGAGCCGCGTCTCCTCTATAAAGAAGCGCTGAACCTCGTTCATCGCCCAGACGTGCTGTTTGACATCGGTGGAATAGACGCTTTTTGATCCTTCGGCGCCCCAACCGTTCAGGTGCTCGTCAATGTTGGCGATGCCGTCCTTCCAAATCTTCTTTCTCCAATCCGGCGTCGGCAACTGGTCCTTCAATACTCGCCCGTAGCCGTAAAGCGTTGCCGTCTGACAGGTCTTCTCTTCAAGCGTCATCCGCGACAGCAGATCTTCAATGCGCTTATTGATATCAGCCTTCGAGTTTTCATAAATATCCATCCGACCGTTCTTGTTTAAGTCGATCCAGCCGTTGTGATAGATGGTTTGCTTTTTGCCCGAATTCTCTTGCGCAGGCAAACTAAAGCTGAAGCCGATCAGGAGAATCGAGAGGGGCGCAACGGTGGCCAGAGTTTTCAGTTTCATTTTATTGGCTTGCGGAACAGCGTTGTCGAAGTGTAGACGAGGATGTCCTACGCAATCGCATCCACGGCGGGGACGAGCAACTCCACTCAATCACACGAAAGAACGCAAATGAAGAGGCAGGAAGACGAGGCGAAATTTTCTTTCGTTTCGTGTGCTATTGTGTGACTTAGTGAATAGTTTCAACGCTTGCTTCGCGCCGCTTGATATTAAGGGCCGGAGTACGTGATGAACTACGATGTAAAGCGATAGAGCATCATCACGCCGTGCGCGCGTCCGCCACGATCTCGACAAACTGGCGCGCTCTTTCAGTGATCAGACTCGCTTGTCCTTCTCGCAGGGCCTTCACGTCGACCAGGTCCGCGCCGACGCCCAGCGCACTCGCTCCTGCTCTAATGAAATCCGCCGCTGTTTGGAGCGACACGCCGCCCGTCGGGACGAGTTCGATTTGCGGGAGCGGGGCTTTAAGCGACTGTATATAGCTTGCTCCTCCCATAGCACCTGCGGGAAACACTTTGACGAGGTCCGCGCCCGCCGTCCACGCCTGCACGACTTCTGTCGGGGTCAACGCTCCCGGCATGACCGCAACTCCGTACTTTCGACAGCAAGCGATTGTTTCCAGATCGAGTGACGGGCTGACCACGAACTGCGCTCCCGCGAGGATGCAGGTGCGGGCTGTCTCTGCATCGAGCACCGTGCCTGCCCCAACTATCGCATCAGAGCCGTAACGCGCCACTACTTCTTCTATCACCCGCACTGCGCCGGGAACGGTCATCGTGATCTCGAGCACAGAGATTCCGCCTTCCTTGATGGCGTCAATGGCGCGCATCGCCTCGTCTGCCGATGCGGCGCGAACGACAGGAATGATTCCGGTTTCTTTGATTTGATGAATTGTGCGTGACTTCTGCATCCAGGCTCCGTTTAGCTTTTAGCGGGCGCGGGTCATGGCCTTCCCTACTGGTCGTTAACGCTCGACGCGCGCAGCGCCCCCCTTCATTACGCGCTCGACTTCAGCAAGCGTCATCATCGTCGTGTCTCCCGGCGTGGTCATCGCGAGCGCGCCGTGGGCCGCGCCACACTCGACCGCCCACTGCGGACCGCGGTTGGTCAGCAGGCCATAAATCAAGCCTGACGCGAACGAATCACCTCCGCCAACGCGGTCAAAGATTTCAAGATTCTGGCGGGTGGCAGATTCATAGAGTTCACCGTCCGCATAACAGACTGCGCCCCAGTCGTTGATGCTCGCCGTCTTTGCATTCCTTAGAGTCGTGGCCACAACTTTGAAGTTTGGAAACTGGGAAACCGCGCGTTCGATCATGCGGCGGAAGTTCTCAACATCAAGTTTGGAGTGATGTTCATCCAGGCCCTCGACCTCAAACCCTAAACAAGCGGTGAAGTCTTCTTCGTTGCCTATCATCACATCAACAAAGCTGGCGAGATCTCGATTGACGTCCTGTGCCCTTTCGCGACCTCCGATTGATTTCCACAGCGATTCTCTATAGTTGAGATCGTAAGAAATGATTGTGCCATAATGGCGTGCCATTTCCATCGCCTCGCGCGCCACAAGCGGAGTTGTCTCAGAGAGCGCGCAGAAGATGCCGCCCGTATGAAACCAGCGCGCGCCCTCCTGCCCGAAGATTTTCTCCCAATCGATATCGCCCGGTCGCAGTTGCGAGATGGCAGTGTGACCACGATCAGAGCAGCCGAGTGCGGCGCGCACGCCAAAGCCGCGCTCTGTAAAGTTCAGCCCGTTGCGAACCACGCGGCCCACTCCGTCATACCTGGCCCATTTGATATGCGATTGATCTACGCCGCCCTGATAGATCAGATCCTGTACGAGTCGGCCGACCGGGTTGTCAGCCAGCGCCGTGGCAATCGCCGTCTCCATTCCGAAGCAGCGCTTAAGCCCTCGCGCCACGTTGTACTCGCCGCCGCCTTCCCACACGTCGAAGGTACGCGTGGTGTGAATGCGTCCTTGGCCCGGATCGAAACGAAGCATCACTTCGCCCAAGCTCACACAGTCCCAGCGACAATGTTCTTTAGGTTTGACGTTTAAGGATTCGGTCATCTTATTTATGAGTTGTGACAGAACGCATTGCCCGGGGAAAAGCAGTCTTTGATTATTGATTAACCCCGCTGGCGAGAAATCCGCCATCCACCACAAGTATTTCTCCCGTCACAAAACTGGCTGCGTCTGAGGCAAGAAAGACCGCCGCCCCGGCCAGTTCCTCCACCCTCCCGAATCTTTTCATGGGCGTGCGCAATAAGAATTCGCGACCACGCTCACTTTCATCAAGCAGTGTCTGATTCAGGGCTGTGCGAAAGACACCCGGCGCAATCGCGTTCACACAAACTCCGCTCGAGGCCCACTCGACCGCCAGCGATTTAGTCAGAGATGCAACCGCTGCCTTGCTCGCAGAGTACGCAGCAACCTCATGAAGCGCAACAAAGGTAGAGATCGATGCGATGTTGACGATGCGTCCGTACTGTCGCTCGAGCATGTGACGACCGAAGACCTGACAGGCGCGTAGAGTGCCTGTCAGATTCGTTTCAATGATGTCGTTCCAATCCTTTTCGGAAAAATCCACAGTGGGCGCGCGCTTGGTGCGTCCAGCAGAGTTAACCAGAATATCCACTTTTCCAAAAGCCTCGATGCTCGCATCCAGGACATGCTGCAAGGTTGCGCGCTCAGAGACGTCCGCCGCAATGCGCAATGAGCGACGGCCACGAGCTTCGATCTCTTTGGCGGTCGCCTCTACCTGTTCTATCCGGCGCGAGGTTGGGACCACATCTGCTCCAGCTTCAGCCAGGCCGTGAGCGATCGCGCGGCCAATGCCAGAAGTGCCGCCAACTACGACTGCAACTTTTCCGTTTAGTTCTAAAGAAGAGTAACTCATTAATTTGCGCTCGAGAGGGATAGGACCTTGCGCGTCAATAGCTCAAGCCAGAGCCGTATTTGAAAAGCGGCGCATAGTTCTTGTCGCCAACATTGCTTGCTGAATCTGCCATCGAGCGTGGAAAAGTCATGGAAAGTTTTCCTGTCGGTCGGCGTTCTCCAAACAATACGTCAGCCACGCCCTGTCCTTCGCTGCCAGGTAACCACGCGGCTATAAATGCGCGCGACTTTGATAACACTTGTTCGATCAGCAGCGGTCGACCTGACACAAGGACAATAACGACGGGCACGCCGGCACTACTGAGATTGTTAACCGCGGCGACGTCGGCGGCATCAAGCGAAAGGTCCGCCCGATCGCCTCGGCCTTCGGCATAAGGGGTCTCGCCGATAACGACCACGGCCACATCCGCGCCTTCAGCGCCCGTCCCGTCGAGTGAAAACGTAAGGCGTGTCTTAGGTGAAACAGTATTCTTGATTGCCTCCAGAATCGTCGTCCCTCCCGGGATGATCTTTCCACTCTTGCCTTGCCAATCAATCGTCCACCCGCCGCATTGATTGCCGATGTCGTCGGCATTTCTTCCTGACACATGAATTCGCGTTGCTGTTTTTGCAAGCGGAAGAATCCGGCGCTCGTTTTTTAGCAACACCAGCGATTCGCGCACGCATTGTCGAGCGACCTGCCGGTGCTCGGTTGAGCCGAACGCTGCGTGCAGCTTTCGGTCTGCCAGGACTGAGCGAGACTTGTCCATCAAACCCATCGCGATTTTGACCTGGAGTATGCGCATCACCGCCTCATCGATGCGTGATTGCGACACACCGCCTTCCTTAGCCAGGGCGACGAGCAGTCCGTGAAACTCGCGATACTTTTTCGGTACCATGACCATGTCCATTCCAGCATTGATGGACATCGCGATCGCTTCTTTGAAGTCAGGAGTGATTTGATCCAGAGCGTTGTAATCTGAAATTAGAAAACCGTCGAACTTCATTTGCTGTTTTAAGATTTCAGTCATTAGACGTTTGCTCGCCGAAAGCTTGACGCCATTCCAACTGCTGTACGAAGGCATAATGGAACCGATCCCCGCCTTGATGGCGCCGAGATAGCCCTGAGCGTGAACCGCCAGCAAGTCGCTCTCGCTTAGTTGCGTATCGCCCTGGTCGAGCATCTTCTGGACTTTGGGATAGCCAAACGTCCCCGTACCCATTTTCGTGCCGCCGTCACCAACCCAATGCTTGGCGCACGCCAGAACACTCAAAGGATTATTCAAATCGTCACTCTGCAAGCCTCTTACTGCAGCTTCGGCCATGGCGCGGACAAGTTCCGGTGCTTCGCCAAAGCCTTCATAGGTCCTGCCCCAACGTTTGTCGCGCGGCACTGTAACACAAGGTGCGAAGGCCCAATTGATGCCAGTCGCCCGGACTTCATAGGCTGTGATACGTGCAGCTTCCTCAACCAGCTTGGGATTGCGTGTACAGCCGAGGCCGACGTTGTGCGGGAAGACGGTCGCGCCCAGCACGTTGTTGTGACCGTGAACTGCGTCTATGCCATACAGCAGTGGAACTGCCAATCTTGATTTCAGGGCTTCGGTTTGGGTGCGATCATAAAGGTCTGTCCATGCTAACAGTGAATTGCCGGCCTTGGGGTCTGAGCTGCCACCGCTCAGGAGCGAACCAAGCGCGTAAGCTTTGATGTCGCTGAAATCCTTCAGCGCGTCCTGCTCGGCCTGCGTCATCTGTCCGACCTTTTCTTCAAGTGTCATCTGTGACAGAAGTGCGCGCGCTTGCTCTCGGTAAGCTGTAAAGGATTTAAGGGTCGGCGATGCTCCAGAAGGATTGCTTTCATTCGACTCCGGCCGGCTCAACTTTCGCGCGATCAGATCGCGTCCGCTCAGAGCGGCGACGCCGGCCATAGCAGTTAATCGTAGAAAGTCTCGGCGGCTTGTGCTGTTTGCCATGTCCTAATCCTAGGTTTTGAGAAGCGATTTGTGAAGAGCGGCTGGCGTGCTACACGGGCTTTGTCTCTTACTGACTGTCCGCGGTGGATACAGGGATACCGCGGGTGTTACGCTTCCCTCACAACTCCCGAGCGCGAGGTCATGAAGCTGGTGGCGTGCGGCATGCTGAATAAACAGATCGGTCTTGAACGGTAATAGTAGCGAGATTCCCGTGAAGGCCCATTGTGGGAAGTGATGCAAAAGTTGAAGGCGGAGGCTCTCGACGATTTGGTGAACTGCCTGTGAACGACACACCTACCGCAACATCTGGAGATGCCCCGTCGCCACTGCCGGGGAGTACTCCCAGCGAGATGTTTCCCGTTCTGACCTCCGCCCAGCAAGCTCGTGTGCTCGCCCACGGTCAACGTCGAACCGTTGAAGCGAACGAGATCGTTGTCGAGCTCAATGAACACGCAACCAAAGTCTTCGTTGTAGTCAGTGGGCGACTGCACATCCTACAGGTCTCGAACAATCAGGAGCACGTGGTGGCCATCTGCAATCCGGGCATGTTTACCGGCGAACTAAACGTGCTCTCTGGCCGTCGCGGACTCGTGCGCATACGCGCCGCAGAAAAATCAGAACTCATCGAAATCGAACGAGAGGCATTGCAGGGTCTGGTCGAGACCGACAGCGAGCTCAGCGATATTTTTCTGCGTGCTTTCATTCTGCGCCGCCTGGAATTAATTGCGCGCGAAGTTGGTGACATCGTTTTGATCGGCTCCAGTCATTCGCTCGACATACTTCGCATCAAGGAGTTCCTGACTCGCAATTACCAACCCTATTCTTACATCGATCTCGAGCGTGATGCCGAGGTTCAGGAAATGCTCGATCGCTTCTCTTTGTCTATTGATGACCTGCCAGTTCTGATCTGTCGCGGTACCGCGGTACTGCGCAACCCGACCAATGAGGAAATCGCCGAATGTCTGGGGTTCAATGAAGGAATCGATCAAGCGCATGTTCGCGACCTGATCATCGTTGGCGCCGGGCCGGCAGGACTGGCGGCGGCCGTCTATGCAGCATCTGAGGGTCTTGATGTACTCGTTCTCGAATCGAGTGGGCCCGGCGGCCAGGCGGGCTCCAGTTCGAAAATCGAAAACTATCTTGGCTTCCCCACCGGCATATCGGGACACGAGCTTGCCGGCCGCGCATACGCGCAGGCGCAGAAGTTCGGCGCGGAGATGTTGATTGCCAAGGACGCGGAAGGCCTGGGTTGTGATCGCCGGCCTTACGCAGTGTTGATTGGGGACGGACAGAACGTTCGTGCGCGCACAGTGGTGATTGCTTCTGGCGCCCAATACCGAAGACTGCAGTTGGAAAACCTCTCGATGTTTGAGGGCGCTGGTGTCTACTACGGGGCCACGCATCTGGAAGCGCAGTTGTGTGGCGGTGAGGAAGTAATTGTCGTAGGCGGCGGCAACTCTGCCGGTCAGGCGGCAGTCTTCCTCGCGCGAACGACCAGACGGGTCTATATGCTGGTTCGATCTGACGGACTGGCTAAGACAATGTCACGCTACCTGATCCGGCGCATCGAAGAGACGCCGAATATAGAACTTCATACCAACACTGAGGTGGTTGCGCTGGAAGGAAACGATCACCTTGAGCGTGTAACCTGGCGAAATAATCAAACTGGCCAGACGGAGTCGCGCAACATTGCTCATCTCTTTTCAATGACCGGCGCGGTTCCGAATTCTGGGTGGCTCGGTGGTTGTGTGGCGTGTGATCAGGGCGGGTTTATCAAGACCGGCTTAGATCTCACAAGGGAAGATTTGGCGAAAGCCAACTGGCCTCTTTCTCGCGCGCCGTACCTCCTCGAAACCAGTTTGGCTGGTGTGTTCGCTGTGGGAGATATTCGTGGCGGGAACTTGAAACGAGTAGCCTCCGCCGTCGGGGAAGGTTCGATTGCCGTGTCGTTTGTGCACAAAGTGCTCGCCGAGTGATTGAACGTCACGCTATGCAAGCTAATCATCGCATCACGCCCGCCGTGCGCGCCATGACGGGTATCTGTACGCGCGATCTGCCTTGCAGCTCGACGTCGATGGTCGCGACATATCGGCGAGGAAGATCGTCCTTTGAAACGATGACCATCTCGCGCGGCACGGACTATCATCGATCATGGCGCAGGTGAAGACGGGCCAGGTTTTCGATATCTCGAGACGGAGGAAGATGGGACTAAAATGGTGGCGGGACGAGCCGCCGGCAACGGTGTCTGTTTTGCTCTGGCGCCCAGCTGGTAATAATATTTAAGAAGATCGTCGAAGGAGACAGCATGGAACGTAAATTAGCATCCGATTATCCGCAGGAGTTGTTAGACCTGTTTCACGAATACCAGCATGGCGACATCGACCGTCGCACGTTTCTCGACGGCGCAGTCAAGTTTGCGGTCGGCGGCCTGACCGTCGCCGCACTCTTCAACAGCCTGACGCCCAACTACTCATGGGCACAGCAGGTGCCGCCGGACGATAAACGTTTGGACGTGGGCTACGAAACTGTGCCATCTCCAACTGGGAGTTTATTGATCAAGGGATATATGGCTCGTCCGACGGGACCGTCGAAAGGGAAGAAGAAGCTGCCTGTCGTGCTCGTCATTCATGAAAACCGCGGGCTCAATCCCTACATCGAGGACGTAGCGCGTCGTCTCGCGCTCGCCAATTTCATAGCCTTCGCGCCTGATGGCTTAACCTCCGTCGGCGGTTATCCGGGCGACGACGAAAAAGGCGCCGTGGCCTTTCGCCAGGTGGATGCAAAGAAGATGACCGACGATTTCGTGGCAGCCGCGAAGTGGCTCAAATCCCAAAAAGATTCCACCGGCAAGCTGGGCGCGGTGGGGTTCTGCTTTGGCGGCGGAATGGTGAATCAATTGGCCGTGCGCCTGGGTAAAGATCTAAATGCCGGAGTCGCGTTCTATGGACGCCAGCCGGGCGCGGACGATGTCCCGAAGATTTCTGCGCCACTGTTGTTGCATTACGCAGGCAATGACCAGGGCACCAACGCCGGCATCGCGAACTATGAAGCAGCGCTCAAGGCCAACAAAAAGGTGTATCAGCTCTACATGTACGAGGGCAAACAGCACGGGTTCCACAACGACACGACGCCGCGTTATGACGAAACCGCCGCCAAACTGGCATGGACGCGCACCCTCGAGTTTTTCAACAAATATCTGAGGTAAGACCTGCCACGCAACCGCCATCACGAACCGCTATGAAGATCTAACGCGCGCTGCGAAACCCTCAGGGAGGACTCGTGTAGGACTGATGTAGCACTCGTTGTAGCGCAAACTGTTAGTTTGCGTGGTCGGCACTCGCAGCAACGCGGCCACCGAACAGGGTCTGGGGTAGAGCAAGCAAAACCCCGGAGACCCGTCCCTTTAAATAATATAGCCCGCCTCGTGGCAACCATTTTCCCGGAATTTTAATCTGAAATGGTTCGCATCTTCCGTCTGGCCCCCCGCCGTTCCGGACCAGGTGTAACTCACGGGAATCTCCAACCTGCAAGTCAGTACGTGGTGCAATTCCCCTCGCGCTGCATCAATACCCATAAACCAGGGTATCGGTCTCAGCAATACATGGCACGAGTCACAGATCGTAACGCGCTCAGGCGTAGTCTGCCTGAGGGTGGCCGAACAGTGGACCTGAAGTAATACAATTGGAGAGTGTAATGCCTCGCAGATCTAAGCCTCATCGATTTCTCAGACAAGCTTCTTCGTTAACGCGAACCATTGCGTACTTTGCGGTATCGCTGTTCCTCTATGGATGCATTTCGGCCTGGTTTCAGCCGATAGCCTCGGCCGCGACGAGCTTTACCGTCACGAATACGAACGACAGCGGGCCGGGGTCCTTACGGCAGGCGATTCTTGACGCCAATTCCGCTGCTGGCGCGGACACGATCAACTTCAGTATTGGTTCTGGATTGCAGACAATCGCTCCTCTTTCACCACTCCCGACTGTAACAGACCCAGTCGTAATCGACGGTTCTACCCAGCCGGGATTTGCGGGTACTCCGATCATCGAATTGAATGGGGGCAGCGTCACAGGTGATGGACTCACTATCACTGCCGGAAATTCTACTGTCCGTGGACTCGTGGTTAACCGATTCCGTGGTTATGGCATTAAGTTCGACACCGGGAGCAACAACATCATCGCGGGCAATTATGTCGGCACTGATGCAGGCGGCAATATTAGGCTGCCAAACCTTTTTAGCGGTGTTTTCATTGTCGCTTCAAACAATAACCGAGTCGGCGGCATTACACTCGCCGACCGGAATGTGATCTCCGGCAATGGACAGAATGGTGTTCATCTCGCCAGCGGCGCCACCGGAAACACGATTCAGGGAAATCACATAGGCACGAATGCTGCCGGCACCGCGGCTGTGTCGAATGCTCAGTATGGCGTAGCCCTTTTCAATAACGTCTCCAATACAACCATCGGAGGAACCAAGGTCGAGGCCCGCAACATAATTTCCGGAAACAGCAGCGAAGGAATTTACGCCGATACTACGTCATCCGGGAATACTGTTCAGGGTAATTTCATAGGCACTACCTTCGATGGTAGTGGAGCTTTGGGCAATGTTGGGGGCGTCAGGATCTATGGAAACAATAACGTAATTGGCGGAGTATCAACGACGCCAGGCCAACCGCCAGGAAACGTGATTTCGACAATTTACACCGGAGTCTTTGCCTTCGGGAGCGGAACGCAGATTCAAGGAAACCTTATAGGCACAAATGCAGCAGGTACGGCGAAACTTGTCGATGGAAGTTACGGCGTTCTTTGTTGGGGAAGCAACACCACCATCGGCGGTGCGACAGCTGGGGCGCGAAACGTTATCTCCGGATATGGCGAGGGGATTTCGATCGCGAACGCGGGAACGGCAACCATACAGGGTAACTATATCGGTCCCGACATAAGCGGCACAGCCGCCATAGGCAACGGAAAGGGAATCACTTCTACTACCAGCAATAATCTGATCGGCGGCACCGCAATCGGGGCGCGAAATGTCATCTCCGGCAATGGTGACGGCATTATGCTGGGGGGTGGCCGTTCGACCATCCAGGGGAATTTTCTCGGTGTGGACGTCTCCGGCACTGCCGCCCTACCTAATACCTCGGACGGGATAGAAATCTCCGGCGGGGCAAACCACCTCATAGGTGGAACGGCGGCTGGAGCAGGAAATGTCATCGCCTTTAACGGCAACAATGGGATTTTGATTAAGCCTTTAAGCGGCTCGTTCCCGGTCAACGGTAACTCCATTCGCCGTAACGCCATCTTCTCAAACGGTAGTTTGGGAATTGATCTGATCTCCTCCACCCCTCCCGCATACACTCCCGGAGTTACCTTCAACGACCAGGGAGATAGTGATTCAGGACCAAATACGCTGCTGAATTTTCCGGTTCTATCGTCGGTTACGATCAGCGGGGGCACAAACATTCAAGGCGCAATGAATTCGGCAGCCGGCGCTACGTACACGCTCGAATTCTTTGCCAGCGGTATTGCCGACCCTTCGGGACACGGAGAAGGCGCAACCTTTATTGGCGAAACAACGGTAGCTACCGACGCTAATGGGAATGCGGTGTTTAATGTTGCTCTGCCGGTCCCACTCTCCAGCGGTCAGGTCGTCACGGCGACAGCAACTGATGCTACGAACAATACGTCCGAGTTCTCGGTCGGATACGAAGTTGCGAGGCCCGGGACGGTACAATTCACTGCTCCCACTTATAACGTGAATGAAAGCGACGGGACGGTCGCGATCAGTGTAACCCGAACTCTCGGCACCGCCGGCGCGGCTACTATTGATTATGTCGCTTCCGACGGCACAGACAATCCTTCCAGCGGTGCTGCCACCAGCGGATCGGATTACACACCGACTTCCGGCACCCTGGCCTTCGCCCCGGGCGAGACGAGCAAGACCTTCACCGTTCCTATCGTGAACGATCCACTTGATGAGCGCATATTCGAGAATGTCAAACTAACTCTCAGTAATCCGGGAGGTGGCATCGCGCTCGGTGCGCGCAACACGGCGGTGCTGGAGATTAAGGATAACGATCCTACGCCGACTTTATCTATTAGCGACGCGAGCGTTAACGAGGGCAACAGTGGGACCACCAGTGTTGACGTAACCATCAGCCTCTCTGCTGCCAGTGGTCAAACGGTCACCGTGCAACTTGACACTCGCGCGTGGACCGCCAGTCAACCCCTGGATTACCCGCAGATTAGTGGCGCCTTAATCACCTTCACTCCGGGTGAGACGATCAAGACATTTCCAATATTGGCAAAGGGCGATACGTTGGATGAGCCAGACGAATTCTTTACTGTAGGGCTTTCCAGACAGACCAATGCGACACTGGCTGATGGTGAAGGTAAAATTACGATCATTGACGACGATCCCGCACCGACGCTCAGTATCAACGATGTGACGATCGCTGAAGGAAACAGCGGGACCGTGTCATTGGCCTTTACCGTCCAGCTCTCCGCTGCAAGCGGCCAACTCGTCACAGTCAACTTTGCCACCGCAGACGGAACGGCTGCCGGTGGATCCGACTATCAGGTCGCCAGCGGCACATTGACTTTTAATGAGGGTGAAACGGCCAAAAATATTAGCTTGCAAATCATCGGCGATTCCATCGCCGAAAACGACGAAACCTTCTTCGTAAATCTGACAGCCCCGTCAAACGCTTCTCTCGCGGATGCGCAGGGCATAGGCAAGGTTACCGACGACGATGCCGCCGCGTTGCAATTTACGCAGACGAGTTACAGCGTAGGCGAAGGCCAAAGCTTCGCCTCTATCACAGTGGCGCGCTCTGGCGATACCTCCTCACCTGCGACGGTCAAGTACCTGTCATCAGACTCGACGGATGTAAACTTTCGCTGCGACCCCGGCACGTTGGGTCAGCTCACAGGCTCGGCTTCGCGCAAATGCGATTATCATATTGCTGCCGGCAGGCTGCGCTTCGCGGCAGGTGAGACCTCAAGGCAGATAATTCTCAGCGTCGTGGATGACGCATATGTGGAAGGTTCAGAGACTCTAACCCTAACATTGAGCGATCCCACAGGCGTTGCTTTAGGGCAGAACTCCAGCGCTACCGTAAACATTGTGGACAATGATTTGGCGAGTGCGGCAAACCCCATTGACGCGACGCACTTTTTTGTCCGGCAACTCTACGTTGACCTGCTGTCCCGCGAACCTGACCCGCCAGGCTGGAATGGTTGGACTGATATTATCGATTTCTGCGGACAGCCGGGACACGCTACTCCGCCGTGCGACCGAGTCACCGTGGGTGGGGACGGCTTCCTGCGATCTGCCGAGTTCTTTGACCGGCAATTCTTCGTCCTACGGCTATACAGGACTGGCTTAGGAAGAATTCTGCTCTACGACGAAGTCGGAGATCTGGCGTATGTTAGCGGCTTCCTCACCAACGAGCACCTCGAACTCAACAAGCAGGATCTGGTGGCGGAGATCATGTCGAGGCCGGAGTTCTCGGGACGGTACAACAACCTCAATAACGGGTCGTATGTTGATACGCTTCTTCAGACGGCGGGAGTGACTGTTCAGCAGAGCGCGAGAGATGCTTGGGTGGCGGCGCTGGACGCCGGCTCTAAGACGCGCGCTAAGGTCTTCCGAGAGATCTCTGAGAGTCCGGAGGTAAGCAGCAAGTACCTTACCGAGGGGCAGGTGGTATCTGCATATTACGGATTCTTCACGCGTAATCCGGACGGAGCCTATCTGGTCTTCCTGGATTGGCTCAACAAAGGAGAGATTGATCTGGGCGGTCTAACCAATGCGTTCGTTAACGCTTCGGAATACAGGCAGAGATTCGGGAACTAAGCGACCGCTCCGGACCCCTTGGGCGGTAGCCCGACCGTCAGGAACGGCTCGCGTAGTGCAATCTGTTAGTTTGCGTCGTCGGCTCTTCGCCGCAACGCGGAGATAGAAGGTAGCGCCGACCATGAGGGAGCGTAGGACGCGCATAGCGGGCGACGGGACCATCATTTCATGCGTCCCGATATTAGATCTTACGGTTTAGCGGGTGGGTTAAGCGAAGCATCAGGCGCGTCGACAGCAAAACGAGTGAACGCGCCGTATTCGAAAGTTGTTTTCCCTCCCAATAGCAGTTCCGGCTTTTTGTCGGCTCCTGTCCGTCCCCGGGTATAGAAAGTAATCACTATCCTCTGTGGAGTTAGGAATCCGAAGCGGCTATCAGCATAGTCCAGGTCAAACCTATACAGGACGAGATCCTGGCTTAACGAGGGCAGTCGGAGCGTCAATTCCCTCACCTCCCGCCTGATTTGCGCCGTCTCGGCATCCAACCACAACCGCCCACGGTAAAACGCCTTGGCGCCTTTCAACGGAGCGGGTAGTCCTGCAAGATCGGACGTGATGGAAGGAGTTTGCGAAACCTGCTGATATTCAAGCACGATCGCATCATGGCCATTAACCTGCTCACGACCAGCGAGCTTGAACTGAAAAGCCTCGCGTAGTTTCTCCTCCAGCGGCAGCCCCTGATAAAGAGTCATGCCGTAAGAACTATTCCTCAGGTCATACCTCCGGCTCTCACGGTAAATGCGGTCGAGTTCTTTCTTCACCGAATCCGCTTTGGCTGACTTATTCAGCAGGTTCACCAACCTCGCTTCTCCCTTTTTGATCGCCACGCCGTCAACCGATTTCACGTCGCGGTACTCAACCATTTGCGTTGGGTCCAGTTGTGATTGGTAGATGACCAACTCCGAAGCAATCCGTCGTTGCTTCTCGAGTTTGCCCTGGCTGTCATATTCTTCGATTCTTTGCTCCTCCTGAGCGGTGAGGTCCTTAAACCTGGCCTTGTATTCGCTCATGCTAATGCCGGCCCGCCGAAGAAGATCTTTCAACTCAGCCGAATCTACGTCGGTCTGCGCGGGCTGCTGAGCAAAAGCTGCTCTCATGCTGATCAGGCAGAGCAAAGCGAGTAAGTAGAGATAACGCTTGACCATTTTATGAGAAGCTCAGAACAAATATCTTCGACGCGTAGCGTCGGCTTGAGTACAGCCCTGCGTTTCAACGCCGGGACCAAGGTAAGTGCCGGTACGCGTCGCTGACCCGTTCCCCGGCTTTAGAATGCCGGGCTAAATATAAGTGTTGAAGCTTAAGGACGACAAGAAAACTTTCGCCAAAGGAAGGTTAATGGATAGATCTTACCACGCCGGAGCGGGGAGATTGCTCACTGGGCCCGGCCGCTGTTAATCACCTCGGATTGAGTCATGGGCTTTCGCGGGCGCGCCTTTATGCCATTTGTCATGTTTACGCTCCTGCCAGATTAGGCTCTTTCAGCATAACGCCCTTGATCTGCGATAGACTCGTCCCACGCGCGGCGGTCTTCGTTTTGGAGTGCGCGGACTTGTCAGCGCTTTACGGCGGTGATCCCGACAGGTCCGGACCGCACTCCAAAGACTCGACGCTATCCCGATGCATCGGGATACTGACGCCATCACCACGCACGATCGAAATTCGACTCACAACGTCGGACGCAAGGGAATCGTGTGGGTCGTGTTCTCGCCGCTCGCCCATCGGATCACCGCTACAATGACTACGCCCTCCTTCTTCGGCATCCTGCCCTCGAGAAAGAACTCAGTCTCCGAACGCCGCGGGATAAGTGGAGCTTTGGGATCGTCCGTAGAAAGCTGGTACTCGACCGATTTGATCCGTTTGATTGCCGCGACCTCGCCAAGCAGCCGCATTCTGAATAAATACTCCACCGGCTCGTGCGGAACCCCTTCGAGATACCACGGTCGGTAACTGATTTCGAAGCGCAGCCCCGCCGGGAGCGGCGGAGTTACTTCCGCCGAAAATGGGATAGTTCCTTCGAGTACTAGGACTTTTGCTGGCGCACCGCCGCGCGGTCGGAGCGTCACCTTGGCGTAAACATTGTCGCCCACGGTCTGCTTTGCCTCTAAGCGGAAATTCGTCGAGGCGTCCGTGATTGGCGCCGGCGATTTAGGGCTTTCAGGGGGAAAGGTGTATTCGACGTGCTGGATCGTTTCAAGCAGCGCGGCCGGCGCGTGTATCTCCGCACGAAAGGGGCACGTACGTTCACCCGTCTCGCAGCGTGCAGTGATGCTGAGCGTGAAGCCGTCGGTGGTGAACGTGGATGTGATGTCGCGGGTCTGCTGTAAAGCTGGAGGAGCAGGCCCACCGTCATTTTGAATGGCGCCGCCGCAGGCCATGGTCGTCGCCCAGAGAACCACGAGGATCGTAAACGAGCTTAGTCTTAACATAGAGTTCATCGCTGCATCCTTTAGATTTCTTACGGACTATTCAAGACTGACGTATAAGCTAAATTCATTTTGCGAAAGCTGTTTCGCAAAAAAGGCGTGGGCCAGCGATGATTGGGGGAGAACCACGGCGGGGCATAGCCCGCGCCTCACATCCGGCGGCGAAGCCGGAACGGGGGCGTTCGCACGACGGCGCCGCGGTACGAATACTCTCATCGATTGGGCGGGTAAGTGAAGGCCGTCCGCTATCCTGACATGTCGGGATATTGACAAAGAGCGCGCCCGCTAAAGCGGGCGCGATTTCTATTAGGGTAGCGGTTCATCGTGCTGAAGCACAGTGTGAATAAGAGAGGAACCCCTCAATAGATTTCAATTCCCAAACCGCTGCCGGTATTCGAGCGAGTTCAAGAAGCCGTTGATCATCGTTCGATAGTCCCCATTGGATTGATTCATCGTCTCGATCCAGCTCAAATACGAGATGTCAGCGTCGCGTCTGAGATAACCGAAGTACTGCATGATGACGAACGCCTCGGTGTAGTACTTCTGATAGACTTCAGCGCTCTCGGTCAACTCGCGCAACACCTGGCCTCTCGTCATTACCTGACTAGTAAGTCCGTTGATCCATGTTTGCTTCTTCGGATGATTCGGCAACCCTACAGTCTGAAGCAGCGCGGTGACGTAAGAAGCCGGGCTGCCCAGTGTTCCATACAACGATTGGAAATCGCTTCTGAGCATGAACTCGTCAACGAACGCGAGCTTGTTCGCTTCCAGTTGCTGGCTGCTGAGGAACCCACTCACTTTTGCGAAATCGGGCATGAATTGGTTATAGCTCGGGATCTTCCCTACCGCGGAGTAGAAACGATAAATGAAATAGCCGCGGCTTTGGAACTCTTCGCTGCGAAAGAAAGCGGAAGAGACTTCGATCTTGTCGCACGGAGGTGCAACGGTTGATCCACAGTTGTTGAGAATATCCTGCCAGGCTTGAAATCCGCCCGGCTCGGGTTCACGACCAAGGAAGTCGATGTAATGTTCGCGGACGAAGAACGGCACTGAGTCTATGGGATTTCCAGGCGTGTTGGCATTGTCCGTAATAGTAATTGTAGCTGACGAGTTTGCTCCCAGACTGACGCCATTGGGAATGCTTAAAGTGATGCTAAACGCTTCGTCCCCATCCGCAAGATTATCATCGACGATAGGAATGAAGATCGTCTTCGAGCTTTCTCCGACTTCGAAGCGAAGAGTACCGATCGTTGTAGCATAGTCACAACGAGAGGAAGCGATGCCGGTGTTTAGAGTCTGACAGCCCTGGCTAATTGGAAATGTGTCCGAGGTCGCGTAATTCACGGTTGCGGTGGATGTCGCATCGGTGCGTGTGACAAGAAGAGCGACGTTCCCTCCTGCTTCTCCCACTGTATAACTGCTCTGGTTAAGCTGTAAGACCGAATTATCGTCGTCGATGATGGTGCAGACTCCCCTTGCGCGGGCGATAGTCGCGCCCGAAGGATCCGAGAGGTCCATAAAGAACGTCTCATTCCCCTCGTTGACCGCGTCTCCAAAGATGTCCACAAAGATGGTCTGCGACGTTCCCTCCGGTCCGAAAAGCATCCGCCCAAAGACGGTCTGGTAATCCTGGTCGGCGGTAGCAGTACCGGCCGCGGCCCGGTAGCTTACGGCCACCTGTTGGGCCGACTTCGAAGATAGAGTGACCGTGAAGACCGCTGTCTTGCGGCCGCTGTTGCCTTCTATGATCGAGATGTCATTGATCGAGAGTGAAGGAATAGAGTCGTCGTCGATAATGGTCGCCCATCCCTGCGCATCCGCGACGTTGGCGTTGGCGGCATCGCGAAGCTCCAACGAGAACCTCTCGTTCCCTTCAAGAATCGTATCACCGAAGACCGAGACGGTTACCGTTTTCGTAGTTTGCCCGGGCGTGAAAGTTAAGGTTCCTGACGTTCCCTGAAAATCTACGCCGGCGCCGGCAGTATCGCTCAACGCGAAGTAATTGACCTTTACTGTTTTCGATGTCGTCCCAGACAAACTAATGGTGAAGACCGCAGGAGTGGTGCCGCTGTTACCCTCTGTCACCGTAATGTCATTAACCGAGAGCGACACGGTCGGAGCCGCATCGTCGTTGAGTATGGTGCCGACACCTCTTCCTCTACCCACGGTCGCGTTGCTCACGGCCAGTACATCGATGAAGAACCGTTCGTCTGGCTCGATCGCTACATCTCCGATGACCGAGATACTGACTGTTTTTGAGGTCTCTCCGGGCAGGAAGTCGACTGAGGTTATCGCAGGGTAGAAATAGTCGGTCCCGCCACCAATGGCGGTGTCATCGGTCGCCTTGAATTGAACCGAGACTGGCTTTCCGCTGGGAGCGGAGAGTGACAGCTGGAAATCCATATTGGTGCCATCGAAATCGCCTTCGAGAACGGAGCCGTCACCTACGGAGACTGCTGGAGGAGGATCGTTATCTTCGATGGTACCTGTTCCCTGGGCTCGGACTACTATTCCCACGGTCGCGTTCGAGATATTGAGCTTGAAGGTCTCGTCAAACTCGTCGCTTACATCGCCGATAATTGGGACCGAAATCGTCTTGGTGGTCTCTCCGGGCTGGAAGCTGATCGCACCAGTGGTTTCGCTGTAATCGATTCCCTTGATACCGGTACCATTGGCCGTAGCATAGTTGATCGTCACGCGATGCGTGGTCGGCGCTGAGAGCGTCACCGTAAAGTTTGCCGCAGTTGTTCCGCTATCGCCTTCCGTCACCGTTATATCGTTGATAGAGATATTTGGCGGAACGACGGGAAACGACCCTATCAGGCTGACAAATCCTGAGCCGTTACTGATCTGCCATGAACCTAAGACGTCGTCCGAGTTTTTTAATGCGATGACCTGATGCTCCCTCGTCACTGAGGCGGAGATAGGTTGCTCCCACGCTGTGTCGAAGTTAGGAAGATTAAAGGCCGATAACTTTTGATTGTTCGCAAGGAACAGTTTCGAACCATCGCGCGAGAAGGCAAAATCGCTCTTGTATATGAATGGCGAGATGTTCTGCTGCTTGATAATTGATGGATGAACGGGATCGGTTGCGTCGACTAAGAGTATCGCCGACCCTCCTGCCCCCGTTCCTGATTCAGTCGTTTGGATGGCCAACAGTCGTCGCTGGCTGTTTTCATGAATTCTCACGCGACCAAATCTAAAATTGCCGCCGATGGAAGCAACAACACTCATTGACGAGAGGTCAACGACCGAGAAGTCAACGAATTGGTTTCCTACAAAAACGTATCGAGCGTCCGCACTGAATGCGACTCCAAGATATGATATTCCGCTGAATTCTGTGTTCCTGGGTAACGCAATGTCGCCCAGTTTGATCGGTTGAGAAGGATTGAGGGCGTCTACCACTGCAAGCGTGCTCGAGTTCAGAGGGAACACCAGGATTCTTTTACCTGCGGTCTCGGCCATCGCCAGCGTGTAGTTTCCGCCCGCTACAGGAAGCCTGTTAAGCACCGCGCCGTCTAGCAAGCTGAAGGAGACCAGTTCCATCCCGGCGCCGGTCGCCGGCGCGACCAGGGTATACCCAGTTTGAGATTGGCTGCTTAGCACAAGGTTGGTACCCACATCCGAACCGGATGTGCTTAATTGTGTGGATGCTACCTGAGTCAGTATACCCGCCGGGCTGATATCGAATAGATAGATTTTTCGCGGGCCGCCTTCGCTGGTTAGAACTACCGCTCGAAGATTCCCGTTGACCTCTGCCAGCTGCACGCCCAACGGCCCGAAACCAAAAGTCCGACTATCGAGCTGTGTTCCGAGGATCGGGTCAAAGGTGGTGAGTAGTGCGGGGTGAACCGCGACAGGTTCGTTCTGTAGGACTACAGCAATCTTTCCATCACCACTAACGTCCATGACTTGGTTGATGGAATTGAGTGAGTAGCTGAAATTCCCTGGAAACTGGAAATACTGTGCCTGCGAGACACTGGACGTAAGCAGGCAAAGGGAAACGCACGCGAGGAACTTAATGAGGTTCATTGAACTTTCCAAATACGAAAGACTCTACTTGGAGTCACTGCGAGCGTACGTGAGATACGGCTCCACAGATATATATGTAGAGCGAGAGAATTGCAACACCAAATGTTTTTGGTTAAAGATTCCCGTGGGTTCGTGCCTTTTCATGACAGCTGGGGGGCGCCGCATAGAAGGCAAAGTCTTCAGATTATGGTTTGCAGAAAATGGTTGCTCTGGTCATCGAAACTGGTCACAATTGTGACCGGTTTAAGTCGTCGGATTCTTTGCCGGTTACCCGGAACATGAAGTCCTCGGGGTCTACTTAATCGAGTCAGTGAATAAGCGGGTCAGAACCACCTGCGTCAGCGGGTGGGTTGCCGTGCGAAGGTCGATCATCGAGCTCCCCGCAAGAATCTCCAACGCCCCGCCAGAAGCCGCCCGTGTATGCAGGGCGTTCTGACATGGCCAGCTTCGCGGCGAATAGTGGTCGACGCCAACTAACAGTGCGCTACACTTCAACCACTACCTATACGTGTTGATCCACGAGAATCGTGTTTCCATCCGGGTCAGCAATCATGAAGCTAGCCGGGCCAGTAGAGCCTTCGTCTGCTTCTGTAATCATACCTACGCCACTCGCTTTGAGCTGGCGCTGCAATTCTCGAACGTCCGTGAATTCGCTAAGTGGCTGAGCCTCCCTATTCCAGCCGGGGTTGAAGGTGAGAACGTTCTTATCGAACATGCCCTGGAACAACCCAATAGCGTGATCGCCATTCTTCATAATCAACCAACCATGCGATTGATCTCCCATGAAAACGGTAAATCCAAGCTTTTCATAAAAGAGCTTTGAAGCCTCGATATCTTTTACAGCCAGGCTAACTGAGAAATTGCCGAGTTTCATGATTTCCTCCAGACCGCCTCCTCGATGCGCTTGGATCCTGCAACTGACGCGGGTCAGGGTTGCCGGCACCCCTAATCTCGAGAGTCCAGCGGCAGCCGAATGGTAAATGTAGAGCCGGAGCCGAGAACCGACTTCACTCCGACCTGTCCGCCGTGCGCGCGCACTATCCTCCTAACGGCGGGAAGACCGAGACCGGTGCCTCCGCTGGTCCTTGTAAAGAATGGATTGAAGATGCGACCCAAATCGTCTTCGGCGATTCCGCTGCCTGAGTCTTCAACTTCGATAACCACTTCTCCATTCGGCTTATCTTCCGTCTCGCCGTATACGCTTAGGCGAAGAGTAACTCGCCCATCCCCTTCGATCGCCTGAATGGCATTCAGAAGCAGGTTGAGCACAGCATCCTCGATTTGTGCTCCATCGATCGAAGCCATAATCCCCTCAGAGGGCGCATCAAAGTCGATGGTGATCTTATGCCGGTCAGAAGCGATACTAGCGGCATGATCGCGCGCCAGCACCACCGCGCGACGTGCCACTTCGGTGAGCGATGTGGGGGCCGGCTTCAGCGCGCGCGGGCGAGCACGTTCGAGCAATGCGCGTACGGTGGTGTCAATGCGAACAACCTCGCGCCGCACGCCTTCAAGTGCCACTCGTTCATCGTCGCCGACCTCACGCCGGCGTATGAGAATATCCACGGCTCCCTGAATGCCTGCCAGCGGGTTCTTGATCTCGTGCGCCAGACCGGCGGCCAATTCGCCGATAAGCGATAGTTGCGATGCGCGGACCAGTTCGGCTTCCAACCTTCTTCGCTCCGTCACATCTGTATTAACTACGAGCTTCACCTTCGGCTGTCCATCGTCATCGCGAACCAGGGTCCAGCGGCTGTCGACTATGATCTCGCGGCCGGCTTTGGTGACGTGGTGGACTTCACCTCGCCATTCTCCCCGCTCGAGCACAATTTCTCTGGCCTCGATGATCTCCGGCGGCACGCCTCTGAACATCACTTCATCAGCCGTTTTGCCGATTACTTCCTCCGCCGTCCAACCGTACATTCGTTCGGCGCTCTTGTTCCAAAAGAGAATTCGATCATCCATGTCGCGCACTAGGATCGCATCCTGTGCCTCATCCAAAAGGGCGGCCTGCTCGCGGATTTGTTCTTCGGCGCGCTTTCGCTCTGTAATGTCGTTCCTGATCGCCACGTACTGATAGGGCTTACCGTCAGCATTAAGGAAAGGCACGATGGTAGTATCCACCCAATAATGCTTGCCGTCTTTGGCGAGGTTCTTGAGCTCGCCCTTCCAAACCTGACCGCCGGCGATAGTCGTCCATAGATCTCGGATGAATTCCTTTGGATGAAAACCGGAGTTGATAATGCGGTGGTCCTGGCCGAGCAGCTCTTCCCTTGAGTATTTTGAGATTTCGCAGAACTTGTCGTTGACGTAAGTGATTCGGCCTGTCTGATCGGTGATCGCCACGATCGAGGATTGATCGAGCGCAAATCGAACGTCCGCCAGCTCTTTAAGCGAGCGGTGTAGCGCCGCTTCAGTTCCGCGCTCACGGACTGTGCGTCCAATCTGAGATTCGATTACCGGGTTCGTCATCGACAAAGAACCGTACTCACGAAGATGCCTCGATTGCTTCCGCGGCTACGTCGAGCTTTTTTAGCCGATAGCGCAATTGATCACGCGAGATGCCAAGCAGCTCTGCCGCGCGTGTTTGATTTCCACCGCTCTGTGCGATCGCCTGCCTTACCAGAGACATTTCCACTTCTTCCAACAGAACGCCCTCCGCGGGAAGCGGAAAAGCCACATCGCCACCCATCTGTCTTCCTGCGGAAGAACCCGGAGTTGTCCCTGCGGCGATTCCGGGGGGAAGATATTTGGTTGTAATCAAGTCGTCGTCTTCCAGGATCAGCGCGCGCTCAATCACGTTGCGTAGCTCGCGCACGTTGCCCGGCCATGCGTACTGCAGGAATGCCGCCGCCACCTCGGGAGTAAGGCCATCGATCCTTTTGCGCTTGAGCCGTTTGTTGAAGAACTCTATGTAGTGTTCGGCCAGCAACAACACATCAGACCCGCGCTCGCGCAAAGCCGGAATGTCGATCTGAATGACGGACAATCGATAGTAAAGATCCAAACGGAAGCGTCCCTGCTCGCTCTCTGACTTGAGGTCCCGGTTGGATGCTGCAATTACGCGAACATCGAGAGAAAGATCTTTCAACCCGCCGACGCGGCGGAACACGCCTTCTTCCAACACGCGCAGAAGCTTGGCCTGAAGGCTCAGCTCGACCTCGCCTATCTCGTCGAGGAAAAGCGTGCCGCCTTCTGCCTGTTCGAACAATCCTTCCTTTCGCGTCTTGGCGTCGGTGAACGCGCCCTTCTCATAGCCGAACAATTCAGATTCAATCAGGTTCGCAGGCAGCGCGGCGCAATTTATCGCGACAAACGGTCCATCGGCGCGATGCGAGGAGTAATGCACCGCCTTCGCAACCAGGTCCTTCCCTGTTCCTGATTCGCCCTGAAGAAGCACAGACGAAACCTCCGACTCGGCCACTTTGCGCGCAAGACTTCCCATCTCTCTCATAGTGGGGGAGTCGCCGATAATCTGGTCAAAACTGAATTGCTGCGCGCGTTCCCTGCGGATCACATTCACTTCGTGTCGCAGTCGCTGCGCCTCGATTCCATTGCGGATCGTAACCTGAAGCTCATCCAGATTGATTGGCTTGCCGATGAAGTCGTAGGCGCCGCCGCGGAGTGCGGCGATGGTGTCATCGATCAGTACGTTGGCAGTGATCATGATGACCACGGCGTCGGGCTGCCGGCGTTTGATCTCGCGCAGGACGTCAAGACCCGACCCATCCGGCAAGTTGATATCGAGCAGGACTGCTGCGGGCTGATCGCTGTCGAAAGCCACAAGGCTGGCAGCGACAGTTTCAGCCTGGACGGGAACATAACCCCATCCCCGCAGGGCCTCGGTGAGTGTCCAGCGAATCATCTGCTCGTCGTCAACCACCAGGATTTTGTCTTTGGACATCTCAGCGTTACTCCGCGTCTCGATCACCACGGGTTCAGGCGGTCACGGGACAGGTGGGATTACATTGCTCTGCTCAAACGAAAAGAGTAGCGCAACGCATATGCCAACAATGAAGAGTAGCAGAAGCGGCGACAAAGGGGGATCTGAGCGGTACGGGTGCGCGATTCTGCTCACCTCGACCGCGGGCATCGGAAATACTCCCCAACTGTCCCCTTGGGCATGAAAGATATTCCCATTGAAACGCTGAAACGTTCCGGCACGTCTGTTGCGCTCTTAAGGTCTGGCGAGACTGCAGCGAGTCTCGAACTATCGCATGAAGGTCCAATCCGCTCGTCAGAGCAGAAGGTTGAAGTGATCACTATGGGAAGAGATAGGCGCGACGTCCTCGAACTGTTTCGAGAGGAGCTCGATTTTATTGAGAAGGGTGGCTACGGACGCTCTGTTAGAACGCCATGGAAGCCCACCTCGACATTCCAGGACTCTCTGACTTGTATAAACTTTGGCCAGAAACTTGGCACCCATCCGTGCGATGAATGCCGCCTAATCGACTACGTGCCCACTGAGAAGCGCGGCGAAGCAATTCCCTGCCATCACATCCCGCTTACCGAATCTGGTGAGACGGTCGAGACGCTTGAGTTGAAAGAGAACCAACAGAAGATGGAGAACACCGTTAAGCAGTGGCTGGCTTCCCGAATCACGCAGCTGGAAGCAGCTGGCACCCTGCAACACTGAAGTTCTGAAAGCTCGACGGGATTGAATCAATGTTGACGCGGATACTCCAAGGTACCAGGTCCATCAGCTACGCGGTGACGCTTGCTCTTCTTTTACAGTCAGGCGCCATGGCGTGCGCGCTTGGCTGCTCAAGCTCGGCTCCAATCGAAGATAAAGCGGAGTGCCATGATTCCACCTCTGCTCGAAGGCCTGCGGCTTCCGAGGTCTCCGCGGCAACATCTGAGAAGGCATGTTGTCACATTTCAGGAGTTGATTCGCGCGAGGGCGATTCGACGACTTCCGCTAGAGTCGTCCATAACGCCGCGGCAATGATGACTTCGTGCATGAGCGCAACACAGCTCGTCACGCCTCTCATCAGGCAACGCGGGACCGTCGACAGCGCCTACGACAACATTCGAGAGAAGATTTCAAACCCACACACTCTCAGCTTCCGAAAACCGCCATTCGATCAAACCTGGGTTCCCGATCGAGGCGGAACGTATCTACGGTGGCGTGTGCTTCTGATTTAGATCTGACGCTTGCTGCACTTGTAGCGCTTGTGGATATCCCACAAGTCAAACGTCAACCATACACAATCAGGAGAATGAAAATGAGAAATCGCAAACTATTAGTTATCGCGCTTATCCTCGGCATGACCGCGATAGCCTTTGTTGCTATCAGCCGGCAGGGTTCCGCTCAAACGAGCGGAAAAGAAAAGGCCGCCTCGTGTTGCGTGATGGACGCGAAGGCATGTTGCATGATGCAGGGAAAGTCAGGCGCCGCTACGGCAGCCCACGAATCATGCGACAAGGGCAAAGCAATGAACTGCTGCCATGCCAAGCCCGATTGCTGCAAGCCAGGAGCCGATTGTTGTAAGGCCGAAGCAGAGTGCTGCCAAGCCGGCGCTGCTTCCTCCGTGCATCATGGAATGTCTGCCGCTAAGTCAGGCAAAGCATGTGACATGAATATGGCCGGTAAGGAGTGCTGCGCAACTTCCGAAGGCTGCGCAACTAAAACCGCTCAGCAGTAGATGGATCCCGGACTACCATGTGGGGCGCAGGCCGTTACGGTCTGCGCCCTTTTGTTTTGCCTTTGTGGATCGAGAGCCCGAAGAGTAAAGTAGACTCTCAAATCGACTGTGCGCTATCCGCAATTCCCGCCTATAGGCTGCTCTCGTAATGAGGACGACAGATCATGAAATTTATCTTTACCCTACTCGCGTTGGTGTTTTGCCTAACCGTTGTTTTCGGCGATTGGGGAACGATGTCGAGCCCGGGCCAGACTGGTGCTCAGGAGCCACCGCGTCGAACGCCGCCTGACGTACTTACACTGGGCATGGATGCGAAATTGGGGAAGGTGACATTCAGCCACACGAACCATGTGACAAAGAAACGCAATATTGGCGGAACCGGGCCAGTCGAATGTGTTGAGTGTCATCATGTCGAGCAGCCCGCAGCCGAAGTTGCCAAACATCCACCACTTAAAACCGCCTGGCCGGCAGATCGCACGGTGACATTGACGGCAGCGGCGTTGCTCGACCCCAAAACACCGGCCGTCACACCATGTCGAAGTTGTCATGTGCGGAGAGACGAAAAGCCTAACGTTTGGCCGACCGTTCCAGAGATAAAACACGAATCAAGCGCGGCCACTATCACGCTGATTAACCAGCTTGCTTTCCATCGCAATTGCGCCGGGTGCCACGACGAAATTATGAAGCAGAATCCCACCGCTAAAGCGCCGAAGACCCTGCAGTGCCTGGCCTGCCATAAAAAAGCGGCGTGACGCTCGCGCCCGTTCGTTAGGAAGAGGCCCAGTCGGACCAGGCAAAGGTGGCCCCATCGCGCGTCATGACTCCCTCTTCATTCGTTTTCCCGTATGACAATCCGCGCACTGAAACGGTGAGATGTCGCCGAGATTGACCGGGTGCACGAATTGACCCGGAGACTTGTGACAGACCGTGCATTTCAGGTCAGATAGATCGCCCAGGGCCACGGGGTGCCTGAAGCCTTGCGGTTGCGCGTCCGGCGTTACTTCAGCTATTTGGTCGAGGACGGTGTGGCAGCTATTGCAATCGTTGGTAATGACTTTTCCGCTGCTGCTTTTGTGCTCGCCATCATGACAACGAAAACATCCTTGTGAATAGAAATGCCCGATGTTGTTAGGATGCGTCTGCCAGTTGGTCTTCATCTCGGGGAAGAAATACGTTTGATAGATACGTTGCACTTCAGCAATGGTCCGCTTGATGGACTCGCCCTTCTGCGCATACACGTCTACATAGTTAGCGCGATAGAACCCATCAAGGCCTGAGGCAATCGAGCTTACCGCTTCGTCCGAGGTGGCGTAGGGTTTTGTTAGCACCTCTATCGCCTGTCGCTTGAGATACGGCAACGAAACATCCAGCTTTCCCGCCGCGAGCGAGTTATCGACAGCCACGTCTGGAGGCAGGTAAGCGTGGGCCGGACGATTGTGGCAGTCAATACAATCCATCTGCCGTTTGGGGGCTTGCGCGATCTGCGTCGGGTTTAGCTGCGCATCGCCCGCGAGATACTCTGTGACGTTCCCCTGTCTATCCTTACTGCGCACCCATGGAATCACCTGCCGTCTCTCGTCCGCGGCGATGTAGGTGACTTCATTAGCAAGGTTCATGTGCCAATGTATGCCCGACACCGGACCCGTCTCGGGGCTTCCGCCTCCGACCTTAATCAACATGCGCGTCTGGCCGAAAGTGTTCTTCTCGTCATAGCCGTAATGATGAAATACCCTCAGCTGATTGCCGTAAAACTTTTCGGACCAATGACAGCGGGCGCACGTGTCCTGTGCTGCGGGCATGTTGTGCACGGGCGTCATGATCGGCTTCGAATAGTTATTGAAGATTACCCCGAAGAGCTGACGGACCCCGGCAAACTTTGAGCGAACATATCCGCCCGCTCCTGGGCCGACGTGGCAGTCGACGCAACGCAGACGCGCGTGCGAAGACGCCTGGAACGCCACGAACTCGGGCTTCATCGGCGTATGACACGTCTGCCCACAGAAAGCAACGGACTCGGTATATTCGTAGGCCCGGAAACTTCCGAATACCGTCATAAAAATAAAGATAAATGAGAAGCCAAGGAAGACAAAGAACACGCGGCGGCCGTGTGGATCGTTCAAGTCCAATGTGGGGTAAGTGGCTGTCTCCGACGATGCGCCTTTCCGCCGCTTGCGTCGCTCTCGCAGCATTCCGCCGAAAACGATCAGAAGACCGAAGATTAGAACGCCGGGCAACAATAGGTAAGTGAGAATGCCGAGGTAGGGATTATTCGCCGCTCCCATTGTCTCCAGTAGAAACAGAAGGACGATGCTGGCGAAGCTCGCAACTACGATGACTGCTCCGATGAGGCTTATATAGTTGCGAAAGAGCCGCGGAGCTTTTCGCGGAGCCGCTTCCTGTTTATTCTCGGCCAGCGCTTCTGGTTCGTCGCTCATATCACCCCTTCGCCACGTTGAAGGCGCAGCGTGACGTCAACCCTATCGTTGGAAAGCGCATACCCCCCATCCTCGCCGACGCGCTTGGAAGCAGGCCGGTAAGGATGGAAGGGTTTAGGTTATGCGAGAGGATGCGCTGAACGCCTGCTCGTAAAGCTCGAATATTACTTAATCGATTTCATGTAGGCGACGAGCGCCTTCGCCTGCTCCACGGTGATGCCTTTGGGCGCGTATGCCGGCATGTTCGGCGGAGTTTCCGCCTTCTTGCCGGTCATCACTATCTCAAGCAGCGCGTCATCTGCCAGCGTTGCGTCGAAGAATTTGGCCGCCTTCGGCCCATGACACATTAAGCACTTACTCTCCTTATAGAGCGTGGCGACATCTATGGCGTCGTCGGCCAGCGGTCTCTCCGCGGAAGCGGCCACAAGCGCGGTGCTCTGCTTGGCGCGCGTTGCCACCGATGTGGAATTTATGAGCATCACGCCGAGAAGCGGAAGTACTATCAGGGCGAGTGCAAGTTTCTTGAATCTATTAATCCTGGTCTTCATGGGTCGAGCTACCTTTCAATGCTGTCCGAACTGCGCGCGGTGTGCCCTAAGAACCACACGGCGCACCATTTAATTGTGCAAGGCCCGTGCCGACCTGGCCGACCGAGAATGCAGGCTTATTAACCATATTCTCCGCCGCGGTGAGTGATTCTCCCCAGTCACCCGGCTAAATCTCGCAACCAGCTCCCTCAGGTCCGCCAGAGTCGAATCCACACGGGGTCGCTGCCGCTTAAAAGTAAAAGTGGTTGCTCTGATGACACCTCGTACAATCCCCGAACCTCTCTGTGCCGAATGCTCTTTTATTGTTGTGACAAGTCGCGCAGCTTCGAGCACCGGCCGAAGCGTGATGCATCAACGGCTGTGGCGCCGTGACCTGCGCGGAACGATTCGCACCGGGTCTGATGCTGTGACACTCAATACAGCTCACCGCATGTAGCTTGTGTCGTGCATGACTGAAACTCACTTTATAAGCGCTGGCCCACGTGCTGGTGCGCGCAGGGCTGCCTGGGGTGTGGCACGTTGCGCAAGAGGAGATGTCGCTTCCACCCGAACTTTTCGTCCCCGGCGTATGGCATTGATAGCAAGTAGCATGGGCGCTGGATCCGGAAGGGATCGAGAGCGCTACGCCGCGTCTCACCGGCTGATGGCAGGTGGCGCATGCTGCCTGGGCTGATCCTGTCGTGTGGCGCGCGTGATCGAACCTCATAGCAAAACTCTTGAGCTGCGGAAATGCTTTTACTGTCCCGGCCCCCGCGTCGCTGTGACAGATCGTGCAGATGGGACTGCTCGGGTCTGTAAACCTTTGTGTATGGCATCCGGCGCAGGGCGTATGACCGGGAAGGCTGGGCCGCGTCGAGCTGTTTTCGCGACGATGGCAGATAAGGCACGGAAGTGCAGCGTGTGTTGCTGTGTGGGAGAAGGTGGAGAAATCTCCACTTGCTTCGCGCGTGTCGGGTGATAGAGCCGAGACTTTCGCGCCGGGAACAATCATGAAAATGGAAACGAGCATCACGAGTAAAATCAGAGGCAGCGCGATCCCTTTAAGACGCTCACGAGGCGCAGGGTCATTCGCGGCACTTATGACTTGCCTTTGCATATCTGACGTACGGTTCACATCAACTTACTTTGAATTGATTTGCCGGGGCTTCGGTAAGGCCTTTAGATGACTCTCCGGAATCGGCGCGTTACCAAATGCGATGTGGCACTTCGCACATTGAAAAGTTGGCTCGGCATTTCTCTTCTCAATCTCAAAATTTAGGGCCCCTTCATCGGCGCTCTCTCCGATATGGCAGGTATCGCATGCGGCTATGGGAACTTTGAGGGTGGCGGCGTCCAGAGTATTCATCACCGAAACCTTGTGGCAGGCCGTGCAGCTTTGGTCCTGGTGCATCTCGTTCTCGTGCCGGAACGTTCCTGAGGAATGCCGCCGGCGCCAGCTGCTCAGAATGTTGCCGTCGGTGACTGCCATAGCCACGACGAGCTTAGGCTCGAAATCTACGTGGACGGGTTGGGGTGGCTGCTGAAGTTTGTGGCACGCAGCACACTCGTTCGATGTAGGTTTGACGTCTCCTTCCGATGCGTGACATGTAAAGCAGGTCGCGTGTTTTGGAGTAGTTTTGAATGTTCCCTTCCGTAACCAGAACACGTTCTCGGGCAGGGTCTTCGGACGTGCGGACACGTATTCTTCACTGGCTTTACCTTGCGGCTGATAGGTCTGATGACAGAAAGCGCAGCTTTTATCGACGTCCTCGGATGGCTTATCCTGGGTAAATGACGCGCGCTGATATTTGAAGCTTTCGTTCCATCCGTTCGGCGTGTTATTTCTCCCGACCAATTCAATGTGCGTAGAATGGGTGAACTGGATGCGAAACTCAGAAACGAAATCCGGCCCTCGCTTGGAACTGTTAAAGATCTCGGGAGGATTGGGGAACGGGTGTCGTTCTGTATATCGGGGAGTGACTGCGACATGGCAGACCGAGCAGATGCGAGGCGCGGGTCTTTCTCGAGCGAAGAATTGTTGGTTATGGCATCCGAGACAGGATGAGTGTTCCGGATACTCGGTGATATCAGCAAACGCGTCCTTCCCTTTTCGAACCTCTTTCCAATTTGCAGATGGAAACCGATGACACGAGCTGCACTCTCGCTGATGTGGCTGTGTCCGGTGAGAGAACTTCGTGTAGTCGATGCGAGGCTTTTTGCCGGCGCGTCCGACTCCAGGACGTGAACTGGTTTTGCCGCGGCCCTGCTGCGCAGGCTCAAAGCTCCGTGGAGTGGATGTCGAGCCCGCTCGCGGGTACATAGCGGTCAGCCATGCACACAGCAAAATTGCCGACGCTGCAGCGCTGTATCTCATCGTTCCATCTGCCGGGCAGCGCCGGGCACCTAATCTCACGCTCGGTAGTCTTGCGCCACAACACTTCGAAGCGAACTAGCGCACTTGAGAAATGAGGCTGCAAGGGACTCTGATCTCCTTAGCAGCCTCGTCCAAAGAAAGCGCAACCCCTGCTTATCCTTTACCGCGGCCGAAGTAGAGCCGCAGCGAGGTGTATGGCAGGTGCGCGTGGTAATTCTGCGGATTGTTGGGTCCTACGAGAGGACTTTCACGGTAGTTGTAATACTGATAACCGAAATTCCAATCGAGCCGTCGGTTCAGCCGGATCGCCAGACGAGCTTCGGGCGATTGATAGCTCATCGGGTACGAGGTGATCAGAAATCCAGGCGTCCCTGTCGGGTCTGTCAGCCGATCTCCCTGTCCCACGTCCTTGTTGATTCGATAGGCGGCATAGAGCGTTACGCGCGGGAGAAGCTGGGCCACAGCGTCGAGATAGAAGAAGTGGTTCCTCATGAAGTAAAGGCTATGGCCCTCCGGATGCCTGACGCTGTTGAAGTAATAGTCAACTACTGCATCACTGTTTTGCCAGTTATGGGTATAGCCTGCGCTAAGCGAAAGTTTTGGAGAGGCGGTCCAGTTAACCGACGAGCTGAAGACTCGTGACTTTATATCGACACCGAAATCGGCGAGTGAAACTCCACCGATTTCCGACGGGTTAGCGTTGTTTCTCGTAATGACCGAGAAATTGAACGACAGGGTCCGGGTCGGCGCGTAACGACTCCGCGCGCGAAAGTTTGTGTAGTTATAGTTCCCAATGCGGGTGAAGACGTTGTCTGCCGTCCCGTGCTCGGCGTCGACGTAGATCGTCCAGGCCTTAATCGGCCGCGCCTTGAGGCCTCCGAAGACGACGTTTGTGTGATTGTCTTCGGTGAAGGACTCCGGCGCCACAAGCGGGGCCCCGTTATTGGCCAGATTGACGCCACTCGCGAATTCCTCGATCCGCCGGGTGCCGTATCGATAACCGAAATGCGCCGCGTAGCGTTCGTTAAACTGGTAGTCGAGTTCGACCGTGTTCTGAAGCTTGCGATACTTCGTGAGTTTGTAGTTGGTACCTTCCGGCAGCAGCGTGATCGCGCCGGTCCCGTTGCTGCGCGTCATTGAAAAGACGCCCCGATAGAGGTCGCCGCCGTTGATCTGGAACGTCTCAACCCGGAATGTGTTTGAGAGTTTCAGTTTATCGGTTGCAAAGTAAGTTAAGCCAAGGTCGCCAAGAGTGTTGGGCCGCTTGGCGTCTCCAGTGAAGTTGAATTGGCCGAGGGTCAGGATGTTCGGCGGATTGATGGCACCGGCAATATTGGTGATTCTGGTATTGAAGTTTATGCCCGTCACCGATTCGACCCAGTTAACATTTGTGGTCGAGCTGCTGTAAATAATGCGGCCCGTGATATCTACCTTCCTGGCAAGGAAGGTGTGCAGGCTAAACCTGGTGTAGTTGACCTTTCCGCTTACTGGCTCGTCGCGCACGATGCTCGTCAGAAATGCGTTGCTCGCGACCGGGTTGACCCCAAGATTTATTCCCGTCTGATCAATGAAACTGTCATCTTTGAAACGGCGGAATCCCTGCAGGAACGAGAAGTCTACTGGACCAAGTTTCCAGTCGGCTCCGATACGGAAATCGTTCGAGCTCGATTTCGCCTGCGACAGAAACATGAAGTCGTCGCCGCCGTAGTGCCAGGTGGTGAACACCGGACCGCTGTAGCGAGACGGCGAGAAGCCGACATTGAATTTGAGGCGTTGATTCTTTGGCAGTATGGTCAGGTCGAAATCTCCTAACTGCTGCCGGGTATCGGAACTGTGCTGACCCGTTACAGGGTCTGGGGGGCGAGTCGAAAAGTTCGGATTCGCAAAGTTGTTAAGTACTCTGAAGTACTTGAACCGCCGGTAAGTTCCCTCGAAACGATACCATTTCGATTTTTCCGCGCTGATACGGAAATTCCCATAGGGGTCGGCGCCCCATTCGGACGAAGTCACGAGCAGAGTATCGAAGAGCACACCCTGACCCTCTTTCGCCCGCATGAGAAAACTTGAATCGAAGACACGTGGGCCCGCCTTGTAGTTCAGGTCGCTCTGATACTTGTTAAAGTTGCCGCCCACACTTAGTCCGCGATAACCAAACTCCATGCTGGAGTTGATCGTATAACCGCCTGCGTCGTCTCCGATCGCTTCGGTAGAGGTTGTGGGCTTCACGTCGACGGTTTTCGTCGGGCTTGGTGATGGCTGCTGCGCGCTGACGCGTTGTAAAGCGAGCGTCAATCCCATCACCACCGCCGACAACACGCACAGGGTCTTTGTAACCTTGCTACTCATGATTTCAATCCTGGGGGCCTACCAAATGTTAAGCCCGATTCCGGTTCCCGTGCCGCCACCTCATCTCATGAAGACGGGACTTGTATGAGATCCGTGAATCTTGACGTGACAAGACGTACAGTTCGCGTACTGCGCATTTAGATTGTGCTGTGGGCCAGACGGCTCTAGCGCACCAACGCCATGATCCACGGTGTGACACTCAAGGCAGAGTTGTGCGACGGCACTTGTTCTCAACAGCCTGGGATTGCTTGAGCCATGCGGTGTGTGGCAAGACGAGCAGCCCTCAGTCTTGACCGGAGCGTGCTCAAAGACGAACGGCCCCTGCTTGTCCGAATGGCATTTGATGCAGGCCGCGTCCGCTCCCGTCGCCAGGCGCGTCTGCTTCGTCTCAAAGCCGCCGTGCGGATTGTGACAATCCGAGCACTTCATGGCGCCTTCAAGTACTTTGTGATGGAAGGGCTGGTTGAACTGGTGCTTAACCTCGACGTGGCAGCTCAAGCAAAGCTGGGGTTCACCCAGCTTCAACATTCGGACGGTTGAGAACCCGGGCTTTTCCGAGTTGGCGGGTGAAACGAAAACGTTTGAGCTTGCCAGGTTGGCGCCCGCGGGAGCACCGTGCGCCGAGTGACAGTCCGCACAGCCGACGTCATTGCGCCAGTGTTCCCCGCGCCGGAAATTGTTGTGTTCCTCTTTGCCGGAGTGACATCCGAGGCAAGTCTCAGAAGTAGCTTTCGCCGACTTGTTCTTGAATGAGATGATCTTGAGCGGATCGCCCTCTTCAGAATGTGCCTTGCCTGGACCGTGACACTGCTCGCAACCCACCACTTTGCCCTTCCAGCTTGATAGGGTCTCGAGTTTCGCGTGGGCTGTGTGCGAATAATCCTTGAACTGATCCTCGTGGCAGACTTTACACGTTTCGGTCCCGACGTAGTTGTCGTCCTTGACCTTCACCGTCGTCGACGTCGGAGCAGATTTCTGTAGACCTCCGACGGGAAGTCCACCCTGGGACTGAGAGGTCGAGGTTACCCATACCAATAGGCCCAGGACGCAGCCGCAGATGAGGACAACCTTGGTAGCTCTTAACGGATTCATTGCGTCCGCCTCCGTGGGCGTTTACCACCATGAAACAAAACCGCTTCAACGATAGCTAGCGGCAGCTATCAGTGCTTATTCGGGACCTGTTAATCAGGTTGTGATTTAATCACACCACAGGAAATCGATCTGTGCGTGAACACACATAGCGGAAAACGCTCCGACGTCGTCCATCGTAGAAGCTCGTCGGTCATCGATATCATTAAGCTTTTGGGGACAAGCCCGATTCCCGAAACAAATAAAACACCTATGGAATTCCTGGCGGCAAACTATTAATGAGCTGATTTCCGGGTACTGGGTCACTTTCGGTCAGAGCTTCGTCAAGCTTGTCAGGTATCGGAAGGGGTCGGTCGTCACGTGGTCAACCTATTCACTCAGCTCGTTTGTCATCAGTGTTGGTTTGAGGGGATGTGCGACCAGCACGGGGCATGGCGCCTGTCTCAGCACTCGATCGACGTTGGAGCCGAACAGCCCTTCCACGCTAAAATTCTTGCCATTGGCCCCCATGCAAAGGAGATCGATGTGCTCCTCCTTTGCGTAAGACAGGATCTCCTGATAAGGCCTACCCCAGCGAACCGCGTGCTGGATGTTGCGCCACAAGTAAGGCTCAGCCGTTACCGCCTTTTGCAGTCTGCGCGCGGCCTGATGATAGACTCCTTCCACACTGCCGGAACCCCAGGCGATCTCGGGCCCGTCCTGGGCCGGTTTAGGGAGTACGTGTAGCAGATGTAGTTCGCCCTGATACTCCTCCGCCAGTGATAGAGCTAGCGAGAGCGCTCGTTCGGCATCGTCGGAGAAATCGTAAGCCACCAGTATTTTTTTCAGGTCGACCTCTCCGCTTCGCAGACCCACCCATTCGCGTTCCTGCGAATGAGTCACCAGGACAGGACACGGCGCGATACGGCACACAGTTTCGGCGGTCGATCCGAGCAGCGCCGCGCGATGGGGCCGACGGCGCGAACGCATCACGATCAGATCAACTCCTCGTTCGGCCGCAGCAGACGCGATGGCCTCCGCCGGGTCGCCGCCGCCTTCGATCACCAAACCTTCCCAATCAATGCTTGCTAAGTCGACGTCACCGCGATGCTTGAGAATCAAGTTGGTAAACAGGCTACGCATGTTCTCCACCTTCACGGGAAAAGAAGCTGCGTCTGTTGTGTAAACGCTCTCGGCGGAGTAACAAAGGTGAAGCTTCGCGTCATAGGTGCGAGCGAGGGCCAACGCATAGCGCAGCGCCTCGGCCGAAGGCTCCGACAAATCCGTAGGGCACAGAATGTTTCTGATCCTTAACATCGCTAGTCCCCTTCACTGATGCCTGTCAGCTTGTCGACGCGTATGCGAAAGACGATTGGGGCCGGCGCTCCTGCGTCTTCTGCGATGAAAGATTCGACCGGAGTGAGTCGTGAAAATCGGGATAGCAGGCGATTGAGCGCGTCGGAGCGTTCCTGCCGGTTAGTAATCTCTTCATAAGAACCGAATGCCAGCACGCTTTTCCAGTTCCATTCGTCTTGTATTTTATCTACCTGCAAACAGACGCGCGGATGCGAGCGCATGGCGTCGATTTTCTGTCCAGGCAGAGAGTGCGAGTAGGCGCACTCGCCATCGAATACGTAATTGACCGGGACCACGTAAGGATCGTGATCGGCGATACATCCCAGTCGTCCCATACGCTCTCGGCGCAAAAGGTCCTGCGATTGGGTCTGGTCGAGCTGTTTTATCATTATCTTTCCTGTCTGGAGTTAAATGCTGAAAGCGGCCGCCTACCTTTCGCGGACTATCTCGACTGAGCATTCAGCATGCATAGAAACTGCCTGCGAGACTGAACCAAGGAGCATTCGCTCCCAACTGCGATATCCATGCGAGCCGACAACGATCAGGTCCGCGCCCCACCTTTCAGCCTCTTCGACGATGATGCGCTTGGGCGAACCTGTCAAAATATACTTGGTGATATTTAGCTGGCTGTGGCCGTTCACTGTGCGGAGTTTCTCGGCCGCCTGGGAGAGCGTCTTCTCGGCGTCAGCGCGCTGGCCAATCTCTACCTGTGCCAAAGACTCGGCGGAAGGGATCCATGGCTCCGTCGTAACCGGAGCGACTGGTTCAATGACGGAAATGATCCGTAACTGGCTATCTGTGGGCCAGGGTCGCCGGGCGACCGCTTCTATAGCTGCCTCACTGCATCTCGAGCCATCCACCGCCAAGACTATTTTCATCTCCGCATTCTCCTATAGCTACGAATCGACAACTCCCAAAGAAGACATTCCCAACAACTTCAATAGCAATGTCCGTTCCTTTGGAGGATTCGCTTTAAACGCGAAGCGGTTACGTTCGCACTGCGTACTTCTTCACAGCTAAGTGCGAAATAATCCACGCTTTGGGGGACCAACGTTATCCATCAGCTGCGCAAGCGCCCTTTGTTGCAAGGAGACGCCTATTGATGAAAGGGAGGGACGAGAGGACTTCTGCCGACATCGACAACTGCTACGCACTCGAATGCGCGACGGAATAGTCTTGGCACAAGTATTGAAGGGTGGGTTAGGAACCCTGGGGTTCAGATGGTGTGGCGTGCCGTCAGAGGCGGGCAGAGTTACGGTTTCTCGGATTATTGGGCAGCTCTCGCTGCCGACGATTTATTATGGGTCAACACGACGTACATCAAGCGGCAGACGAGTATAAGCTCAAAGCCTACATGAAGGCACTGCTGAACGACCTGCGGGCGCTCGAGCGAATGATCGAGACTGGCAGGCTGGAGTCTGGCGTGCGACGGATTGGCGCAGAGCAGGAGATGTTTCTGGTTGATCGCAATCTCAATCCCGCGCCGCTATCGCAGGAAATTCTGAAGTGCACGAACGATGCGCGACTTACCACCGAGATTGCTCGCTTTAACCTTGAGGCAAATCTGACTCCTCTCGCGTGGGGCGGCGGATGTCTCCGCGAAATGCATCGAGAGCTGAATGAAACTATGGCGTTGGCCCGAACCAGCGCAAAGACCCTCGGAGCGGATATTCTGCTCGCCGGCATCCTGCCGACACTGCAACCCTCTGATCTTTCGCTTGAGAATCTCACACCAATGCCCCGCTACCGCGAGTTGAACCGAGCCGTCAGCCAACTACGCGGAGATGCCTTCAACATTCATATCAAGGGCGTCGACGAACTGCAGATCAAGCATGACAACATGATGATGGAATCGTGCAATGCGAGTTTCCAGGTTCACCTGCAGGTCGGGCCGGAGGAGTTCGTCCCGCTGTATAACCTCGCACAATTGATCACTGCTCCGGTTCTGGCTGCTGCGGTCAACTCCCCGCTGCTGTTTGGCCATCGTCTGTGGCAGGAGACGCGGGTCGCGCTGTTTCAACATTCAGCCGACTCACGTTCCAGTGCTCTTCAGATGCGCAGCCAGCCGACGCGGGTCGGATTCGGCGACCACTGGCTTAAAGGCTCAGTGCTCGAGCTCTTTCGCGAGCAGATCGCGCGCTTTCGTACCATTATGATTTCGCAAGACGACGAGGACCCGTTCGACGTACTTGAACGCGGTGAAATCCCTGGCCTCTCAGCGCTTCGTCTACACAACGGTACGGTTTGGCCGTGGAATAGAGGTTGTTACGGAGTCACCGACGGCCGAGCTCATCTACGCATTGAGAGCCGCGCACTTCCCAGTGGCCCGACCGCAACGGACGAGATGGCGAATGCGGCATTTTTCTTCGGCTTGATGTCAGCGCTACCCGCGGAATACGGAGATATCACTGAGCAAATGCCATTTGATGACGCCAAGTCGAACTTTTTTGCCGCGGCGCGTCATGGTCTCAAGGCGCAGTTTACCTGGGTGGATGGGAAGAGCTATACGGCGGCGTCTCTGATTCTCGAACAGCTATTGCCGCTCGCACGAGCGGGCCTCGAAAGCTCACTTATCGACTCGGAAGACATCGAGAATTATCTGGGAGTGATAGAAGAGCGCGTCTTGTCGGGTCAGACGGGATCGCAGTGGGCCCGCTGCTCGCTGGCGGGAATGAATGATCAGGGGACGCGTGACATACAACTCAGGACTCTCACGGCTTTCATGCTGGCTCGGCAGCGCTTCGATCAGCCCGTTCACAACTGGCCGCTGGCGCGGATGGATGAGATGGATGAGTGGCGGCGCAGTTACCAGACCGTGGGGCAGTTCATGTCTACGGATCTCTTCACCGTGCGGCCTGATGACCTGGTTGACCTGGCGGCTAACGTCATGGATTGGCGGCACGTCCGGCATGTGCCGGTCGAAAATGACGATGGCCGGCTGGTGGGGATTGTCTCTCATCGCACGTTGCTGCGGCATCTGGTTCGCGGGACTTCCGCGGGCGCCGGACCCACCGCTGTCAGCAGCATCATGACAAGTAATCCGCTGACCGTTACACCGCAGACGCCATCTCTGGAGGCTATCAATCTAATGCGTTCCAGGCAGGTCGGATGTCTTCCGGTGGTGGAATCTGATCGCCTGGTTGGAATAGTTACCGCTTACGACTTCCTGGTCGGCTCCGCCAAATTATTTGAGAAATACCTTGGAGCTGAAGCCGACGTCGTCGCTCGGACAGACGTAGATTCACTGGCGCCCGCACTATCGAAAGCACGATCAGCATAGCAGTCATTGAAGAGAGATGACGGTCAAATGGACTTGATATCGAAGAGCAGACGAAAGGGGCCGTATTAATGATAGCTCGTACCACAAAAACAGTTCGCGACCTGGCAGTTGAATTACCCGGCGCGACGCGGGTTTTCGAGAAACTGAAAATCGATTACTGCTGTGGCGGCGAAAGAACTCTTGAAGTCGCATGCGAAATCGCCGGCGTTGAGACCAAGGATGTCTGGCAACTACTGGAAGCGGAACAAACTCAAATGCCAAGCGAGCAGACAACGAACTTTCAGGGCGCTTTGCTGACTGAGTTGATCCAGCACATTCTTGATAAGCATCACGTCTTCACCAGGGCAGAAATGGTCCGGCTCGACGCGCTTATCGAGAAAGTGTGCTCCGTGCACGGGCAGAACCATCGAGAGTTGTTGCGCGTAAAATCTCTCTTCAAGTTCCTATCCGAGGATCTGGAGCCACATATGGCGAAAGAAGAGAGCGTGCTCTTCCCTTACATCATCAAACTGGAAGAAGCTGCGCTTCAGAAAGAGACGTCGCCTGCCCCACCGTTCGGCACGGTAAAGAATCCGGTCCGCATAATGATGCTGGAACACGAGACGGTGGGATCGCTACTGCGCGACTTGCGCGACGCAAGCGCAGAGTATTCTGTGCCCGCTGACGGCTGCATCAGCTATCAAACCTTGTACCAGGCGCTCGGGGAATTCGAAGGTGACCTTCATCAACACATTCACCTTGAGAACAACATTCTGTTTCCGCGTGCGATTGCGATGGAGAACGCGACTTATTCCAGTTAACGCTTCCAGCCCGGTGATACGCGAGGGCCATGGATGACCTTTAACTGCATGACACGATGCTAAAAGTCGAGATTATGACCGCGGATGAGATGAGGGTGCTATTGCTGCGCCTCGACTTCGGTCATCTGGGGTGCTCTCGCGACGGCCATCCGTACGTCGTGCCGATGCATTATGTATACGACGGCGAAGAACTGTATTTCCTCACAACCGAAGGGACGAAGACAGAGTTCATTGCGGCCAATGACGAGGTCTGTTTCCAGGTTGAAGAGATCACCGATCCATCCAAGTGGCGGAGCGTGATGTTGGTCGGTTCGGCCCGCAGGATCAGGAAGCCCGATGACCTAGAGCGAGCGATGCAATTGTTCACGGCGCGCAATCCCACGCTGACACCCGCCCTTAACCGCACGGATGTCGGCCCATGGCACCGTCAAAACAATTTGGCAATCTATCGGGTTAAACCCACCGCCATCTATGGCCGCAGGACGGGCGTGTAGAGAATTCTTAAGCCGGGAACTACTCTCACTCATGGTGAACGACGCGGCCGCGCGGAGACCGTAGCGCCGGCGAGTCCAGCCAACCACATCACCGCATGAAACCAGTCGCTCGGTCTCGAGATTCAAAAACCTGAGTCAGGCGTGCGAGTGCTCAAGGCTCGCGAACCGCTCCTTGTCGATTTGCTCCCGCGGGTTACGCGAGCGGCGGGCAATAGTCTGGGGTGATCGGCCTAGTTCCCGAACCTGTTACGATATTCAGCGGAATTAAGAAAGCCGTTGATCATCGTTCGGTAGTCGCCGCCATTCGAGTTCATTGTCTTTATCCAGTCGAGATATGAAATGTCGGCGCTGCGGCGTAGATACCCAAAGTACTGCATGATCACAAACGCCTCGCTGTAGTACTTGTTATAAACTTCCGTACTTTCCACCAACGCTCGTAAAACCTGTCCTCTGCTCATTGCGCCACTAGTCAAGCCAGAGATCCACGCCTGCTTTCCCGGATGATTTGGCAAGCCCGTTTTTGCCAGCAATGCATTGACGTATGCGGTCGGGTCGGTCAATGAACCGTACTGCGATTGAAAGTCAGCCCGCGCCATGAACTCGTCGACGAAAGCTGTCTTGTTATCTTCCAGTTGCTGTGCCGAAAGGAATCCGCTGACTTTCGCCAGGTCGGGCATGAATCCTTCGTAGAGCGGGATCTTGCCCACCGCCGAGTAAAAGCGATAGATGAAATATCCTCGTGTCTGGAATTCCTCACTGCGGAAGAAACCGGAACTGACTTCGATGCGGTCGCAGGGAGGCGCGATGGTAATGCCGCACTGATTCAGCACGTTCTGCCAGCCTGCCAGGCCCACAGTATCCGGTTCTCGACCCAGTAAATCGATGTAATGCTGGCGAACGAAAAAGGCGTCCTGATCTAACGGATTTCCCGGAGTGGTCGCGGCATCGTTGTCCGTGATCGTGATTGTGGCTGTCGTATTTGTGCCGAGAGGGGCGCCTGTCGGACTGCTCAGTGTGACAGTGAAGGTCTCGCTACCCTCGGTGAAGTTATCATCAACCAGTGGGATGAATATGGTCTTCGAGCTTTCACCGGCAGCAAAGCGAAGCGTCCCGATCGACGTCGCGTAGTCGCATCGCGATGAGGCGTTGCCGCTGACCAGGTTGCAGTTATTCAGACCGGACAAATCGCTGGTCACGTAGGAAACGGTGGCGGCGGTCGAAGTATTGCCGCTCCGATTCACCGGTAGACTCACTCTGCCATCACCTTCTCCCGCCGTATAGCTTGGCGCACTGAATTGCATCGAGCCCGTCGAGGTTATGGTATTGGTGAACGCAAGGTGGCCAACGCCGGTGGGAACGGAGAAGGACCCCTTAATTGCCAATGACTCATCCAGAAGCGTGACGGAGCTGAGGGTGGAGGCAGCGATTTTCCCATCGTTCGCGATTTCAATGTCAGTCAGGTTATCGGGCAAGTGTAGGGACTTGACCAACTTTCCAGCAGCATCAAAATGATGAACATCGAAGCCTGTCGCGAAAAACTCTCCCGCGCTATTAACGGCGATCCTCTGCACGTTTATGGGGGAATTCTGGAGATCCGACAAGCTAACCGTTTTCACCAGCTGCATTCCTGCCGGATCGTAAACCTTTATTTGGCTCCCGGAAGTTCCTCCGACTATTCCATAGAGCAACCCATCTTGTCCCACAGTGAGATGACAGAAGGAAAGATCACCCACAAATCGCTGCGAACTGTAGTCGTCCAGGTCGATGCGTATTATGCCTTGCGTCTGGGTCGGTTGGCCGGAATCGTTGACCGTCTTATCGGTTACATAAACGTATTTGCCGAGCGTCGCGATGCCATCGAATAAATGATAACTTTGCCAGGGATTCCAGCCCGAATAAGTTTGATGTCGCCAGGCTTGATCGGTGAAGCTGAAACGGGTCATGTACGAGGTGGCATCGGACCCATTATAAATTTGGGCCTCACCATTTTTGTCTACCACCAGGTCACCAAGATAATACGCGAGGTTGCCGTTGTTTGCCGTCGGGTACGGCACGATGACCTCTTGCACCAGTGTGCCGCTTGGCGTGTATTCCGCGAGATATTTGCTGGAAACGGCGATGCCTGGTGTGAGGAGGATGTTCCCCGATGTAAAGGGTTTGAGCTTTTTGAGCGTGCCCGAAAAGTTGACCGTGTGATCTCCGGTGATGGTTATGTTGGCTGACGCAGGACTAAAAGAGTAGCCCCGCTCAGACGCGGCTACCGTATAACTGTTGCCTTTTAACAAGCGCGAGAAGACATAATTACCGCTGGCATCGCTCGTGATGGACGAGTTCTGTGCGCCGCTTAGAGTGATAAGGGTAGAGAACCTTGGATTGCCGTCGGCGTCTGTGACGCGTCCGCGTATGCTTCCATAACGATAAGTCGCGGTAAAGTTGACCGTCACATGATTACTTAAGTTATCAACGTTCTGTGCCGCCGGCGAGAACGTGTAGTCCGCGTGCGCTGGCGTCACCGTATAATTCACCCCCGCAGGTAATCCCGAAAATAAGTAGTTGCCCGTGCTATTCGTGGCGACCGTACTTTGGCCGCTCCCATTGCTTACGGTGATGCTGATGCCGGGCACCGGATTGCCGGTCGGGTCCAGCACTTGCCCTTTGATTGAATACACCAGAATGCCGCTAAAATTAGCGTTCTGATTTCCATCCAGATTAGTGAACGTCTTTCTGAAAGGGACGAAAGCATAGTTGGTTTTAGAAGGCGTGACTGTGTAATTTCCTATGGCGCTTACGTCATTCAAAACATAGTTGCCGTTGACATCGGTTAGGGTCGCGGCGGACTGAGCGCCGCTCAGCGCGACGTTTACGCCTTCCAGAGGATTACCATTCCCGTCCTTGATCGAGCCGCTAATACTGAAGCGGCGCGCCGTCGCGCTGAAATCAGCGATTTGATCCGCGTTGAGGTCAGAGAAACTGCGGCTTTGCGGATTGAATTCATAGTAAGGACTTATTGGAGTCACGCTGTAGCTGCCCTGCGGAGTCAAACTGCCAAATGAGTAATTGCCATTGGCATTCGTAAACTGCGTGCCTTCCGGCGAACCCACCAGCTTAACTTGTGCCCCCGCGAGACCGTTGCCGTTGCTATCAGTAAGTCTTCCTTTGATGCGGTAGGCTGGAGCCGTGCTCGCCTCTCCGATTTTGGCGACAAATGAACCGACGCCGAACTGATTGCCGCTCGGATCAGTCTGAAAAGCATCCTGGGTCAGAGGGAAGTTTGCAGAGAAGGTCAAACCCGTCACATAGAGCGAACCGGCATTATCGATCGCGATGGCTGTGCCAGAGTCCTGTCCGCCCCCGCCAAGAAACGTGGAGTAAAGTAGGGCGGTGCCGCCCGCGTTCAGTTTTGCGACGAATGCATCCGTGCTACCGCCAGATGTCTTTTGGAAGCCGTCGTTGGTAGTAATAAGATTAGCCTCAGCAGCTCCGGTAACGTAGACTTCGCCCGAGGCATTCACCACCAGTCCTCTGATGCTACTCCCCACCATGTATGTCGAATAGATCAGCGCCGAACCCGTTGGGTTGAGCTTCGTCACGACTGGGCCACCACCAAGCGCTCCGTTGGCAACGCTACCAATTGTCATAAAGGCGCCGGGCGTGGTTGGATAGTCGTGGAAATCTGTAAAGCCACCTACATACGCATTTCCCGCAGCATCGATAGCGATGTCGGCAAGTTCCTCAGTTCGGTTTCCTCCAAGAAATGTCGAGTAGATCAGTGCGTTACCCGCAGGATTAATCTTGGTCACGAACCCATTGAGAAATCCTTCGGCTGCGCCTCCGGGCGCGACCGTCTGAAAAGCTCCCGGCGTAACCGAGAAACTGGAAGTAAGGGATTGCCCAGCGACGTACGCGTTGCCGGAGGAATCCACTGCAATGCTGCTTCCTACACCGCTGCCAAGCAAGACGGAATAAGAGAGGGCCGTTCCGGTCGAATTGAGTTTGACTACGAAGGCGTCGGTGATGTTCGAGCTCCGAGAGCCGTACGTAACAGGAAAGTCGGGCGACTGGGTCTTTCCAGTGACGTACGCATCCCCGGCATTATCTATCCCGATTGCAAAAGCCTGGTCGCTACCGCGGCCGCCGAGTCTCGTTGAATAGATCAGCGCGTTGCCGGTTGGGTTGAGTTTTGCCACGAATGCATCTTCTGTCGAAGTAGCGCCGTTCCAATCAAAGGTGGTTCGATAAGCTCCTGGTGTGACGGGGAAGTCAACGGTTGATGTTGTTGTTCCAGTAAGGAAGACGTTACCGGCGCTGTCTACCACGATACCGCGAGCTTCCTCGTTACCATGCGTCGGCCCTACGAAGTTTTGGTCAGGGTCCTGGACGGCGCTCGTGCCGCCAAGATATGTGGAGTAGATCGCCGCATTTCCCACTGAATTCAACTTTGTGACAAAGGCATCTGTTCTTGCTTGTCCGAAGGACCTGGTTTGAAACGCTCCTGAGGTGACAGGGAAATTCGTCGAGTAGGTGGTTCCCGTTATATAGGCGTTACCTGCGGCGTCAGCCGTGATGTCATATGCGCTGTCGTTTAATGTGCCTCCAAGGTATGTCGAGTAGCTCAGCACCGGGTCGATGACCAGCGTTCGGTTTGGGTCGTAATCGTCAATATGGATGCCGATCTCACTTCTGTTTCGTATTAAATAATGCCCTGCAACGTCTTCGCGCTTGCCATCTTTATCCAATTGGTAGATCACAGGCCGACTCATCTGAACGTTGCCGCCTTTTGTTCTCAACGACAACTCGCCGGCGTCATTAATTTTGACGTGTTGGGCACCTTCAAATCTGAGACTAATCACTGCAGGGTCTGCACCGGGTGCAACAACGAAATCGTACTCAAGCTGCCGCTGATTTCCGTAATAGATGAGGTCAATGCCCTGATAGACTTCCGCATACCGGACCTTGGCATAAGTGGTGATATCGGTATGCCACTTATCACGCGACTTACCGGCGAAGTAATTAACCTTCCCCGGCAACTCCTCAATACCCTTAACTTCGGGAGACGGATTGGCGCCCTTGAGTGTCATCCGCAGCACAGACGTCTGTTGACGTCCGGGTTCGCCCGGCTTCATTCGCCGATTCGAGCGAGCATCGTCATGAGGGTTGCCTATATAAGCCTTACTTAAATTAAGTACCGCTTCGGTAGGTGCGAGGAACAACTCGTACCCCTGGCCGCGCGAATAAAACTTCACCTGAGAATCAACCTGACCTTCATTGCCGATAAAGCTCAAAGGAAGTTTGAGGTAAGCGTCTACGATGCGAGCTTGGTCCGAGCTGTTCGGAAAGGTTCGTTGGTTCAGAGCGGCTGAGGCGAGCTTAACGAAACTGCGCCCACGTGCCAGCCTCTTATCTAAATAGAGATCGAGGCAGGATACAAGACTCAGCAGAACGACTAAGAAAAACGGCGCTGCGCTGACTATTGATCGGTGATCTGCGCGAGGCAATCTAGTCGACGCCCGACTCATCGAGGCAATAGGCAGGCTAGCGATGCGTGTCTGCTTTCCCGGTTGCCCAGGCAAACCTATGGTCACCGGCAAGGTCGGATCCGGCTTTCCAGATGTGTGAGGCATTACTTTCTCCAAAACCCTAAAACGTGAGGATACACGTGTCCGTCAGTCAAGACAATGATTTCCGAAAGAGAACGGAAGAGGCATCAGTTTACAAGTCAATCGGAAGCGGCAGGCACCGATACGCGACACTGCCGAACCTGTTTAGCGCATACCGTTGGCGCGTGAGGAGAAGTTCACCAAACTCAATTTCAGTTGGAGATTTCTCAGGGTTTTTATCCTCGGCCGGGACAGCTGGAGGAGCTGTGCTTCGTGGGTAACCGTATCAGATTAGGATTGGTGAAGATGGTTGCCCCGGATATCAGCTAGGGACGGCGGCCCGTCGCCTCGGCCCACACGCGGCGGTATCAATTTTCGGGCCGATGAGCGCGTTTGATGAAGCACAAGTCTCGAGAGCTTATTCCGAAGTCACATCTTATCGTGATATGCCAACAGGGGAGGCCAGCGGTCAACGACGCCAGCCACTTCCAAGCCTCTGGACAGCTAGAGAGTCGTTCAAGGAAGCTATTCGGCTTGAAAGCTTGAGCAGGTTGAAGACGCTTTTCCCAAATGGGGTTCCCCAAGAGGCGACCGGCAAAATCAAGATCACTGTCTGGGTAAAGCCACCTGATTGGGGTGTGTTAATCGAGTGGTAGCGATCGACTAGAAAGCAGAAAAGGGTTACGGGAAACATTTTCCTATCCATGACCTTCTACTGCTCTCCTTCAGCCGTAACGCACCAACCGCTAAGGCGGGCATCCTCACTCTGTGTGTGCCCGCATTCAGGCTGAAAGCGGCGCGCCGGTAATGGCAATTTAAGTTTCCAGGCTTGAGTAGCTTATCATTGCCGCCGGTATGTCTGGTGAGCTTACAGTCGAAAAGCCGTACTTGCTTCAAGACCTTTTTCGTACGGGCGAGGACTATTCCAAATGTCTGGGATCGCTGGCAAAAGTTGCGCGGCATCTCAGCGAAACCGTTACCGTCACGGGAGGGATTGCCGCCGACTGGCACCTGCTGAAGAGCGCTAAACTTGCGCAGGGGAATCCCCTCAACGACATCGACCTGGTCATAGAAGACTTATCCTCGCTACCGCCCTCTCTGAGTAATGATTTTCTGATTTCCCATTTCCACCCAGCCCGCGAGCGCGGGAAAATTCTGATCCAACTAGTTGATGAGGAATACGGTACTCGGATAGATATATTTACTCCGAAGGTTGAGTCCCTGCTTGAACGTCTGACGCATGCCTTTATGGGAGAGGCATCGGTAAGATTTGTAGTCGGCGGAAGACCTGTTGCCAATGCTGTTATCATTGATATCTCCAGTGGTCGAGGGCACGGCTGTCGAACGGAAATACGCTGAACGCTTCAACTCGCTCTCAGCGGCGGCAGATCTGGGAATGGTGAAGGCTCTCTGGCATAAGTATAGACAGGGAAGCCAACCTTCGGATTTCGATGAGGCGGTAGAGGCAGTAAGGCGGCGCATCACTGCGGATCCCGGTTTGCTCCAGGCAGCGAGTTATGATCAAGATATACATTCCACATGTTCATGGTGCAATCAATCGAAGTTGTTTCCCCTCGCATCTCGGCCCAGGATTTACGAGATCCTGGGATACGTGTGAATTCACAAAAGAGCTTGCTATGGAATCCTATGCGCGTAGGGCCTGTAAGAGTGATTACCAGGCTGCTCATAAACACCTTGCAGTCTCTTAACAGTTAACAGTGTATCGATAGTCAAGGAGATACTATGCAAAGTGACGAACAAGCGATTCGAGAGTTGGTTGATCGGTGGCTCTCTGCCAGCAAAGAAGGCGACCTCGACACGGTCCTGGGCCTGATGGCGGACGATGTCGTTTTCATGGTTCCCGGAAGAGATCCGTTCGGGAAACAGGAATTCGCCGTCATGAACAAGGAAATGAAGGGTCTGAAGATTGACGGAAAGCCCGACATCCAGGAGATAAAGGTATTGGGCGACTGGGCCTGGATGCGCAATCATCTTACCGTCACCTTCACACCGCCCGACGGCAGCGTTATGGTCCATTCAGGTTATGTCCTCTCCATACTGAATAAACAGCCGGCCGGCAACTGGGTGATCGCACGCGATGCAAATCTGTTGATGCCGAAGGAATGATTACGCTGCATTCGCAAGCAGGATTTCGAAGATGCGTCGGTGCATTGTGCTTCTCAAGTCTTCAGTTTCTGCGGAATTCTTTAGGGATAACAATCGCTTGCCAAACTTGCTTCCCTTCTGCCAAAGTCCCCGCCGCGACGTGACACGGAGAATCAGATGAGATCGATCGTTGTCTTTAGCGGTAACGCGCACCAGGAACTGTCAAACGAGATATGCCGGCGGCTGAAGCTCGAGCTTAGCCCGACTGTCATCGACCGTTTCAGCAATGATTGCGTCGGTGTTTCACTTCGCGCTAACTGCCGTGATGCGGACGTATTCATTATTCAACCGCTGGTCCCGCCGGTGCAGGAGCATCTGATGGAACTGCTGTTGATGCTCGATGCGGCCCGAGGGGCCTCGGCCGCCAGAATAACCGCGGTGATTCCTCATTACGCTTACGCTCGCTCGGACAAGAAGGACGCGCCGCGGATCTCTATCGCAGCGCGACTGGTCGCCGACCTGATCGCAACCGCCGGAGCGAACCGGGTCTTAACGTTGACCTTGCATTCACCTCAGGTGCATGGATACTTCAGCGTGCCTGTCGATCATATGAATGCGCTCAAGGTGCTGGCCGCGCACTTTCGTCGTCGCAACCTGAAGAACACCGTGGTCGTTTCTCCTGACCTGGGCAACGCAAAGTCGGCCACGCACTTTGCCCGTCTCCTGAAGCTGCCGGTAGCAGCGGCGAACAAACAGCGACTAGCCGATGACAAGGTAGTGATAGACGCAATCGTGGGCGACGTCGATGCAAAAAACGTAATCGTGATCGACGACGAGATTGCAAACGGCGGAACCATCATCGAAGTGCTTCGAAAGCTTCGCCAGCAGCGAGTCAAAGGCATAACGGTTGTTTGCACCCATGGTCTTTTCACGGGAAAGGCGATCGAGCGGCTTCGCAGTCAGCCCGACATACAGGAGATTGTGACAACCAACACGGTCCCGATTCCCGCGGAGAAGCGCCTGCCGAACATGCGTGTCTTATCCGTCGCGCCATTGCTTGCCGAAACCATTCACCGCATTCACGAGGGTGAATCGGTAAGTGCGCTTTTCGATGGGAAGCTTTAGGAGACTGAGCGAGGTCTAACGATGGATGATCGCAGAACCGCGGCCCGAGCGAAGGTAAATCTGAAGGTCACATGGGAAGGACTGTTGACCATTCTCACGGGAGAGATCGTTGACCTCAGCATGTCCGGCTGTTTCGTCCTATCGGACGACAAAGTCGCGATGGGCGAATTGATCAGACTGGAAATCCTGCAGCCAGGTGGTGGCGACTTATATCTTTGGGCGGAAGTCGTGTATCAAATGGCCGAGATCGGGTTCGGGGTCCGTTTCACTGGCGGCGAGGATGCCGAGATGCAACGACTGGAATGGCTGGTGAAAGCGGAACTCTTCAAGGCCGAGAAAGAGTCGCAGATGCCTCCTGACGAGGGCTCAAGCGAAGAGTCGGACGAGAGAGCGACGGAGAAGCCGTAGAGGGCGCTCATCCACAATGAAACAGCACCGCTCCACTGACGATCGGGACATTCCCGGCGACCGAGATTTACGGGGCGACCAGAGTAGCCGTGTTAAAATAGCCTTCCGTATTTTTCATCAACGCACTTAAGCAGTACCACACCAACTCCAAGGAGAATGTTATGAATTTCAAACTTCGCGTACTCTTCGCCTGTCTGATTTGTTTGATCGTCGCGAGCGCCGCTGTCGCGCAGAAGCGCCGCAATCACCCCGCGGTCAGCATCTCAGGCGTCTACGGGGGAGATTTTACCGTGGGCAAAGGCTCTGGTGACCTGGAAGGAGAGCGAATCGTAATCTTTAACGCCGGCAACGCGTATCATGCCATCGTCCAACTCGCTGAAGGCGGGGCCGAAGATCCGCAACCTCAGTACGCCGATGTGACTGTGAAGGGAATGAGCGTAGCGATCTCCGTGGGGGAACGAAAGTTTTCGGGAACGATAAGCGCCGCGGGTCTGCGTCTTAGGGAATCGGGTGGTCCGGCCGAGTTACTCAGGCGCAAACCCTGCTCTTCATTTCTCTGATATGATTCGGCGCTGACGAGTCTGTGGACATATCAGCAAACGTGCGCCTGGCGCGGCCAATCGAATATCCACGAACCCATATGAAGCATCGCGAAAACAATCTCGTGATGCTTCGTATAACTCTTTAGTGCAATTTGTTAGTTCGATCATTCGACGATGAAGCCCCGAACTAATACGTGGGGGCAACACCTCGTGGGCTTCAACGATTTCCTTCCCCATATGGTACTCGAGACCTGTGCGGCCTCTCGGAGTTTTCTATGCGTTATATCCTTTCGTCACTGTTGCTGGTGTTGATGGCAAGTGGAACGTCGCGCGCGCAGGACACTCCGAGCTCGGCTGATGAGTTCAATGCGCGTGGCCTGGCCCGTCATGTCAAGGGAGACCTCGAAGGAGCAATAGCCGATCTCACCCGGGCGATAGAGCTCAACCCGCAGTTAACCGATGCGTATCTAAATCGGGGCAACGCTTACGCGAGAAAAGGCGATCCCGAAAAAGCCGTCTCTGACTATGACAAGGCAATTGAGATCGATCCTAAAAACGCTAAAGCGTTCTACAACCGTGGACGGGCGCGCGACTATAAAGGACAGACCGAAGCCGCGCTGGCAGATTACAACCGGGCCATAGAGATCAACTCACAGTACGCTGCGGCATATAACAATCGAGCGCTCGCAAGGAAGAGCAAGGATGATCTGGAAGGGGCGCTGTCGGACCTGACAAAGGTACTGGAACTCGATCCACAGGCTGCGCGGGCGTATTACAACCGGGGACTCGTGCGAGACGAGAAAGGCGATTTGGAGGGCGCGATCGCCGACTATAACAAGGCCATCGAGCTTAATCCGAAAGACGCAGAGGCTTTCAACAATCGAGGCCTTTCCCGGGACGATAAGGGCGAGCATGCGGGCGCGGTCGATGACTTTAGCAAGGCTATAGAGCTCAATCCCCAGTTGGCCGATGCATACGGCAACCGAGGGCTGGCCCTCTTAAGTCTGGGGAAGACCGCCGACGCTGAGCGGGACTTTGAGAAGTGTTTCAAACTCGACAGTTCATTGAAGCCTTACTACGAAGAAGAAGCGAACAAGATTAAGCAGGCCCGCGCAGCCGAGCCGAAGAAGCAGTGACTTCCCGGAATGCGGTAATCACGCCCAACACTGCGAAGTTCAACCCTCCAGCGCCTCAGTAAGCTTTCGGAAATGATAGCCCATGGCGGCAAGCATGACCGCGTGCGAAAAATACTTGCGGTGAGAAACAGTCGCGCGTTTCATATAGCGCCAAAACTCGATGCGCTCTCGGTCATGTATTCCAAGGGTAAGGACCACGCGGAAAAAGGAAATCACGTTGCTTAGAATCCCGCCGCGCTGGGGGTCCGCTCCTTCATGCGTGAGACGTGAGAGGCAATCCAGCGCTCGTCGATAATACTCCGCCGGACTATAAATCGTTCTCAGTATCCTTCGATAGCCTTCGAGAAGCCGCGTCGGATCCATCCGCGGGATAAAATTCAGAGCTCCGTCCGTATTATTTCCCGTGCTCTCGTCCAACAGCCTTCCCTCGCGCTCAAGGCGCCGCCAAAGTTGTGTGTCAGGCAGCGCCGTAAGCAGCCCAACCATCGCCAACGGAATGGCGCTGGCGCGGATGAAGCTGATTTGGAGTTCGAAGATGTCTTCGGGATCATTGTCGAATCCGACGATGAATCCAGCCATCACTTCCATACCATAGGACTGGATGTTCTTCACCGACTCCAGGAGGTCACGTTTGGTGTTCTGACCCTTCTGCGCCTCTTTGAGGCTCTCTTCGACCGGGGTCTCGATTCCAAGGAATACGCGGCGAAAGTGCGCGCGCCGCATCATGTCGAGCAGCACGTCGTCCTCTGCCAGATTCACACTCGCTTCGGTTACGAACAGAAATGGATGGCCGTGCCGTTCCGACCAATCGATCAGGTCAGGCAGGAACTGCTTGACGTTGCGCTTGTTGCCAATGAAATTGTCATCAACTATGAACACCTGTCCCCGCCAGCCCAGTTCGTCGAGTGCATCCAATTCGGCCAACATTTGCTGGTTGCTTTTTGTGCGCGGCACGCGGCCATAGATTTCTATGATGTCGCAGAATTCGCAATTGAACGGACAGCCGCGAGAATATTGGACCGACATAGCGCTGTATTGTCCGAGGTCCGCTATTTGAAATTGTGGAATCGGCGTTAGGCTGAGCGCCGGTCGCTCGGCGGCCTTGTAGATTCGCTGTGCTTCCCCTCGTTCGAGGTCGCGAAGGAAAAGCGGCAACGTCGTTTCGGCTTCTCCGATAAAGACATGGTCGGCTTCGGGCACTTGTTCATGACCGGTAGAGACGTAAGGACCACCGACTACGATCCGCTTTCCGCGTGCCGCGCACAAACTGAGGACTTTTTGTAGCGAATCCCTTTGGACGATCATCGCGCTGGCGAAGACCATATCCGCCCATTCGATGTCGGCTTCAGTGAGCGGACCAACGTTCATATCTACCAGACGCCGCTCCCACTCCTGCGGAAGCATTGCCGCGACAGTGAGGAGGCCGAGAGGAGGAAAGGCAGAGCGCTTGCCTTCAAACGACAGTGCATGCTTGAAACTCCAGTAGGTCTCTGGGAACTCGGGATAAACGAGCAGTACCTTCATAGTCCGACATCCTCGCCACTAGCGCGTCGGTCGCTCAGTCTATATGCGGGAATAGGCTCAGCTAAAGGGGGGTTCTTGAACTGTACGTGGCTCAATCCTAGTCGTCAAGCACGATGCATTGATTGACGCGACAAGCGTGACGACGAACTTGATCAACCTCTGAACAAGTTCCTGCAATTAGAAGTCTCTGTAACCCGCGAAGCAGGTGTCAGCATAAAGCCTGGTGTGGAGCGGAGCGAAACCCCAGGATGAAATTGCCATTAAGAGGCGAGCGCGCGGAGCGCGCGACAGCCCAAATAGTTTTGAACGTCGCCGACTTGCATCGGCTGTCGCCCACTTCGTGGGCTTTGGGTTTACGACGCTCGCGGTCCTGGGGTTTCGCTACGCTACACCCCAGGCTTTACGCTGTCGCCAGCTTCGCTGGCTAAAGGCGAACCTCTCACCAGTTGTTCAGAACTTCCTCAAACCTGTCGGACATTAGTAAACTGAACAGAGTTATTGACCGTTCCGGCCCTTAGCGTTACACTTCTGGCCTGCTTATAAGCGATGTGCGGTCGATCGTACTTTGCTTCGTCATTACAACTGAGCTACACGCAGGAGGAGATTTTATGATGGCTTCCAGATTTACAAAGGCATTTCAGCTGATTGCCCTTGTGCTTGCTATTGCCGTGCTGCAAGTTTACGTCATGGCCGGCCCTATCAGATCAGGCAACGATCCCGGAACGTCGGCATCTTCGGCCGCTCAGCCAACGGCAGAGGCCAAGGTAGCGACCACGATCTCGGAGAACCGAGTGCCGGCCGCCGAAATTGCGGCAGAGAAAGTTTCATTGCGCTTCGGCTCAAAGTCAGCGCTGAACCGACTCTTCTCGAAGAGCGACGTTGAGGCCCGCATGGCGTCGGAGAATACATTCCTTAAGGCCAATACCAGCGCCGCAGCAACGTTTAAGTCGACAGCCACCCGAACCGCGGCACTTCAGGGTGGGAGTACCAGCGACAGCGGCGACAATGGTAGCCGCGGCACATGGATCGCGGTTGGTGTAATCGCAGCAGTGCTGGTGGTCGCCTTTATCGGCCTACGGCACGATCGCAGCAACCCCGGCGTTAACTAAGCCACACCAAGGTTCCAACTCGAAAGCGGCGAGCGTCACCACTCGCCGCTTTCGCAATATTATCGCCATCCTTCGTGTGCCTTCCGTCCGTGATCGTCCGCTCTTACAAGAGAGGGGCCGAAGTGAAACGGCATATCAAGCGAGCGTTCGTTGCCCTGCTCTTGCCCCTACCGCTCCTCGGCTGCGGCGGCTCGCAACAAAATACTCCTTACAACAACTCGTCACCGACGACTGTGGTAAACCAGTCCTCAACACCTGCCGCGCCCACACCTACCGCGACGCCCTCTTCACCCACCAGTCAGGATAAAGAGCGGCCAATAGAATTTACTTATCTGGGAATAACGCCCGACAAGCAGAACATCCGGTACAGGATCAAAGTGAACACCGCGAAGCAGATCAGTCAGGTGGATCTTGGAGTGAAGTTTACGGATGAGAGCGGGAAGGTCCTGGATGAGACGACTCTTATTTGGCAGAACATCGTGCGCTCAAAACAACAGCCAATCGAGAAGGACAAGACCTACGACGTTGAGGGTTATCTATCTGAGGGAGCCACCAAAGCCGAGGTCGTGTTGAAACGGGTGGTCTTTGCCGACGGCACCTATTGGCAAAACAACTAGAGCGGAGATTCCTGCTTCTCGAAACGCACCGATGAAGGCGGCTGGCCCTCGAGCTCAATCGCCGTCGTGTCCCGGCGGTGACCAGCGCCTCAAGAACTCAAAAAACTTTACAAGGTTGTAGCTTTTGCCTTCTTCCAGCAGGCCCGTGTCCTGTGATTGAAGGAGCTTTCCATCCTTATCCAGCACGAAGATGTGCGGATAGCCGTTGATCTCCGGATATCGCGATAGCACCTCGACGTTGGGGTTCTCTTCGCTGAAATTGATCTTAAGAATTACAAAATTCTTTTCGCCGAGAGTCATAAGGTCCGGATGCTTCTCGAAAAACCCGTCCATGGTGTGACACCAGCTGCACCACTCGCCTCCGACTTTGACCAGCACTCGCTTTCCCGTTCGTCGTGCCTCAGCCAGTGCCGCCTTCAGGTCCTCGGCGGCGTTCCTCAGAGGATCATACTTGTGGACGGGAACGTACTTCGGGATCGTCCCTTGACCCTTGACGCCCGATTGGTCCAGTGAACTATCGTCCTTGCCCTTTTTCTCAGGTTGAGTAATTTTCTGCGCTTGCGTCTCGCCCGCGGCCGTGATTATCAGGGCGAAAATGAAGCCCGTCATTAGACCAATCAAGTGCATTCGTCTTATCATTATCTTCTCTTCCCTAACCAGGTGGCGGTCACTTGTCTCCCGCTGGACTTGAAGCATGTTATAACACGTCCGGCGGCCAGCGAGGCAGGTAAAGCAACTGCTCGAGCGCCTAAAGGCATCAATCGTCGTAACACACCTCTTCCCCGCTTGCCAAAGCAGGCGCGTCTTTGTTAAAGGTCGGCTGTGGCGAGCTCGCGCAGACGAAATTCAGAGAGGCAATCGTTCCGGAGAACAATTATGATCAACAGACTAATTCGCCCGTTTTGCGCCCTTACGCTGGTATTGGCCCTCAGCGTGGTCGCGTTCGCAGATACTATTCGACTGAAAGATGGCAGCGTAATTCGCGGGCAGGTTGTAGGTTTTAAGGACCAGCAGTTCGTAGTCCTCGTCGGGGCCGGAGCTCGCGGCCGCCGAAGCCAGATAACTCTCTATATGGAGGACGTTGAGTCGATCGAGTTCGACTCGGCCGGTAGCGCACCGGTCATCGCCGACAACAATCCGCGGCCGAGCGTGCGACCATCCAACCCTACCACCACACGTCCACCGGTCTTGCAGCCGAGCACGACCCAGGACACCTCGTCCGAACCGGACAACACAGTCTCTCAGCCTGGAAGCCAGCCATCCTCGCAGGGCTCGCCCACGTTTTTTCAGATCAACACTCGGGTTCGCGGTGATAACGCGGCTAACGGCTGGACGAATAGCGGGCTGGTGGTTCGACGCGGACAACGCATCCGCCTTACGGCCTCGGGTCGTATCGCGCTGGGCGGCGGTCGAGTCTCGACGCCAGCGGGCGTTCCTGCCATTCAGGACGACCAGAAGTTGATGCGCTCATATCCCACCGGATCGCTCATTGCAGTGATCGGCGACGACAATGATGACTTTATATTCGTTGGCGGCCGCCGAGAGTTTATTGCGCAACGCGACGGCGTGCTCTTTCTTGGGGTTAACGAAGGGAACTTGAACGACAACACCGGATCCTATGATGTGGTTGTCGAGGCCGAAGCAATGGGTGGATCGCGGTGAGGTGATTAATCTCTGTGGCTCCGTGTCTCTGTTGTGACTTTCAGCCTGAGTCGAACGGATCGAGGGCATCTGAATGCGTGATGTGCGGCATCGAACCACTGCATCTTGACCGTCCATCGCGTAAACCCTAGTATTCTTCTGAAGCCCTGGAAGTTGCAACGGCCGCTCGCCACCGAGGATTTCTTAGCATGTTTCGCACATTGTTCCGCCGACCGCTTTCCTTTGTCGCCTTCGTCATCATTATTTCAATTTCGCTGAGCGGGAATCTCACGGTCATTGCCCAATCCAGGCGGCAACCACCTACCGCCAACGAGAAGAAGAACAAACGCCCGGACGGAACCCAAAAGCCCGAGCAGAAAGAAGACCTCCCACCAGACATCGTAGGCAAGCCTCAGGAAGCCGAGACGGTCTCGGTTACCACCAACCTGGTCAACGTTGACGCCGTCGTATATCAAAAGAAGTCCGGCCAGATCATCAACGGGCTCAAGAAAGAAAACTTCGCCATCTTTGAAGACGGCGTGCAGAAGGACATTACGAACTTCTCCACACCGGAAGCGCCCATCACCGTGACGCTCGTGGTCGAGTACAGCAAACTTTCCGCCAAGCTTGGCTACTATGGGAACGGCGGTTTTGAAGCGGGCCAGATGGAAGCTATTCGGCCGATGGCGATATTCCTTTCGCAGTTCGTCAAGCCACCAGACGATTACGTCTCGGTGATCGCGTATGACATTCGACCGACGCCGCTCACGGACTTCACCAACGACCCCAGGCGAATTCAGGACGTCATCAACCTACTGCTTCGCAATCAGCCGGCGTTCAGCGATTCGAATCTATTCGACGCGCTGCAGTTCACATTGATAGGGGGACGGGGCGACTCAGTGGTATTGGAGGACTCGAAAGAGAAGAAGGCTGACTATGCGGGCCTCGCCAGCGTCCAGGGCCGTCGCAAGGCAATGATTTTGATCAGCAGCGGGATAGATACGTTTAGCAAGATCAACTACGACAGGGCGCGCAAGGTGCTGCAAAATTCCGGCGTGCCGGTCTACATCATCGGTACCGGAAATCTCTTCTTCAAAAAGTACGGCGACCAGCTTGGCCCCATGGATGATATGCTCTCGCAAACCCCCGGCAGGCTCACGTTTCTACAGGCCCAGAATCAGCTCAACACCTTCGCCAAGGAGACCGGCGGGATGCACTTCCCAATCACTTTCGAGGGTGAGATCCCGAGTGCGCTGAGAACAATTAACGCACTCCTGCGAAGCCAGTACAGCCTCGGCTACAATCCCGGCGACAAGCGCGACGGCAAGCAACATAAAATCGTCGTTAGGGTCGACATCGATGGCGACGGCCAGTATGACGACAAAGATTACATCGTGCAGAGTCGCCAGTTTTACAACGCGCCGAAAGCGTGAGTGAATTGCGGATTGCGGAATGAAGCATCGCCAGGTTAATCGGAGCGAGCTTGTCGTCACCCTCCCAATCGCGTATTTCACATTCCAGATTCCGAATCCCAAAATCTGCAATTCTCCGGACCTTTAGCGCGGCCACTGACGCGGCTGGAGTTCGCTCGCCTTCAGATCACGGATAGCACCGAATCCCTTGAACATGGGAATCAACAGGAAGATTCGCATGAAGATCCCGCCGGCGGGCATCGATTCGTGCGGAATGGCCTGGCCAATGATGTAAATGGCCCAAATTCCACTCGCAAGGAAAAGCGCAACGGCTACCGCGAGCGCCACCATCGATCTTCCCTTCACCAGGAATCCAAGCAGTAGGAAAACAACTCCGAAGACAATGGTCGTCCAATCGATTCCATAGCGCCCTGTCAAAAACTGAGTGTCGGTCAGGACTGCGATCAGCCCGAGGACGATGTTGAGACCCGCTATGAAGAAGATAACGCCGTATGCCACTTTCAGCTGTTGGCTCGGATCCGAATCAGAACCAGGTAGCGGCTGTCCGTTTCTCGTAACCCTTAGCTGAACAGCCGCGAAGGACTTGGCCAACTGTACGCCCAGACACGAGCCGTCCGGGAGAGCAAACTGGTGTCCGTGGATAAGGGCTTTCTTATCGGCTATCGTGCCCACAACATACCCATCGACCTTAACCGTGATCTCTTTCCAGAAGCCTCTCCACGAAATCTCGACGCGCTTTGGTCCGCCTGGATCAAGGGAGAATTTTCGAGTCGGCATAAGGACCCCCTATTAATTGCGGAATGCGGATTTCGGATTGCGGAATAAAGGACTCAGACGCTAATTAGCTTGCGCCTCTCAGGGTCTGCGAACACCGGTATTTCGCAATCCGAGATCCGCATTCCGCAATCCGCAATCAGATGGCTCCGTAGAACCTCAAGCGAAACTCATCATTGGATGAATGAATCTCCGCGCGCCGGCCTGAGAAGGTCCGTGAGAGACGCAGCAGTTCGGGCAGACCTCCGCGTGAAAGCGATTGTCCATACGCCGGGCTATAAAAGATCGCGGCTAGTTGCGGATTCAACCGCTGAGGCACTCCGTAACGGATGGCTTTCTGCGCTGTTGGCGCAAAGCCGACGCTGCGCCGCGGGTTGATGAGCTCAACCGACTTGTCGAAGATATGCAATCGCGTCTGTAGGTCTCGAAGCGAAAGGTCTCTGTGGACCAGGGCGTTTGCTATCCCCTCGCTTATGGCGCCACGTGGGTAATTGGCGCGCGCGGCGACTGGAGCATCATCAACCTCGGAGGCTGGAAAACGGCGCGGGCGTGTGTCCCACAGGTCACAATATCTACTGACAAACGTAATGGCAGAATCGTAGAGCGTGTGCAGGTTGCCGGTTAGTTGCGCTCGTTCGATCACCGGAGACTGCGTGTTATCGCCCGCGAAGCGCGTCGCGATGATCTGAGAACGGGGTAACAGTTCAGCTACGCGCTGATCGCGTCCGAAGAGAAGTAGCCCCGCGACGGTGGGAATCGTCTCGTTCGCGCTGCTAACCGCCAGCAGCAGATCGCGCTCCATTACATCTTTCGTCGGATAACCCGCGCCGGTGGCCGCGTCGAACGCGTCGCCTTCGAACGCCTTAACAAAAGTCCAAAGGTGCGCCTCGTCTATGTCCGCAATCGTGCTGCCTATCGCCGGAACGTTTTCGTATCGAAATGGCCGAGCATCGTCTATCAAAGCCGATAGCTCTTCGCGCGAGGCCTCTCTTTTCTCCGCGCCAATGCGTATATAGAACCGACCGTCCCGAGTTTGGTATGGTGGCGTCTTACCGACCACATCCAGTGCGACTATCCGGCGGCCATTATCAAACGCGACGCGATCGATGAACGGAACCAGCGGAGGCAGAATGTCTTCTCTACAGATGCGCACCAGGTCCTCCTGGACGCTTTCCGCATCGTCGAGCCCTTCCACTCGCAATTGGTCGTTGACGCCAAAGACGATCAGGCCTCCACCCGTATTCGCCAGCGCAACGATCTCCTGCGAGATCTTCTCCGGATTTGATAATTTGACCTTGAGTTCGAGAAACGTATCTTCGCCGCCTCGGACCAACCGCATGAGTTCGGTTCGTGAGGTCTGCGGCAGAGGAATGCTTGAGATGTACTCCTGGAACGAACGTTCCGTGGAGGGTTCGTGTCTCTGATTGCTGCGAAATCGTCTGCGAGCCATTTGTGTATGGACGGGGCCCAGCGTCTCCCGCCCGGATGTGACGCTAATGACCGCGTCGCATCGCTGGATTAAGTTTAGTCGTCATTTCTCCCGCTGACGGCTTCAAGTATCTCTTGCTCGTGTCGAGCAAGAGAACGTCCCTGCCCTGCGATCAACGAAAGATAGAGTCCGATCGCAATAACTGCGAATGAGGCGAGTGTAACATACTTGATTATCAAACTTCGGGTGTAGTAGCCGGCTACGGCCGCCAGGATTGGCATCGCCGCCATAACGAGCAGAATTGGGATCAACAAGAATCCGGTTACGCCAGAGGCATTCATGCGCTTTCCGAACTGAAGCCGTTTTGGAAAACGGATCGAGAGCCAGTTGCCGATCAGCGCGAAAGTAGCTGCGAAGATGACGAAGCTGAATGCCGCAAATCCGAGTGCCGGCAATGTCAAATCGCGGAAGACGAGTTGATTGACTCCCAGCAGCACCGTGCACAAGAGCAAGGCGAGAAATCCTATGGACAAGTTCTTACCAATTAGGATCGTCGTCCTCTGGATGGGCGCGAGGATGAGTGCTCGCATTCCACCGCTTTCGTAAGCGAAGAGGTTACAGGAGAGAGACGAAAGAATCAGAAACACATAAAGAATGCCTGCGGCAACCAGCAGCCCGTCAGAGTAAGCGGCGAAAGTATGCGCCGGCGGCGCCATCTCGATACTCCGCGCGCCAAGCCGATTCCCACGTGCTAAACGAACCACAATCAGGACAAGCGGCATGAGCGCCATCATCCGCAATTGCGCATTTCGCATCGCGTAGCGCAGCTCTTTCTCTATCACGGCAGAGAGTTCCTGCGAGACGAAAGGAAGCTGCCATCCCACCTCGCGCACGCCGCTGCTCGTTTGTGTCTGGGTCGAAACCCGTTTCGCTCCTCCGATCTCGAGTGCCGAACGACGCGCTATCAGATATGTGACGCTGACGAAAACCACGGTATAGGCGGCGAGCGTCACTAGCGACATTACATACACGAAGCCGACACCCTGCCCGCTGAGTCCTTCCGTCAAACCAATCGCCACGGCGCCCGGCGGGGTCCAGCGCAAACCTTTGAGCTCCCCGGCGTGTCGCGCCATGTACGACGCAAACTCTCCGAAGAAAGCACCGCCGAGCGCAACTACGATGCCGATTAGAGCAATGAGCGTTTCACCTCGACTTCGTCGCCGCTGCATCAACGTACTCAGCGATGTTGAAAGCCACTTGGTGATGCTGATCCCGCAGGTGATCGCGAGAATTGCAACCGGGAGCGAGAGCACAACGTTACCTATGCCGAACCCGGCGCCGAGAGCAATGCTGAGAATGATGGGGATGGCGAATATGGAAGCGAGGTTCGTAAACTCGCTAAGGAAATCCAGCGCGAATAGCTTTCGCAAGCTGACCGGATAAAGCAGCAGGCGCTTCGGAGTGAATTGACTCGCGCCTCCCAGGCTCAACGGCACCGTGGCCCACATCAGGTAGACCAGCGAGAGTGTGATGAATACCAGCAGGAACCCCGATTGCAGAATGTTTCGAGTCTCAGCGGCTTGGGCATTATCGGGCGGTAGCTCTGAGAGGAAGCGCGCTGCTCCACCTGGAGAGAGTATTTTGTAGATGGTGATTCCCAGAACGAAGGCTATCAGGAGCGCCAACCCCAGGGCAGCCATCGTTCCCAGAATCGAGGCGACCCGACCAAGCACTGCTTTGCGCGAGCGCATCGAATTGCGAAACAGCGTCCACTTCAACCATAGCAGTGCGGCGAATTGATCCATGACCACTGGAGTCTAGAGAGTCGGGAGTCTGGAGTCAAAATTAAGGACCCTTCTGCCGGAGGCTTGACGAGAAGGCGTCAATATCACAGGCTTCCCTCCGATGACTCCCGACACGCGGCTTCAGACTCCAGACTTATCTGCTTACGTTGGGTTGGGCTCGAACATCGGCGATCGCGCGGGGACTCTTCTGCTCGCGGTGCGTGGAATGTTGGAGGCCGGGTTCGTGGTAACTCGACTGTCCTCTATATATGAAACCGAGCCGGTGGGTCGCGTCGATCAGCCGACGTTTCTCAATATGGTGGCGGAACTCCGCCGAGGCATTTTTTCTCCTGAGCAAACACTCGCCCGGCTGCTCCGAATTGAGTACTCGCTCGGTCGCAGGCGAGAGGTAGAGCAGGGACCGCGCACCATAGATCTTGACCTGCTGCTCTTCGGCGAGGAGCAACGATCCTCTGACTTTCTACAGCTTCCTCATCCGCGCATGCACCAGCGTCGATTCGTGCTCACGCCGCTTGCAGAGCTGGTTCCTCAGCTTATCCACCCGACTCTTCATAGCAGTATTCATGAGTTGCTAGTCGCAACCGACGATCAAGCGGAGGTCAGACTTTGGAAGGGTAATGCCAATTAAGACGCCCCGGTTCTCAGCGCCAACGGCGCGAAATGCAAAAGCCTGGGCCATCGGCCCAGGTCCATTCATACTCAGATCTTCGGAGCGCTGAAAGCGCGGAATGTTTTGAGATCAGCGTTCGATCGCGCGCCTCAGCGCTGATCGATTCGTACAGAACATATCCTGGGCCGATGGCCCAGGCTTTTGCATCTCGCGCCCTTGGCGCTTTCGGAGTCTCCGAACAAATGATTCGATCATGTGAATATCAATCCGCATCAGCCCAGGCGATCCACCTTATTCCTTGCTTTTCAGCCGACCTGTCCTATAATTACCGCCTTGCACGTCCCTTACATATGAAGACATAAGAAAATGAAGCGGTGATCCTGGCAAGAAGGGTCGCCGCCTATCTGTTTGGAGAAAGAGTTCCACAATGGCCTATCTCAAACCGCAGCGTCCCGAAAAAGTAACGGCTCCGAGTTTGCGCGCTAGCAAGGAACGTGGTGAGCGCTTGGTATGTCTGACTGCTTACGACTACACGATGGCTCGCATCGTTGACGAAGCGGGGATCGATATCGTGCTCGTCGGTGACAGTATCGGCAATACGATGCTCGGCTATGGCAACACGGTTCCGGTCACGCTGGAAGAGATCGTGATGCACACCCGCGCAGTACGTCGCGGCGTACAGCGCGCGTTACTTGTCGCGGATATGCCCTATGGCTCGTTTCATACCGGTGAACGTGATGCTATCAACAACGCTCTGCGCTTGATCAAGGAGGGCGCGGCTGAGGCGGTCAAGCTCGAGGGCGGATTGAAGCGCGCCAAACTGGTCAAAAGACTCGTGGACGAAGAGATCCCGGTAATGGGACACATCGGACTGACTCCTCAGTCGGTCAATAAACTCGGCGGTTATCGGGTTCAGGGTAAGACTGCTGAAACAGCTCGCCAGCTTCTGGAGGATGCAAAGGCACTCGAGGATGCGGGCGCGTTTGCTATCGTGCTTGAAGTGGTTCCGCGCGAAATCGCCAGGCTGATCACCGAAAGCGTCAAGATTCCGACGATCGGAATCGGAGCCGGCTCGCATTGTGATATCCAGGTTCTCGTTATCCACGACTTGCTCGGCCTCTCGTTCGGCAAGCTGGCCCGCTTCGTGCGCCCTTACGCAAATTTACGCGAGACGATGACGGAGGCCATTAGTCGTTGGGCCGAAGACGTGAGAGTCGGGTCCTACCCATCGGAAGAAGAATCCTACGGACTGCCTGCAGACGCCGCAAAGGACCTCGATATCAAATCCGACACAGAGGTGAAGAAGCAGTAGTCAGTGGTCAGTGGCCGGTGGTCAGTTTTTAGCTGGCTCCCGCTGACCACTGACCACCGACCACTGATCACTGCCTTATGGAAATCATAAATCGCCGTCAACGCATGAGCTCGGTCGCCCGCAAAGTGCGCCGCGAGCAGGATCGGACGATTGGGCTAGTTCCGACAATGGGCGCGTTGCACGACGGACACCTGAGCCTGATCCGCGAAGCGCGACGGATGTGTGATCTGGTTGTGGTTTCGGTCTTCGTCAATCCAGCACAATTTGCGCTGGACGAAGACTTTGAGAAGTACCCCAGAGACCTTACCAAAGACGCTGCGATCTTGACGGACTATAACGTGGATTACATCTTCGCGCCCTCCATCGAAGAGATCTATCCAAAGGATTTCTCTACTTACGTAACCGTTGGAGGTTTGTCAGAGCAACTCGAGGGCGCAGCGCGACCAGGCCATTTTCGTGGCGTCGCTACCGTTGTCACTGTGCTCTTGAACATCGTCCGCCCGGACTTTGCGTTCTTCGGGCAGAAGGATGCGCAGCAAACGATTATCGTCAAGCGACTGGTCCGCGACCTGGCGTTCGAGACAGAGATCGTGGTGCTCCCGACCGTACGCGAAGAGTCCGGCCTCGCTCTCTCGTCACGCAATTCATATTTGAGTGGTGAAGAAAAACGCGCCGCTGCCGTATTGCATAAAGGTCTCCAGCGGGCAAAGGAAGCGTATTCCTCGGGAGAGCGTTCCGGCTCGCGTCTGGCAGAGGTGGTGCGAACTACTGTGGCCGGCGAACCGCTCGCGCGGCTCGATTATGTAAGCATCACAGAGGCTGACTCGCTTGAGACGCTCGAGAAATTGGACGACAAAACAGTTCTCATCGCACTCGCGGCCCAAGTGGGAAAAACCCGCTTGATAGACAACGTCGTACTGAACCGCAAGAAGAATGGAAGCGCCGCGGGACAACAGTGAATTCGTATCAGATGAATCGTAAGTCGTGAGTAGACGAGCTGCTTTGTCTATTTACGGTTTACGATTTACTATTTAAGTCTCATCTATGGCCGCTAAACAGAAAGCCCACATCGAATTCATACTAAACGGGGAACGTACAGAAGTCGCGTTTGCTCCACACAAGACTCTGCTCGAAGTCCTGCGTGAAGACCTCGGACTAACGGGCACGAAGCACGGCTGCGAGCTGGGCGAGTGCGGAACCTGCGCAGTCCTCGTCGACGGCCGGTCTGTGCTTTCATGTCTGGCATTGGGACTCGACATGGAAGGTCGCGCGGTAGAGAGCATAGAAGGCATGGCCGACGGCGCCAGGCTCCATCCACTGCAGGATACATTCGCGGACCTTGGCGCGGCACAGTGCGGTTATTGCACTCCAGGCTTTCTTCTGGTGACGAAAGAACTCTTGAAGACAAATCCCCATCCCAGCCGCGACCAGATCAAGGAAGCGCTGTCGGGCAATCTCTGTCGTTGCACTGGCTATCTGAAGATTTACGAAGCGGTCGAATTGGCGGCCGCGCGAATGCGGGGCGAAGAGGCAGTTCCGGTTCACGAGACTGTGTATGGCTACGAATAAGACAGGAAGCGACGCATCCTCACGAAACGGCGAGCCTTTGCGTGTCGTGGGCAAACCGTTTCGTAAGGTCGACGCCCGCGCGAAGTGCACCGGCCAAACCAAATTCGCCGACGACATAGTTCTGCCGCGCATGCTCTACGCCAAGCTGCTGCGTTCCCACGAGCCGCACGCGTTAATCAAAAACATCGACACAACCAAGGCCATCGCTGCACCTGGTGTGTTCGCTGTGATCACCGGGGAAGAATTGCCCATCTCGTACGGAATTCTCCCGGTAAGTCAGGACGAGCACGCGTTGTGTATCGACAAGGTTCGATTCATTGGCGACCCCGTTGCAGCAGTCGCCGCGGTTGACGAGGATGCCGCGTTCGATGCGATGAATTTGATCGAGGTCGAATACGAGCCTCTTCAAACGATCACCAGCATCGACGAAGCCGTGATGGTGGACGAGCCTCGGATTCACGAGTACGGCGACGGCGGGAATGTGCATAAGAAAGTTTCGCTCGAGTTCGGCGACATGGACGAGGGCTTCGCCCAAGCCGATCTCGTTCGCGAGGACATTCTCTTCTTCGAAGGGAATACCCATCTGCCGATGGAGCAGCACGCAGCCGTCGCGCACTTCGATGCCGATGGAAAGTTAACCCTTTGGAGTTCCACGCAGACTCCACACTACGTGCATCGCGCGTTGGCAAAGACGCTCGAGCTTCCGGCCAGTCACATCCGCGTAATCGCAACGCCTAACGGCGGCGGGTTCGGTGGGAAGTCGGATCCTTTCAATCATGAGATTGCGGTGGCAAAGCTGGCGATGATTACAGGCCGCCCCGTGAAGATCACGCTAACGCGCGAAGAAGTGTTTTACTGTCACCGCGGTCGTCATCCTGTTCTTATGAAGATTAAGACAGGCGTAAAGAAGGATGGCGCGATCACGGCCATGGATTTTCAGTCGTTCCTGGACGGCGGTGCGTACGGTTCATATGGAGTTGCCAGCACCTTCTACACGGGCGCCCTTCAGACCGTCACCTACAATGTCCCGCGCTACAAGTTTCGAGGCCTGCGGGCGTTTACAAACAAGCCGCCGTGCGGCCCCAAACGCGGACATGGAACACCGCAGCCGCGATTTGCTCTTGAAGTCCAGCTCGACAAGATCGCGGAAGAGCTCAAGCTGGATCCTGTAGACATAAGGCGAAAACATCTGGTCCCGCCGTTCTCGGTTACCGCTAATTACCTACGCGTGGGGAGCATGGGTCTGGGAAAATGTATCGACAAAGTCGTCGAGGGCTCTAATTGGAAGAACAAGTTTTCCAATTGGGACCGTGAGAAGCGGAAGCTGCCCGATGGCAAAGGTATCGGCATCGCTTGCAGCTCGTACATTTGCGGTGCTGGTTTGCCGATCTATTGGAACAACATGCCGCAGTCAGGGGTTCAACTGCGGCTCGATCGTCAGGGCGGCGTCTGCGTCCAGTGCGGCTCCACCGACATAGGCCAGGGATCTGATTCGATTCTCGCCTACATCGTCGCCGAGGTTTTAGGCATTGACCCCTTCGATATTCGCGTTGTTACCGCTGATACCGACCTGACTCCGGTCGATCTCGGCAGCTATTCGAGCCGCGTGACGTTGATGACCGGAAACGCCGCATTGCAGGCGGCTGAGCGTGCTCGTGAACTTTTGGTGCGGGCCGTGGCGGAGAAGCTGAAGGTCCCGGTTGAGAATCTCTCATTGGCCGAGCGACGCGTCTTCGATGTCGAGAATCCTGAAACAGGAGTGACGTTCGCCGAAGCTGTTGTTCTGGCGGAAACGAAGTTCGGCACAATCGGCACGGTGGGCTCGTACTCGCCCCCGGCTTCGCCCGGCAAGTTCAAGGGCGCGGGCGTCGGACCCTCGCCCGCGTACAGTTATTCCGCCGCCGTTGCGGAGGTCGATGTCGACGCGGCGACCGGGATCGTGACGGTCGAGCGGATATACATCGGCCACGACATAGGACAATCGATTAATCCGGTTCTGGTAATGGGCCAGGTCGAGGGCTCTGTTTACATGGGGCTTGGCGAGGCCTTGATGGAAGAGATGACGTATCGAGCCAATCGAAACGTTGTGCACAAGTTTCCTTCGCTGCTCGAATACAAGAGTCCCACCACGCTCGAGATGTGCGATGTAATCACCTATCTGATCGAAGACGCGGACCCCAACGGCCCGTTTGGCGCGAAAGAAGTCGGACAGGGACCGCTGTTACCGGTCATGCCTGCGGTGGCGAATGCCGTTTACGATGCCGTGGGCGTGCGTATTGACGAGGTGCCGATCACTCCAGAGAAAGTCTTAATGGCTTTGCGCGAGAAATCTCGCGGCCGTGAGGGACGGTTCGGACCGAAGGCGGTACCAGAAGTCGAATGGCCGGAACCGCTGAAAGTATTGACACCGGCCGAAGGCGGCGATGGCCGAGAGATGCCGCGGGTCGCTGTGCATTCGTGAGCGCCATCGTTGTAGATGACGTATTACTAACCAAGATCCCCACCCATCACTGCATAGAGAGGGGAGACTGGATATGAGTGAAGACAGAACAGGTGAAACCAATGGAGGAAGGTCTTTCGAAGAACGTGTATTCGTTCGCTTTGATGCGTTAGACAACCGGCTTAGAAGCGTCGACGCACGGCTTGATAGCGTGGAAGCAGGGCTTGGTAAGGTCGAAGCGCGACTGGAGGTGTTGGAGGCCAAGACCTACGATACGAAGCCGATCTGGGAAAGGGCGCTCGCAGAGTTTGCCAGTCTGCGCGAAACCTGAACGACCGGTTCGCTCAGGTAAACGAGCGCTTCGAAAAAGTTGACGACCGCTTCCATAATCTTGATCGCAAATTCGACTTGCTCGCTGGCGACATGATTCAACTCCGCACGGATCAGAGACGGTCGAACGTCGAATAGATAAGATTGAGACGGAGCAAGTGAAATGAATATTAGACGCAAAAACCACTCTAGATTGGTATTGATTGCATTCGTCACTCTGCTCTTGGCGCACGCCTTCTGCCGTACGACCGCCGCTCAGGAGAAGCCCGCGGCCCCTGGCGAAGGGACATCATCATCCCGACCGCCCGATGCGAAAAAGGGTGATGCCGTTTTCAAGATACCCAAGGGATATATGGCGACCGACAAATCCGAAATCGGGCCGATGCTGATGCTCAATCCGAAGAAGCCCGCGGCGATGTTTGTTGCCTATCCTAAACAAGAGGAGACGGTGGAGGCCTTTCGTTTGCGTTTGCGTACCTTCGCTGCGGGCATGTTCTTCCACGAGAATAATGGCGCGATCATCTGGGACGTGAAGAAACTCGAGCCACATGCCGGCGATGGCGACGGAACAGCGGACATTGCGTTCGCAACCCAGGGGGGACTTGAAGTGGAGGTTGTTATTTATGAACGCAGAGGCGGTGTTCGCCCGTTTGTCTACGGCTACTTCGCTATGCGGGACCGCCCGAGCAAGAAAAACTCTGCAACTTTCATAGACGCGACAGGGAACGGCGTGAAGGAATTCGACGAACTCTGGAAATCATTTCCAAACTAGCTTCGACGGGAGTCTTAGACAGAGCTAACCATCATGATGCGTCTTCCCAAATTCTCTTACTTCGTCCCGCGTACCATCGCGGACGCGGTAAAGATGATTGGCGACGCCGGCTCTGAAGGCCAGTTCGTCGCCGGAGGGACCGATCTCTATCCGAATATGAAGCGGCGACAGCAGACGCCGAAGACCGTTATCTCAGTCACGCGACTCCAGGAACTGAATCAGATAACTGGCGATGGTAAGAGCGGCGTAAGGATAGGCGCGTCGGTTTCTTTGACGGACATTTGCGAAAACGAAGTCATCAATCGCGACTATCCATTCTTCGCCGCGGCGGCGCGAACCATCTCCACGCCCATACTTCGCAACATGGGCACCATCGGCGGCAATCTTCTGCTGGACACTCGCTGCAACTACTACGACCAGAACTACGAATGGCGAAAGGGCATCAACTTCTGCTTGAAGAAGGACGGCGATATCTGCTGGGTCGCCCCCGGAAGCAAGAAGTGCTGGGCAGTGCAGTCTTCAGACCTTGTTCCGGTGATGGTGGCAATCGGCGCCACGGTCAAACTCGCTTCAACGCTGGGCGAGAGAATGGTTGACGCTGCCGGTCTATACAACAACGACGGGATCGACTACCTCCACAAACGCCCTGACGAACTTTTGACGGAGGTTCACCTTCCTCCTCTGAATGGCTGGCGCGCCGTTTACAAGAAACTAAGACGGCGCGGTGCTTTCGACTTTCCAGTACTAGGGGTGGCCGCGCGGTTGGACATGGCGGAAGATGGAACGGTGAAAGACGCGAAGCTGGTGTTGGGCGGCATCGCTCCGGCGCCAATCGAAGTCACGCAGGCCGCCTCCGCGCTGATCGGCGCGCCACTCGATCGGGAACATATGCAAGCTGCCGCCGAAGCCTGCTACACGATAGCAAGGCCACTCGACAACACTGACTTCGTCATGAACTGGCGCAAGCAGATGGCGCGACCTTATGTTATGAGAGCGCTCGAAGCACTGCAGAATCAGGACGAAGGAGGCAGTAGCAGGACGCAGACGCGCCCCTGACCGTTATGCTTTTCCTGCTTCCTGCTCCAGCCTCCTGCCTCCTCTTATGATCTCCGCTCTCCTATTAGCTGCCGGGCAATCCCGCCGAATGGGCGCGTTCAAACCTCTACTTCCCTTTGGAGATAAGACAGTCATCGAAGCCAGCATAGACAACCTGAAGGCGGGTGGAGTCGAGGAGGTGGTCGTCGTCCTTGGTCATCGGGCCGAGGAACTCCGACAGAGACTCGCAACACGCCCTGTTCGATTCGCCTACAATACCGACGCAGAGAGCGAAATGGGAGTTTCGATCGCGCGCGGGGTGGAACAAATCCCCCCGAATGCAACGGCGGTGCTGATAGCGCTTGCTGATCAGCCGGCGATTCCTTCCAACATAATCAACGTCCTAATCGAAGAAAGAGACCGCACTGGCGCTCCCCTAATCATCCCAACTTATGAAGGGCGTGGAGGCCACCCGGTGCTGATCGATCTCAGTTTTCGTGACGCGCTGGCGACGCTGAATTCTCAAAGGGGCTTACGAGGGCTTTTTGAAACTCACAAAGCATCCATCCTTCGCCTGCCCGTCGCCTCGCCATATATTGTGCGCGACATGGATACGTGGGATGATTACCGGGCGCTTCACGTCGAGGTCTTTGGAAGCGAGCCACTAAACTAGTTGTCAGCGAGCAGTTGGCAGTTGGCAGTGAAAGCGAGAACGCTCTGGAAATATTCTTAACCGCCAATTGCTCGCTGCCAACTGCTCACTGACTTCCCTCATCTAACTGCTCGATGAGTCGCCTCTCGAGACATCTTAGGCGAAGGATCTCCTCCGGCATCCCCGGCAGGCGATGCCACCTACACCGAGAGGCAAAGGAGAAGAGAATGTTTGCAAAGAGTCGCAAGGCCATAGCCGTCGCGACCTTATCCGTGGCTTTGCCTATGTCGTTGGGCGCCCGAATGCCACGAAGGAACGCCATTGCGCCCCAGGCGATCGAGTTCGCGCTCCGGTCGATAGATGGAGAGACTATTTCCTCCGCCAGCCTGCGGGGCGAGGTTGTCGTGTTGGCGTTCGGCGCCTCATGGCTGCCGCTTTCTCGCACCCAGCTTACCGGCATCAGAAAACTCGCCGATAAGTACAGCGGCCGCGGGGTGGTCGTTTACTGGGTAAGCACAGATTCCGAGTCCCCCAAGTCAAAGAACTACGCATCGGACGATCAGCTACGCGCGTTCGCGAAGAAGTACGGATTGAGCGTGACTGTATTGCGCGATCCGGACGGAAAGCTCTCAAGGCAGTTTAAGATCGATCAGCTTCCCGCCTTTGTCATCCTGGGCAAAGAGGGTAATGCTACAGGTCCTCCAATCGGCGGTCTCGATCCTGACGCTGATCTCGTCGACCAACTCTCGAAGCCGCTCGAGACCGTCCTCGGCCCATCATAAGAATTGCATTTCTACCGAACGAAAAGGTCGCCTCACTTGCAGGCGACCTTTTGCTTCTAACGCTGGATCCCCAAAGCCACATCTACTGCCGCTTCATCCTAACAACCTGGTTCGTCTTTTTGCAGCCTTCGCAGGGTTTGTACGAGTAGCCTCCCTGAGGGTCGTAATAAAGCACGAAGCGAACGACAAGAGTTGATCCTTGCATCGTCGCTACGTAGCTCGTGCCTTCGTAGGGATTGGATTCCTCGGGAATCAGGAATCTCAAGCGGCCCCCTTCCACCCGCCCGATGAGGTTCGCCTCCGCAGGGTCCTCCGGCTCGGTAGCACCCTTGAGGGTGTCTATACTTACCCAGCGGACTTTGACCGTTCGACCAACAGGCCTCAGGGTGGCGGTGACTTTTACCTTCGCAACCGCTCCTGGAAGTTCATACGATCCTTTGAAAGTACCGCGAAAAGGAGATTGTGCGGACGCGACAATCTCGCCAATCGTAAGGGCTAATAGAACGAGCAACAGTGGTGAGATGTGTCGTGACCGGTGTTTCATAATCGCGTCTCCTTCGAGGTTGAGGTGATAAAACGATTAGCGACCAACGACGTTCCGGGCCGCGATACTATCACACTCAAGGACGCTGGCGCGGCACGATCAAGCGAGTGGTGCGCGCCGAATTTGGCGATAGAGTTTATAAACCAGCCGTATCGGTAACCCTACAACGTTCCAGTAATCGCCTCTTATCTCTTCGATGAACAGTGCGGCGCGGCCCTGCGCAGCGTACGCGCCGGCCTTATCCATAGGCTCCCCGCTTTGAACGTATCCATCGATTTCCGCATCGGACAACGCGCCGAAGCGCACCTGAGTGGTCTCGTGGGATACGAAGCGACGATCTTTCTCTCCATGCGGGAGCAGGGCAACGCCCGTGACGGCATCATGCCACCGCCCGCTCAGCATCCTTAACATTCGCCGTGCATCGTCTACATCTCGCGGTTTTCCCAGGATCGCTTTATCAACCACCACGGCAGTATCCGCTCCGAGTATTAAGTCGCGCGGGTAACGCCCGGCGGCGGCCTCGGCTTTCTTAAGAGCCAGGCGTTCGACGGCGGCCTCCGCGGTCTCATCCGCGAAAAGAGATTCGTCTGCATGCGTGGCGAACGCTTCAAAGGGCCATCCTACGGCGCGCAAGATCTCAGCGCGCCTTGGGCTCGCCGATGCCAGTATCAGTTTTTCCATCAGATACTCTCTTCGATTTCTCGCCGCGCGAACGCTTGTGGCCGGCGCGCGTTATACCCTAAACTCGGAAAACTGCAGACTATGAATTGCTGAGTGAACGCGGATTATACTGTCCTTTGACGGGAATCTCACGTAATAGATCGAAAGATGGAAGATCTAATTCGAACGCTGCCGAAGCTATTACGCATTGCCGGCGAAACAGAAGAAGTTCTCGAAACCGCTGCTCTCATCGCGTGGCGACGCGCCGCCGGTGAAGGGTTGCGGACTCAGGCGATTCCTTTTCGACTTTTTAAGAAGACGCTGATCGTCGCCGTCGCTGACGCTACGTGGCAAAAGCAGCTCGAAGCTATCAGCGGGCAATTGCTTTTTCGGATCAATTCCCTGCTCGGCCAGGCCGTGGTGACTTATATTGAATTTCGGGTCGATCCGAAGGCCGTACGCGCAGCGCGGAGGGCGGCGCAAACAAAGGTGATCGACCGGCCCCGGGAGGAGCAGCTTGCAATGCAGGCCGTCTCTCCGGAATTATCAGTCGCCGCCGGCGCAATTCACGACGACGAGCTGCGGCGGCGCTTTCTTATTGCCGCTGGAAGCTGTATCAATCGGTACGAGAAAACCAGGCGCTAGTTCGCAATCAAAGCGGCTCTTCGGTCTGACCAGGAGCGCGCTTCAGCTAACACGAAACAAAAGAAATGCCGATAACAGAATCCGACATCGAGAAACTCGCGCAACTTGCTCACCTGGAAATTACTCCTGAGGAGCGTCGCGCTTTTACGCCTCAAATTGCTGAGATCGTTACTTACGTTGAGCAACTCAACGAGTTGGACACAAGCTCAGTCGAGCCTTCAATCGGCGGTCTGACGCCGGAGGGTGAGCGGACCGATTCATCGCGAGAAGATGTGGCGATGCCCTCGCTCGGGCAGAAACTTGCACTGGACCAGGCCCCGGATCCAGCGTCGGGTCATTTTCGAGTCCCGAAAGTGCTCTAGGTTAATTGTCCCGTTAGTTTTTGCTTCAACCAGTTATGAGCCATTCAACAACCGACGTCGATGGACTGCACGCAGCCATCGTACAGGGCGACTCCACCGCGCGTTCGGTGGTTGAGTCTTCTCTCGACGCCGCTGAGAAACTCAACCATACGCTCAACGCCTTTCTTCAGATTGATAGAGTGGGGGCGCTTCGCCGAGCGGACGAGCTTGATGGAACACCACCTGATCCAAATCGTCATCTCGCGGGAATCCCAATTGCGATCAAAGACAACATCTGTGTAGCGGGCCTTCAAACCTCGTGCGGTTCCCGTATTCTTGGCCCGTATCACGCGCCGTACAACGCTACCGCGATCGAACGTCTCAATGCTGCCGGCGCAATAATCATCGGAAAGACGAACTGCGACGAGTTTGCTATGGGCTCGAGCAACGAGAACTCTGCTTTCGGGCCGGTCAGTAATCCGTGGGACACACAGCGTGTCCCTGGCGGATCCAGCGGTGGATCGGCCGCCGCGGTCGCCGCGGGAATCGTTCCCGTCGCCCTCGGTTCCGAAACTGGCGGCTCCGTTCGGCAACCCGCGTCGCTTTGCGGTATCGTTGGCCTGAAACCGACTTACGGACGGATCTCCCGTTATGGGCTGGTCGCGTTCGGTTCCTCGCTCGATCAGATCGGGGTCTTCGGGCGCAAGGTTCGCGACGTGGCATCGGTTCTCGGCGTACTCTCCGGACGCGATGAGCACGACGCGACGACTGCCGAGGTTGCTGTGCCCGACTACGCATCTCAACTCCCTGGCAATGTTCAGGGCGCGCGACTCGGTGTTCCACGCGAGCTCTTCGGAGAAGGCCTGTCGGAGGAGGTGCGCGCATCAGTCGAAGCCGCGATCGAGGTTTATCGTGATCTGGGAGCTGAGATCGTGGAGGTTGAGCTTCCGCATTCCAAGTACTGCATCGCCGTCTACTACATCCTCGCGACTGCTGAAGCGTCGTCTAATCTCGCACGCTATGACGGGGTGCGTTATGGGTTCCGTGCCGAAGATGCAGACGAATTGCGGGCGATGTATCGGAGAACGCGAGACGAAGGTTTTGGCCCGGAGGTTAAGCGCCGCATCATGCTTGGTACCTACGTTCTATCGTCAGGCTACTACGAAGCCTACTACCGTAAGGCTCAGCAGGTGCGCACACTCATCAAGCAGGATTTTCGAAAAGCCTTCGAAATTTGCGACGCGATAGTAACGCCGACCACGCCGACCGTGGCTTTCATGATTGGCGAAAAGACGGACGACCCACTGGCGATGTACCTGAACGACATCTACACCTGCACAGCAAATCTGGCTGGAATTCCGGGCATCTCCATCCCATGCGGTCTTTCCAGCGAAGGATTGCCCATTGGCGTTCAATTGATGGGGCCCTACTGGTCTGAAGCAAATCTGCTTCGGCTGGCAGATGCCTACGAGCATTCGCAGCCGTTCACTGCCCGTCCGAACGTGAATGCCGGACAATGACTGCGCGCGGGACTGAGTCGGTTTCGCTGAAATTGTCTGACAAACTTCCAGTTTGTCGAGGGGCAACGACAAGCTCAACCGTGTCGGACTCAACCGGACGCTCTACACGTAGCCATCCTGACTCTATCCTGAGTTTCCTGAAGCCTTAGCCCAGACGCTCAAAGAATATGTCCCATAAAACTCGCCCAGTTCTGATTGCGCTGCTCTTGATTGCGCTGCTCGTTGTGTCCTGTAGTCGTTCCGGTACGAAACAGCGGTCGCTATTGATCTATACGCCGCACGGCCAGGACCTGCTCAAAGACTTCATCGCGCGCTTCAAGCAGGTCCATCCGGATATTGATGTGCAGTTTCTCGACATGGGATCGCGCCAGGTCCTGGAGCGCGTTCGCGCCGAGCGCAATCGGCCTCAGGCTGATCTCTGGTGGGGCGCGGCACATACTACGTTCCAGACCGCGGCCGATGAGGATCTGCTCGCTCCATATCGTCCTACCTGGGCTGACAAAGTGCCGGAGACCGCGCGCGATTCGCAGGATCGTTGGTTCGGAACATACGAAACACCGGAAGTAATCGTCTACAACAGTGAACTTGTCAAAGCAGAGGAGGCCCCAAAGGATTGGGATGAAGTGCTCGACCCACGATGGCGAGACAAGGTGCTGATTCGCACTCCGCTACCGTCGGATTCCATGCGTGCGATTTTCGGAGCGATGATCTGGCGCTTTTATAAGGATACGAATTCATCGAAGGGAGGCTATGACTGGCTGCGCCGGCTGGATGCCAACGTGCATGAGTACACCGCCGACGGAACGTTCCTGATGCAAAAGCTCGTCAGAGGCGAGGGCCTCATAACTCTGTGGGACATGCCGGACGTTCGACTATATCGTGAGAAAAAACATTTCAACGTCGACTATGTCATCCCCAAGAGCGGCACTCCGGTGATCACTGACGGGATCGCAATCATTAAGGGCGCTCCACACAGCGATGAAGCGCGACTCTTCTACGAGTTTGTTACCACACCTGAAAGTCTGGCCTATGGGGCGCATCAGTACTACCGCATTCCCGCGCGAACTGATCTGGACCGAGCTCAACTGCCTGCGTGGATGAACGAACCCTTCACGCGCATGCCACTCGATTGGGACCTGCTGCGCAAGGAGAGCAACGAATGGATGCGCTATTGGGATGCTGAGATCAAAGGCCGACAACGATGAAATGTGTCACATCAAACTTGGGAACCTGCAAGCGGCCATGTGTTGTAATATATCGCGCGCTCTCGACCGATCGCGCTGGTTGCTGGTTGGGGAAAGTGGTGGCAGAAAGATTGCGCCGTCAAAGACACGGGAAATGCGAACAGCGTTGCGTGACGTTGGCCTACAGTTCTGAGGAGTGATCAGTTGTCTTTTCTTTCGTTGCAGAATATCTCGAAACGCTACGACGGATTGCCGGCGGTTGCAGATCTCTCACTCGACGTAGAACAAAAGGAGTTCTTTGGATTGCTCGGACCATCGGGCTGCGGCAAGACTACTACGCTTCGAATGATCGCAGGGCTCGAGACGCCTGACATTGGAACCATCCGCTTCGACGGCCGCGACATAACTCAGCTTTCGCCTGAGCGTCGAGGCTTCGGGATGGTCTTTCAAAACTACGCACTCTTCCCTCACCTCAACGTATTCGAGAACGTCGCATTTGGCCTTCGTGCCCGCAAGCGAGCCAAAGCTGAAGTCGCACAACGTGTCGACCATGCGCTTGCCCTGGTACAACTCCCCGGTTACGAACGCCGGCCCGTGACTGAACTCTCCGGCGGACAGCAGCAACGTGTCGCGATCGCGCGAGCAATCGCCATTGAACCGGCTCTTCTGCTTTTTGACGAGCCGCTCTCCAATCTGGATGTAGCATTAAGGGAAGAGACGCGCGGGGAATTGCGTGACCTGGTTAAGAAGCTCGGGCTCACCGCCGTTTATGTTACGCACGATCAGGAAGAAGCGTTTGCGCTGTGTGATCGAATCAGCGTTATGAGCGAGGGACGTATTTTGCAGACCGGCGCGCCGCGGGAGCTTTACGAGAAACCAGCAGTGATTCGCGTCGCTCGATTTCTTGGACGGAACAATCTTATCGTTGCTCGCAGGCTGAGCTCCAGCGATACCGCTATTGGAACATTCAAGACAATCCAGGGAGAGCACACACTGGAAGTCCCGGTTGAGAGAAGCAAACTCGGAGCAATCAATCAGAACTCTACGCTCGCCATCCGGCCTGAACACATCGTTCTCTCAAAGGAGGCGTCGCCCTCAGGCCCCAACATCCTTCGGGCCAACGTGCGTGAGATAAGTTTCGGCGGTGCGACCACCACAATCTATCTCGATGCAGGTGGTTTGTCTCTCGAAGGTCTGTTGCTTCGCTCGGACGGACTAAACATCGATGACTCCTGCACCGTTCATCTTCCGCCCGCTAAGCTCATGGTCCTCGGCGACGACGAGGGATCTTGAGGATGAACCATGAATCGCGCCGAGTCGAATCCTGAACGCGAAAGCAGGAACACCCCGCGATCAAGCGTCTTTCGCGTACCCCTGGACCTGATTAAACGCCCCTCATCATTACTGGTTCTTCTCGTCGTTGTCGTCCTGGTCTATGGCGTCGTTTATCCCAGCCTCCATCTCCTGACAGCTTCGGTTCAGGTCAACGCGGAATGGTCGCTCGCCGCGTATCGCGAGCTCTTCTCCAATCGTGCCATAGTCGAAGCAGCGGTCTCAAGCGTTCTGCTCTCACTTCTCACGGTGGCGTTCTGTGCGTTGGCGGGCATTTCATTGGCGTTTCTGTTCGAGCGCTACACATTCCCGGCGCGCGGAATATTCGCCACGCTTGCCGCTCTGCCCCTGGTCCTGCCGCCGCTGGTTGGAACAATCGCGTTCGTTCTGCTCTGTGGCGAATCGGGTATCCTCGCGCGATTCGTGATGTGGTTGTTTGGCTTAAAGACCTCCCCCTGGTCTCTGCGTGGCTGGCCCGCGCTGCTGATCTTTCACACCTACACCATGTACCCGTTCTTTTATATGCTCACGGCTGCCGGACTGCGACGCGTCGATGCAGGATTGGCAGAAGCCGGGCGAAGCCTCGGCGCCAGGCCAGCCAACGTGCTGTTCCGCATCGTGCTGCCTCAGTTGACGCCTTCGCTGATTGCGGCAGCACTGCTGACATTCATGACCTCAATGGCTTCGTTCAGCGCCCCGCTTTTCTTCGGTGGCGACGTAAGGGTGCTGACGCTGGAAATCTTCAACGCTCGACAGCGCGGCGATGTGGCGGCGGCATTGACCCAGACTGTTCTCCTCGCTGTGATCTCGCTGGCCGCACTTATCTTTCTTCAACGCTATGAAGGCACGCGCCGCTTTGCTGCCGCCGCGATGAAAGGCGCCACTGCCAGGCGCCGGCCCATTAAGAGCGGCAAGGCCCGAGCACTTGCGACTGCTTCCGCAATAGTCTTTGCGATCGTACTGGCATTGCCGGTGTTTACACTGGTCCTCGTCAGTTTCGCGAAGGACGGATCGTGGACGACGCAAACTCTTCCGCCGGCGTATACGCTCTCCAACTATGGACGCATCCTGACGCAAGCAGACGCGAGCTCGGTTTTTGTTAATAGCCTTATAATGGCCGGTTTGGCCGCGCTGTTTGCTTTCGTATGGAGCTTTTGTGTGGCGGCGGTTGTTGGCAGGAAGCGCACTCGATGGAAACGCTTGCTCTCTCTGCTGGTAATTCTTCCCTGGGCCTTGCCGGGTACAGTAGTCGCGGTTTCGATCGCGGAGGCTTATGGTCAGACTAATCCATTGACCGGCTCGTTCATACTGATAGGCACATTCTGGATATTGCCGGTGGTGTACTTTCTGCGATTCATGCCGTTGGTAGTGCGCGCGGTGCAGGCCAGTATCGAACAGATGGATGCAAGCTTGGAGGAGGCCGCAGGTTCGTTGGGAGCCAGCGCGTTCGCTCGTTTCTGGCGTGTAAGACTTCCCCTGGTATGGCCGGGCGCTGTCGCCGGCACCTTGCTGGCCTTCGTGATCGCCCTCGGTGAATATGTGGCAAGCGTGCTCGTCTTCGTACCGTCAAACCAACCGGTCTCGATCAAAATCGCCGCCGAGATGCGCGACTTCAATTTAGGAACGGCCGCTGCTTACGGTGTGCTGCTGGTGGTTTTGATCTCTGCGGCAATGCTTTTGGCAGGACGACTGGAGCGCAAGCGGGAATGGCCTTCCGGCATAGGGGGCTAGGTATTTGCTTAGCCCAGCCCCCAGCCCTATTGGTGCCGTTACGATTTGAACTTGTCCTTGTTCTGTTCCTGTATTTTGCTTGCTCGCGAAGCCAGATCTTCCCATTCCTTCTCCAGCGTCTCCACCCGACCCTTGATCTCCGTAAACTTCGCGTCAAGCGCCGGCCGGTCCGTGATCGATGCATCCATCACCGCATTTGGGATTCCCTTAAGCACCTCCAGATGTTCGGCGTGTTTGTTGAATTCCTGTGACTTAAGAGAGAGATATTCTTTGAGCGGAGCGTCGAGATTCGTTTTGCTTCCCTCATCGAATTTACCCGAGGCTTCGCGCAGTTTCGCTATACTCTTATCCAGACTTCCCAGAATTTCCTGCGCTGTCGCTTTGAGCTCGTCGCGCTTTTCGGGAAATTTGTCCAGCTCGCCGGCCAGCGCCGTGATCTTTGTATCGGCCTCCATTGCGAGTTGTTCGCCTTCCTTGACGGCCGCGTTACCTTCATCGATGAATTTGTTGGCTTTTGTAGTCGCGCACGAGATCGAGAGGGCCGCCACGGCCAAGGCGACTAACAATATTGAGAGTTTCTTTCCGCGTTTCATATAATCTCCTACATGATTGATGGTTGGATTTCGAGCGTGAGAATATAGCACGATTCATAATGAGACTGTATATTGAACGGGCCGGAACCCAGTCAGTCGGAAACGGAACGAACCAACATTTATGCGCTTCGCTATAAAGAAACTCTTCATCCTTGCGCTCGGAGCGCTGCTGGCAGCAACCACTTTAGCGAATGGTCTGAGGGAGGGCGTTGCCTCAGGGCGTGCCGAACCCAATTCGATCGAACTCTACCAGGCACTGCTTGACCTTCAGAACCCATGGACCGTCATGTGCGTTGCCGCTCATCCCGACGATGAAGATGGTGCGACGCTGACAATCCTCAGGCGAAAGCAGGGAGTACACACTGTTACGGTGTTTTCCACCTACGGCGAAGGCGGACAAAATGCCGTGGGCCCCGAGTTGTATGAAGAACTGGGCGCGATCCGCGCGAGAGAAACGAGGGAAGCCGCGACGATCCAGGGCTCGGAGCCATACTTCCTCGGTCTGCGTGATTTTGGCTTCTCCAAATCCGCGGAAGAAGCTTTTCGTATATGGGGTCACGATGAAGCCTTGCGACGCCTTGTGCTTAAGATCCGCGAGCTGCGCCCCGATGTGATCATCACAAACCATGACACTGTTAGCGGGCATGGACATCATCAGGCCACAGGCCGGCTGGTGCTTGAGGCCTTCGACGCCGCGGCCGACGCGAGTCGCTTTCCCGAACAACTTCGTAATGGTGTGGGCACGTGGCAGGTCCAGCGTCTCTTCGTCCGCTTCCAGTTTCAGGCAGAGGGCTCCGGCAAATCAGCAGAAGACGAAGCAGCTCGGTGCGGGAAAGTTGTTTCCATCGATCCGAACGAACGCGATCCCATCCGCAACAAGACTTATGCGGAACAGGCGCTTGAGGCGCTTCAGCGCCATGCGACGCAGGGTCCCTGGCCGAAGACTCTTCCGACGGGCGGGCGGCCCACCATACTGTATCGCCTGGTTCGGTCCGCGAAAGACGCCCCGCTGCTTCCGCCAAATTCGCAAACAGTCCTGGATGGTTTTCAGCGTCCTCCTTCGAGTGCGGACCGACTCATTCCGCTCGATTCGAGGGCACTCCTCGAGAACTTTGCACTGAAGAGTCGCGTGGAAATTCTCGAAGCTCTTCTGACAGCGCACAAGAGCGGATTCACTATTATAGGCATGGTGGGAGCGGGAGAGGTCAACAGGCTTGCGCGAATGACAGAGCGAATGGATGAGGCGCTCGTCAAAGCAAGCGGTCTCGAAGCGAAGCTCTTTGCGCGTAACGACGTCCTGATTCCCGGCACCGCGACGCCGGTGACGCTCAGAATCTCCAACAACGGCGTGCGTAACGTCAAAATAGTGAGCCTTAAACTTCGCGGACTGCTGCGTCCAGCCAAACTGCGATTTCCTCAGACTCTGACTGCGGGTTCAACTATCAGCATCGAGATGTTGAGTGCCACACCGCGCACAGCCGGCTTAACCGTTCCAGCGGCAGAACACCTCTACGATGGAAGACTCTTGGGTGAGAAACTCTCGGCAACGGTTAACGTCGAGATTGATGGCGCAGCGTTCCCCATATCCGAAACAATGCAACTTGGTGTGGCGCCCGCGGTGGAAATAGCCCAGTTCGTCCCATCACCTCTTGTTCTGACCCCTGGCGTGCTCAAGCAACCGCCGGCTCTCATGTATAGGCTCATCAATCATTCTCCGGGAACTTTTGAAGGACACATAGTCGGGGCCAGTTCTCGATTTAACAAAGTAGAATTTGTCGAGTGGTTTACGCTAAAACCAGGAGAAGTTCGGGATAAGCCTATCTCTCTCGGCTATCTCTCGCGCGCAACATCCAATTCACCAATGGTCTCGACACCGGTCTCAGATAGCTTAACGCTCAATCTTTTCGGGTCTCTCAAAGGAAAACAGCTGCTCACAAACCGCACGTTACAAATTATTCCCGCTGATGCGCAAACGGCCCCTGATCTCCTCGTCGGTTACATACGCAGTTTCGACGAGACTCTGCGTGACTCTCTCCGCGCCCTCGGAGTCCAGGCGAAGGAACTCACTGTCGATGACGTTCGAACGAGCGATCTCAGCGCATTCCAAACGATCATCATCGACAATCGCGGCTATCAGGCCCACCCAGAACTCATCGCAGCAAACTCACGGCTGCTTGATTTCGTTCGTGACGGCGGCACACTGATCGTCTTCTATCATCGGACGAACGAGTGGAACCCGGACCCAAAAGTTTCTCGCCCGCAGCTGGCGCCTTATCCCATAATGATCGGCGGCTCTCGTGTCACGGACGAGAACGCACCAATCGAGTTCATCGATAGAGGGCATCCGCTCCTGAACTCTCCAAACAAGATTACGCAGAATGACTTCGCGAGCTGGATTCAGGAGCGCGGGCTCTATTATCCGGAAACGTGGGACTCGCATTACAGCGCGCCGTTTGCCACGAGCGATGCAGGCGAAAAGCCTTTGCGTGGTGGACTGCTTGCCGCCGATTACGGGCGCGGCCATTACATCTATACGAGCATGGTCTGGTATCGGCAACTGCGCGCCGGTAACCCCGGTGCATATCGCATGCTGGCGAACATGATCAGCTATGGCCGCAACCAAATGATGAACTCGGAACGATGAATGCTGAAATGAAGACGCGTTCTTTCGAATTCATCGTTCCTCGTTCACACTTCCTAATCTCCCTGTGCCTCTGTCTCTCTGTAGTTATCACTGCGCAAGCTCAAAAGCGCGATAGCGCCGGACTCTTCCCCGCTCGGCAGGACGGGAAATGGGGCTACATCAACAAGGCCGGTGAATTCGTGATCAAGCCCCAGTTCGATGACGCGTGGGATTTTTCAGAAGGGCTGGCCTATACACGTGAGGGCAACCGGCGAGCGATCATCGACGCCACTGGAAAGGTCGTCTTCGATTTGCAGCAGGTCGATTTCGCCGGACACTACTCGGAAGGCCTCGCACCCGTGCAGACCGGGGGCGTCGCTCCACGTCGCGGGTTTATCGACAAGGCCGGCAAGATCGTCATCGCGCCGCAATTCGACGCCGTCGAAAACTTCAACGATGGAATGGCGGTGGTAATGATCGACCGCAAATATGGCTTTATTGATAAGACCGGAAGAACAATCATCAAGCCGCAGTTCGACAAAGCCTTTGACTTTCACGAGGGTCTCGCCCTCGTGGTCATCAACAACAAGCTTGGGTTCATAGACAGAAAAGGAAAGTTGGTGATCCCCGCGCAGTACTACAACGCGTATTACTTCTCGGAAGGACTGGCGAACGTCAAGATCGGGCAGAAGTTTGGTTACATCGACAAGAAGGGAAAGGTCGTTATCCAACCGCAGTTTGACTACACCGGTACCTTTTCCGGAGGTCTGGCCCGCATTATCCAATCAAACAAATTCGGCTTTATAGACAAGCTGGGGAAAATCGTCATCCAGCCGCAGTTCGATTCGGCGGAAGACTTTTCTGAAGGCCTCGCTTTAATCAAGTCGAAGGGCAAGTACGGCTTCGTCGATAGAACCGGCGCGCTTGTCATCCCGCCACAGTTCGATAGCGCGTTACCGTTTTCTGATGGTGTAGCGAAGGTCTGGGTGGGCGGAAAGAATGGCTATATCGACACCGCCGGGAAATATATCTGGAAACCTGCAAAGTAGGACTCAAACTGCGACTTCTCCGACATACCTTCCAGTTTGTCGCAGGACAGCGACAAGCTCAAGCTTCTCGGATATCATCCCCACCCTTTACCGATTTATCAGGTCGATTCTCGCGCGTTCCAGGAAGGTACGCATCATCACGCCAAGACGATATTCGACAGCTGATCCGATACGCTTCTCACCCAGCAGACCGGCCATTAGGTGCAAATCGGTAGATGAGTTACGTCTAAGCTCGACTCGCTGTGCCACTCTCACCTTCGTGGTTGGGGCGTCAGTCGCTTCAAAACTGACAGCGTAGCGTAGAAGATTCTGCGATTCTGTCGGAGCGGGGCCCCATTCGATTCGACCGGAGCTGGAGTCGACCTGAATCAGTCTGAAATCTCCCTGCATCATGCCGATCAGCGCCACCTCCACGGAGACGCGCAGGCACATCACGCTGTTCGATTCTTCGGTAATTCCTTCGATGCCCGGCACCAGCCGCGAGAAATTTCGGAGGTCGCTGAAGAACTCGCGCACGCGTTCACAGGCGGCGGCAATCTCTAGCTCGTCACGAAACTCAGCCCGTACTCGAAACATAAGACGTAGGACGCAGAACTCAGGACTCAGGATTCAGGATTCAGGACTCGGAACTCAGAACTCCTCCCCCTCACATTGCCGATGGAAACAGGATCGAACTGAAGAACAGACGGATCGTGGTTCGCCATATGCCCCGAAAGCTGGGATCCTCTGCGAATAGCACCACGTGTCCGCGGCCGGTTGGTTCGTCCATCACATAAGACGTACCTCTAAGGAGCCGCTCCGTATTGCCCGGCCAGATGAAGCCAGAGAGGCGAAGTGGCTTTCTTTCATCAGGCGAGAAGACCACGGCGTTCGTCCCCTCCTTTGATGGTCGGAAGAAGTATCCGGAGTTAACCAGCACCGGAAGCTGCGCGCCGTCGTAGCCGTAGGTGAGATACGTGGTGCGATCAAGCGTGGCGAGCATGATTGCCCCGGGGACGGCCTCGGGTACAACTCCCGGGTGTGCTGAAGGTGATGCTATCGGTGGCAACTCCGGCGACGCGCCTTCCGACTTTTCAGTCTGATCTATCTCGTCACGCCGCTGATCGGTGACGGTCTGTCCCGTTCCCCGCCGACTTCGGCGCGAGTTCGTTTGCTCTTTTGCCGATGCATCTGACTGAGGCGTGGCCGATGGACTCGGCTGGGGTTCAGCACCCTCGGGCGCCTTATCCTTCTGGTCGTCTTCCGCCGAGCCCACCAGCCTCGCTGACGTAAGGTTCACGTCCTTTAGCGCAGCAAACACAGCGGCGCCTTTGACGCAGATCAACGTTCCACCGCGCTGGGCCCAAGTGCGAAGAGTATCAATGCCGCCTTTGCCGAACGCCGAGAAGTAACGATCGGCAGAGCCGTCGGGCATGATGATGACGTTATAGTTGTCCAGCTCGGCCCGCTTTATGTTCGCAATTGTCATCGGCGTAAAATCCACGCGCGCTTGCTCGAACATCCACCAGATAGCGCCGTAGCTGCTCTGATCTACGCCTTCGTCGGCGACCACAATGATCCGGGGCGGCTTGAGCGAGACAACATCGCCCGAACCGATTCCGGTTTCGCCGGTTTCATAAAAGCCTGTGTTGACACTCCATGCAGTAGCACCTGTCTCTCTCGATAAGCGAGAAATGGCTTCGTGTAGGCTATCCGGATTTCGCGAGACGCGGACGACGATCGTTCCACGCGCCCACGTCCGGCCACCCGCTGTAAGCGGGCGCGTGGCGACGGCGACGCGAAAACCCTCGCGCTGCAGGCGGTAGGCGAGCACGGCACCCGCGTTGTTGTCATAGGGAATGATGTACGCTATCGAAGCGCGACCACCCTGCACGCCTCCGGCAACATTCGTTGAATTCGCCGACAAACTCACCGGATCCCGCTGCACCGTACCAGCGTCCTCCGTCCAGTACGCTTCGACACCAAAGGCGAGTGGCAGCGACCAGGCTGTAATGTCATAGAACCCATAGTCTTCTTTCGAGGCGCTGGTCCCCCGCCGCTCATTGCGCGCAAAGCGGGCAAGTTGCTCTCGAACAAAGGCCGTCTCCTGTTCTGTCTCGGGCTCGAGCAGGGCCTTCGCAAGCCGCTTCTGAGGTTGTGCCAGGTCGACGATGTATGAGCCAGCGGGAAACTCATGCGAGGCTGCGGTCGCCCCCGCGACCATGTAGTTGTGCGCGGTCTGTGAGCGGAAAGATTCACGCGCAACTCCGACGTCAATTCCCGCGCGGAGCAAAACGTTGATCAGCTGCGTGGTGTTAGGTAGATCGCCGCCGGGAAGAAGCACTATTCGCTTCATCTTCTCGGTGCGACCCTCTTCGATTGCGCTCCGCTTGAATTCGTAATAGTCCCGCAGCCGTGCTTCACGCATCTTCGAGAGCGTGTCGAGAGTCGTCAGCGACGCAACAAAATGTTTCGCTATCCCCGAGCGTAGCGTGACAATGGTATCGTCGTCCCGTTTCCAGTTGATTCCCTTGAAGCCGCCGCCATCTGTCTCGTACGTCATTCCCGTCGCGCCGTTGAGGCTCGGCCACGAATCCCAGTAGCCAGGATAAAAGAGATCGAAGACGTCGCGAACGTAGAAATCCCAATTGCGCGCGTCGAACTGTTCGGCATTGGCGCGGCCAAAGGCCGTCAGCCAGCGAGCAGTCGATTCAGGCGGAAGATTTGGATTGATAGGCTGGGCGGCCGGAGGAAAGAAGAACTGCGCGGGCTGTCCGTGGTGGTCCACAGAGACCTGCGGGTTCCACTCGAGGTAGGCACGTTGCATATGCCGCGTCTCGATTTGTGTCGAGGCAACGTTGTCTCGGTTCAGATCGAATCGATAGCGATTATAACGTCCGAAGACGGACCATGGTTCACGGTGCTCGCTTGCCAGGGGATCAGCGCTGCCGGTTGAGTTGGCGTTGTACCAACTCACGAAGCGTTCGTGCCCATCCGGATTTTCGCAGACGTTGATGACGACTACGCAGTTTTTCAGGATCTCGAGGGTCGCCGGCTCGGTTGAAGCCGCAAGTTGATAGACGACCTGAATCATCGCCTCGAACGATGCCGACTCGTTGCCGTGAATCGTATAAGCCAGCCAAACGATCGCGGGGCTCGAGGATATAATGCGCTGTGCTTCTTCGGGCGTGGTCCGGCGAGGATCGGCCAGGCGCCCGATGTTAGCTTTGATTTCATCGAGGCGCTGTATGTTTTCGGGAGCACTGATCGCTACCAGATGCATGGTGCGGTGCTCGCCCGTCTCGCCTATGTCTGTAACGCGAACGCGGTCTGGCGCCGCCATCGCGATCTTCTCCAGAACGCGCTCCATCATTGCGTAGTTGGTATGGAACTCGCCGACGTCATATCTGAGAATGCTCTGCGGCCGGGGAACGGCTTCTCGATAGGGACCGCGCGAATAAAAATCGAAGCGAGAATCATCGCGCTGCGCGATAGCGGTAGCTGGAAGGATCAGGCAGAGTACCGCGAGCATGCGAAGCCAACGAGAGTTTGAGTTCATTCGGCGTCAGGCTTTCTAATACAGTGGCGAGTATGTTAAAGACAACGCGATATTACTCTGCTTTCTGTTCCACCTCAATTCGGAGGGAAACGAGCAATGTTTTTTAGCGCAGAGGACGCAGAGGTCGCAAGAGAAAGAAGAATAAAGGGAACTTAGCCCGCAGCCGGGCGGCGCCAACTTAGTCATTGACTTTTCCGCCGTCCTTTCTCTGCGACCTCCGCGACCTCTGCGTTTAATAATCCGCCGGTACGATTATGATTGAACAATCGAAGACAATTTGTCCCCGCTGCCGCGCAGGTCGTCTGTTCGGATGGGAAGAGCTCGATGCCGACCAGCGCGAAGTGGTGAAGCGGCTGGCCGGCTCCGTCGATTATTCGTTAAGCGAGCGCGAGACGGCGCATCGTTGGTGCGTCAACTGCTGGCACGAAGAAACGGAAGCGCGTTCATCGGACGCCTGAATCTCATGTCGTCCGGCGCTCATCGCGATATCGCTTCGCTAAAGCTTCGTCCCGAAATGATTTGACTAGGCCCGCGGTTATCGCGTAAAAGGGTTGCGCTTTACGTATCTCCGCCAATGAAGAAAGATGTACCTATGAAACGCAACTCGACAATTATTGCTCTCGTCATCGGATTGACGTTCCTTAGCCTTGCTTGCAGCAAATCGGGCACGGCTACGAACATGTCCGAAGAGGACAAGCACAAGCTTTTTCAGGCGGTTGGACGAACCGGCGACAGCGCGCTTATCGTTCAGATCGCTCAAAAGATCGGGCTGTCCGATTCCAGCGGCCAGCCAACTCCGGCATTTCAGCCTTTCGTCAAAGACCACTTCGAATGGGCAATGAAGAATGCTGACTTCGTTAAGGAAGTGATGGATCCTGAGAAAGCTAAGGCGTATGTGAAAAGTCACATGCCATAGCGCAGTAGCAGTCAGGACTCAGAATCCAGGACTCAGAAGAAAAGCAAAATTCACGAGAGTGGTTGCCACGTTATCCATTCTGACTTCTGAGTTCTGAATCCTGGCTATCGCTATTGGTGATGTTGTCGTAAGCCTCTCGCACCGCTCGCATGTGGATGGCGAGCGAGTCACTCAATTCGGTTGCCGAAGCGTACTTGAGCTTGTGTGCTATATCACGCAGGGCCGCATGATCGGCGGCCGGAAGCCGCGTTGAGCGACCGACGATAAGCCGCAGATTGTGGTCCACCAGACGCAACAACGCGTATCCATCTCTCATCGCCAGATAATTTTCTTCCCCGAGTGATCCTGTCTCACGAAGCCGCGCGAGGACCGCTCGAGTCGATCGATCCTCTATCAGATCAGGAACGTTGTCCCGGAGTTGTAGGTACCGTGACGCAAAATACACGTCGAGCATTCCCCCAGGCCCGTACTTAATGTCTGTCGTTTGGCCTGGTCGGCGCGTTCTTTCGAGCTCGAGCCGCTCGCGAACGCGCCGCGTCTCAAGTCGAAGGTTCGTTTTGTCCGACTTCTGGGCAGCAGCGTGAATGATGCGGCGAGCCTCCCGTTCGACGATGGTCCCCAACTCGAGGTCTCCCGCGGCCGCCCGCAGCTTCACATATGCCAACCACTCCCACTCGACGGCGCGGTGCTCAAGGTAGTCCGAAAAAGCTCTGGCCCCTGAGCAGGTAACTCCGTTCTTGCCATCAGGTCGCAGACGCAGATCGACACGATACAAGTAACCGTCGCGGGTCACGCTTGAGAGCGCCGCTACCAACAACTCAGCGAACCGCGCGTACGTTTCGAGGGGCGAGAGCTGTGAAACGGGCGAGGCCTGCGAATCATCGTAAACGAGTATGACATCGAGGTCCGAGCCATAATCCATGCCTTCGCCACCGAGCCGCCCCAAGCCCAGCACCGCGAGCCGAGCGGACCCAGCAGCCATTCCATATCGTCGCTCCATCTCGCGGGCTGCGATCAGGCATCCTGCATCAAGACTCGCGGCGGCGAGGATCGATTGACGCTTGTTGGCTTCCGATAGGGAGATTGTATTTGCTGCGTCGAGCGCTCCGATCTGCAAAATGATCTTCGCCCACTCGCGTCGGAGCCCAGCCATCTCTTCCCGGAGAGTGCTACCGCCTTCAACTGCATTTCGCAGAATTGCTCGATAGTCGTCCGGCGAAGCCTCGACTCCCGTTACGGGTAACGCGAGTATCAATGCGGGATTGCTGGCAATCATGTCACCAAAGACTTCCGACGCCCCGCAAAGTCTGACCAGGGAACGCAGGTGGTTGGTCGAAAAGCAAAGCTCACCGCTCGACTTATCGAGCGACGAAGCAATTCGACAAGCGAGCATCAAAGCCCTACGCGAATTCAGCGAACTGCTCGCAGCCGTGCTAAGAACCTCCGCCACGATTTTGACGGTTGGTTCGAGGGTCTGTCCCATCGCATTCTCAGGCACGTTTTCAGTTGAATCGATGAGATGAGCGGCGAAGATCGTGGCCGCAGCCGTGGTCGCCTGCTGCTCTGCTGCGATCGCCGGCTCAGGACCTGAAACAGAAACGCCGTGCAGTTCCTCGGCCCCATTCCTCTCGTGGTCGCTTCTCTGGTTCTCGGCAGCCTCACCGAAGACACGGTCGTATGCTGAACGGACGTGCGTCGTGTGTCTGATCAACTCGCGATCAAATCGCAAGAGTGCGTCAGCGCCGGCAAAGTCCATTCGCCGTGCTAGCAACGAGCGACGCGAATCATCCTCGGGTATCGAATGGGTCTGCAGGCCATGCTCCATCTGTAAGCGATGCTCGAGCTTGCGGAGGAATAGATAAGCATCCGAGAGCTGCGTGCGCTCGCGTTCGGTGATAAGGCGCCGATCAGCCAGGCGGCCAAGGCTGATGAGAGTGTGTGCGGCTCGGAGCCATTCGTCGCGACCCCCGAAAGCAAGCTGAAGCGCCTGCGCGATGAACTCTATTTCGCGAATACCACCCCGCCCGAGCTTTACGTTGAAACCTCCGGCATCCTGCGCGTGGTGTCTGTCAATTTTTTGCTTGGCGAGACGCACGTTCGCCAGAGCGCGCTCGACGGTCTGTTCTCGTGCATAGACACGATGCCGGACGCGGTCAGCGAAGCGAGAATAGAGCGGTGAATCGCCTGCCGCTGCTCGCGAGCGTATCAAGGCCTGCAATTCCCAGGCTTGAGCCGTGTCGCGATAGTATCGGACAGCTTCTGCCAGCGACACCGCCAGCGCACCGTCGCGTCCGTAGGGCCTGAGTCGCAGGTCTACTCGGTAAGCCGCGCCTTCGCCGGATTGTTCGCCAACCAAACGCGATACATTCGCTGCAAGCTTGTTGAAGTACTCGCGATTGGTGATCTCGTCGCGCGTGCCCGTCGCGGACGTCGTTCCTTCCTCGGAATAAAGAAACAACAGATCGATGTCCGATGCATAGTTGAGCTCGTGAGAACCCAACTTGCCCATCGCCACCACGCAAAAACTGGCTGTGGCCGTCCGGCCCTTCGCGTCTTCGTACTGGGGCGAGCCGTAACGATTATCGAGCTCCTGCCGCGCGACCCCCAACGCGTGTTCGAGAATGGAATCGGCGAGGTTCGACAGCTCCTCAGTAATCTCAACCAGCGTGCTGGTATTGCGGATGTCGTGGAGGTAAATGCGCAGCAGCTCACGCCGGCGAAAGCGCGCAAGCAGGACCTGTGTTTCTGATTGAGAACTTGTGAGAGCGAACCTGGCGAGCGATTCGTTTAGCTCGTCGCGGCTTCTTACGCGGGTTTGCAGCCGTTCTCGCGCAAGCCATGAGATGTACTCCGGATGCTGACTGAGGGTGGTCGTCAGTAGCGGACTCCATGCCGCTAACGCCAGGGAATCGGAAAGTAGACCGGGATCGAGCGACAGGATCCTGACCACCCGAGGATGCTCAGTTTCGAGCCGTTCAATGAAAGAGCGGGCGGCTGACGCGTCCGGCAACTCGCGGACATGCGATTCAATTTGTTGGTTGAAGCTTAACACTGATTTGTGGTCTGCCCGCGAAGGTTGTGCACTGATTTTCCGACGGCGCCAGCGCTCTCTTAGAGCGCCACTGCATTGTAGCGTGAAGGCTCCGCCACAGCCGAACTTGTAACGAAAAGTTGAAACCGGAATTGGGCCTGATCGAAGATCGTTGAAGGATCTGCGATATGTGATATATTCCCCCCGCTCTCACGAACTCGGGTCAGATCTATTCCTCGCACCTGCACGAATGCGCTGTTACCTCACACGCTCCCGCTCGGGAAGCGGTGTTGAGTCCACCTTTCTTCAACCTCTGGAAGGAGAACCTCATGCCTGCTGAAAAACCTACCGTCTTCGAAGCTTCACATAAAGAATGCGACCTTGTGATGAAAGGGGGCATCACAAGCGGAATCGTGTACCCGCCCCTGGTGGATCGATTGCACGATGCTGGCTTTAGCTTCCGCAACGTCGGCGGCACCTCGGCGGGAGCCATCGCCGCGGCCGTGGCAGCGGCGGCCGAACATGGCAAGGCAAGTGGAGGATTCGAGAAGCTGAAAAGGATCAGGGAATGGCTGGGCAGCGATACGAATCTTCTGAAGCTTTTTCAACCCTCCAGAACTACGGCACCGCTGCTTCACACATTCCTGGTTTACCCAAAACTGCAACGGCTGCGATTAGCACTCCTGAAACTGATCGTCGCGTTCGCGCGGGGAGACGCGCTGGTATTCATCCTCGGAGCAGCACTGGGCTCCGGTCTGGCCTATTTGTTTATATGGCTGGTCGGCGGTTCCTTAAGGGGATGGGGGTTCGTGCTTCTCGCCCTGTCCGGATTGGTGGGAGCGATGTTATGCGTCGCCCTTCACCTGTACCTGGTACTTACCAGGAGCGTTCCCAAAAACGCTTTCGGCATCTGCAGCGGGCGCGGACGAGATATCAATCAGCTCGACGAATCCGCGTTAACCGACTGGCTGACTGTCAATATCAATGACCTGGCGGGAATGGACAAGTATGGTCGACCGCTCACGTTCGGTGACCTGTGGGCTAAGAACGATCCAACGGATTCCAGAAGGATTGACCTTCGGATGATGACCACGAACCTGAGTCAGAACCGCCCGTACATATTGCCATTCGACGACGTTTATTTGGTCAAGCAAGACGCATTCGAGAAGCTCTTTCCCAAGCATGTCGTCGAATTCATGATTTCTCACCAGCGGAAGATACCCGACTTCGAACCTCCCGCAGGCTATTTCCTCTTCCCTGAAAGTCGGTACTTACCAGTTGTCGTCGCCACACGGATGAGCCTGAGCTTCCCCGTGTTGATCTCGATGATTCCGATCTACACGATCGCGCATGATGCGTTCGGCGAGAATGTTCGCTTTGAGCTTGACGCCTCTCAGGAGCGATCAGCCGGCGACCGCCCCATCGTCCTCAAAGTCGAGGGCCCCAACAACACCTGGGTCGAGCCCGGGAAGCTCATGTTGATCGCCGATACGGGAAAAAGTGTGCAGCCGAACTGGTTTAGCGACGGCGGCATTTGCAGCAACTTCCCCATTCACTTCTTTGATTCCTGGTTGCCCACGCGACCCACTTTCGGTGTTAATCTTACGTCCCAACTTGGCGACCAGACCGATCAGGCTCCCACTGAGGGAAACGCGCGGGTCGCCAACCCCCAACGGTTCCCATATGCCGTTCAGCAGCCGGTCCCGGCCGATTATCTGGACGCCCCGCCTATAAGCTATGACACGGACGTCTATTTGCCTCAACCTGGAAGCGAGGCGCTGCCAGAGTGGATTCCAATTCAATCTATCGTCAAGTTCCTGGGATCGATCTTCAAAACCGCACAGAACTACCGCGACAATATGCAGGCCGTCCTACCCAGTTACTACGAGCGAATAGTGCAGATTCGGATGAGCGATGACGAAGGTGGACTGAACCTGGAAATGCCCCGCGAGGTCATCACCCGAATCGTAAAAAAGGGGGACGATGCAGGTAAGGCGTTAGTCGACAAGTTTGATTTTGCCAAGCACCAATGGGTCCGTTTCAGGGTACTGATGGGACAGATGGAGAAGGCGCTGCAGAGAATGGAAGCAGTGATGACGCGGGACGCGACCGGCGCGCGACCGTTTGATTTTCCCAAGCTTATGGCCGATCAGGCTAACCAGTCGGAAGGATTTCCATACACACGCGACAAAATCTGGTGTGACAATGTTACGACGAGACTCAAAGCGATGGGCACTGTCATTAGCGCGTGGGTCCCGCCAGAGTTAGCAACAGACCCGCCGCTGCCCGAACCGATTTTACATGTCGCGCCAGAAATCTGAGAGGGAGGGAAAGACTATGCTCGCATGGATGAAAGCAGTCGACTGCTGCCAACTGGGAATCGTCTTCATGGTCCTGACTGTCCTTACTCTCTGGACGGGAAACAAGGCGGACCCGCATATCGAGCGAAGCCCGTACAAACGCCCAATAATAGATTTTGAGAGGGCGGGCAGCGTCGCTAAAGCAGAAGAGTATCTGCAGAACGTAGAGCAGGCTGACCACGACGCTCGAAGCAAATTGGCCTCCGCGCTTCACTGGGACTACCTGTTTCTCCTCTTCTACCCGGCGATGATCGCCGCAGGCTGTCTGATCGTCATCAATTTCCTGGGACCAAGAAATCTATGGGGTGTGACGCTCGGGTTTGTCTTGATGGGGTTACAACCTCTGGCAGCCCTCTTTGACGCCGTCGAGAACTATGCGCTCCTACGTGTTCTCAAAAAGCCAGTCTCCAGTCCCTGGCCGGAGATTGCGTACTGGTTCTCAACCGCCAAATTCGGCATTGTCTTCGCAGGCCTGGGCTTTATGGTTATATACGGCCCGCTGGCACTAATCTGGGCGAAGGCGACTGGCCGTTAGAGGATTCGCTGGTGGAGAGCGCCGGGGAAAAACTAAAGCGGTGAACGGAATATCCCGGCTTATCCTTCACCGCTTTGGTTTGGAGTTCTTACTCAAGGACTTTAGATGTCGAAGTACATCGCAAACTCCAATGGGTGCGGCCGCATTCTGAGGGGCTGAATCTCTTTCTCGCGCTTGTACGTAATCCAGCGATCGATGATCTGTGGTGTGAAGACATCTCCTTTGAGAAGAAAGCTATGATCTTTCTCCAACGCTTTCAGCGATTCGTCCAACGACCCAGGGAGCGAAGGCACTTCCTTTAGCGCTTCGGGCGAGAGATCATAAATGTCTTTATCAAGCGGTTGACCAGGATCGATTCGATTCTGTACTCCGTCAAGCCCTGCAAGCAGCATCGCCGAGAACGCAAGATATGCGTTGCACGACGGATCAGGCGGCCGAAACTCCAGGCGCTTCTGCTTTGGATTGGTGGAGAACATGGGAATGCGTACAGCGGCTGAGCGATTGCGGGCGGAGTAGGCCAGGTTCACGGGCGCCTCAAAGCCAGGCACAAGCCGTTTGTAGCTATTGGTCGTTGGCGCGGCGAAAGCAACAATAGCGGGAGCGTGTTTCAACAAACCTCCGATGTAGTAACGCGCCATCTCTGACAGCCCCGCGTAGCCGTCACCGGCGAACAGCGGCTTTTCGTCTTTCCATAACGACTGATGGCAGTGCATGCCCGAGCCGTTGTCACCATACAGTGGTTTGGGCATAAAGGTCGCCGCTTTGCCATAAGTGTAGGCGGTGTTGCGGACGATGTACTTGAAGATTTGAAGATTGTCAGCCGTGCGCACCAGATTCGAGAAGCGGAAATCGATTTCGCACTGGCCGGCGGTTGCGACTTCGTGATGATGACATTCGACAGATATCCCGCATTTGCCCAGTGTAAGCGAAATCTCAGAACGTAGATCGGCCAGCGAGTCGGCTGGCGGGAGTGGAACGTAGCCCTCTTTTGCGCGAATGCGATAACCCAGGTTCGAACCGTGAAATTCGTCAGCCGCCCGCCCGCTGTTCCAATGTCCTTCGTCGGAATCAACCGTGTATCCGGCAGAGTTCTGCTCGTTATGAAACTTGACGGAATCGAATACAAAGAATTCCGCTTCCGGACCGAAATAAGCAGTGTCGGCAAGCCCCGTAAACTTGAGATAGCTTTCCGCGCGGGTAGCCACGGAGCGCGGATCGAAGGCGTAACCTTCCTTCGTGATCGGATCGACCACATGAGCAATCAGGCAAAGTGTGGGCTGGTCGGAGAAGGGCTCCATCCAATAACGCGTCGCGTCGGGAACCAGCAGCATGTCTGATTCGTTGATCGCAGCCCAGCCACGAAGGCTCGAAGCGTCGAAGCCGAAACCGTCTTCAAACGAATCCTCTGAGAGCTGTTCTATGGGAAAGGTCAGGTGATGCCACGCGCCGGGCAAATCGGTAAACCTGATTGACACGAACTTCGCCCCTTCATCCGAGGCATACTTCAAGGCTGTCTTTGCGTTCATGTTTTCTCCTGATTGTTAATGGGAGTGTTAGGGGTGCGAACCGCGCTCGAGGAAGCGATCTGAGAGCGGTCTGGTTTTTGGATAGCGGGTAATGTCCTAACGTGAGCGTCGGTCATAGATCGACGGCGCCTAAAAAAGTTTGCATTATAGTTCTCTGCTGATTTCTGTCAAGGAATTCTCAGCAAATTCGAGTGGACGCAAACACCGTAGATATCGATTTCGCTACGTAACTTCTTACACAACATCCGTTTAGCCCCTCTTGCGGCCCACCGCCTCAGTTAAAATAGTTATTGTGAGACCCCGCATTTTCTGATAAATTGCTAGTTCTAGTTTCCAACCATGAATAGGCTTCGGGGCTCGGAACTGCGGGCAACTGCGCTTCAAAGCTGAAAATCCACTCGAATAACAGGGCTGGCGATAAGCAGGAGGCCGCGAATTGACCACGGCGATAGAACAGACGCTTGAAACATATGGAATAGAAAATTGGGGGGCGGGCTATTTTGACGTTAATCGCAAAGGAAATCTAATCGTCCACCCGTCGGAGAACGACAGCCGGGCTGCGGATCTGAAAGAGATCATAGATGACCTGGCCCGTCGCGGAATCGGCACTCCTGTTCTGTTACGCTTTCCTCAACTGGTAGCGAGTCAGGTTCGTAAGCTTCAGCGCTCTTTCAGCAAATCCATACGCGAATACGAATATCAGGGCGCGCACATGTGCGTCTACCCGATGAAGGTCAACCAACAGCGGGCGGTCGTCGAAGAATACCTTCGGGAAGGATCGCGCTACGAGTTTGGACTTGAAGCCGGCTCCAAGGCCGAGCTTTACGCTGCGCTCGCTATGGACCAGTCTTCAGAGAGCCTGCTTGTCCTGAATGGCTTCAAAGACGAAGAGTTCATCCAACTGGCATTTGCCGGCGCCAAGAGCGGCAAGCGGGTTGTAATCGTCATCGAGAAATTGAACGAGCTGGATCACGTTCTTCGCATTGCCGAAACTCATGAAGGCGACCTTCCGATGATCGGCATGCGCGTAAAGCTCTACTCAAAGGGCTCAGGGCGCTGGGAAAAGTCGGGTGGCGAAGCAGCCAAGTTCGGTCTGACGACCACAGAGATCCTGGAGACCATTCGTCGACTGCAACAGGCCGATCGCGTCGACATGCTGCGGCTGCTTCACTTTCACATCGGATCGCAACTAACAGACATCAAGCGGATCAAGAACGCCATGAAAGAGGCGGCTCGGGTTTACGCGAAAGTCCGCCAGATGAAGATACCGATCGATCTGCTGGACGTCGGCGGTGGAATGGCGGTCGATTACGATGGATCCAAGACGGCGTTTGATTCTTCCGCCAACTATTCAGCGCAGGAGTTTGCCAACGACGTCATCTACACAATCATGCAGGTCTGTGACGACGAAAACGTCCCGCATCCGACGATTATTCAGGAGTCCGGTCGCTTCCTCGCCGCTTATCACGCCGTCCTGATTACCAATGTGGTTGACGAAATCGAGACCATCGTTGAAGACATCACTCCGATCGAAATTGACGAAGACGATCCACAGGTGGTGGTCGAGCTTGGTGATCTGCGCGAAACGATCTCAGTAAAGAACTATCGCGAGTACTACCACGATGCGCTGGAACATCGCGAGGAGCTGTTCACGATGTTCAACCTCGGCCTGATCTCATTGGAAGATCGCGCCAAAGGCGAGGTCTTGTTCTGGGATGTATGCGAGACAGCAGATAAGTATGCACAGCAGAAGAAATACGTATCCGAAGAGTTTGACGACCTTCGACGCCTTCTATGCGCGAAGTACCTGACAAATTTTTCAGTCTTTCGCTCGGTGCCCGATCATTGGGCGCTGGATCAATTATTTCCGATTGTCCCAATTCACGGGCTAAACCGGACCCCAACTGAATACGCGACTCTCTGCGACATCACCTGCGATTCCGATGGCATCGTCGACAAATTCGTTGACCTGCACGACGTCAAGCATGTGCTGGAGCTTCATGCCCTGATAAAAGACGAGCCCTACTATCTCGCCTTCCTGCTGGTCGGTGCCTACCAGGAAGTGATGGGGAATAGTCATAACCTCTTCGGTGCGCCTAACGAGGCACACATCCACATCGATGAAGACGGCTATCTGATCAAGAAGGTAATCCGCGGAACATCCATCGGGCAGGCGGTCGAGCGCGCGCGCTACGAACGCAGCTTATTGCACGATGGCTTTCGCCGCCTGGTTATGCAGCGCGTCAAGCGCGAAGAGTTAACCGAAGCGGAAGCGGCGGAACTTATTGAATTTTACGAATCGCGCTTTGACGCCTATACGTATCTGGCGATTAACGGGAAAGTTAATAGAAGGCGCGTAAAAAACTAATGAACGTAAATCGTAAATTGTAAATCGCGACGAGCCGAACGCTAATCACGATTTGCAATTCACGATTCACGATTTACGAAGGAAACATTTATGGTGACTCAGCGAAGACCGAAACCGTCAAAATACCTGACCGTACCTACACGACCGGTCCAGGTTGATCGCGACCGCTCGGTGGCCGGACTCCTGGAAAAAATGGAAGGGACGGGCTTTGGCGGACGGCAATTGGCGGAAGCGCACCGCATCTGGCTCGATATGCTCGGCGACAACACGACGATCTATGTCGCCGCATCAGGCCCTTTGATTCCGGCTGGTATGCGACGCCTGCTGGCCTACATTATCAAGAACCGCTTCGTGGACGTGCTGGTGGTTTCCGGCTCGATCATCTTCCACGACCTTCACGAGACGCTTGGTCGGCATCACTTCCAGGCCCATCCCAATATGACGGATGCCGAACTCGAGGCCTCGCAAATCAATCGCATGTGGGACGTGCTTGCCAGCGATGAAGAATATCGAGAGGCGGAGGAGTGGGTCGGCGGATTCAGCAATTCACTGGACCCGACCAGGCCTTATTCGACGCGCGAGTTTCTCCATCTGCTCGGACGCGAGCTGGCCGAGATTGCGACTGAAGATGGAGTTTTGACGTCCGCATACAAATCGCGTGTCCCGATTCTCTGCCCGTCCGTCGCCGATAGTTCAATCAGTATCGGCATTGCTGCTTCGCGCTTCGAGAAGAAGAATGGCTTTCAGTTTGATCTAATCCAGGACGTGCTCGACATGACTCAGATCGCCGCCCGCGCGCGCGTCTCAGGCGTTATCAATCTGGGCGGAGGAACGAGCAAGAGCTTTATCCAGCAGACCGAGGTTTCCACCAATATCGTTAAGGTCCCTGCTCGGGGTCATAAGTACGCGATCACGGTTGCCACCGATGCGCCCCATCCCGGCGGACGGTCCCACTCCACTGGCGCCATCGGAGATGACTCAATCATTTTTGGAAAACTCGCCCGTGGCGCTCACACCGCTTACGTAAATTGCGACGCGACCATCGCTTTGCCGATTCTGGTGACGGCGCTCTCGCAAACTGCGGCCAAGTACATGAAGGGGCGCAAACGCCCAAGCTTCACTTTCGCGGGACGCGATTTGATGGTTGAGGTTCCGTAGAGCTAGAGATGGGTGATGAGTGATAGGTGATAAGAAGGCGCTTCTCTCCTGTCACCTATCACCCATCACCTATCACTCTCATGACCGAATCAGCTCACCTTCCACACAATTTCGGAGGCATTGCCGAAGAGGAGTTTTCCGGCTTCGAGCGCGCTCGTGTCCTCGTCTGGCCAATCGCGTATGAAGGCACCGTTTCCTACGGGGCAGGAACCGGACGGGGGGCGGAAGCTATCATCAACGCTTCTCGAAATATGGAGCTCTACGATGAGGAGACGGACGCGGAGGTTTACAAGCTTGGAATCCACACCCTGGAGGAGTCGTCCTCCATCGAACCTCCCGCGCGAATGATGGATTCGCTGCTTGAACGCGCGCGCGAACTGGTCTCGTCGGGAAAGTTCGTTGCCATGATCGGCGGCGAGCATTCGGTAAGCGGCCCGGTGATCCGCGCTCACTCGGAACGCTACGATGATCTCTCGGTGCTCCAGATAGATGCTCACGCCGATTTGCGCGATACCTACGACGGCACTCCTCATTCGCATGCGTCGATCATGGCCCGAGTGGTGCGCGACCTGCGATTGCCTTCGGTGCAATGCGGCATTCGATCGATTTCTGCCGAAGAGGCGCGAGCGATAGATGAGCTGCCGACTCGAATATTCTGGGCGAAGGACATCGTCGGCCGTAGCGACTGGTGGGATGATGCGGTTGATGGATTGACGGAGAATGTATATCTGACGATCGATATAGATGGATTGGATCCTTCGCTGGTTGCTCAGACCGGTACGCCGGAGCCGGGAGGCCTGGGCTGGTACGAAACCATCGGATTGATCCGGACGCTTGCGCGGAAGCGACGCGTGGTAGGAATGGACCTTACTGAATACTCCTTCGTCGAAGGGCAGGACGCCTCGGCATTTCTTTGCGCCAAGCTCATCTACAAGTCGCTGGCGTTCATTTTTGAGAACGAGACCACGCGCGTGCGTGGAGCCACCGCTTAGAGTTCGACCTCACGAAAGCCACTGCAGCACATCGTCGGTCTCGCGTTGCACCCCGCCGACAACGTGGATGAAGTAATCTTCCAGCGACATAGGCCCCCGAGCAGCCTGGCCGTCTCCTTCAACCTCGATCCCGCGCCGCAGATCGTCCAGCGAGCCCGAAGCCACCAACTTGCCCTGCGAAATAATGGCGATGTCCGTGCACAGCCGTTCGACGATCTCGAGTACATGCGAAGTGAGAAAGACCGTCAGGCCACGGGCCGTCAGTCGCGAGAGCAGGTTCTTAAGAGTGCGAGATGCTATGGCGTCGATGCCCTCAAATGGCTCATCCAGGAATAGAATTTCGGGTCGATGAATCAGAGCGCAAGCCAACGAGAGTTTTTTCTTCATACCGTGCGAATACTCGACCACCAGCTTTCGAGGTTGATCGTCGAGCTCCATCAGTGCGAGAAGTTCCTCGGCGCGTTCCGCGATTTCTGCCTTCTGCAGTCCATACATCCTGCCCGTGAAGATCAGCATCTCTGCGCCGGTCAAGCGCTCGAATAGATTCAAATCTTCCGGGACGACACCTATCCTACGCTTGACCTCGATCGGGTCGGTTTGTATGTCGCGACCGAGAACGCGAATCTCACCCGACGTTGGGGAAAGCAGCCCGGTCAGCATTTTGATAGTGGTTGATTTGCCTGCCCCGTTTGGTCCCAGAAAACCGAAGAAGCGTCCGCGATTTACGCGCAGGTTTATGTTATCGACTGCGGTGAAAGCGCCAAACCGCCTGACAAGGTTACGGGTTTCAACGGTGGGATGTTGGGACGGTTCAGGCGCGGCGTCGGCAATCATGTAGAAGTTTGTACGGGTGGCAGTGGTGGGGAGTCAAGCGGCAAGACGCCTCTCATCAAGCTCTCAGATCAGATAGAGGACAAGCGCAGCGTGCGGCCGCAAACTGACGACACTGGTCACTCCCCGGCTTCACGAAGTAGCTTATTCACCTCAAGGTCAGGAAGGGGGCAAGGCGCTTTTCAGCCGCGCCCCCGCTACAGGCTCATCACCTCTGGCATTGAGTATTACAAATTAAGTATCCACGCGGGGGCGCGGCTGAAAAGCGCCTTGCCCCCTTCCCAACCTGAGAGGTGTCCAACTTGAGAGGTCCCTTCAAAGCGACATCTATGCGCCATACCATTGCGCTTTCATTTAGAGCCGGGTTTGTTATTGCATTGGAGGCCTATCAGATAAGTGCGGCCGTTCACCTCAAGGTACTTTCTCACTCTCACAATCTTGGTGCTATCGGAGTAATTCACTTCAGCGACAGCGTTGTTCGACGCCTGCAGCGCATCCTTCAACGCCTTGTCCGCAACCGCAATCGCAAGCGTGATGGAATCCGCGGGCATTGATTCGTCTGTGTAAAAGACACTGGCGGTAATAACCAACTTGCTGTCCGGGAAGGGATAGCTCTTTGTGGTCAGCTCTTCCTCGCCCACCTTTGCTGGAAACTCTCCGAGGATTTTCATGACCGACGAGAGCGCCTTGGCCTGGTCTGCCGCCGTGGCGTTGGGACTCAGAGATTGGTAAGCCTTCTCGGCGCCCTTCACATCTACCAGATACACATGACACGCGTCGGTTCCGCCCTGTCCGATTGCGAAACCCGAGAAAGAAGTCAACAGTAGTGCGATAAGCCAGAGTCTTGTGGCGATACTAAATTCGAGTTTCTTCATCACCTCACCTACCAAAAGTCGCACAAGCTTAAACTTGTCGTCTGGCTTCGAGAAACTAAAAGCTTGTCGGACACGCCGTTTTTATCCCTTCAGATAAGGCTGAGCCTCGTCCGCCCTTACAAACTCCGGCAGCGCGCGATGGGTGCTCATCATGAACGCGGTCGAACTCGCGCGCAACGCGTTTCCGTGGGTTGCAGCCAGCCGCGCAAGTCGACTGAAGAATGAGTCGCCATAATAGTAACCATCTCGCAAACTGACGAGCACGTCTGCGGTGTGACCTACACGGGGCGTGTGAAGAGACTTGTAAAGGTTCGCCAGCGCGTCAGGATAGATATGGGTAGACGTGCGCTCGTACCATGCTTTGTCCGAAGCGTAGCCGCTGAGGTCGAGGAGTCCTGCGTTCTTCAAATCACCGGCACACTCTGCCAGTTCCAGCGGGTCGCCGCTCACTTGCTGGTAGCGGTATGACCTGCCTGCTTCGTTCTCCTGCATGTATACCCGCGCGGTCCCGCGTCTGCCCTTCACCATGATAGCCGGGTCGCCGTCACGATGAACGGAAAAGTCGATTCCTTCAAGATCGACCAGCGCATCGGCGACCGACGCGCTCGCTTCGGCGTCCACGCAATAGAGCGCGGCGTAACTGCACAGGCCAAACGCCGGGACAGCGACCTGCCTCCGGTCGCTGCCACGCAACTGATCACTCACAGCGTAGCCGCACTTGCGAAGGTGCGTCTGGAGGTTGACTCGCTGGTTCTCCTCAAGATTCATTCCGTGATCTGAAAACAGCACGATCTCGGTTTCGTTGCCGCAGTAGTCATGAATGCCCTTCAAGATCTTGTCCAGCGATTGAAGTGCCACCGTTAAGCGCCGCGGCCCGCGTATATGCATCAACCCGTCTGTGCCCTTAAGGAACGCAAAGAAGTCGCGCGTCTGCGGAGCGCGGCGGAACCTCTCATGGAAGCGCTTCATGTCCGCGCGCCAGATAGTTTCAGGAGCGAAGTAGACCAGGAACTCGAACGGCAGCGGCTCCTGGTAATCCAGCTCGTCCATATACGACGATGGCGCCTTGTCGGGCGTCCTCCACCCGACGTACTTACGCATCCCACCGCGCAACTCTTTCGCAGTCTTGTCGAAGTAAAGGCTTTCGTACCCGAGTGGCGCCGACGCTCCCAGCATCCGTGAGAGCGCGACGTTCGTCATGGTGGGAAACGGTGAAAGCAGCCGCGACGGGGTGGAAAAGATATTGAACAGTCCCTTCTCTTTCGCCGCGCTGAGAATCTCGTAAGGCACACCGTCGAGGCACAACAGCAACCGCCGGGGCCGCGTGACTCCCGCGCGTTCGATTCCATTGCTCCCATTGTTCTTCATTATGAAACGCTCTTTCCGTTGGTCTTCGGCTTGTAAGGTTCTTTTAGACCCTGTTTCGCCTCGTCGTGCGCGTCCAGAACGTCAGGTCTGGTCAGCACAATCCGGTAGTGGGCCAGCGCATCGTTCCGCTTCCCCGCCAGATCGTATGCGCGGGCAGCATTCAGATGGGCCATTGTGGCGAGCCCGGCTTCTGCTCCGTTAAAATTCGCTGCCGCCAGAAACTCCTGCGCCGCAGTATCGGTTTGATTGGCTTCGAGCAGCGCTTCGCCATAACGGAAATGGATCAGGTCCAGCGAGCGCGATGCGGTATCTCGAAGCGCGCGGTCCCGCAGGAGCGAATCAAAGACCACCAGCGCTTCGCGTTCGGCATTGGTTGCTTCTGCCGCGCGGCCCGCTTGGCGCTCGGTGCCGGCGATTGAAACAAGTGCATCAGCGGTTTCAAGCATGAACAGGTAATTGCGCGGATACTTGCTCGCCAGCTCGCGCGAAATGGTGAGTGCTTCCTGATATCGCTTTTCCCGCTTGAGCAAGACAATGAGTAGCGCCTTCGCGTCGTCGCGCGCAAACGTGCCCTCAGTGGCTACGCGTTGTAGCGTCAGCAATCCACGTTTCTTTGAGCCGCGGGTGCCGATGATGCTGGCGAGTAGCTTGACCGGAGCCGGAAGGCTGCCGACGACATAGTCATAGAGTCCAATAGTCAGTTCAGCATCATGGAAACCGGGATCGAGCTTAATGACATCGCGATGGCGATCCACACTGCTCGAGCCATCACCCAGAGCGGACATAAAACTGCGCTGCACTGCAGTCGCGAAGGCGGCCTTGAGTCCCTCCGTTGCGCCGAGAAAATAAAGAGCTTCTATGTCTTTTGGATCGCGTCGGAGGCGGGCCTTGGCCAACTGCGCCGCCGTACGCATCAGCGCGCGAAACTGCTCGACCATTTGCGGATCGGGCTTGTCTTCCTTTTGTGCATAGAACGATTCGGTGTTGTAGAGCGACGATTGCAACCGTCTGGACTCGTTCAAAGTCTGTGCCCATAACGTCGCAGCCAGAAATTGGGAGCCCGCAGGATGGTCCGGATAGAGGCGTACTATCTCTTTGAACTTTGCGCGGGCCGCCTCATAATCCAGGTTGTAGAGCGCGTTGAAACCCGCAGCTCGCAACTCCACGAATCGCGCGCGATCGCTTTCGCCCATTTGAGCTTGCGGTTGGGCCTGTTGTCCCGCACTTAGCCCGGACAAGATCAGAACCAGCACCAATGACGTGGCGAATCTGCAAAATGTCTGGACCCGCATGCCGCACCTACGCTCCATCGTTAGCCCCCAAAACTCTCAAGATATTTTACGCCCGCACCAGTGTTGAAAAGTACGACTCGCTCGCTCTCTTCGACCTGTCCGTCCGCGATTAGTTTGCGCAACGCCGGCAGACACGCGGCCCCTTCGGGCGCGCAGAACAATCCTTCCAGAGCTCCAATCTCTCTTGTGGCAGCAATCAATTCGCCGTCGGTTACACTTATGGCCGTGCCTTTTGAAGCCCTGATTGCGTCGAGAATCAAAAAGTCGCCGATCGCGCGCGGAACGCGCAGGCCCGAGGCCGTCGTAGAAGCGTTGGGAAATTCATCAGCGAACCGTTTCCCTTCTTCGAAGGCGCGCACGATCGGAGCGCACCCGGCGGCCTGGACAGTGACCATCCGCGGTCGACGACCATCGATCAAACCCATCGCTTCCATTTCGTCAAAAGCCTTCCACATCCCGATCAACCCAGTCCCGCCGCCGGTTGGATATATAATTACCTCCGGCAATTCCCAACCCAATTGCTCTGCCAGCTCATAGCCCAGCGTCTTCTTGCCCTCGATGCGATAGGGCTCTTTTAGCGTTGATACATCAAACCAGCCTTCGTCATCTTTCCGTCGAGCGACCTCCGCTCCGCAATCAGTTATCAGCCCATCGATCAGTGTCACGTATGCGCCGGTCTGTTGACACTCGACGATGTTTGCCCGCGGCGTGTCTCGCGGCATGAAGATGTGTGCCTCGAGTCCGGCCCTGGCGCAATAAGCCGCCAGCGCGCCGGCCGCGTTGCCGGCGGATGGAACAGCCAGCTTTCGCGCGCCCAGTTCCTTTGCCATCGAAACGGCCGTTGCCATTCCGCGTGCCTTGAAGCTTTGCGTGGGCTCCTGCGACTCGTCCTTGATAAAGAGTTGTTGCAGACCGAGCTTGGCCGCGAGTCTTGGTGTCGAGAGAAGTGGCGTCCAGCCCTCGCCCAGCGAAACGATGTTCTCGTCCCGCTCGACTGGCAGGACCTCGCGATAACGCCAAAGGTCCGCGCTGCGTCCTATCAGAGATTCTTTTGTCAAACGAACTGCGGCCCGCGTCAGGTCGTAGCGAACGAGCAGAGGCTTGCCGCATTTCGTACAAAGGTTGTGCAAGCGTTGTGCCTCGTGTCTAAGGCCGCATGCACCGCATTCCAGATGTGAAACGTTCATCCCTCTTTGAAGGTCCTTTCGTGCATGAATCGGGCGTGTTAGTCATAAGATCCCGCCTAAAAGCGGGAAGCTGGCGAGACAGCGATCGCGCGGTTGAGCGTTCTGCCGCGAACGCTAGCCCCATGACGCCGACGCCCCATAATACATCGAATTCGCGCTGCTTTTACGTCACATGGAGCGTTGATGTTGCACCGGACCGGCTGCCCAAAGTCCAATGTCCAATGTCCATGTCCAAGGTTTTATGGAAGCGTCCGTACGAACACGTCCTTCCGCCCTCTCGTTGCTGTTCACTCCTCACCACCCACCTCCCACTACGTCGCGCCTTTTGCCTTTTCTCCGGTGTTCGTTTACTCTTTCTTGACTCACAGTTCATATGTCAATACGGTTGCTGGCACTAGACCTCGATGGAACTCTGCTCAATTCGCGGGGTGAACTGTCGGTAAGGAATTTAGAAGCGATTGGCGCGGCTCGCTCGGCGGGAGTCCGCGTAGCGCTGGTGACGGGTCGCCGCTTTCGCGATGCGCGACCGCTCGCTCTCGAGCTGGGGCTAGACGTTCCGGTGATCTCACACAACGGCGCTCTTACAAAGCATGCGCGCACCCTGGAAACAGTGTCGCTTTCCCTGTTGCCGCTTGATGCGGCGCACGAGGTGTTACGCATCGGGCGCGCGAACACCGCTGACGCTCTGGTGAGCGACGATCCGCATGGCGCCGGTCTGCTGGTCTATGATCATGTGAGTGACGATAATGTGGCGGTCGCGAGATACATTGCGTGGTCGCGACGAATACACGGGGACGAGGCTGAAGAATCGGTGAGGCAAGTCCCGGACTTATCAGACTACCTCGACCACGCTCCCATACACGTGACTTTTTCGGGCAACGTCGAACGCATCACGGCGCTCAAAGCGTCGGTCGAAGGCGAACTTGGAGAGCGCGTGAAAGCGCTGAGCACCGTCTATCCCAAAATGGATTTCGCGCTGCTCGACGTTCTGCATCCGAAGGTTTCAAAAGGAGCTGGCGTCGCGGCTTCGGCCAAAGAAGAGGGAGTGTCAAGGGCTGAGGTGATGGCAGTCGGCGACAATTTCAATGATTTGGAGATGCTTCAATTTGCGGGCACGAGCGTTTTGATGGGGAATGCACAAGCGGCTTTAAGGGAACTCCTGCATGACCCGGGTGTCCATCAATTGAAAGCAACCAACGACGAAGACGGAGTGGCCCTCGCAATCGAGCAATTTATTCTTTCCCAGGAGTCGGATCTCAGCAGTCAGGACTCAGAAGATAAGCATTTCGTTCTGAGTTCGGACTCCTGATTCTGAGTCCTCCTCAAGGAGCATCTATGGCAAATCGCATTGCTGTTATTAAGACGAACATTGGCACCATCCGCGTCGAGCTTTTGGAAGACGAGGCACCTAAGACGACGGAAAACTTTCGCTTGCTGGCTGAACGCGGTTATTACGACGGCATTATCTTTCATCGCGTGATAAAGGGATTCATGATTCAGGGGGGCGACCCGCAGGGCAGCGGCAGAGGCGGCGAATCAGCCTGGGGCGGAAAATTCGCGGACGAGATCAATCCGTCCTCGGCCCTATACCAGGGACCTTACGAAGCAGGAACGGTGGCTATGGCCAATGCCGGTCCTAACACGAACGGCTCTCAATTCTTCATCATGCACGTCGATTACCCGTTGCCTCCCAACTACACCAAGTTCGGCAAGGTGATCGAAGGGCAGGACGTGGTGAACCAGATCGCTACAAGCCCGACCGACCGCAATGACAAGCCGACCTCGGCCGTCACGATGGAGAAAGTTTCGATCGAAGAGTGATAAGTTGGGAATCGGGTCCATCTTAATCGGGCACCTGAAACGCTGATTGTCGCTCAGCAAAGGACGATCAGCGTTTCGTGCCCAGCTGGGCGCGAATCTGACCCGCTACATAGCTCTTGGCGTTTCGTACTGATTCTTCCAGGCCCATAGCGTGCCCGAGACAGGCCGCGATCGCCGCAGAAAACATACAGCCGGTTCCGTGTGTGGTGGCATTTTCGATCCATTCTCCTCGAACCACGATCACTCTCCCATTGTCGTCCAGCAGGTCGATGGCCATGGGCCCGTCCTCTAAATCCGTCGCCGAATTCTGACTGTTCGTATTCAAATGCCCGCCCTTGATTACCACTGCACGCGCGCCCAGCTGCCGGATAGCTAGCGCAGCCTTACGCATTCCTTCTTCATCCTTAATCGTCAACCCTGTTATGCGCTCGGCTTCTGGAATATTGGGAGTAACGACCCGAGCGCGTGGAAGCAATTCAGCAACCAGTGCTGAGACTGCGTCATCGTCAATCAAATCGTAACCGGAGGTGGACCGCACGACAGGATCGACAACCGGCGAGACGAGCCCCTCCT
>JAVHWA010000056.1:0-5189 GCA_032160165.1 Acidobacteriota bacterium
CGTGTGCGCTTTCGAGAAATAATCTCATCACCCAAATCCGTAGTACATTGGGGTTAATCTCGATTGATTTGATCGTCCCATCCATAATAGCCCATTGACCCTGATGCCGCGCAAAGTCAAACTTGTCTTGGAGCCGAATATATTCAAAAGCAAAAATGGTCGTGCCCCGAATGTTCGTCGCTGCGACAGTCAAATCATGGTCTTTGCTGTTGAAGCAGATGGCGTTCATGCTCTCATTACCGCCCGTGCAATTCGCAATCATCTGTCGGCTTGGCGCTTCGACTGCTTTACCGACAAAACCCTTCAATGCGGTTTCAAGCTCCCCATAGGTCAGCTTACCCGCAGCTGCTTTTCCTGCGCAGGCAAAGATATAGTCATAACGAAGCCGAGGTAGCGCTCCCTCTGTATCCTCGTCTTTCAACTGTTTCATGTACTTCAGAGAGTACTCGGCCGCCGCGCTCCAATCTTCGATCTCTAAAGCAGACAACAAAACTTGCCATTGCTCATCGGTTAAGACATGCGCAGTCTTCGATCTTTGAGCGAACATAGGGCAAATCGCAACAAGAACGAGAAGCGCTGCTGATACAATTCGGATCATAAACCCATCCGACACTCGGGAGTAATGATAGCAACCAAAGACAGCAGCCCCAGGCGGACGGAACGAAATCATCGAAAATGTTTCGCCCCGCTGGGGCTCGTTCGCTTTCGCCCCACTTTTCCCATGGCAGACGCCATGGGCTACAGATCTTTCGCCGCTAACGCGGCTCACTGCCCACTGCTCACTGCTTTTTCTGCTCTTCGATGTAACGTTTGCGGTCACGCTCGATCCAGCCTTCCAGATCATGCGCGGCGGTTTCCAATTCATCGGAGTTGAGAAGCCCGCGACGCAAAGCTTCGAAGAATGCGCGCGTGCGAACGTTATAGGCGAGTTTCTCGTACGCCTCGTGCGATGTGCCCTCGGGTAACGAGAGGAAGAGCTTTTCATAGAGCGTTGCCAGCCGACTCTCGACACCGCGCAGAGAGAGACTGCACTTTCGCGCAATCGCCCAGTTCGATAATCCCAGCGCGAGATAGTAGAGCGCTTCAGCTTCAAACTCCGTCAACAGTGGTCGCTTGAAAGAGTCTTTGAACGCCGGGTCGATCATGTCAGCACCGTCTTCGAGCACGGCCGCGACGAAACGAAGAAAGCGCGATTCGGGATTGTTCTTGTGTATGAAGCCGTAGGCGGGCGGAGGCTGAACGGACTTTATGATCTTGCGAATCTCGCTGATATAGATTTCATCGGGAAACTGGGTCCAGAAAATTATCCGTGCGGCGGGAAAGTCCTTCCAGATCGCTCGCGCCGCTTTGACGCCCGAGAGCTTCGGCATTTGTATGTCGAGCACACACAGGCCGGGTTTATGTTTAAGAGCGAGCGCGATCGTCTCTTCGCCGTCTTCGGCCTCGATCACAGGTGCGTGCGCAGCGAACTCGCGCTCGAGTATCTCCTTCAGATAATGGCGCTGGGCCACGTTGTCTTCGGCGATTAGGATGGACATATTTGAACTCATGGCCGCGAACCTTTCAAAGCGCTCTGCAACGATTGCCGCTCTAGGCTATCGTCGCGGTGAGCAAGGAAGTCCCGCAGCCAATCTTTTTGTTTTCTGTTCCCTTTGGTGGCGATCTTTGCCAGTTCTCGGTAATTGTACTTCAAGAAGTTCTTATTGCTAATCGGGTCTTGGTCATTGGGCGAATCGAATTCCTCTTCCGCCATTTCGGAGTAGAGCGAGTCAAAGATGAATTCTTGCATCCCCGGCCCTTTTATGTATGTTGCTTTTCGCTGATTTGTCCACAGACGAACAAATTTATCGTCAAAACTTTCATAGTATCCGTAGGATGTCCACGATTGAAGAAAAGCGGTGACAACGCCATTCCGGTCTTCAATTTTCAAAACTTTCGTATCACTGCCGATTGTAGGGTCTGACATTCCCCAATACACACCAGTTGGATACGTCAAAACTCGAATTACGCTACTTTCGCCGACTTCATACCAATCTTCAGCACCGCTACCGAAAGCCGAGCCGTGTCCGGTTTGGTATTCGACAGCCAACCATCGGTGTCTTCCCTCGGATACAACTCGATGAGATGGAGGAATAAACGGCGCTCCATAGTAATAGGCAAGAGAGCCAAGAATATTCCATCCTCTATTTTGTTGTCTGTTGCGATATTTGAAAACTAGATAGAGGCTGGCATAGGGCTCGCCAAAGTCCAGTCTTAATAGAGTCTCCTTACCCGAATTACCATCGAGTTCAAGCGAGTAGATGTTTGCTGTGGCCGGAGAGCTACATCTTTCTGGGAAAGGGTCAATGGTATCGCTAATTTTCAGCTGCAGCTTTTCCCAAATAGGTCCGAAGTCAACGAAACCCGAATACTCACCACGCTGGCAAGGCGATAATTCATCGTTCTCAAGAATCCGTTTGATCTCATATGGCGAGAGTGAGACTGGATGTGGCTGCATGACATCGGCCGCGTCGTCCGATGATTGATGGCCCTCTACGTTCAATTTCAGAAGAGGTAGCATTTGAGATTTCCCGGCAGCATAGACGGTCCCCACCTTATCGGCGGCCGCGACAACATATCTAACGATGCCCGTCGAATATACGCCGAGCGTGAATGCCAGGAATGCTGACAGGATTCTGGTGCCCCACATCGCCATGATCTTCTCTCCGGAATAGGTTCGGACCACGATCCACGAAGTCACACGAAGCCGCACGAAGAAGCGCTCGCTTCGTGCCGTTTCGTGTGAGTTCGTGGACCATTCATTCCGCTCTCATCTTCCGACCGTTTGCCTCCGACTTCGGCTACGCTAAGACTCTTACCCTCGGCGTCCCGCGCGGTCAATGTGGACATCCACAGATGACAGCGGTGGAGGTTACGAGGTGACTCTGAACACCTCTCAGATTGGGAAGAGGGCAAAGCGACAAACTATTGCTAGCGGGGGCTTGCTGCGCTTCGCCCCCTTCCTGACCTGAGAGGTCTAAGGGAAAGTTGACACAGCTGCGTCTCCGCGCTTAAACGTATCGTGTCAGTAGCGTGTGCGTCGCCGCTCGGGTCAGAACCGCCTGCGTCAGCGGGCGGGACGAATCGGGGACCAATGAATCTCCCGCTGACGCGATCAACTTCGCACTTTGTTCCAGCCGCTTACGCAGCTGGTTCTGACCCCCAGGCTACCGGCGCGATCATAATCGTGTCGGCCATGTAGGCCTTGTCGTGCATCCGCGAACTAAGTTAGAGTCTGCTCGCTCCCATCAACGTGTCTCCTCGGAAAGTGAAATTCATATGATTAACAAACGGAGAGTCTCGTACTTCTCCATCGCCCTCGGTCTTCTTCTTCTGATTTCTTCCGCAGAGGCCTACTCCCAAACACCGACGGCGCCTGGCGGCACAAGCCAGCAGGCCTCAGCGTCTCAACGCGACGAACGTCTGTGGCAGAGGGCGCTCAAGCTCCATCGCAAATCAATCGTCATCGACACGCATAACGACATCACCACCATGATGATGGACGACGGCTACGATTTGGGCACATCCTCAGTCGGCAAGTACCACACTGACCTTGCGCGTATGAAGCAAGGCGGGCTGACGGCTGAGTTCTTCTCGGTCTATGTCGACAAGAAGTTCGCGAAGGAAGGCGGCTCGGCGCGACGCGCCCTGGATCAGATCGACCTCGTCTATCGCGCCGCCGAGCGTTATCCCAAAGACATAATGATGGCGACTTCGGCCGCTGACATTCGACGCGCGAAGAAGGAAGGGAAGCTGGCGGCGTTAATGGGGATCGAAGGCGGCCACGCGATCGAGAACTCGCTGATGGCGCTGCGCGACTTTCATCGTCTGGGCGTTCGCTATATGACTCTGACGCACAACAACACGAACGACTGGGCAGACTCTTCGCGCGACGAGCCAAAACACAACGGGCTTACTGATTTTGGCAAAGACGTTGTGCGCGAGATGAATCGCCTGGGCATGCTGGTTGACGTCTCGCACGTCTCAGACAAGACGATGTCGGACGTGCTCGATATTTCAACGGCCCCGATCATCGCCTCGCATTCTTCCGCTCGCGCTTTGTCGAACCACCCGCGCAACATCCCCGACGATCTTCTTAAGCGGATCGCAAAGAACGGCGGAGTCGTGATGGTCAATTTCTATCCCGCGTTCATCGATCAGAAATATTACGATGCGGACCGGGCCCGCGATGCGCGTCTCAAGTCGCAGTTGGACGCGTTGGCCGAGCGCTTCAAGGACGATCCAAAGCGCCTGGCGGATGAAAGAAAGAAACTCTTTGACGCGGACCCGCTGCCGGCGACGCCGCTCTCGGTACTGATCGATCATTTCGATCATGTGGCCAAGGTCGCCGGCATCGATCATGTTGGCATCGGGTCGGACTTCGACGGTGTGCCCAGCCTGCCGGTTGGGATGGAAGACATTTCAAAGCTGCCGAACATCACCTATGAACTTCTGCGACGTGGCTATAGTGAGAAAGATGTTCAGAAGGTCCTGGGAGAAAACCTCCTGCGGGTCTTCACCGAAGCGGAAAACGTGGCGCGAAAGTCGGGTGGCAGCATCAGCGGAGAGGGGAATCAACGAAGGTTCGGCTCAGGGCAATAACTCGCGATGATGATGCAAGGCAAAACTATCCCCGTCGTCGAACGGCAAAAAGTGGAAGGGCTAACGCCGACGGCGTTCGCAAATTCGAGCCCAGGGCAACGCCCTGGGTTTGGAGAGGTCTCAACGGACTGTCGGTAACCCTGAAGGGGTTACCAACAGGTTTGCGCGAGGGGCACATGGTGATTCGGAAAACGACAACACCTTCAGTGTTGTTTTCGACTCGTTGGTATCTCATTTCCCCAGGGCGTTGCCCCGGGCTAGAATTCGCGAACGCCTTCGGCGTAATCGGCGTAAAAGGATGGAGGAACCATTATGAGAAAACGCAACTCAACCCTGAAAAATTTCTCTAATAGTCCTTGCGGTTCTGATCCTCACCGCCAGTGCGAAGAGCGCAAGAGCGCAGACTGTCTACATGGTTTGTACCTTTGACACGTCGTCCGTTTGGAAGAAAGACGGCCGCGACAAATTTGAGCGACGCCTTTACATCTCGAATCTGGTCTCGATGTCCAAAGAGACCTATCTCGCTGCCGACAGCAGCGGAAACCGCC
>JAVHWA010000179.1:0-50558 GCA_032160165.1 Acidobacteriota bacterium
TCTCCACTGCAGGCTGCGTGATGGAGTCTGCGACCGGGCCCACCACAATTTCCGCATCGTAAGCATCAGGAATGCCGTGATGAGGAAATTGACCCCGGCACATGACGCCGTAATTATGAAACTGTGATCGCTATTGACGTAGCCCGCGTAGGATTCGAATTGAAACCGCGAACCGCTGACCAGCTCAACCAGGAAAGTTGTGGGGGCCAGGATCCAGCGTAGCTGGTTAACGCTGGCTGTGGAGTAATAGAACTTGACTGCGACCGCGCAGGCCATAACCACGATAATCTGCGCGGTACGTTTTGAGATGAACCTGGTCAATCTATTCACCTGCGGCCCTTTTAATCGTTACGAACGAGCATTGCGCTTCGCCGCCGCCCAGGGCCGCGACAGAGCCGGGTTTTTCGCTGCCCTCTCTCACAACCGCTTCACGAAGTTGATACTCACAAACCTTCGCCGCCGCGAGCGGATGAATATAATAAAGAACAGCACGAAACACGTTGATACCAACCACACGAGCTCCGGCTCGCTCCCAGCTTCCATGCCGTCACCGACTGCGAGATCGCTCACTCTTAGCGGAAGCGGCAACGGCTGCTTTACATCCCTGGCGGGATCCGAAGGGTTCCTCACCTCCTCGCGAACGGCGATGAACGACGTGTAGCGGGTTAAGAGGTTGTATTTCAAGCCAAGCGCAGTGATGTCCTTTACCCTGTCGGCAGAAATCTCTTCCGCGCCGTAGTCCGACAGTTCCGCGATCCTGGAGCGGGCCCACAGATAACGCAGCGCTCGATTGCTCTCGTCCGGCCGAACCGCTCCGACATCTAGACTGGTGACGAATTCACCGCGACCGGTCCTTCCACGCAGCTCAAAAGTTCCGCCCACGGGTCCACGCCACTTTCCGAAAAGCACGACGGGCCTTTGGGCGAGCAGGTCAGGAAGATGGACCGGGTGCACATCGTATGTTTCAAATCCGACGGACTGCATGGCGATGTCGGTCAGGATTGGAGTCTGAATGTATTCCCGGAACTTGTCTGCGATGGCTGGAGCTTCGGACTCTTCGGTCACGATAAAAGGCTCGCCCATTCCTGCCCTGGCCACGCCCTCGATGAGATAGCGATTTACACCCTGGCCGATGCCGAACGAAAACACATTGCTGTGGCTGAGATTCTCACGGATGTAGTCAAAGACTCCCTGCTCTCCCGTAACGTAGCCGTCCGTTACCAGCACAAGGCTACGCGAGAAGTTGGCATCGCGCGGGAGGCTCATCGCTTGTTTGATTGCCGGCAGAAGCTCTGTTCCTCCGCTTCCCCGTTGTTGCTCCAATAGATGAATCGCCTGCGAGATATTCTCCGGATTTGCCCGCAGTGAGCTTGGCGAGAGCATCGTCGAGTCTCCGGCAAACAGAACGACGTTGAACAAATCAGAGGGTCGAAGTTGTCCGATCAGGTCCTTCACCAGCTTTTTGGCAGTGTTTAGCGGGAACCCCTCCATTGAACCCGACACGTCTACCACAAAAATGAATTCTCGAGGCGGTATCTCATCGGCTGTCACCCGCAGAGGTGGTTGGGCCATGTAGAGGAAAAAGTTTTCGTCCTGGCCTTGATACAGCATGAGCCCGGAGGTGATTTGGTTCCCCGCCAAACTGTAGCGTAGGACGAAATCGCGGTTGCCCTGGAACGGATTCGCATCGTCCAGAGTCAGCTGGGCGACCGTCGGGCTCGTCCATTGCGGAAATATAAGGTGCGACATGCAACTTAGATTCTGGATTGGGACGCCTGTCGAGATGGTGGCTGAAATATGAAGCGTGCTGGTTGGCTTCTGTCCCTCGTGCGGATAAGGAGTCTCGATAAAGCCATCTTCCTTCTTTCCAGCCGAGGGATCTTTCTGCGAAGCGTAGCGAGGTCCTACAACCGTGGGATAGACCACCTCATAAATTCCATCCGTGGGAACCAACAGCTCTGTGTAACGAAGCTCTATTTCGATCTGGTCCTGCGGCATGATATTGGCAAGGTTCATCGAAAATACGTTGGGCCTGTCTTGCTCGAGTAAAGATGCGCTCTTCCCTTCTCGCTTCGCCGCGTCGAACTCTTTCTTTGCGGCGACGCGTTCTTTGATCTTCGCCGAGATGACTTGATCACCTATCTTCATCCGCATCGCGTAAACGGCTGCTCGCGTTGATGCGGGAAACACGTAAGTCGCATTGATCGGCCGCGCGCCTTCATTGCGATAGACTTGCACCACTCGCACATCAGCGATCACGCCGGAGACAGCGATCTCAACGCGCGTATCCTTGAGCGGGAGTTGATCGATGTTGGGATCTCCCTTCACAACGAAATAGGGAGAGAGAGTCTTGTCCTCCTGCGTTTGCGCTGCGGCGGGAGCGAAAGCCGTCGCTATTAGGATCAGCGCGAAACAGATGAATCGCGGCTTGAAGCTGGTTGTGTCGGTCGTCATAGGATCCCCTTCCGTAGTATCTCGAAGGCCGATGCGTGTTTTTGTACGGGCTGATCCTATGACGCGCAGGGGCCGGGCGTAATGTTGGCTACCACAGAACGCGGTACCTGTAACCACAGCGGCCGAATGTGAATCGCCACCAGTTGGTTCAGCGTAAGCTTCGAGACTGCTAGTGAGGGATAGCCGGGATCGGTCGAACGGTTGGAGGGATTCGCTCGCTAGCGGGCTCGGTGGGAATTGGGGCTGGAGTTCCTGGGGCTTACGCGCCAGGCTTTATGCTATCGTCCGCTCCGCGGGCTCAGGATTTGAATGGGGGTTAGCTTGCTCTGCTCGAGTTTGTCGCCTGCGTTACGGGTCGCTTACTGTGAAACCGCGCGATCGGTGATCTCGAGGCCCTTGTCGATGATAGCGAACGCCTCGCGCATCTCGGCTTCGGTGATACAAAGCGGCGGATTCGTATAGAAGGTGTTCCATCGCACCAGCGTGTAAAGCCCTTCCTGGCGAAAGAACTTTCCAAGCGCCTGCATCTCTGGCGATGAGCCATTGAATGGCGCCATCGGCTCTTTGGTTGAAGGATTTCTTACCAACTCGACGATTCCGAAGAGGCCGATGTTGCGTGTGGCGCCCACGGACGGATGACGACGCTGCAAGTCCTCGAGCATGACACGCATCATGGCGCCCATGTTTCGCGCGTTCTCAACCAACCGATCCTCTTCATAGACTGCGATAGTTGCCAGTGCCGCAGCACAGGCGAGCGGATGGCTATTGTAGGTAAGGCCCCCGTAGAAGACGTTCTTCTCAAAGTGGTCTGCTATCTGCCGGCGCATGCCAACGGCCCCAAGCTGAACGTACGCGCTCGTCAGTCCCTTGGCCATCGAGATCAGATCCGGCACAACGTTCCAATGATTCACCGAGAACCATTCGCCGGTGCGGCCGAACCCGGCCATCACTTCATCTGCGATCAATAGGATCCCGTGTTTGTCGCACAGGCTTCGCAGGCCCTGCATGTATCCGTCCGGGGGCACCAGGATCCCATTGGTTCCGACTACAGGCTCGACGATTATCGCGGCCACCGTATTCGGACCCTCGAGTTCGAGGACCTCTTCGGTACGACCAAGGACTTCTTCAGTCGTGTCTGTCCCTCGCTGGATACCGTGGTAAAAGTCGGGTATGCGAAAGACGCCCGGAATGCCAGGCTCTGCCGCCCAACGGCGCGGATCTCCGGTCAGCGTCAGCGCGCCTGCGGTTCCACCGTGATACGAGCGATAGCGCGCTCCGATCTTGTGGCGCCCGCTGAACATTCGCGCGATCCGAATTGCATTCTCGTTCGCCTCGGCGCCGCCGTTCGTGAAAAAGAAGGCGTCGATATCGCCGGGAGTGATCTCCGCGAGCTTGACGCTCAAACGCGCGCGTACATCGGTAGCCATAAACGGGTTGGCATACGGAAGAGTAGCGGCTTGCTCCTGGATAGCGCGCACTACTCGCTCGTCACCATGGCCAATGTTGACGCACATCAACTGGCTGTTGAAGTCTATGTAGCGTTTGTCTTCAGGCGTCCAGAAATAAATGCCTTTTGCGCGGGCCACTGGGATAGGATCGACGGCGGCCTGCGCAGACCATTCGAAGAGCGTGTGCCGACGGCAGAGATCAACAATCTCCTGCCCGGACATGGTGTCTTTGATAGCAGTCATTTGATCGTGATGCTACTCAAAACGCGAGCGATTTACAACGTGCGGCCCCCGCTTCTGAAAATCACGACCTCCGTGAATTACTAAAGCTTTTCCTGCAGCTCAATCGAAGTTAGCTGAATAGCGCTATCGGCGTAGCTCGATTGGTCCTCGCGGTGTTTCACATATGCTATATGGTGACTGTGGACTATATCCTTCCTTTGACATATAGATGGACTAAGAGTAGAGTGGGTACGAACCGAGACCAGCTAACTCCATTCTCAGCTCTTCTGGCATCTTCCAGCATCGTCTGAAACCCACAGCTCAACTACCAAAGGCCAGGGTACTTACCCTCGATTTGAATCTGACACTGCGAAGGATTCATCGGCTTGAGTTCCAACGCGATCAAGAACTGCGTGAGATCTACGTGTGCTCGGTTCTCTGGTAGGAAACCAAAGAGGAGATTGAAACAGAACATGACGACGAATATCCAGCCACTGCACGACCGCGTGATCGTGAAACGTATTGAGGAAGGCGAGCAGGTTCGGGGTGGGATCATCATTCCGGATTCAGCCAAAGAGAAGCCGCAGGAGGGCGAAGTAATTGCCACCGGCCTTGGCAAATATAAGGAAGACGGGACCCGCCAGCCACTGGACGTGAAGCCCGGCGATCGCGTTCTGTTCGGCAAGTACAGCAGCTCGGAAATTAAGGTTGACGGCCAGGAACTGCTGATCATGCGCGAGGACGAGCTTCTGGGAATCGTCAAGCGCGCGGGCGCGGCTGCCGGCGGCAAGAAGAACAAGTAAGGACTGCCGTAGCCCAAACTGTTAGTTTGCGGCGACGCTGAGACCGACTGCTTTATTCCGACAACCGCAAACGATTGTTTGCGCTACACATCTTATGAGGAGAAGAAATTAAGCTTATGGCAAAACAAATAATTCATGGTGAAGAATCGCGAGCGGCGATCTTGCGTGGTGTTAATCAACTGGCTGACGCTGTCAAAATCACGTTGGGTCCCAAGGGCCGCAACGTCGTAATAGATAAACAGTATGGCAGCCCCACGATCACAAAAGACGGCGTGACAGTGGCGAAAGAGATCGATCTGAAGGATCCAATGGAAAACATGGGAGCGCAGATGGTGCGCGAAGTAGCGTCGAGGACCAGCGACGTCGCAGGTGACGGCACGACTACCGCCACCGTGCTGGCGCAGGCAATCTTTCGTGAAGGCGTCAAAACCGTCGCAGCGGGTGCCAACCCGATGGCCTTGAAGCGTGGCATCGATAAAGCAGTAGAACGCGCAACCAAAGAGATTAAGAAAATATCGAAGCCCGTCACGGGCGCGATGATCGAGCAGGTGGGAACGATCTCGGCGAATGGCGATCACACAATCGGCGAGTTGATCGCCGAGGCGATGCAGAAGGTCGGTAAGGACGGCGTCATCACGGTAGAAGACTCCAAGACGATGGAAACATCCCTGGAGGTGGTCGAAGGAATGCAGTTCGATCGCGGGTACCTTTCGCCTTACTTCGTTACCGATCCCGACAGCATGGAAGCAGTGCTCGAGGATCCAGTCATACTCCTGAGCGAGAAAAAGATCTCGTCGATGAGAGACTTGCTTCCGATCCTCGAACAGGTCGCCAAGCTCGGCAAACCGATTTTGATCATTGCCGAAGACGTTGAAGGCGAAGCATTGGCAACTCTGGTAGTCAACAAACTCCGTGGCACGATCCATGTCGCAGCGGTGAAGGCGCCGGGCTTCGGTGATCGTCGTAAGGCAATGCTCGATGACATCGCGGTCCTCACGGGCGGCAAGGTCATCAGCGAAGACCTCGGGATCAAACTCGAGAACGTCACCCTCGAAGACCTCGGGAGCGCAAGACGTGTGACGCTCGACAAAGACAACACCACCATTATAGATGGCGGCGGCAACACCAAGGACCTGCAAGGTCGCGTGAAGACTCTGAAAGCCCAAATCGAAGATACTTCATCCGACTATGACCGCGAGAAGCTACAGGAGCGATTGGCGAAACTGGTCGGCGGCGTCGCGATTATTCGTGTCGGAGCAGCCACGGAAACTGAACTTAAAGAAAAGAAGGCCCGTGTCGAAGACGCGATGAACGCGACCCGCGCGGCGGTTGAAGAAGGTATCGTACCGGGCGGTGGTGTGGTCCTGATCCGCGCTGCAAAGGCGTTGGAGAAGTTCAAACTCTTCGAGACTGACGATAACGGCGATGTGATTGGCGAAGAAGACGAGCAAATCGGCGTCAACATCGTCAAGCGCGCCCTGGAAGAGCCACTACGCCAGATCGTTATCAACGCCGGCGAAGAAGGTGCCGTTATAGTCGAGAGAATTCGCTCGGAAAAGAACCCGAACATCGGCTACAACGCCGCTACGGAGAAGTTTGAAGATCTGGTGGCCGCGGGCGTCATTGACCCTGCAAAGGTCACTCGTTGCGCGCTGCAGAACGCCGCATCGATCGCGGGCTTGATGCTCACTACTGAAGCCCTGATATCAGAGGATCCGCATAGTGATAAGCCCGGCGCGATGTCCGGCGGCATGGGCGGCGGAATGGGAATGTAATTTCGCGGTAAACTGGGAGGCCGATGAAGATCATTGGCTTCTGTTGACTCGCCAGTGGAGAGGTCTTCCAGGTGAGAACCCCATTGGGGAGAAGGTAAGCAACTTATGTCTATGAAACTGTATGTCGGTAATCTCTCGTTCGATACGTCGAGCAGTGACTTGCAAACTTTGTTCGCGCAATCGGGCACAGTCGAGAGCGTATCGCTGATCGAAGACCGGGAAACCGGTCGCTCGCGAGGCTTTGGCTTCATCGAGATGTCAACCAAAGAAGAAGGCACAGCGGCCATCAACAAGTTCAACGGCCAGGAAATTGGCGGCCGTGCGTTGAAGGTCAATGAGGCCAAGCCGCGCGAAAATCGTTATAGCGGCAACTGAAGTTAGATGGTAATGAGCATGGGCCGCCCGTGGGCCCACTCATTCAACTCCTCACAACCCGCCTTCCGTTACAAACCAGTTCGTCTCATTGATGAGTTCAGGTAGACTGCCCTCCGTAAGATTCCTCCTTGCTAATTACAGACTCTCTGTACCAGCGCGACTTGTTGAGTGCTTATCGCGGGCCATGATCAAGACAAAGGAGCAACAATGTCCACAGATCCGATGTTCCCCGGGGTCTACATAGCGGAGGCGCCTGGCGGTATACAGCCTATAAGCGGCGTGAACACTTCGGAGACCGCTTTCGTTGATCACTTTGCCAACGGTCCGATAAACAAGGCCACGCGCGTCGAAAGCTATGCAGAGTTTCTCCAAATCTTCGGTGTTCGTGATACAGACGGTGCTCCTGATGCGCTCATCGCTCTCGACCCGCGCAGTGAAGCGAGCTACGCTCTCGAACAGTATTTCCTTAACGGCGGGAGCGTGGCATGGGTCGTTCGCGTCGCGAGTGATCACGATCAGCAGAGTCCTGAATGGACGGATGGTGAAGGCGCAGACGCTATTCTCGGGCGAGGCGGAGAAGGCGCCGGTATCTATGCGCTGAGGCAGACAGGCTTCAGCATCCTCTGCCTGCCAGCCGCAGCGTATCTGTCTCCGTCCAGTCTCAAAGTTGTTTACGACGAGGCGATGACGTTTTGCAACGAGGAAAAGGCTTTCCTGATCGTGGACATTCCTCCGGCCGTAAAGACCGCTGAAGAAATGAGGAGTTGGCTCGACACGTCGAATCCCAACGCGATAAAGCGGGATAAGAATGGCGCGGTGTATTTCCCTCGATTAATCGTTTCAGATCAGATCAACCAGGTGGAGCCGCGGAACATAGGCTCGAGTGGAACGATGGCTGGAGTTTACGCCCGTACCGATGCGCAACGAGGAATTTGGAAAGCGCCCGCCGGTACCGATGCGACGCTTAATGCGGTGCGCCTGGCTTCAAATCCCACCGACTCCGAAAATGGCGCGCTCAACTCGCTTGGGATCAATGTACTTCGCCAGTTCCCTCCAGTTGGCCCTGTGAGTTGGGGAGCGCGGACGCTTTCAGGCGCGGACGATTTGGGAAGCGAATGGAAGTATATCCCGGTACGTCGCACTGCGCTGTACGTCGAGCGCTCGATCCATGAAGGAACGGGCTGGACTGTCACGGAGCAAAATGACGAAGCTCTTTGGGGGAAGGTCCGGCTTAACGTTGGCGCATTCATGCAGGACCTCTTTCTCAAAGGCGCTTTTCAGGGTAAGAGCCCGAGAGAGGGTTACTTCGTCAAATGCGACAGCGAGACCATGAGCCAGAACGATATCAGCCTCGGAGTTCTCAACATCGTGGTTGGTTTCGCTTCCCTCAAACCTGCTGAATTCGTCATCATCAAGATTCAAAAAGTGGTCGCGCACATCGATCCGTAAACGTTCCAGCTCGGCTCAGTTGCGCGTAAGCGCTTCGAGTTCCTCAACACTCCTCGGCCAGTCTTTCCCAAGCAGGCGCGAGAGTGCGCGATCCGCCAGAAGCTTGCCACCCGTCTGACAACCCGGACAATAGTTGGTTTCGTTTGACGCATAGCGAATGCGGCGGATCCTGGCGCCACATCGAGGACAAGGTTCCTGATAGCGGCCATGCACCGCCATCGTCGGTCGAAACGCCGTCACCTTTTCAGGGAAGCCGTCACCGGTTTCTACTCGCAGCCGTTCGAGCCAGGCAGTCAGTGTCGCGCGTGTTGCGTCGAACAGGCGTTTGACTTCGTCGCCGGTGAGTTTTTGCGTGAGCTTGATGGGAGAGAGTTGGGCTTCGAAGAGGATCTCGTCAGAGTATGCGTTCCCGATCCCGCTGAATAATCGAGGATCGGTAAGGGCCCGCTTCAAAGTGTGGTTCGAGGATTGAAGTACGTTCGCGAAGCCTTCGAGATCGGTATCGAAAATCTCGAGACCTCCCGGATCCAAATTGTGAAGGCCGGCTTCCCCTTCGACGACATGAAGTGACGCCCGTCGTTGAGATCCTGCTTCCGTCAACGTGAGGGTCCCGCTGCTAAATTGAAACGCCGCCAGTCCCCGGTTCTTTGGTGACTTCGAAAGTTTGGCCGCTGCGGCCGCTTTGAACCAGTGAAGCCTCCCCGCAATCATCAAGTGCATTACAAGCCAGAGCTCACCTTCGAGTCCAATGCAAATCCGTTTGCCGAGGCGTCGCAAGTCGACCACTTTCCGACCTTCCACGCTTGAGATCGGCGGCACCGCGGTGCGTAGGAGAAACGGCGAGGCTACGCTGACGCGTTCGAGGGTTTGACCCTGAATACGCTTTTCGAGCGCTTCGATGTAGACGACGATGTCAGGAAGCTCAGGCATTGGCTTCTAACGGTTGGTAGGAGAGGCGGCCCGCCAGATACTGACGGAGAATCATTCGTATCGTCGGTACATGTGTATAGAGTTCAAGCCTCAGCTTGCTTGGACGACAACCTGAAGGTTGGACTCTAAACGCGTGTTCGCTCCACCGCCCTGGATCTCTGCTCCAGATATTCGCTCAACTCTTTGTGCCCGGCGTATTCAGCCCAGCCCGACGGCGTGTTTTTGACTTTCGCATCTCTGATGCTGGGGTTGGCTCCGCGCTCGAGAAGAAACTCTACCATCTCTCGTCGCCCATGCAGCGCGGCGTTGTGAAGCGCAGTTCCCGCGTAATCAAAACCCGGCGGGATTGCGTCGAGCTCGGCGCCTTTCTCCAACAGCAGCTTAGCTGCGTCTATTCGATTATGCGCGCAGGCATAGATGAAAGCGTTGTTGACGATATCCGAGTCGGGATGCGTCTCCGCGGGCTGCGCAAGCCAACTCAACTCCCCGAACGGCCAATCGATCTTACCGGCCTCTGGTCTAAGGCTGCCATCAGGATTAAAGAAAAGTTCGATCAAGTCCAACCTGCCCAATCCGGAAGCGATGCGCAGGTTGTGCACCGATGCACCCCGTTTTAGAAGCATGTCAATCGTGCGCTGGTTTCCCCAGTACAACGCTTCCTCCAAGGGCGACCAGCCCCCGGCCCCGTTGATGTCGGCTCCCGCATCCAGCAGTGCTTCGGCCGACTCGACGTTATCAATCGAGGCGCAGGCATTCAAGGGGCCATTGATCTCCGCCCCCGCGTCGATCAACACCTGCGCCATTTCGATCTTGTTTGGCAAGTCCGTGCCGTCAAGCACCAGGCATTGCAGAAGCGTCGGATGGCTGCTGGAGGACCGGGCAGTGGCGAGAGAAGGGTCTTCACCAATGATCGCTTTCAGTGCCTGGAGGTCCCCAGCCTTGATCGCGCGCATCGCGGGATGAAACTTTGGGTCCATGGGATCGCTCCTATGTTAGTTCACGCAATTTACCAGCAAGGGGAATCTTGTGGAAAGCTTGGAAGATCGGATTAGTCCAGGGCGGGCCGTACGGTAGCACGTTTGATCGGCACTCCTATTCTCACCGCCGCCTCAGCGCGGCGACCGGCCAACCCGCCTAGCTCACCCCATATCGTGCACGGTCTCCGCACTTCTTCGCGCAAGTGGTTTACAAGGGCGGCGCTGCCTCATAGAATCTATAGCCTGCATCTCCGGTAAGTTGGAAAATACCTCGCTTTACGTTCTCGCGTGACTCAAGTGCCGACGTGGCACACTCATTGCTCAAGTGATCAACGTCTCGCCGCGCTGCTCGGGGTTGAGAGACGGGCAAAGGTGGCGGGCTTAACCCGAAAGGGCTTGAAATCATGACTAAACTTGATCGCAAATTAGTAAGTAGGACACTCAGCTTTCTTATTCTGATTGGGTTGATAGCCTTCAGCGCTCTTCCGGCGGCAGCCCAACGACGCCGCGTTCGGCGCCCAGTGCGCAGAGTAGCGACGGCTCCAGCCGTTCCGCCGGTTCGATACCACTCGCTTGCGGCGAACACGGTAATCCGCGTGCGAATAAACCAGGAGATTAGTTCGAGGAATGCCCGCGTTGGCGATCGCTTTTCGACGAACGTGACAGAGCCGGTCTATGCGACGGGTGGCGTCGAAGTGATCCCGGTTGGTAGCAAGGTGTGGGGCCGTGTGGCGTCGGTGCGGCAGGCCGGGAGGCGCACTCCAGGCAACATCTCGGTCAGCTTCTATCAGGTAGAACTGCCAAATGGCGTGAGCCGCTCGATTAACGGCTCGCTCACGTCCCTTCAGGCCGACGATGTTAACTCCGACAATGAGGGGACTGTTACAGGCCGCAGTAACCGAAAGCGCGACGCGGTCTTTATCGGCGGCGGCGCAGCGACAGGCGCCATAATTGGCGCGATTGCCGGCGGCGGCAAGGGCGCCGCGATTGGCGCCATCCTCGGAGGCGGTCTCGGTACGGGTGCAAGGGTCTACGAGAATGAGCAGGATGCCGACGTGAAATCGGGCACTCAGTTCGGCGTGATCCTTAATCAGAGTGTATCGCTGCCGAAAGGTAATCTTCGGTAAGCCACAACGAGATCGACAACTCTAGCGGTTGTCGGTGCGGAGGAAGCCTGCAAGCGAAGGGGAGAGCGCGGGCAGGCTTCCAACAAAATCTAACGGAATCGATCGCCCCGGTTTTAACGTAAGCAGGCGATCGTCTAAGAGAGACCCGTTGCGAAGGGGAGAGCGCAGCGGGTCTCTCTTTGTATTCGGCGATGCGATTCTGAAGAAGGCGAGTAGAGTTGGGGGAGCTTTAGCCGCATGTCCATGCGGTCATGCCGAAGCGCTCGGCAGGATGGTACTTGGATGTGCTAACCACCGCTCACGCGAGACAAGTTATGGCGTGAGGCCCATGCGGCGTACGAGGTCGGCGTAGCGCGGGTCGCTGCGGAGGTTTTCATAGGGGGAGCCGTCGGTAATATCTGGCAACAGACCGCTACGCTGTTGAAAATCCCTTTCCAGCCAGGCAAACGCCTGATCGTTTTCGCCTAGACCGGCATGTACTCCGGCTAGATCTTGTCCGATAGCCTCGCGCCTCGCATACATCTCTTCTAGTTCTTTCAGTATACGAAGTGCCTCAGATCGCCTCCCCGTAACCGCGTAGCAGTATCCCAAGTCACTCAGGTCGACACTTGCTCTCCCGGATAATTCAACCGCTTTCTGAATCTCCACCGTTGCCTCTTCGTAACGCCGCCGTTTGAGGTACGCGAGGCCTAGAACCCCGTGTGCTGCGGGAAAGGTCGGATCGAGTTCAATAATCTTCTGGCACTGTTCAATGGCTGAACTGGGATCATTCTTTAGGCGATACAGGATCGCGACGTTCGCGCCGATTACAGGCGAAAGAGGGTCAAGCTCCTGCGCCCGCTTGATCTCTCTCATCGCGTCATCAAATTGCCCTTTTATTCTGAAATAAAAACTAAACCAGTGATGCGCCGTCGGGTAATTCGAGTTGAGGCTGATAGCGCGCTTGTATTCTTCCTCGGCTTCCGCCCAGCGCCATTGATTCTGATATATGTTCGCCGAGGACGTGTGTGCCTCAGCCAGCAAGTCGTCAATCTGGAGCGCGCGATCTGCGGCGGCTCTGGCTTTTGGCAGGGTCTCGCTTGTAGGGACACCGGCATACTCCTCCAGCACCAAATAGCAATCAGCCAGTCCGACATAACCGAGGGCGTAATTCGGGTCGCGGTCAATCGCCCGCTGGAATTCCTCTATTGCTTTCTTTATCCCTTCCGCAGTCCGCTTGTTCCAGAAATAGCGCCCTCTAAGGTAGAACTGGTAGGCTTCCGCGTTCGTCGTATCACGCTTGACGAGTCGCTGCTGCTCTTCGCCGGACAGTCTCAACCGCAGCTTCTCCGTTACCTCCCGCGTTATAGCTTGCTTGACCGAAAGCACATCCGAGACTTTGCGCTCGTACTCCTGACCCCAAAGCTGCGCGCCCGTGGTGGCGTCGACTAAATCCACCTGAATATTCAGCGTGTCTCCTACCTGACGAACTCTTCCCATTAACACCGCTCGCACGTTCAACTCGCGCCCGACTGCCTGCGGGTCAACCTCTTTGCCCTTGTAACGAAAGGTCGTCGTGCGCGCGATGACTCTCAAATGCTGCAACTCAGTCAAGCTATTAATCAGTGCCTCAGAAATTCCATCAGACAGGTATTCTACGTTCGGATCATTGCCCGCGTTGGCAAATGGCAGAACGGCGATGGAATCAATAGGTGTTTTGTCGCCCCGCGCAAAGTAGAAGTAGGCCATACCTGCAATCGAGAGTAGGATGATTGCAGCCAGGGCAATAGCGACGGCGCGCCTGTGCCGCGTGATCTTAAGGATCAGGTATTCGGCGCTCTTGACCGGACGCGCGTTCTCGATCGTCGCCTTCGGGGCGGCTGGAGTCCGCGCGGTTGAAGGCGGTTCTTGACGACCCAGGGGCTGCTCCTCTTCCGTAAGGCCCCTTAACTCAGGCGCCGCGGTGCGTTCAATCTCCGCAGTAACCTCCAGCTTTTGCTTTAACCGACGCAGATCAAGCAGCATGTCCTTCGCCGTTTGATACCGCTCCTCACGAGCTTTCCTGAGCGCTTTTTCGACAATGCGCTCCAACTCCGCCGGAACTTCGCGCGCAAATCTCGCCAAGGGAGGCGGCTCTTTCTCGTTAAGTATTGAAGCCAACATCTCGCTTGCCGTCGAACCCCCGAACGGCAAGCATCCTGCCACCATCTCATACAACACCACTCCCAACGACCAAATGTCAGTGCGCTCATCTACCTGCAAGCCTCGGGCTTGCTCCGGTGACATGTAAACGACAGTGCCCATCACCATGCCCTCTGCTGTCTTAAATAGAGACTTCGTTTGAGCTTCGGTATCAACTGGGGCCGCCTTTTGGGGTATGAGCTTGGCAAGTCCAAAATCTAAGACTTTCACATAAGCGTCACGAGTACGGAGCATGATGTTTTCGGGCTTGATGTCTCGATGAACGATGCCCGCCTCGTGCGCGGCTGCGAGCGCATCAGCCGTCTGGATCACTACGTTGAGCGCCGCTCCCAACTTCATCTGTGTGCTCTTCATGTGCCGGCGCAAGGTTTCGCCTTCGATGAACTCCGTCGCGATAAAGCTCAGTCCGTTCTCCTCTCCGACCTCGTAAATGGTCATGATATTCGGATGGTTGAGACCGGACGTGGTGTAAGCCTCACGTTGAAAGCGGTGCATCGCGTCTTTGTCGGCGACGAGTTCTTCGGGGAGGAGTTTTAATGCTATAGAGCGGCGGAGCTGCGTATCTTGCGCCAGATAGACTTCGCCCATGCCCCCCGCGCCGATTTGCGAGAGAACTTCATAACGTCCGACTTGTTGCGGCAAGGAAAGAGGCATGAGGCTAGACAATTGAGGTCTTAAGCTCTTTTAAGCGCTTTACTCTATTCTAATGGCGACCAAAGTCAAGAATTGGGATCGTGCGGCGTTTGATGATGACGTGAAGCATTTCGACGCCGCCGCCCCGGTTTTAACGTAAGCAAGGCGATCGTCTAAGAGAGACCCGTTGCGAAGGGGAGAGCGCAGCGGGTCTCTCTTTGTTGGGGTCCGCTTCCCGCAGTAGAGTTTCTTAAAACAACATCGCGCGAGCTGACGATCCTAAGAGACAGGAAATACCGCCTTAGGCTGAGGAAGTGCCTTATCGTAAACTGTGACTCGTGCAGAAACTCAAGCTAATTCTCAAATTCCTGCTCGCGATGTTCTTCGTATTGGCCGGCTTTAATCATTTCTTCCATACCGCATTCTATCTCCATATTATGCCGCCTTATCTACCCTGGCCGCTTCCCTTGGTTTACGTGAGCGGCCTGTTTGAAATCCTGCTGGGAATCCTGCTCCTGGTCCCGAAGTTTACACGCATAGCGGCTTGGGGATTAATCGCTCTGTTGATTGCTGTCTTTCCGGCAAACATTCACATGGCGATCAATCATGATGTTTATCCAGAATATAGCGCAGTAGCGTTGTGGATAAGACTGCCTCTTCAACTCGTGTTGGTAGGATGGACTTCTTGGTATGCGATACCGTTTGCGAGAAGCAGAAGAGTGGCGACATAGCCGCAACCGAGCTTAGCTAGAAACTCTTCTTTTGCACTCGGTCGTGCGATTCGTTTACCAGCATCAGCGCGGCCGAGCCGTAGTATTTATGATATTCAGCGATCATCTCGCCTTTGATGATTACGGGATCAGTGGCCACATACTTTTTGGCCTCTTCGATATCGGCAACCGCGAAAACGAAAAGCCCGCGCCATCCATCCACGCCATCGAGTGGTCCCGCCAGAGCCAGTTTGCCTTCAGCAGCCAACCGTTGAATATTGGCCAGATGCGCTTTGAACATCTCATCGCGCTCTTTCCCTGCAGGGACCTTATTCGGTCCGGTTTTCAAGACGACGAGGACATACTTACGCATTCCATAGTCATCGGCGCCGACCTTCGCCGCAAGCTCCGCATCGAACTTCGGCTTATCCGTTTGAGCGGGAGTTTGTCCGTGGGCTACGCCGGTTAAGACCAATAAGCCCACGAACGTTATAAGGGCTAAATGTTTTGACCTCACACTGCACCTCCGGTTTTAGAAAGTTGCGAGATCCTAGCATACAAATGAGCCGTGCGGCCTTAGAGAGCGTCGGCGCCACAGATGCAATTTGAGGTATCACCCTACGCTGAGAGTCCTCGTGCTCAGCGCCAAAGGCGCGAAATGTAGTAGCCTGGGCCAACGGCCCAGGTCCATTCATGCCGAGATCAATCGGATCGCTGAAAGCGCGAAATGCCTTTGATCTCAACCTTCTATCACGCGCCTTCAGCGCTTCCTCACCAAACACGGACTTAACCTGGGCCGTTGGCCCAGGCTATTACATTTCGCGCCGTTAGCGCTCTCAAGCCGCTTGAAGCCGGTGTCCTACACATTGGGATAGCACAACGTCCCGCGCGTCTAACGCCCACGTAGTGGCAATGAGGTCAGTACCGGAACGCGGTAGCGTCGGGTGGACATTGTTAAGCGGGACTTCCCTCTTCAGGCGGACCAACGCCAGGGCGTACGGATACCGAGCTCGTCAGCTCCACGTTGCGTACCAGATGCGCGGGGACCCGACGCTACCGCGTTTCGGTATTGACCTCATTGCCACCACGTTGCGTGATAGAGAGAAACCCGTTGCGACGGAAAGCGCGCTGCGGGAGTTTTCTTGGTTTTGATTAGGTGTCCTACTTACTCACGGGGAGTAGAATGCCGCATGGCTCGTGCATCTAGTAGGAGTGTTAGTTCGCATTGCCTGGCACAATAGCATTTGCGCTCCAGTATTCTGTTTTGAACTCATTAGGTGTGATGGGACGTGCCGAAAAGGCTGCGGCAACCGCTCGCGCCAGCGATCGACAAGCTTGAAAATGCTCGCGGCCTTGGAAGCTTCCCTATGATTATCAATGGGTGCTACGATTAGCACGATGAAGTCCGAACTCGAAACACAGATCATTTCTCGCTCGCCGGATATTATGAGCGGCGCACCCGTCTTCGCTGGTACGCGCGTACCAGTTCAAACAATCATCGATTATCTGGCTGGCGGGCATCCGCTTGATGAGTTTCTGGAAGATTTCCCAACGGTGAACCGAGGACAAGTTCTTGAATTACTCAGCCGAATTAAGGATCTGCTCGCAACCGCGCAGATATGAACGTTCTTCTCGATGAGTGCCTACCCAAAAAACTCAAACGCGAACTCGAAGCGGATGTTGTGCGAACTGTGCCTGAAATGGGTTGGGCGGGAACGAAGAACGGTACGCTCTTACACCTGGTCCAACGCGAGTTCAATGTCTTCCTCACAAGCGATCAAAATCTGGAGCCTCAGCAAAATCTCCTGCAATTCGATGTGGCAGTCATCGTCCTGATAGCAGCCACCAATGACATCGAAGACTTGAAACAGCCCATGCCCGCCGTTAATACCGCGTTGAAATCTATTCGCGCAAGAGAGATCAGGTATGTCAAGTAGTGAACATCGGAGGGCCCAGCCGCGTCGTAACAGTACGTCTGACTCCAGACGTGTGAAGATCAGCGTTATTTCAACGTCATCTCACTCCGCTTTTCTTCCCTCACCTTATCAAACTCTGGATGTCGGAAGAGGACCCTACCAGCCACGATCGTAGCCACCGCCGCGCCGCGGATAGTCAGTCCATCAAAAGGCGTGTTGCGGCTCTTTGATTTCGATTGTGAGACGTCGAAGGCCCATGTCAGCTCGGGATCAATGATGGTCACGTCGCCCCAGGCACCCTTGCGCAATGTGCCGCGGTCAGTGAGATTGAAGATCCGCGCGGGGTTTGTCGAACACAATTCCACCAAACGTTCCAGGTTGATAATGCCTTCATGAACCAGTCGGTCGAGCGCGAGGCCTATTCCCGTCTCCAGACCCGTAATCCCAAACGGAGCCTGATCGTATTCCAACGCCTTCTCGTCCGCGTGATGCGGGGCGTGGTCTGTAGCGATCGCATCTATCGTTCCATCTCTCAATGCCTCGAGGATCGCTTCGACATGGTCGCGGCTTCTTAACGGCGGACTCATCTTCGTGTTCGTGTCATAGCCTTCGACCGCTTCGTCCATCAGCGCCCAGTGATGGGGCGCTACTTCGCACGTCATCCTCAACCCCGCGTCCTTGGCACGACGAACTGCTTCGATCGCGCCGCGAGTCGAGACATGGGCGAGATGAACTCGTGCTCCGGTGAGACCAGCGAGCGCACAATCGCGCACTGCGTCCATTTCTTCCGCGGCTGCGGGAATCCCCCTCAAACCCAGCATCAAAGACCAGCGACCTTCGTGCATCGAGCCGCCCGCCGCGAGCGACCGATCCTCGCAATGGTCTACCACCGTCAGATCAAACCCGCGCGCATACTCCATGGCGCGCCGCATCATTCCGGCCGAAGGAACGGGTCGACCGTCGTCCGAAACGCCGACGATTCCCGACAGTTTCATCTCGCCCATCTCGGCAAGCTCGGTTCCCTTCGAACCTTTCGTGATCGAACCGATCGGAAAGACGTTGGCCAGGCCGGCGCGCTCAGCCTGCTCAATAATAAAGCGTGTGACCGCGGGGCTGTCGTTCACAGGATCCGTGTTCGGCATGGCGCAGACACTGCTCCAGCCTCCCGCAATAGCTGCGGCCGCTCCAGTCGCGATGGTTTCTTTGTATTCCTCGCCGGGTTCGCGTAGATGTACGTGCATGTCTATGAAGCCGGGCGCAACCACCAGGCCGGTCGCATCCAACACCTCCGCGCCTTCGGGCACGCCGTCGCTTCGATCCAACACCCCGGCAACACGGCCATCCTCGATCAGCAGATTCTTGCCGCTGTGTTGTCCCAGCGAAGGATCGATCAAATGGCCATTCGCGATCAGCAGTTTCATCGGTCAGTTGTTCCTTGCGTCTGCTATTTTGCCAGCCTCGGCGGTGTGTCCTCCGCCAGCAAGCAAATAGAGCACCGCCATGCGCACCGCCAGACCGTTTGTTACCTGATCGAGAATCAGCGAGCGGGTGCCATCAGCCACATCTGAAGCAAGTTCGATACCGCGATTCATCGGTCCCGGATGCATTACGATCGCATCCGGCGCCGCATGTTCGAGCCGTTTTAGATTAAGCCCATAATGCACCGCGTATTCGCGCATCGATGGGAAAAACGCGGCGTCCTGACGCTCGCGTTGGATCCGCAGGATCATGACGACGTCCGCGCTTTCGATAGCCTGCTCGATACGGGGCTCGACTATCACTCCCTCTTCGACCAATTCACCAAATTCTTTTGGAACCAATGTGCCCGGCCCAGCGATGCTGACCGTCGCGCCGAGCTTAGTCAGCAGGTGTATGTTCGATCGTGCGACCCGCGAATGCAGGATGTCACCGATAATCGCTACCTTGAGTCCGGCGATCTTTCCTTTTTGATCGCGAATGGTGAGCGCGTCGAGCAGGGCCTGCGTTGGATGTTCGTGCGACCCATCGCCCGCGTTGACCACTCCGGCGCGACAGATGCGAGCGAGCTGGTACGGCGCGCCGGCAGACGAGTGACGCACCACTATGCAATCGGGCGCCATCGCTTCGAGGTTGCGAGCGGTGTCGAGTAAGGTCTCGCCTTTCGTCACGCTCGACGTAGAGGCGCTGACGTTGATGGCATCGGCAGACAGCCGTTTGGCCGCGATCTCAAACGAGGTGCGAGTTCGAGTCGAAGGCTCAAAGAACAAGTTGATAACCGTGCGTCCGCGAAGCGCAGGCACCTTCTTGATCTCGCGCCGCGAGATATCGCGAAACGACTCCGCCATATCAAGGATATGGGTGATCTCTCCGGCGGAGAGTTCGCGTATGCCGAGAAGGTCTTTGCGGTTGAAACTCGTACTCATCGTATCCGATTTACCGCTGAGACACAGAGACACAGAGGAAGATAAGAAATAGGAGACATGCCTAGCGTGGGTCGGTCTGCCTGGGTGGCTCGGACTTGCACTCTACTTCTTTCCCCGCGTCTCAGTGCTGTTAACTCTCTCATAAAAAAAGCGGCCATCGCTGGCCGCCGTCAGGAACCTTCTGTCGTGGGTCGCTCCACGATAGCGACTCCTTCTTCCTCGTCGAAATCAGCCAGCATCACCTTGATGATTTCGCTCTTTTTGGTAGGCACGACCTTCCCTATGTAATCCGCCTGGATAGGCAGCTCGCGATGCTCCTTCCCTCGATCGATCAGGACAGCAAGCTGCACGCGACGCGGGCGCCCAAAGTCGATCAATTGGTCCAGGGCGGCGCGAATCGTCCTGCCCGTGTAGAGCACGTCATCGATCAGGACGATGTTGCGGTTCTCTATGTCGCCGGGAAGCTCTGTGCGATTGACGACCGGGTTCGCTCCGACCGTAGAAAGATCGTCGCGATACAGAGTAATGTCGAGCGTGCCCACCGGTGGGCGACCGCCTTCGAGGTCCGCGATCTTATCGGCCATGCGTTCGGCAAGAGGGACGCCGCGCCGGCGTATTCCAACCAGATAGAGATCGGTTGCGCCGTGATTTTCTTCGACAATTTCGGAAGCGAGGCGCGAGAGCGCGCGATTGATCCGCGCCCCATCCATAATGCGTGCCTTTTCGACAAAATCCATTTCGCGGATACTAACAAGAAGAGTGAGAAGAGACAAGGGAGCAACGACCGCGGTACCGATGTAGTCAAGAACTGCTGGAAAAGAGTGCGCTCGAATCTCGACCGGATTAAACAGGATGGACATGACAGACAGGATAGACGGGATAAGGAAGGGGGAATGACTCTCCTTAATGCTTTTCATCCTCGCTATCTTGTCTATCCTGTTATTTCATTCGCGCCTCAACCCTGATCCGGCTCGCTACGACAGCGACAGATGACAAACGGCATGGCTAACGCTTATTCTTGTCCTCTCGAACCGCGGTCTGTCTCGATCAAAAATGCTCTATCGCACACTCCTGCGCCCGCTGCTCTTCCGGCTGCCGCCTGAATCGGCGCACGAGCTTGCATTAGCCTCGCTGGCCTCCACGTTGAAAACCAATTTGGCCCGCAGGATTGCAACACGGCGTTTTCTTCGCAGCCCATTCGGCGATCTGAATCGCTTTGGCCTTGCATTCAAAAACCCTGTTGGGCTAGCCGCTGGTTTTGATAAGAACGGTACCGCCGCGCAATACCTCGCTGCACTTGGTTTTGGTTTCATAGAAGTGGGCTCGCTAACGTTTCAACCTCAGCCTGGCAATCCGCGGCCGCGGCTGTTTCGGCTCCCCCTTGATCGCGCCCTGATCAACCGCGCGGGTTTTAACAATATCGGCGCAGCGGCGGCGGCATCCTACGTGGCATCACACCGGCCCGATTGCGTCCTTGGCATCAACATCGGCAAGAGTCGCGCGGTTGAAATCGACGATGCAATAGCTGACTATCTCTCCTCGTTCGAGTTGGTGCACGGCATTGCGGACTATATCGCCATCAATGTCAGCTCGCCTAACACACCCAATCTGCGCGAGCTTCAACGCCCGGAAGCATTGCATGCGCTGATAGCGGCGTTGCAGGAATGTAATGAAGAGTTATCGAGCAGACATCCAACAGGCAGGGCCGTACCTCTCCTCGTCAAAATCGCGCCGGACCTTAATGAGCGAGAACTCGAGGCGATCGTCGATACGGTGACGCGGACAAATATCGCGGGCATAATCGCAACCAACACTACGATAAGCCGCGACGGGCTGTGCACCGCGCCCGAGAAGATTTCGGCTTTTGGTCCGGGCGGTTTGAGCGGCGCGCCACTTCAAGAGCGCTCAAATGAAGTAATCGCTACGCTCTATCGACTTACCAAGGGGGCACTGCCAATCATAGGCGTGGGCGGAGTTTTTTCCGCCACTGACGCCTGGGACAAAATAAGCGCGGGCGCAAGCCTGGTTCAGCTTTACACTGGATTGATTTATCAGGGAATAGGCATCGCTCGCGACATCAACGAGGGACTAGCGGTTATCGTGAAGCAACACGGCCTGAGCTCCCTCGATGAGGCAGTAGGTTGCCGTGCGAAGGAGCTTGCCGCAGCGTGAACTATGGAAACAACACTTAATAAGCCTGTCACCGCCCGCTCAGCGAAGGACAAGCTGATTGTCGCGCTGGATTTCGAGACCGCACGAGAGGCTTTTACTCTCTTCTCGGCGCTGCGAGACGTCGTCGGCATGTTCAAGGTGGGATCGCAGCTCTTTACTGCCGAAGGCCCGGGGATAGTGCGTGACATTGTGCGCACCGGGGGACGCGTCTTTCTCGATCTAAAGTTTCATGACATCCCCAATACCGTCGCGGCCGCGGGAGTTGAGGCGACGCGGTTAGGCGTTTCGATATTCAACGTACACGCCTGCGGCGGAAGCGAGATGATGCGCCGGACATCTGCGGCGGTCGCAGAGATGGCGGATCGCGAGGGCATCGCGCGGCCTCTGGTAATTGGCGTCACCGTTTTGACTAGCGCAGATGATTCAACACTCGAGGAGGGGGGATTCTCCAAAGGCACGAACGATCAGATCAAGCGGATGAGCCGTCTGGCCGCTGATTCGGGTTTGGATGGAGTGGTCGCCTCGCCCAGCGACGTGGAACTGGTCCGCGAAGCCGTGGCGCATCCGGACTTCGTCATCGTCACACCTGGAGTGCGGCCGGTCGGAGTCGCTAACTACGACCAGCGACGTGTGATGACGCCTTCCGCAGCCGTGCGCGCTGGCGCCGACTATCTGGTCGTCGGTCGAGCGATACTCGGAGCGCCCGACCCAGCCGCGGCGGCGCTTCGCATCATCGAAGAAATGCAGGAAGCACTAGGCTGACACTGCTCGCAATCATGACTGAGTATCAAAAACAAGGATCCGGTCCTGCGTTCGTTTACGTTTCCGGAATAGAAGGTACCGGCAAGAACTTCTATAAACAGGCAGCAGATCTTGAGCGCGACCATACCGTGATCTCCTTTCCATTGCGACCCGAAGGTCGTTACGGGATGGACACTTTGATAGAAGATTTTTCCGGAGTCCTTCGCCGGCTCGACGCTAATAAGGTAACTGTTCTGGGCGAATCCTTCGGGGGCTTGATGGTGTTGGCGACCGCGCTGAAGTATCCGGAATTCTTTGACAGGATCATTGTGGTGAATTCGTTCGCCGCTTTTCCACACCCCGGCAAGATCGGTCTCGGAGTCGCACTCTATTCAATTTTACCGTATTCTTTGATCAAGACTCTTCGGGGGAGAACCGCGCATCGCACTCTTTTTACCGATGACGTGGCCGAGGATGATCGGCGCGCGTTCCGAGAACACACCCGTTCCGTCAAGCGTGCCGGCTATCTTTCGCGATTGCGGATCATCGAACGTACCGATTTGCGCTCGCGTCTTCCAGAGATTAAAGTGCCCGTGCTTGTAGTTGCCGGGACCGCGGACCGCTTACTCAACTCTGTTGAAGCAGGGCGAGTTATGACCGCAGGACTGGAGCGTTCGAGACTGAAACTTCTGGAAGGAACCGGCCACATGGCGCTGCTTTCGAACCGGGTGCGAGTGCGAGATTGGCTGGAGGAATTTTCGGATCTGTAGGTAGTCGAGTGGGGCTGTTGAGGTCGTGGGAGGCAATATTTCTTCCTAACTTCGTTCCGTTGTGGTGAGTCGCAATCATCGGGGAACCGTGAACTGTAGGGCGCGTGTAAGGGTGCGGGAGCCATGGCTCACAAATAGTCTTCGCGCAATGGGGGTCAATAGTTGAAACGCCTGCTGAATCCAACGATGGCGATGCTGATATTCTTGGCACTGGCCTCTTCGCTGGCGGCGCAGAATAAGAACGAGCTCGCCGACATTCCCTTCTCCAAGGCTCCCTATCAAATCGGCGAGCAGCTGACGTACCACGTAACTTTCTCGAACTTCCTGGATGCGGCACACGTCGAACTGCTTGTCGCCGAGCGCGGTACATTCTTCACCCGTGATGCCATACAGCTGCGGGCTCACGTCGAAACTACAGGCGTGGTCAACGCAGCGCTCTACTCTATCAATAACGATTACACCTCCTACATTGATCCTGCGACGGACATTCCTTTCCGCACACAACAGATAATTCGTGAAGGCGGCCGCATCTCGGATACATCAAGCGAGTACAATCAACCGGTCGGCACGACTGCGATACCGCCCAAACTGAGATTGGGTGGTTTTCCCGGTGACTATGATCTTGTCTCCGCGATTTACAGGTTGAGGGCCCTGCCTCTCGCACAGGGAGCCAGCTATTATTTTAAGCTGCGCCTGGAACGGGAAGAGTTTGAGGTTGAGATGAAAGTGACGGGGCGCGAGTTGTTGAAGACCAACGTCGGCTCATTCAACACAATCGTCACTGAATTGCATGTCCCTGCTAACTCCGAGGCAAATAAATATCGGGTTCGGATCTATTTCAGCGACGATGAACGGCATGTGCCGGTACTGCTCACCGCCAAGCACCGTGCGGGTGACATTCGCGCCGAGCTTGCCGGATCACAATTCATGGTCCCTGCGCAGTCGTCGACTGGGACGAATACGACAACCACGGTAATCACTCCTACGACGCCGCAGGTCACTGTTCCGAATAATGTCGATCAATCGGTGGGCGCACCGCTTCCGGCGGAACTTCCTTTTAAGGCCGGCGAGCAGTTGAACTTTACTATCTCACTGGGAAATTCGCCGCAGCAGGTAGCCACCGCTTCGTTTCAGGTCCGACCTCGGGCAAAGTACTTCAACCGTGATGGGCTGCTCCTGGCAGTGAAGGCACAAACGGTCGCCGCCGCTTCCAGAATCTTCTTCGCGAACGATCTGATCAACTCCTATGTCGATCCCAACACCTTGCTTCCCTTTCGTACTGAGATGAATCTGGTTGAGGGACGGCGGCGCATCAACCAGATCCTTTCCATCGATCAGGATCGCGGAAGTGCGGTCACAGACAAAGGATTGAGCATAGAGATCCCTGTGGGCACGCATGACTATGTCTCTGTCCTCTATGCGCTGCGCTCGTTTGATCTGTCCCCGTCGCAAAAAACTTCCACGCCAAAACGCAACGCCGTTGCGATCCTGGTTGAGGGCCGACCGCTGACGCTCTCAATTACGTCGCTGAAGCGCGAGACAATCCAGCTCGGAGGTCAACAACTTCCCTCCATCCTGCTGGCCTTGACCACCGATGACCCACAACCTGACAAGTATGAGCTCCGGCTTTGGGTCAGTGACGATCGCCGCCGCCTGCCGCTTCGCGTTACCGCCCGAACCGAGATCGGCGTGGTTCGCGCCGACCTGGCAATTATCCCTGTAACCCGCCAATAATGGCCCTCTCGCCGATTCTTTCATCGATTCCAGCCTCTTAAGTAAATCTGAAATTGAAATCTGATTTCAATTAGACTATACTTCCTCTTCCGGCATCCGCGTGGACCGGCGTTTTCAGGGAGTCAATCCAGTAACGATAGGTGAGCAAGCACATGGAAATTGCCGAGAACATTCCAACCATCCTCAGAACCGTCCCAGTAATTGACGTGGTTAGCGAGCTCTCGTTAGAGACGTTGCCAATGGGCACGCAAGCACGGGTCATTGCGGTTAAGGGCGGTGGCGCCCTGACGAGGCGGCTGATGGAGATGGGCCTGGTGCCCGGTGCCCCAGTGCGAGTCATCAAAGCCGCTCCGCTTGGCGATCCGCTGGAAGTCCGCGTCCGTGGCTACAACCTCGCCCTTCGTCGCACAGAAGCACGTACGATTTCAGTGGTGACCGCAGACTAGTCATAGGATGGTACGCTAAACACTTGATCTCTCTTCCTGCTCCCCTTTGTGATCTTTCAGCTTCCTATGAGCTCCACCCTCGAATCTACTTCCCTCTCGACTCCGTCACAAGACGCCGCGCCCATCGGTTCACGCCCTCTCATCATCGCGCTCGCCGGCAATCCTAACGCCGGAAAGACCACCCTCTTCAATTCACTTACAGGCCTGCGACAAAAGGTCGCGAACTATCCAGGCGTAACCGTCGAGAGGAAGGAAGGCGATTGGACTCTTGCGCCGGGTTTACCTCCTGCTCGTCTGATCGATCTGCCGGGGCTCTACAGTCTGGACGCTGCATCAGTTGACGAGCAGATCGCGCGGGACGTTATCGTCGGGCGGATCTCCGGCTTGCCTGCGCCAGATGTAATCGTCGCGGTGGTCGACGCGACAAATCTCGAACGCAATCTCTACTTCGTCACGCAATTGCTGGACTATCACCGCCCATTGGTTATCGCGTTAACCATGGTCGACCTGGCAGTGAAGCGAAATATCGAAATCGATCACGAGAAGCTGTCGGCCGCTCTCGGCGTCCCGGTAATCCCCGTTACGTCGTCGCAGCGCGCGGGCGTTAATGAGCTTGCCTCGGCTGTGTTGACGGCGGCCGGAAGCGTAGCGACAGGTGTTGAGTGGCGTCTGTCGGACCCGGCGGAGCGCGAGCTTTCAGTGTTGGCTGACAGTTCAAGCGAATCCGTCGCGAGACGCCGGGCGCTCAGAGATCTATATACAACCGAGGAGCTGCCCGACAACGAAACGCGACGAGAAGCGGTCCAGCGCGCGCGCGAAAGACTGGCGGAATCCGACTCAGCCTGGTGGCAGGAGCCCCTGCTCGTTCGTTACGACTGGATTGAAAAGGTGGCGGCAAGCGCCGTTACCCACAAAGCGTCCAGTCGCCTGACTTCTACCGAGCGGATCGACCGGATTCTCACGCACAGGTATTTCGGCCCGTTTATCCTGATCGCCATAATGCTCGTGGTCTTTCAGACAATCTTTTCATGGGCCAGCCTGCCCATGGATCTGATAGACAAGGGTTTCGGAAGATTGGGTCAGGGCGTTGGCAGTCTTATGGCGCCGGGTCTCCTGAGGGACCTTCTGGTTGATGGGGTCATAGCGGGAGTTGGAGGTGTGGTCGTCTTTCTTCCGCAGATTCTGCTTCTCTTCTTCTTCATCTCTATTCTCGAAGACACAGGTTATATGGCGCGAGCTGCCTTCCTAATGGACAGACTGATGCGCGGAGTAGGTCTTCACGGCAAGGCGTTCATGCCCCTGCTGAGCAGCTTCGCATGTGCGATTCCGGGAATCATGGCGACTCGCACGATCGAGAACCCCAAGGACCGTCTGGCAACAATCATGATCGCTCCGTTCATGAGTTGTTCGGCACGGTTGCCGGTTTACACGCTTATGATCGCGGCTTTCTTTTCGGGCAAGACGCTGTTTGGCTTTTTGTCGGTGGGCGCGCTGTTGATTCTGGCGATGTATCTCCTCGGTATAATAGTGGCGATCTGCGTCGCCTGGGTGCTTAAGCGAACCATATTAAAAGCGCCAACCCCTCCTCTGGTTTTGGAGCTGCCTCCTTATCGTGTTCCGAACGTTCTGACTATTTTCCAAATGATGATCTCGCGCGGCTGGATCTTTCTGAAACGAGCCGGGACAGTCATCATGGCGATCTCGATTATCCTCTGGGCACTAGCAACCTTTCCGCGTATGGAGAGCAAGAATCTGTCGAGTCCATCGAGTGTGTCGAATGCGTCGCGTGCGGACGAAGGGTCAGATCCATCGAACTCGCTAGACTCGCGAGACTCGACGGACCCGCATGGCGAACAATTGCGCCAGAGCTACGCCGGACGTGCAGGCCGCCTGATCGAACCTGTTATCAAGCCCCTCGGCTTTGATTGGAAGATGGGCGTCGCGCTAATTTCATCGTTTGCTGCGAGAGAAACACTCGTCTCGACGCTAAGCATTATCTATAACGTAGGCGACGAGGGCCATGCAGAGTCTGATTCACTGGTCAATGCGGTGCGTTCAGCCAAAAGGTCAGATGGCACGCCGGCGTGGACTCCACTGGTCGCACTGTCGATGATGGTCTTTTTCGTCCTGGCTATGCAGTGCATGTCTACCGTAGCAATCGTTCGGCGCGAGACGAACTCGTGGCGTTGGCCGCTCTTTATGATTGGATATATGACAGTTCTCGCCTATATCGCGTCTTTCCTCACCTACCAGGGCGGACGTTTGCTTGGCTTCAATTGAGGCACTGAAGATGTTCGAATGGCAAACAATCGCAGTCGGACTCATTATCCTGGCTGCCGCATTTTATACGGGTCGGATGGCGTGGATGCGACTGCGGACTTTCCGGAACGCCAAGGGTGCGGTTGGCGAGAGCGCCTGCGGAGGTTGTGAAACTGCTAAGAAGCCGGCGATGACTGAGCGGACTGTGTTCGTGGAGATCGGACGCTCAGGTTCTCGCAGCACTTCCAGGAGACGATGAGTTAGACTTGTTGGCCGGATGCCACCGGCGCCGCTGGGGCTTCCGGCGCCGCAACGGGTTCTGCGACGTTGTACTTCACGCTATACACCTGAACAGGCTCGTCAAGATGCTTCACTTCAACCTTCCACGGTTCGCTAAGTGGAAACTTGTCCCCCAGCTCTTTCGCGGTGTCGCTAGTCACGAGGATCTGACCAGGGTGCGCTATACCTTCTATTCGTGAAGCGATATTCACCGTGTCCCCGATGGCAGTGTATTCCGAGCGCTGTTCAGCGCCTATGCAGCCGACCGTCGCCTCACCAGTGTTTATGCCGATTCCCAGAGTAACGCTGGGCAGATTCTTTGCCGCAAGCTGCAGATTTACTTGCTTGATTCGTCTTTGCATGCCGATCGCAGCCGCAATGGCATTCGCGGCGTGCGTCTCGCTTCCCACCGGAGCACCAAACAGCGCCATCAAACCATCGCCGAGATATTTATTAAGGGTGCCCTGATTCGCGAAAATCTCGGCAGCCATTTCCGTAAACAGTATGTTGAGCAGATCAACGATCGTCTCTGGCGGTGCGCGATGTGCCAGTCGCGTAAATCCTCTTACATCGCAGAAAAGCACCGAGATGCGCTTGTTGGTTCCGCCAAGCTGAAATTTCTCGGGACACTCGAGCAGCTCGTTGATCAAGTGCTCGGGCATGAAACGCTTGTAAAGCTCGCGCGCAACCATCTCGCGCTTCACACGCTCGTGCGCCCGCGCGGCTTCGACGGCGGTGGCCGCCTGCGATGCGACGGCTGCCAGCAATTGCGTATCCAACTCAGTGAACGGCTCAGGCACACCGCGACGATCGACGTAGAGAGCACCATAGACTCCTTCACGGCCCACCAAAGGCGCGCACGCAAGCGAGCGTATGCCTTGCATGATCGTCACGCGGCTGACATTCAATGCCGAGTCTTCAACCACATCCTGGGAAGACAGCATGACGCGCTTTTCAATCGAAGTTCGAACTGCCGTGCGGCTGATTGAGCGCGGCGGCGACGATTTTGGGTCTCCGTCGCGGAATCGGATGCTGACCGGATGCAGGTCGTCCCCCAGTTCGACCAGCAGGGCGGCGCAGCAATCCGCGCCGATCATGCGCATCACGATATCGGTAGCGTATTCGAGCACTGACTTTGGATCGAAAACGGTAGCAAGGGCGGCGCTCATGTCGCACAGATGCGCCAGCATTTCCGCCTTTCGGCGAAGCTCTTCGAGCTCCTTGTCCTTTGACGCTCGCCCGGCGAATGTCTGGCTGATAAGCGATGTAAAGCCGCTTACCGCCGGCGTGAAGCGGGTACTGGTGGAGAGCGGTGCATCGTTGTAGCCCAGCGAGCCTTTGTCTTCCCACGCAACGGTGAAGAGCATGGGAATGATGTTGATCTGGTCTCCGCTCTGTAAGGGTCGATCGCCGGCGTCCTTGGTGAGATTCTGTCCATTGATCAACAGCAGATTCCCGCTGCTTAAATTTCTAATGATGGCATCTTCGCGCATGATCGAACGGAGCACCGCGTGGTGGCGCGAGACTCGCAGGTCGTCTATGCGGATGTCGTTGTCGTACGCGCGGCCAATCGTCAGCTGCGCGCCCTCGGCAAGCGTCCAGTGCCGTTTTAGTCCTTCTGTTTCCTGAAGCGTAAACATGTCGAGATTTCCACGACGAGATATGAATGAGATATCGCTCGCTGACGAGGTGCGCGGATATTCTAGCTCAGCGGCCCAAAGATTTGATAGCCCCAGCTAAAGAGTTTGGCTTCGTGGCCGGGAAATACAAAGCCCCCGACTGCTCGGGGGCTTTGTGCTTACCTCAAGGCTTCAGCTCGAAGGCCGTTACTTGCCATTGGCCGTGTAACTCACGCAGTCACCCTGGTTCTTGAACGTTCGCGGCGTATTGAACGTCTTCCAGCCATCGTTCTTGCACTGGTCCTTATTCGTCGGCGGCCCGATCTGGGGCACCGCCGCGCAGGAACTCGGACTTGTCAGGTAAGGGAAGAAATCAACGACATTATCAGGGTCAACGACTGCATCACCGGTGCCACCGAAGTTGTTCGGATTAGTCGGCCCCGTCGGGCTGCCCCACCAGTTGTTCTCCGCGTTGAGCGACCCGGAATAGCCGAGGGTATCAACTTGGAGGCCAGCTACGACGTTGCCCTGAATGTTGTTGTTGTTCGCGGTGATATTGGAATTTGGCCCGATCGCAAAGGGATCATCTACCCGAATGCCGCGTTGGCCGCTGGCGAGCAGGTTACATGCAATCGTTATCCCACTGTTCCCTCCGAAAAGACGGATGGTGCCGTTTGTGGCCGTCGAACCGATGCTGGTGTTGCGCGTGATCGAGCTGTTCGTCACGCCGCCAAATACGAACCTCTCCGAAGTACCCCCGGCGAGCTCGTTGTTACTTACGGTAATACTACTTGAGCCTGTGACGGGAACAAGAACAGAACTATTCGCGTGGCCGCTGAACTTGTTGTTGTCGATCAACGCATTGTTAAGTCCGAAATTTACCTCGATTCCATTCCCAGAGCCTGGTCCTGGATTATTGTTGTTCCGGATCAAGTTGAACTGCACTCTGGTCTGAAATACGCCGGTGTTGTCCAGTTCAATGCCGGAAATGTTGTTCTGAATAATGTTGTTGAGGATCTGATGGCCGCCTTGGGTTCCCGAGAAGCCGGGGTTCGTCCAGATTCCGACATTTAAGCATGGATCAGTGAGACTCGAGCCCTGTACCGTAAAACCGTTTAGGACTACCTTGTCTGCCATAATCTGCACTGGCGCACAAGGATCATTTATTGTCGACTCCGCACCGGCGCGCGTTCGGGCATCTACGCCGACCTGTGCTCCAAGCAAATTCAGAGTCTTGTTGATGTTCACTGACTCGTTGTATATGCCTGCTGCCACATTGATCGTGTCACCCGGCGAAGCCTTCCCAATCGCCGCATTAATTGTTTTACATGCGGTGGCTGGCGAAAGACAGTCGTTGGTGTCATTGCCGGTCGTCGAATTGACGTACCATGTACCAGCAGCCTGGGTTACGCGTCCGCCGAAAATCATCAGGCCTAAAACAAGCGTCGCGACCAGCGCCGAGAAGAAGGCTAGTTTCTTATAATTCATCTATTCATCTCCTAGATTTGAACTGAGTGAGAGGTCGTCGGGTGACCGATCTGTTGGCGAGACAAATTTCAACGCCAGGGTGCCTTCGGTAAGAGCCTCTCGGGGCGCTAATTGGCCGGTTATCTTCGCACAGAGCTTATGCGTCGGATCACCGTCCGGATGAGAAGCGTAGTAGAGCTAATTGGATGTTATGAGACGGAACCAGCAAGGGGCTCGGGGCTTTTATTGACTTGCGGACCTACCACATCAAACACCAACGAGATAGCGAGCTAGCCAACCTCAAGGGACGACCCTCGGCGGTTGTGGAAGCATTCTTACGAAAGCGAGTGCACTCTATTGCACCGTGTGCTGAGTGTCAAGTCGCTAGAAGGCAAAGACTTGCGAGATAGCATGCGTACAGACTGAAGGTTATCCCAGTACGCTGATCTCAGTTCGGCGCACTGTACTCCTTACCCAGTTCCCTCTTCAGCAGCTTCCCCGTCGGCCCTTTGGGAATGTCATCGACGATGCGCACGGACTTGGGACACTTGTAATCGGCCAGGTGCTCTCGGCAAAAAGCGATGATCGCTTCCTCCGTTGCTTCTGCTCCATCTTTCAACACAACGAAGGCCGCGACCTCTTCGCCGTAGAGTGGATCAGGTACTCCGATTGACGCTGCGGTGGCGATCGCCGGGTATTGATAGAGCACCTCGTCGATCTCCCTGGGATAGATGTTTTCGCCACCGCGAATGATCATGTCCGACTTGCGATCCACAATGAAAAAGAACCCGTCGTCATCGCGGTAGCCGATGTCGCCCGTGTGAAACCACCCGTTTCGAAACGCTTTCCGGGTGGCGTCTTCGTTTTTGAAGTAGCCCTTGAGTATGTTCTCTCCTCGCAGAACGATCTCGCCGAGTTCGCCACTAGCGACGTCCCTGTCGTCATCGTCGACTACCTTCATCTCGTTCCCGATCGCCATGCCGCAGGAGCCCGGACGTCTGCGCGCATCGGGCGGATTGAAACTTGAGCGGCAGGTTGATTCCGACAGTCCATAGCCTTCGATCACCAGGCAGTTGAAAGTCTCCTCAAATTTTCGCAGCACTTCGGCAGGAACGGGAGCCGACCCACACATGGCAAAACGCAGTTGCTCTGTCTTGAGCTCTGAAGGAACTCCATCCGGATAAGTCTTCAATAGAAGCGAAAGCATTGTCGCCACCGAGCCGAACGAGGTCACCCGGTAATCTGAAATGATGTTCCAAAAGCGCGAGACAGAGAACTTGGGGCTAACGACAGTTGACGCGCCGGCGTACAACGGTGTCATGGTTGTGACTGATACCGCGTTCATATGAAAGAGCGGCATCACCGTCAGCAGACAGTCGCGCTCCGTGAAATTCAACCAGCGAGATATCTGTCTGGCGTTCGCAATTACGTTCCCGTGAGTCAGCAGACAGCCCTTAGGTTTTCCTGTCGTCCCAGAGGTGTAGATGATAATCGCTTCGTCGTCGTTCGCAATATCTACATGGGACGGGACATCATCGACACATTCGACAGTGGCTTTGGCCTCATCGTCAAACACCGTGACGTGTTTCAGCGCCTCGAGTTGGTCTCGAATCGGATCCACTCGCGGTAGATACTCTGAGCTCACGAGCAAGGCTTTAGCTTCAGAGTTCCCTATGACGTAAGCGATTTCCTCGGACTTGAGCAGTGAATTGACGGGACCGGCAAGCGCGCCGAGTTTAAAACACGCGAAATAGGCGATGATGTATTCCGGCCCATTCGGCATCAGGAGGCTGACCACGTCACCTTTGCCGATTCCCTGGGTGGCTAGAAGCCCCGCCGCGCGATTCACTGCGGCATCAAATTCGGCGTAGGTGTAGCGCCTGCCGTCATCTTCAGAAAAGAGGAAGTGTTTCTCGGGCGCGGCGCTGGCGCGTGATTCGAGCAGGTCTCGAATGTTCTGAGGCTCGGAGACCGCCTCTTCGTTTCGCTCTTCCATATAGCGTTACATGATATAGAAGCTTCGCCTGGTTTGCACCGTTCGGGTCCGGGATTCCGACTACAACCACGGCCCCCTTGCTGGCGGATGGTATACTTCGCGGGTTCGTGAACGCAATAACCTGCGCGGCAAATCCTGATGGCGGTTTACAAGATTGATCCCGCACTGATTACGACTCTCAAGAAATCGCTTGAGGAGTTGCGCATTCCGCTCGAGACAAGCATGAAGCGCGTTTGGCGGGGCAATCAGACTCCTCCAAAAGCAGCGATGGTCCTCGAGAACCAATTGCTCCAAACGGCGCGGCACTTCGTGAATTTGCGCGAGGCATCTGCTTCGGAAAAACAACGCTACTACGAAGAGATCTGTAGGGGTTTTTCGTTGACGTGCGTTCCGAACACCTTCCCACTCTCGCGAGTAGGCGATTTCGCGCCGCAGATCTCTGAGCGGTTTGATCGAACACCAGTGATCACCTCCTATCTGGAGATTTACGACCGCGGGAACGGAACGAACTATGCGGATAAGGCAAGGCACACCCTTTTTCAATTCGCCAACCTGATAATAAAATTCGACGGCGGTATCACGACGGCGGAAGAAGCTGCTCTCGCCGCGTTGAAAGCGACACTCTTCCCTCACGGTAGCTCGCAGGTCATTCCGCTAATCTCTGAGACTTCGGACATCAAGGTAGACGAACAACCTGAGATCGAACCCCAGCGGGCCCGTCCGCTCGAGGACGTCCTCAAAGAGCTGGACGCGCTGGTCGGACTTGAAAATATAAAGAGCGAGGTTCGCGAGCTTGCGAATTTTCTCAAGGTCCAGAAAATGCGACAGGAGAAAGGGCTCCGCCCAATTCCTGTCTCTCGTCACATGGTTTTCTTCGGCAATCCGGGAACCGGCAAGACAACTATCGCGCGTCTGCTGGCCCAGGTTTTCCATTCCCTGGAGTTATTGCGACTTGGTCATCTGATAGAGGTGGATCGCGCAGGTCTGGTCGCCGGCTATGTTGGTCAGACCGCGCCTAAAGTAAAAGAGGTCGTCAGCAAGGCCCTGGGCGGCGTGCTGTTCATCGACGAAGCATACTCATTGAGTTCGGGCGGGGGGAACGATTTCGGCCAGGAAGCGATTGAGACACTGCTTAAGCTTATGGAAGACAATCGCGATGATCTGATCGTGATTGTGGCCGGCTACACTGACAAGATGCAGGAGTTTCTTTCTTCAAATCCGGGACTCCGTTCACGGTTCAGCAAGCACTTTCGATTTGATGATTACACCCGTGATGATCTTGTTAAGATCTTCAAAGCCTTTTGTGTAAAAGCTGAGTACGAGTTGACCCCGCTGGCGGAAAAGGAGCTTGAGCTCATTCTCTCGGTGTTGACCGCTTCGCGTGACGAGACGTTTGGCAACGCGCGGCTTGCGCGCAACCTCTTCGAAGCGACGGTCAGCAAGCAGGCAAACAGAATCATCAGCCTCACAGATATCGATAGACGCGCCCTCTCCGCGATCGAGGCGGCAGACATTCCCGGAGCCGAAGAATTACAGGAAGCCGGACTCTAAGTCGGTGCAGTCTCGGAACGCGCAAGGATTAATACCGACAATCTGTTTAGGGGGTTCTCTGCTCAGAGATCTCAGTTGAGACTATTGGGTGGTTACGGTCGCCTTGGTGGGTATGACTTAAAGGATAGACAGGATGGAAAAGATTGGCAGGACAGAACGGAATATACTGTAGCGGAACGCGCCGATTCTCCTAATGGCGTCCAACGCTCGCCTATCAGCTGATTTCTTCCTCTATCCTGTCGATCCTTTCCATCCTGTCTATCCTGTTGAATGTTCTCTCTCGATTCTGTAATTGATTCGGCGCTAAAGTCTTGGGAACCTGTGCCGATTTTGATGTATGATTGCGCGGTCCGATTTCACAAATTCAGCAAGGCACGAGGAAGGCCGCAGGAAGCAGACGCAGAAGGCAGGAAAGACCGATAGCCCGTCCTGCCTCCCGCCCCTGCCTCCTTGTCCTTCCGCTCCCATTCGAAATCTCTCTAATCATGGTCATCTATAAAAACTTCATCAACGGTCAATGGGTCGAATCCGAGTCTTCTCGAACGGCCGAAAATATCAACCCCGCTAATACGGACGACGTGCTGGGAACCATCAAGCAAGCGACGCGGGCGGAAGCGCGAAGCGCGGTCGAGGCCGCAAGCCAGGCCTTTCGTGAATGGCGCACCACTCCGGCCCCCGCGCGCGGCAGGATCGTTGCCCGCGCAGCCCGGTTGATGGAGGAGCACAAAGAGGAGCTGGCCCAGCTTCTCACTCGCGAAGAGGGCAAGACCATCAGCGAATCGCGCGGTGAGCTCCAACGCTCTATCAATGTAGCGGAATTCTGCGCGGGTGAATCGCGGCGAATGAACGGCGAGACGATTCAATCTGAACTGCCTGCCAACTTCGCCTATACGATCAAGCAACCGCTTGGCGTCGTCGCTTGCGTTACGCCCTGGAACTTCCCGGTGGCGATTCCGGTTTGGAAAGTCGCTCCGGCGCTGGTTGCGGGCAACACGGTTGTCTTCAAGCCAGCTAGCCTGACGCCCGCGACAGGCGTGCGCATCGTGGAGATCTTCGAAGAGGCGGGCATTCCCAAAGGCGTTCTCAATCTGATCATCGGATCAGGATCTAAGGCCGGCGAAGAGATCATCAATCATCCTGCGGTCAAAGCGATTTCGTTTACCGGATCAAATCAGGTTGGCATCCGACTCTACGAAGAGGCATCGAGGCGCGGCGCGAAGGTGCAGTGCGAGATGGGAGGCAAGAATCCCGTTGTCATCCTCGAAGACGCGGATATTGATCTGGCTGTCGAATCGACCGCACAGGGCGCCTTCGGATCAAGCGGTCAGCGATGCACCGCCACCAGTCGGGCGGTAGTGATTGACGACATCGCGGATGAATTCGTCTCTCGAATCGTCAAGCGGGCTGAAGGTATGCGCATCGGCGCCGGCAGTGACCCGGCGACAGAGATGGGCCCGAGCGTCGACGAGAGCCAATTCAAAACCGTCTTGAGCTACATCGATATCGGACGCGATGACGGCGCAGAATTGAAGTGTGGCGGGGCCCGGGCTGAAGGCGATGGTCTCGACAAGGGCTACTTTGTGCGACCCACCGTGTTCGATCGCGTAACTCCCGATATGCGGGTCGCGCGCGAAGAGATCTTCGGCCCCGTGCTGTCGGTGCTGCGCGTAAAAGACTTTGACGAGGCAATGCGGGTCGCCAACGATTGCGAGTACGGTCTCTCGTCTTCCATTTTTAGTAATGATGCCGTGCGTATTTTTAGATTCGTCGATGAGATCGAGACCGGCATGACGCACATCAACTCTCCCACGACCGGCGGCGAAGCGCACATTCCATTCGGCGGTATCAAGGGCACCGGCATCGGCGATCGCGAGCAGGGCTCAACCGCGCTCGATTTCTACACTGATCTGAAAGTTGTGTACGTCGATTACACCGGAAGAAAACGTGAGGGGAATCTCTACTGACGGCTCCTTTGAAGTGCGGCGACTCGTCGCCGCTTTTCCAGACGCCAAGTAGCCAGGCCTGCCGGAATAACGTGCCGATTCCCTAGATAAGTCTAAGTAGAAAGCGGCGACGAGTCGCCGAACTCCAAAAACAATCCATGAAAACCATTATCCGTAACGGTCGCATCATCACAGCAGTTGACGATTACAAAGCCGACATCCTAATCGATGGCGAAACTGTATCGATCATCGGCGCGAAGCTCGAGATGGAAGCGGACCTCGTAATCGATGCTGCAGGAAAGCTCGTCATCCCGGGCGGGATTGACCCGCACACCCACATGGAGCTCCCGTTCGGCGGTACTCAGGCTTCGGATGATTTTCGCACCGGCACGATCGCCGCCGCCCACGGCGGTACCACGACCATCATCGACTTTGCTGTCCAGACCAAAGGCCAATCCCTTATCTCCGGATTGGACACCTGGCATCAAAAGGCCGAAGGCAAATGCTCGATCGATTACGGCTTTCATCTGATCACCACAGACTTTGAGGACAATCAGATCGAAGAGATGCACACGCTGATCGATGAAGGCGTGACCAGCTTTAAGATGTTCATGGCCTATCCCGGTGTATTTCTGGTCGACGACGCGACTATCTTCCGCGCCATGTCGGCAGCAGGAGAACGCGGCGGCCTTATCTGCATGCACGCCGAGAACGGCATCGTCATTAACGAGATCATCAAGCATGCGTTGGCCAAGGGGCACACGGCCCCTAAGTATCATGCGCTGACGCGACCAACTGTAGCAGAGGCGGAAGGCGTGCATCGCGCGATTGCCATAGCCGAGATGGCTGAGGCGCCGGTATATATCGTCCACCTCTCCTGCGCAGACGCGCTCAACCAGGTGCGCCAGGCCCGAGACCGCGGGATTCCAGCTTTCGCCGAGACCTGCCCTCAGTATCTTTTCCTTTCGATCGACGATTACGGTGATGACTTCGAAGGCGCGAAATATGTGATGACCCCGCCTCTGCGCGAAAAGGCGAATCAGGCAGAGTTGTGGAAGGGCCTCAAGATGGACGACCTGCAGGTCATCTCCACCGACCACTGCCCGTTCTGCATGAAAGAACAAAAAGAACTCGGTCGCGGCGACTTTACCAAGATCCCGAATGGCGCGCCGGGCGTGGAGCATCGCGTCCCACTGATCTATACGGGCGTAGTCGAGAATCGCATCTCGCTCAATCGCTTTGTCGAACTCACTTCAACTGCCGCTGCCAAGATGTTCGGCCTGTTTCCAAAGAAGGGCACGATCGCCGTCGGATCCGACGCAGACATCGTCATCTTTGATCCCGAAAAGCAACAGACGATCTCTGCCGCAACGCACCACATGAACGTCGACTATTCCGCATACGAGGGCAGAACGATCAAGGGCGTGGTCGAGACGGTGCTCTCGCGCGGTCGGGTAGTGATCGAGAACGGTGAGTACAAGGGCAAGGCCGGTGACGGCCAATTTCTGAAGCGCGGCACGTGCGTGTCGATGTAATCAGATTCAGTAGGACACACGCTTCATCAGTTTCAACCTGAGGACAGAATGCGTCGCACACTCCTCTTCTTCGCACTGCTATTATTCGTCACGGTCAGTGGCGCTCGGGCGCAGGACAAGAGCGATCCGCCGCTCATCACCGTTACCGGACAAGCTGAAGTCAAGGTAGCGCCCGACGAAGTGGTGTTCACGCTTGAAGTGGAGAAGACGGACAAAGACCTCGCTATTGCGAAGAACCAGAATGACGAGAGCGTGAGAGGCGTTCTCGGCCTGGCGCGCCGCTTTAAAGTCGCAGCGCAGGACGTGAAAACCGATTACATCTCTGTGGAGATGAAATACACGACTGATCTGGTTCCGGATACTGATGGAGAATCGAGCGCAGTCCGTAAAGTGAAACGCGAGTTCGTCGGGTACGCGGTCTCCAAAACAATCATCATCAGATTCACCGATCTTGGACGTTTTGAAGATTTCTTTTCCGAGGTACTCAGGGCCGGCGTCAGCCGCATCAACAGCGTCGAATTCCGCACGTCGCAGCTTCGCAAACACAGAGATGAGGCGCGTGCGCTGGCCATCCGTGCCGCGAAGGAGAAAGCCACGGCGCTGACTAAAGAGATAGGACAATCAATCGGTAAGGCGTATTCGATTCGGGAAGAGGGATACCGCTCTTCCGCCGCCTCGAACAACTTCAGTACCGTTACCGGTGGAACTTTCTCAGCCGACGACGACTCCACCATTGCGCCGGGAATGATTACGGTAACGGCGCAGGTGACAGTTAGTTTCATTTTGAATTGAAGTTCAAATCCCGTCCGGGAGGAATAGGATCCACGAAACGCACGAATCACACCAACTCTTTAGTATTGCTTCGTGTGAATTAGTGGATCGTCCCTTTCATCTGCCTGGGATGGACGCGACGTTTAAGCCGTTACGTCGACAAAGGAATCCGATGGTGGTACAAACTCCGACTGGCCTTAGGGGAAGATGTTACATGAAGAACGCCCTCTTCTTGCTTATCGCTTGCTTTCTCTTCGTTCAAGTCGCGGAAGCGAAGAAGCTTCCATCAGCAGCTCAGCAAACTAAAGTTAAGCGTTTGACCGGAACCTACCGCAGTCGCACCGGCGAATTCAAAGTGCAGGGACTTGGTGTCAACCGGCTCCACGTGCAATTCAATGGAACATACGAATACAAGCTCGGGCGCGAGTTAATGGCCAATACGGGGACCGCCGACGCTATGGTGCAACTCAAGGGAAACGTCGCGAATTTCGTCCCGCCCGACACGCACGGCTGTAGCATTTCGCTTACATTCGTCGGGAACAAATTGGTAGTCAGACAAACGGGCTCGGACTCCGACTGCGGCTTCGGCCACAATGTCACAGCCGACGGCACGTACATCAAGCGAAGCAGTCGCCCACCGAAGTTCGACGAACAATAATCCTGCGAGGTGCAGATACCTTGGAAGCCAGTCATGAGGCGCAAGTCATAGAGCATTCCGACGGTCGTGTAGAGCTGCGCGATTACGAAACCATCCGTTCCAGCCCGCTCTACAACGAAGATCTCGCGCCCGTCCCAATCAAAAAACGAAACTGGACGACCTACAACTATGCTGCGTTGTGGATTAGCATGGCCCACTGCATTCCGACCTACATGCTTGCGTCCGGGCTCATCAGTGCGGGGATGAACTGGTGGCAAGCGCTGATAACTATTCTCCTCGGCAATACTATCGTACTCGCTCCTATTCTTCTCAATTCGCACCCGGGAACGAAGTACGGAATCCCCTTCCCCGTCTTTGCCCGCGCGAGCTATGGCACCTACGGCTCGAATCTTCCGGCTTTGATGCGCGCGATGGTAGCGTGCGGCTGGTTTGGCATCAACGCCTGGATAGGAGGAGAAGCGCTGCACACATTGTTCAGCGCGCTCGCTCCAGGCTGGGACACGCTACTCGGCGGACCGATCGGCGGTTATACGGTGACTCGCTGGCTCTCATTCTTCATCTTCTGGGGCCTGAACATCTACATCATCTATCGCGGGATGGACCTGCTGCGGAAAGTCGAGAACTGGGCGGCGCCATTTGTGCTCATCATGACGGCGCTGCTGCTTTGGTGGATGCTGCATAGGGCCGGCGGATTGGGAACATTGCTCACGGCCCCCGGCAAGTTCCATAGCCTTTCTGATTTCCTGCCGATCTTTCTTCCGTCGCTTACTGCGATGGTGGGGTTCTGGGCTACTCTCTCTCTCAACATGCCGGACTTCACACGCTTTGGCCGCAGCCAGCGCGAACAGGTCATTGGACAGACGATAGCGCTGCCTACGACGATGACCGTCTTCGCCGCCATGAGTGTGATGATCACTTCGGCGGCGATAGTTGTGTATCCGCGGATGGCGGTCCAGGACGTGTGGAACCCGATGAAGCTCGTCGGGCAGTTCGATCAGTTGTGGATAATTGCCACTTCGATGTTCACGGTGGTGGTGGCCACGCTTGCGGTCAATATCGCGGCGAACGTTGTTTCGCCCGCCAACGATTTCGCGAACGCGTTCCCCAAATTCATTTCATTTCGCACTGGCGGCCTGATCACCGGCATCGTGGGAATCCTGATGCAGCCCTGGCGCTTGCTGGCGGACGAAGAGAAGTATATTAACGGTTGGCTCGTGGGCTATTCCGGCGGAATGAGCGCAATCGCAGGGGTCCTGATTATTGACTATTGGGTGGTGCGAAAGAAGCGACTGGCGCTGCCCGATCTCTATCTTAAGCGCGGGGCCTACACTTATGCGGGCGGATGGAACTGGCGAGCGGTCGCGGCCACATTGATTGGCTGCTTCTTCGCCTGGATCGGATTGTTTGTTCCAGCCCTGAAGGTGCTTTATGATGCCGCATGGTTTGTGGGCTTCGCAACATCGGCTACCTCCTACTTAATCCTTATGCGTTTGTCTCCTCCCTCGCAGAGCGTTCCTGCTACGGCGGAGACTTAAGGATTGCGGATTAACTAACCAAAGCAAAAAAGGAACAATAACTTTATGGCACGCACAGTGAAATGCGGATTGATCCAGGCAACTCATGCCGGGCCAACCGACGCGCCAATGGAAGAGATCAAGCGCGCGAACCTGGACAAACACGTTGCGATGATCGGCGACGCCGCCAAGCAGGGTGTGCAAATTCTCTGCATGCAGGAAGTCTTCACCACTCCATACTTCTGCGCAGAACAGCAAACTCGCTGGTATGAATCGGTCGAAAAGATTCCCGACGGTCCTACCGTAAAGCTGATGCAGGAAGTGGCGAAGCAGCATGGCATGGTGATCATTGTGCCGATCTACGAAGAAGACATCGCCGGCATTTATTACAACACTGCCGCTGTTATCGATGCCGATGGGAAATACCTGGGCAAGTATCGCAAGAACCACATCCCGCACGTCGCTCCAGGCTTCTGGGAAAAATTCTATTTCAAACCCGGCAACCTGGGCTATCCTGCGTTCGACACGGCATACGCGCGAATAGGCGTTTATATCTGCTATGACCGTCATTTCCCTGAAGGCGCTCGAATCCTCGGCTTGAATGGAGCAGAGATAGTCTTCAATCCATCTGCAACCGTTGCGGGCCTTTCAGAGTATTTGTGGAAGCTCGAGCAACCGGCCCACGCGGTTGCGAACGGTTACTTTGTGGGGGCGATCAATCGCGTCGGACACGAAATGCCATGGGACATCGGTGAGTTCTACGGTCAAAGCTACTTTTGCAATCCGCGCGGCCAGATCATCGCCGAGGCGCCCAGAGATAAGGACGCGCTGGTGGTAGCCGATCTTGATCTGGACATGATCCGGGAAGTCCGTAATACGTGGCAGTTTTTCCGAGACCGCAGGCCTGAGAGCTACGAGCCGCTGGTAGCAGAATAGCGCCGGCGAACGAATGGACTTTCGTGGTACGCGTGTTGTTCCACATCCAGTTAGGAGCGAACTTATGAGGAGTCACCGTCGCACAGCGAGCCTGCTCGTGATAACCGTACTTTGTGTTGCCCTGGTGGCATGCAAGTCTGATCCTTTTATTGGGACGTGGAAGCCGGCTCCGTCAGGCGACAGCGACGTCACGCGCATCGACTCGTTCAATATCAACAAAGACGGAACATTCTCCCTGAAGGCCAAAGATCCAAGCCGCAAAGAAATCAAAGGCACATACACTAAGACAGGCGACAAGCTGGAACTCAGCAGCCCGGATTTCAGGCAAAAGGTTGAAGCCTCGATGGAAAGCGATGGCCGCCTGAAAGTAAGCGAGGGCGGGCGCGATGCTGTCTATTTCGTCAAAGGATAGCAGCCAACATTCACCATCCGAAGAAACAACGTCACAAGAAAGTCAGGTAGGTTTATGAATCTCTCGATCATCGTCAATGGAATCAATTTCCCTAATCCTTTCCTCCTCGGTTCCGGTCCCCCCGGAACCAACGCTCGTGTGATCGCAAAATCGTTCGACGCCGGTTGGGGCGGAGTCGTCGCCAAGACAGTAAGCCTTGAGAGCGCCAAAGTGGTGAACGTGGTTCCGCGATACGGTCGCCTACGTTCACGCGAGACGGGCGAAATCATCGGCTTTGAAAATATCGAGTTGATCTCTGACCGCCCGATCGACGTCTGGCTCAATGAGTTTCGCGAGATCAAGAAAGAATATCCTAATCATGTCCTGATCGCGTCGATCATGGAGGAGTACGAAAAGTCGCGGTGGCAGGAGCTCACGCGTGCCGTGCAGGATACCGGCGTCGACGCGCTCGAGTTGAATTTCTCCTGCCCGCATGGAATGACCGAGCGCAAGATGGGCTCCGAAATGGGAGAGCACCCTGACTTGACGGAAGAAGTGACGCGCTGGGTTGCAGAGGTGGCGACCATCCCCGTCTGGGCAAAGATGACTCCGAATATTACCAACATCAAAGAGCCTTCGATGGCGGCCGTGCGTGGCGGGGCGTCCGGGGTCTCAGCCATTAATACGATTCTCTCCGTGATCGGAGTCGATCTCAACACACTCAAACCGATGCCAACTGTCGAAGGCTATACGGTGCCGGGTGGTTATTCGTCGCAGGCAGTACGTCCGATTGCCCTGCGAATGGTGAGCCAGCTGGCACAATCGCTCCCAGAGGGTATCTCGATCAGCGGGATCGGTGGTATCGAAAATTCGCATGACGCGCTCGAGTTTATGCTGCTCGGTTCTTCGACAGTTCAACTCTGTACCGGTGTGATGCTGCACGGCGTGAAGATAATCGACGAGCTGAAAGAGGGTCTGGCAAAGTTTATGTCCGACAAGCAGTTTGAAAGCGTTCAGGAAATTGTCGGCAAGAGCATTCCCTATTTCTCAACTCATATGGACCTGGTCGACCGGATGCGACAAGCCAAACGCCACAAGGCGGGAGAGTCGAGCCGCGACAACGACTGGGCGGACAAGAGCATTACGGAGAAGACGGCGGAATTGACTTCCAACTAAGCTCGCCCGGGTAAGGTCGAGCTCGCGGCGCTGCTCCCTCCTTGTCTGAGCATTCGGGAGGCACCGCTGCCGTGCATAAATGGAGAATGGCAAATGAGTAATTGGACGCGTCTGGGGATCTCTGCCGTACTCAGTCTGATCCCGACTGTGATCGCCTATATGTTGCCGTTCACTTTCATGCTCTACTTCTTTGCACCGGGGTTTTGGCTGGGAGACGTGCTTCCTGCTTCCCTCGTCAGCAAGTTGGGCGGTGACCTCTTTCCCGTCTTCGCTTCGGCGATTATCTGGATGCTTGTTATCTTTCTGATTCTGTGGCTAATTTCCAGGAGGAGAGGCAGGAATTACCGATAGCTGTGTGGAGTGTGGCGCCCCGGCGCCGCTTTTGAAGGGTAAGTTTGATATTCGTCGCGAGCTATTTCAGGGCGACCGGCACGTCAGCCCTGGTCGTGATGGGCGCTCCGGCCTCTTCCAAGGGCGCCACAAAGTTATAGAGTTGAAGCACAAGTTTTCCCCGTCGCCCCGCGCTGCGTGAAAACTCATAAGACGTCACCGAACAATTCGCGATCTCCTGCTTACTATCGAGAGTGAGGATCTGTTCTTCGCTCATTCTCTCGAGCAGGTAGCGAAAACAATTGACGACAACCTGATGCGTTACGATTAAGACGCGTTCCCGGCGATAGTCTCGGGTGATAGTGTCGATCACACTCCGCAGCCGAAGTATCACGTCGCACCAGCTCTCGCCGCCTGGCGGTCGAAAATAAAACTTCCCCAGCACGCTTCGAGCTTCGGCTTGCTCCGGATACTTTTCCTTCACGCCGACCCGAGTCAATCGATCAAAGATACCAAACTCCTTTTCGCGTAACCGTTCGTCGGCGACGAAGCTGATATCGTCGCGCCGGATACCGGACACTTCGAGCGCGAGTCGAGCGGTCTCGCGCGCCCTCAGATACGTCGATGAAAGGACGATCGTGGGCCGCTCATCCGGCGACAACTTTCCAAACCAACGGCCCAGCGCTGCGGCCTGGCTCTCGCCGAGTCGTGACAGCGGAACATCCACATCTCGCGTTCGAATGTCGATCAAAGGGAGGCCGGCCGCCTCTGCCTTGTCACGCGCGACGTTACCGGCGCTCTCGCCGTGTCGCACGATCCACAATACATTCGGCCATTTTTGTTCGTCTGACATTTTGTGAAGCGAAGCCCGCCGTCTTAGTTGTCAAAGACTCCGATGACTGGCGTATGGTCTGACGGCCGTTCCCACGTCCGCGGCTCCTTATCGATCCACGATTCTTTGCAAGTGCGTGCCAGCGGGTCGGACACCCAGATGTGATCGATGCGCAGTCCCGCGTCGCGCCGAAACGAGCCCATGCGATAGTCCCACCACGAAAAGTGACCCGCGTCTTCGGTATGCAAGCGGAACGCGTCTCGGAAACCCCAACCTTTCAGCTGCTCGAGCGCCTCGCGTTCGCGCATGCTGCAGAGTATGCGACCTTCCCATAAAACCGGGTCGTGAACATCCCGTTCTTCCGGGGCGACATTGAAGTCGCCGCAAAGGAGCACGGGCTCGTCCGTCTTATGAATATCAAAGTAGCGCTGCAGGCGCTGTATCCATTCGAGCTTGAAGCGATACTTATCTGAGCCGACGAACTGCCCATTGGGTATATAAACGTTGACCACGCGCACGCCGTCGACGGTCGCGGCGATTAGCCGAGAGTGGGCCCCTTCTTCGTCGTTGGGAAAACCACGCTGAACGTCGGTGGGCGGAGTGCGCGATAGAATTGCCACGCCGTTGTAGGTCCGCTGACCGAAAACCTCTGCGTGATAGCCCAGATCGCGGAACTGGTCCAGCGGAAATTTTTCGTCGATGCATTTGAGTTCCTGAAGGCAGAGCACATCCGGCTTGGCCGATTCGAGCCAGCGTGTCACCAACGGAAGCCGGGCGATCACGGAGTTGACGTTCCAGGTAGCGATCTTCATCTCGATAGTTTCGGTTTTTGAGTTCGGGTTTGAGTCCGCGTTACGGGCTCCGAGCGAACTCGAACTTCAAAACGCCAAACTCAAAGCTCTGAGTCACAGGGACGCGATCAGCCCCGCGATTAACGCACCGCGCCTTGCGATGCCGTCGACCACAATATGCTCGTGCGTGGCGTGAGCGCCATCACCTTCGATCCCCAGGCCATCCAACACGGGCACTCCCAGGGCTGCAGCAAAGTTTCCATCCGACGCACCTCCAACGGAGGCTTCTCCAAGATCGAAATCAAGCTTAGCGGCGATTTCGCGCGCCAGTTCGAAGAGCCCCGCCACCTTTGCAGTTCGCTCGAGCGGAGGGCGGTTGATTCCGCCTCTGGTTTCAATTCGCACTCTATGGTCGAACGGGGCTGAGCCCAAAATTGCCGTCTCGATGCGGGCTGCGTCAGCCCCTGTAGCGAACCGGACGTCGATTTCTGCTCGCGCATGTGCGGGCACAACATTGGAACGGGTTCCTCCCTCGATCACTCCCACGTTCACCGAAACACCGCTCGATGGCTCAGTGAGAGCCTGCAGACGCTCGATTTGCTTCGCCAGTTCGAGCACCGCGCTCGCGCCCTTCTCAGGCTCAAGCCCCGCATGGGCGGCGATTCCGTGGACGTCCATCGTAAAAATGCCCGTGCCTTTGCGTGCGGTTTTTACTCGACCTCCGGTTGCAGGCGGTTCAAGAACCAGAACGCTACTTGCCTTGCCCGCTTCTTCTTCGATAAGCGAACGGCCTGTCATGCTCCCCGCTTCTTCGTCGCAGGTAAGAAGGAGCACGACGGGTGAGCGCGGCAGCAGATCAAGTGCGGTGCAGGCGCCAAGCAGTTCCAGCGCAAGTGCGCAATTGGCCTTCATGTCGAAAATCCCCGGGCCATAGATGCGTCCCCGGTCTTCACGCCATGGGCGTTCCATCAGCGATCCCCGCGGGTGAACCGTATCCGTATGACCGATAAGGAGGATTGGAGGAGAGCTGTCCGCTGAATCTGAGAAGGCACGCAGTCGAAAATGAACACCATAGCCCGGACTCTCTATCCGCTCGACAGACGATAGCCCGTCGATCTTTGCCGCCGCTTCTGAAAGAATCTGCACCACCGCCTGACTCCCATTCAAATCACCGGAGGGCGATTCCGCTTCGACCAGCGCCCGCGTCAAGCTGAGCACCTCGCGCTGATGACTCTGGAAATGTTCCTGGGCCCGCTTGGCTGCTGTTTCTGAAAATCGAGGTGTCATTGTTTCAGTTCGCAATAGTAGCCGTCCGAACGGTCAGCGCTTCTATTCGTTTATGGTTAATATTAAATCCGATGCCTGGTTTTTCAGGCGCCATGATCGTGCCTTTTGAACTGACTATAACAGGTGGATCGATGATGTCTTCCTCCCAATAGCGCGCGCTGGCCGAAACGTCGCCGGGCAATGTAAAGCCTTTCAGCGTCGCCATCGCGATGTTATGCGCGCGGCCGATACCGGATTCGAGCATCCCTCCACACCAAACCGGTATCCCTCGTTCACGACAGACTGCCTCGACGCGTTGCGCCTCCGCGTGTCCCCCCACACGACCCAGTTTTAGGTTAACCATTCGGCAGGCTTTCAGGTCAAGCGCGTGTTCGGCGTCGGCCGGCGTTCGTACGGACTCGTCAAGACAGATCGGAGTATTGACTTGTCGCTGAAGGGCGGCGTGATCGAACATATCATCGTATGCCAGCGGTTGCTCGATCATCATAAGTTTGAATTCGTCCATCGCACGAAACAGCGGCGCGTCCTTCAATTGATACGCGGAGTTGGCATCGCCCATCAGCTGAATCTGCGGAAACCGCCCGCGCACCTTCGCCAATACGTCGAGGTCCCATCCCGGTTTTATCTTGATCTTGATTCGCTGATACCCTGCATCCAATTCCTTCTGAATCTTATCGATTAGACTTTCGACGGAGTCCTGAATTCCAATGGAGACTCCGCATGCGATTTCTGGTTGCACCCCTCCCAGATGTTTCCATAGCGGAGTGCCGGCGCGGTTTGCTTCCAAATCCCAGCACGCTGTTTCCAGAGCGGCCTTTGCCATCCGATTGCCACGGACCGCTTTCAATAAGTTGAATACTTCGGCTGCCTGTGCAATATCCTGTTTGAGCAACATCGGGCCCAGGTAAGCGTACAAAGTGTTCCAAGCGCTCTCGGTCCATTCCTCGCAGTAAAATGGTCCTTCGCCCGCCGTGCACTCACCCCAGCCTTCGGCGCCATCAGAATCGCGTACACAAGCGAGGATTATTCTGCGCTCGGTCGTGCGCCCAAAGCTCGTCTCGAAAAAATGGACAAGAGGTAGACGAATTTCTCGCAGTTCGATGGAAGCGATCGTCACAGGGGTTCTCCAGGGTGAATGCATTATGCCCGCTTCGCGTTTTCTTGTCAGCCCGAGCGCTCAGGTTCGAAACAAATGTCCGACAAACTTCAGTCTGTCGCTGAGCCACGACAAGCTGAGGCTTTTCGGATGAAAGTGCAGCACCTCTCTAATTCCCCCTAACTTGACCGAAGCCCGCGTGGCTGTTACAAACAATGACAACGAGTTCGTCTGCAACCTGCCTTGAGACGTCTCAGTTTAACGGAAATATAGTTATTAGCTTTTCACAGTTTGCTTCATGTCGTCTTCCACCCAAAGATCGAAGCAGAGGGCTTCGTTTCGCCATTTTCTTTGGCTGACGACTGTTGCCGTTCTGTTCCTTCAGCAGTTAATGGTCATGAGTCCGCGCGCCAACGCTGCTAACGGCGTGATCGTGTCACCCATCTCGAGAGGTTCAATCGTCAGTCCTGTCTCGCTTGACCATGTTGTCATCAGCCAGATCTACGGGGGCGGCGGCAACAACGGGTCCTTTTATAAGAATGACTTCGTAGAACTATATAACCCAACGTCGAATCCCATAAGTCTCACTGGCTGGTCCCTGCAGTACGCATCTGCGGCGGGTAGTTCATGGTCCGTCACCGATCTCGCGGGAACAATCGGGCCGGGTAAGTATTTTCTAATTCGTGAATCTCAAGGCGCAGGCGGGAGTGCCGATCTCCCGGCTGCCGACGCGGTGGGAAACATCGCCATGAGCGCCACCTCGGCCAAGGTGGCGCTGATCAATAATGCGGACTCGCTGGGCGGCGCGTGTCCAGTGGATCCGAACATCGTGGATTTTGTGGGTTACGGCGCATCCGCAAGTTGCTATGAGGGAACGGGACCGACCGCGACACTCTCGAACTCGAGCGCCGCTGTAAGAAAGCTGGCTGGTGATCAGGACACTAATAACAATTCAGACGACTTCTCGTTAATAGATCCGCCGACTCCGCGCAACTCTGCCAGCGGTCCGACGGGCGGAGAGATCGCTCCCGTCATTTCCAGCACGACCCCCGGCACGAACGCCACCAACGTTCTCATCGGCGCCAACGTCAACATCAGTTTCAGCGAAGCCGTAAACGTTAGCGGGTCGTGGTATGGGATCACCTGTCAAACCAGCGGCGCACATCCTGCCGCCGTTTCGGGTGGGCCCACGACTTATGTGCTCGATCCAGCGACTAACTTTGCCAACAGCGAGCAATGCACGGTCACGATCAGCGCAAGCCTGGTTTCGGATCAGGATACCAACGATCCGCCCGACCAGATGGCAGCCGATTATAGCTGGACGTTCACCACCATCAGCAGTTCGGGAGCCGTTCGCAATCCTGACGACCACCTGGTGATGGGAAACCCCACCAACGCTACCGTCGACACCGCGAATGAGAACAACTACCTGATGAAGAAGCCGGAGTATGCTCTCTCGTACAATCGAAGTCGCGCCATTCCGAACTGGACCAGCTGGCATCTGGATACTTCGTGGCTCGGTTCGCAGGCACGCACCAATACGTTTCGCGCGGACCCTGACCTTCCAGTCAATTGGTATCACGTAAACGAGAATAGTTATGTTGGCTCGGGTTTTGATCGCGGGCATATGACGCCGTCGGGAGACCGCACCTTCTCGTATGAGGAGAATGCAGCCACCTTCGTAATGACAAACATGGTTCCCCAGGCTCCGGATAATAACCAGGTAACATGGGAAGGCCTCGAGAGCTATTCGCGTCAGTTGGTTTCTCAGGGCAACGAGCTCTACATCGTATCTGGTGGATACGGACAGGGTGGAACGGGTCGCAACGGTCTCTTGACAACCGTGGACCAGGGCCGTGTGGTTGTGCCTTCGAAGACATGGAAAGTGATCCTGGTATTGTCCGATGGCGGAGGCGACGACGCTGCCAGGGTTAGTAACTCCACGCGCACGATTGCCGTCATCATACCTAACGAGCAAGGCGTCGACTCCGATTGGCGAAATTACATCGTGAGCGTCGATGAAGTGGAGGCACTTACGGGCGAGAATTTCTTCTCGAACGTTCCGGATGCCATTCAGGCTGTGATCGAAGGCAACGCCGACGGCAACACGCACCCGACCAGCGGCAGCCAATCAGTCACGACGCGGGAAGACAACCCACTCGCTATCGTCCTTACCGCAACGGACCCAGAGAGCAACGCGCTCACTTACAGCATCGCGACCCAGCCTGCCCACGGAAGTTTGAGCGGCAGCGGAAGCAATCTGACCTACACTCCCGCCGCTAACTTTAACGGCCCCGACACCTTCACATTTACTGCAAGCGATAAATATCTCAGTTCAGTTCCCGCTACAATTAATATCAACGTTACGTCCGTGAACGACGCGCCATCCTTTGTAAAGGGGGCGGACCAAACAAGCACCGACACGAGTCCGAAATCCATCAGCAATTGGGCTACGCTTATCTCTGCCGGGCCGCCTGACGAATCCGGGCAGAGCCTGACTTTCCTAACGTCGAATAGCAACAACGCACTCTTCTCCTCTCAACCAGCGATCAATCCATCAGGCACATTGACGTATTCAACGGTCGCCGGCGCGAACGGCACAGCGACTGTGACGGTGCAATTGAAAGACAACGGCGGGACGGCCAATGGTGGCGCGGACACATCGGCTGCGCAAACATTTTCCATCAACGTTCAGTCGGCGCCACCGCTACTGATTACCGAAGACGGCACCTCTCGAGCTGTCGCTCTTGACTCGGTGACGATGATGCGCGGTCCATTTCCCCTGAACACGATTTACAACTTTAGTTCTGATCACCGCACGCGGGTGATGCTGTTCGCCGCAAACGCGGGGCTGGAGCCCGG
>JAVHWA010000038.1:0-49796 GCA_032160165.1 Acidobacteriota bacterium
GTCTTCCATCTTGAGGACGGGAAGGTGAGCGCGTTCGACTGCTACTACGCCGGAACCATCATGCTCGCGCAGCTCGGTGTGCTGGGCAACCTGGAGGCCTCGCTCAAGAAGTAAATTGTTCCAGGTAGTTTTGATGGTAATAGCTCATAAGGAGAAATATGAACGATAGAAACACGCAGTCAAACAATTCCAACGAGCCGGCAACGGACGCGGTCGACCGCGTGGCGCAGGCGATTCTGGGCGCACTCCAAGCGAAGGATCCGGCGAAATATAACTCCTATTACGCGCCGGACGCGGTGATCGCCACGGCCGGCCGCCCGGCGGCCAAGGACGAACGGGCGGTATCCAAGGCCATCAGGGACGACGTTTTGGATCCGAACTTCAAGTTGAGTCTCTCAAACGAGAAAACCGAGGTCGCCGGCTCGGGTGATCTCGCCTACCGCCGCGGCTCGTTCACAGTCACTTTTACGAACCCGCAGACCAAACAGGCGGAGAATGCCGGGGGCACCTATTTGACCGTCTTTAGGAAGCAGGCGGACGGAAGCTGGAAGGTGGTGGAGGATTTCGGAGTTTAGCGCGGCCCGTCCGGGCCTAAGAGTATTTATAACGGAAACTGTACGGAGGAATTTATGCTTAAAATTGCAATTATTATCGGAAGCACGCGACCGGGGCGCAACGGCGAGGCCGTAGCCAAGTGGACTTACGAGATCGCAAGGAAGCGCAGCGACGCCGAGTTCGAGCTGGTAGATATCAAGGACTTCAATCTGCCGCTGCTTGACGAACCCGTGCCGCCTGCGCGCGGGCAATACACGAAGGAACACACCAAAGTGTGGGCGGCGAAGATTGATTCATTCGACGCTTACGTCTTCGTTACGCCCGAATACAACCACGGCACTTCCGGAGCGCTCAAGAACGCCATCGACTTCCTCTACAAGGAGTGGAACAACAAGGCGGCGGGGTTCGTCGGCTACGGCAGTGCAATGGGCGCACGCGCGGTGGAGGGTCTGCGGTTGGTAATGGGTGAGTTGAAGGTTGCAGATGTGCGAGCGCAGGTCGGGCTTTCACTCTTCACGGACTTTGAAAACTTCAGCATCTTCACGCCTGCTGCTCAGCAAGAGAAATCTGTCAACGCTATGCTTGACGACGTCATCGCCTGGGGCGGTGCGTTAAAGACGTTGCGAGAGCAACAAACAAACGAGCCGTAACTGCGAAGTAGCGGGAACGGCCCTCGCGTCGTAAGCAGGCGTTCAGAGTACCGACTTTAGTCGGGCTTTTGCAGGTGAGATAAGACCCGACTAAAGTCGGTAATCTAAACGCCTGGCATTTAGAGCGGAGGTTTTAGGGATGGCTAAATGGACTTTTGAGCCTGGACACACCGCAGCCGAGTTTCGCGCACGGCACATGATGGTGACCTATGTCCGCGGACATTTTAAAAACATTCACGGCACGCTCGAGTTTGATCCGGAACGCCCGCGCGATTCTTCGCTCGAAGTAAGGATTGACGCGGCGGGAATCTGGACGGGCGTGAAAGAGCGTGACGATCATCTGCGCAGCGCAGATTTTCTCGACGTGGACCATCATCCGGAGATCACCTTCGCGGGCTATCAAGTTGAGATCAACGGCGAGCACGACTTTGCGTTCACGGGGGACCTGACCATTCGCGGAGTTACTCGCGAAGTCACGTTGAATGTCAGTTATCTGGGACAGTGGGAGACGCCCTGGTGGGAAGATGGAGTTGATAAGGGACCGAAGAAACGCGCGGGGTTCCTGGCTACCGCTCAGATAAATCGACAGGACTTTGGAGTTAGTTGGCAGGATACAATGGACCGCGGCGGGATCGTCGTCGGTAATGAAATCCATATCTCCATAGACGTGGAAGCAATCCTTGAAGGCGCTTGATCCGATTCTGTACATGTGCCGCGAGGGCGCTACGGAGTTGTTATGAAGGTAGTTCTCTTCGGAGCTACAGGAATGGTCGGGCAGGGAGTCTTGCGAGAGTGTCTGCGCGACGACAGCGTCGAAGGTGCACTCGCCATCAGCCGCAGCTCCACCCACAAGCCACACCCGAAGCTGCGCGAAGTTATGGTGAAGGACCTCTTCAACTTCGACCTGATGGGAGCCAACCTGCAAGGGTACGACGCGTGTTTCTTTTGCCTCGGCGTTTCCTCCGCCGGTAGGAACGAGGCAGACTACACCCGCATGACCTACGACCTGACGCTGGGCTGGGCGAAAGTGCTGGCTGAGATCAATCCCGCCATGACATTCGTCTATGTCTCCGGGGCGGGCACCGGCGGAAAAGCGATGTGGGCGCGTGTGAAAAAGCGTACCGAGGACGCGGTACTCGCACTCTTTCCATCCGCATACATGTTTCGCCTGGCCGTGCTGCGTCCGATGAACAGTGAGATCTCGAAGACGCGGTGGACGCGGATTTCTTATGCCGTCTTTCGGCCGCTTCTGCCACTGGTGCGAGCGATCGCGCCGGGGTCGGTGATCAGCACAGAGGAGCTGGGTCGGGCGATGATCCGCGCCGCGCGCGAGGGCGCGCCCAAGCGGGTGCTTGAGAACCGTGATCTGGTTGCGCTTGGCACGCCGTGATCGAAAATGATGAGTTAGCTTGCTTCATCCACTTGATAGATTAAGATTGTCATTAATGAGTCCGATCAAACTTGATCGTGACCTCGTGATAGCCCCACCACAGCTTTGCATTCGCATAAGACCTATCCGCTCTGAACTCGGCGATTTTAGGCGTCGGTTTCGCCCTAAATCGGTCGCCGAACACATTTGACTTAGAATATCGGCGTCGTACAATTAGGCCATTAAGGAATTGCCCGGAGCTCACGTCGGACAACGAACAACGAAGCCGCCCAGACCTAGCCTGCTTCGAAGAACGTTTACGGCTACGCAACTCCGGCGCTCATCCGCACCGCTAAGTCTGACGGAGCTCTCGATTTCGTGTGAGCTCTCTGCAGCGCATGAGGAGTCACGCCGATGAAAAGCGAACAGGTTATCGACTTAAGGAAAACGGGAATCAGCATCGTCGGTGACGCGCCCTGGGGGACGCACTTCTGTACCTTCTACGAGACAAAACAGGATCTTCTGGATATTTTGGTTCCTTATTTCAAGACCGGCCTGGAAAACAAAGAGTTCTGCTTGTGGATCGTCTCGAAATCCGAGCTAATCACCACTGAAGAAGCCAAAGACGCATTGGGAGAGGCCGTCTCCGATCTTGAGGAATTTTTGGCGGAGGGAAGAATAGAAATCGTTTCTCACGATCAGTGGTTTCTTGAGAACGGCGTCTTCGATTTTCGCAGGGTCGCCTATGGGCTCAAAGAGAAACTCGATGAAGCAATGGCAAGGGGTTATGCCGGATTGAGACTGAACGGAAGTCCGGCCTGGATACAAGCCGAGGACGCGAACGTGCTTCGCGAATTCGAGGGTGAAGCCGATCACTTTTTCGCCGACGAACACATCATCGCGTCATGCACATACCCACTCGTGGATAGTCGAGCTGAATTCCTGCTGGATGTCGCGCGCAATCACCAGTTCGCGATAGCGAGGCGCCAGGGGAAATGGGACATCCTCGAGACCCCGCGGCTGATGCTGGCAAAGCAGGAAATCCAACGGCTGAACGAGGAATTGGAACAGCGTGTCATCGAGCGAACCAGCGAACTTGCTGCGGTCAATGAAGAACTGAGAAAGGAAATCGCGGAGCGGAAGCAAGCCGAGAATGCATTGCGCCGAAGCGAGGACCGCATTCGACGTATCATCGACACGATTCCGGTGATGGCCTGGAGCCTACGGCCCGACGGAGTTGTTGACTTCCTCAATCAGCGCTGGATGGACTATTGCGGACTTTCTTTAGAGGAATATATTAAAGACCCGGTTGGCCCGATTCATCCAGCAGACGTTGCGCGAATCATGGAACAGTGGCGCGGCGACATGGCGGCCGGGAAACCGAACCAGGCTGAAATGCGGTTGCGGCAGGCTGATGGGGAGTATCGCTGGTTTCTGGTTCGCAATTCGCCGCTGCGCGATGAGCACGGAAACGTAGTCAAGTGGTACGGCGTATCAACTGACATCAGCGAGCATAAGCAGGCCGAAGAGGCGCTGGACGAACGCTTGCGTTTTGAGCGGCTGGTGACCGAACTCTCAGCTGCATTCGCTAACTTACCGGCCAATGAAGTTGATCGCGAAATAGATAAATGGCTGCAAACGCTGGTTGAGTTTCTGGGTGTTGATCGCGCCTCCTTCTTTCAATTCGGGAAGGATTGGACGACGCTTTACCGAAGTCATTCATACACAGTCCCCGGAATCCAATCTCTGCCGCCGCCGCCACTGGGAATGAAGGAGCAATTTCCCTGGATCACCGACCAGTTGCGCCGAGGGGTTACCGTCAAGTGGGCGCGCATACCTGATGACATGCCTCACGAGGCTGCGAGAGAAAAAGAGTATGCGGCCAAGCTTGGAGTCAAGTCGGGACTGAACATCCCCGTGCTAATGGGCAGGTCGGTCATCTGCGCAATTACCTTCACTTCAATCGCCAGCTACCGCGATTGGCCTGACGAGATGGTGGCGCGACTGCGCCTCGTGGGAGAGATATTCGCCACCGTAGTCGAACGCAATTATGCTCAAGCCTTGCTTCATGCCAAGGAGCAGGAGTTTCGGGCCATCGTCGAGAACGCGCCCGATCAAATCATAAGATACGACAGGGAATTCCGTCGGACCTACGTCAACCCTGCGGTGGCCCAGTTCTACGGAGTGCCGGCGGAAACTTTGATCGACAAGAGCCTGGGTTCGGGCGTCCGGGCGTCCGGGATGGTTGTTAAAGAGCACGAAATAGCGCAAGTCCGCGAACAGATCGCCGCCGTGTTCGACACCGGACAATCGCGCGACTATGAAATGACCTGGACCACGCCGAGCGGCCCCAGGTACTTCAGTGTGCGCTTCTTTCCAGAACTCGATCTCAACGGCTCGGTAGTCAATGTCCTGGGGATATCTCGAGACATCTCCGAACGCAAAGAGGCCGAAGACTCACTGCGAGAAGCTTTACTTGAAATTAACCAGTTGAAAGACCAGCTCTACAAGGAAAACATCGCGCTGCGTGAAGAGATCGACAGCGTATCGATGTTTGAGGAGATCGTCGGTACCTCATCTGCATTGCAGGCAGTGCTTGGGCTGGTCGCAAAGGTTGCTCCAACCGACTCCACGGTTCTGATCACGGGTGAAACAGGAACCGGCAAGGAACTCATCGCGCGCGCCATCCATAAACGATCCAGCCGCGCATCGCACGTTTTTATGAGCGTGAATTGTGCCGCGATTCCGGCTGCGTTGATCGCATCTGAATTGTTCGGCCATGAAAAGGGAGCGTTCACGGACGCTGCCCATCTGAGACTGGGCCGCTTTGAACTGGCGGAAGGCGGGACCATCTTTCTGGACGAGATCGGAGAGCTTCCTCAGGAAACACAGATCGCCCTGTTGCGTGTTTTGCAGGAGCATGAGTTTGAGCGCGTCGGTGGAAATGAAACGATTCGCGCGGACGTGCGAGTAATTGCCGCCACCAATCGCAACTTGCACGCTGCCATCGATGCCGGCACGTTTCGCCGCGACCTTTTTTACCGGCTCAATGTTTTCCCGATCGAGATGCCTTCGTTACGTGAGAGAAGAGAAGATATCCCGTTGCTGGTGGAATACTTCATCCGGCGCTACGCAGCCAAAATGGGAAAGAAGATACGGAGCATCGACAAAAAGACGCTCGATATGCTGGCCTCGTCAGAATGGCCAGGCAACATTCGCGAGTTACAAAACGTGATCGAGCGATCTGTGATTTTGATTGAGACCGAGACTTTCACAATAGATAAGAGTTGGCTCACTCACGAATCTCGTCAAACACCGCGAGGAAAAGCTCTGCTGGACAACCTCGCTACTCACGAGAAAGAGATGATCGAGGCTGCATTGGCTGAAAGCGGAGGCCGAGTGTCAGGACCGTCGGGTGCGGCCGCGAGGCTGGACATTCCGCCGTCTACTCTGGATTCAAAGATCAAATCACTTAAGATCAACAAGCATCGCTTCAGACCTAGCTAGCGTCGTCTCAAGCACCCACCCAGAACCCGCCCCGCCTCACGACATTTCGTGATATTCCGAGCTATCGGGATTTTTCTTCTAACGGCAATCTATTCTAAAAGGTTTACGGCTGGCTCGGGCTTTGCTTAGATAGAGCTTAGAGTGCTGTCAAAAGCGGAGCTGCATCAATTCTTGGACACGACTAAGGCGGCAGGCAGCGGTCGTAGGCGTGCGCATCGCCGGGTGGGGAGAAGGCGTGCGCCAGAAGCGAGACGCCGTAGCTTGGGGCGAGCGCGGCGTCTTTCTTCAGGCGGAGCGAACACTACAAGATCAGTTTCAAGGAGACACAAGATGGGGCGCGCGAAGGTGATCTTACTGATTGAGGGCAAACAGCGCGATGAAGTCCTGGTACTGAGCGCGCTCCAGAAGTGCAAAATTGTCAACGATGTCGTGGTGGCCCGTGACGGCGCGAGGGCCCACGAATATCTGTTTGGAAGATATGAGACCGAGCTGCCGCAGGTCGTAATGCTGGATCCCAAACAGCTTGACGGACTCGGGTTCTTGCGAAAGCTGCGTACGGACCAACGCACACGGCAGCTGCCGATTGTGGTCTTCACAACATCAAGCGAGGAAGAAGCCGAACTCGGCGCTCACAAGCTGGAACCCATCAGCTTCGTTCGCAAGCCGGTCGAGGTGGAACAGTTTTTCGAAGCCACTCGGCGATTGGGATTGTCGCAACAGGTGGAAGGAGCCTCGGGCGAGTGAGTGAGAATGCAACCTGGCTTTCCGAGTACTGCGCAATACAGTCTTAACCGACAATGATACGAAGCGTGAAATTTCAGAGATCAGATAATGGAAATCAGGTTGGTCCTATCCCGACCGCCCGTATGAGCTTAGACCAATCAGCCCACATCCAGATAGAGTCAGTCGATCCAATCCGCCTATTGATTGTTGATGATCAGGCCGTGGTTCGCGCCGGCATTCGATGGAAGCTGGAGAGAACTCCAGGCATCGAAATCATTGCCGAAGCCAGCGACGGCCTCGAAGCTATTCGTATGGTAGATGAGTCTAAGCCGGATATAGTGACGATGGACGTCGCCATGCCAAAAGTAAATGGACTGCAAGCCACCGAGCAGTTGGCGAAAGCGCATCCGAACGTGAAGGTCATTATTTTTTCGATTTACGCCGAGGAAGAACATGTTTGGCAGGCCTTGCGCTCCGGCGCCGCGGGATACCTCTCCAAGGCCGCCTCGATGGAAGAGCTCGAAGTGGCGATTAGATCAGTTGCTCGAGGCGAGACATACCTCAGTCCGCAAGTGACGCGGCCAATAGCGGAATATCTCCATGGGGAAGGCCCGCCTCGCTTGGGCGGAATTCTTTCAACTCGCCAGAGACAAGTTTTGGAATTGATCGCCGGAGGAAAGACCACTAAGCAGATCGCCCTCGCCCTGGAGGTCAGTCCGAAGACCGTCGAGACCTACCGCGCACAGTTGATGGAACGCCTCGATATTCATGACGTGGCTGGGCTCGTTCGCTACGCTCTCAAGATCGGACTGGTAAGATTCGATTGAATGAAGCTCATCCCGGCAGTTGCCGGTCGAGTTGTTACGCTTCACCAACGGATGTGAAGCGCGACTTCGCATAAATGGCATCCAGCTTTCTCTTCACAAGGATGTTCATCCCGTCTGCCGCCGAATCCGAGGCGGTTATTAGCCCGCGTAAGCGGGCTTAGTCTTCACGTCCCCGCACATCCGGCGCCCAAGAAGTAAAATTCTGTCACAAAACACAGGCATGCGGTGTTTCATAAGTGAGAACGCTGGAATCAACGTGCACGGGGAGCAGTGTGAAACAAGTATTTCCATACGGCAGGTTTTACGGCGCGACTCACCGGCAAGTCGAGACTTCGGCCTTCGCATTTGCCGAGGTCGAAGACTTCGACAACATCGAAGTCCCGCTTCACACCCACGAAACCGCTCATTTTCTCTTTGTCATCCAGGGTGAATATGAAGCCGTGGTTGAAGATAAAAGGCGGTGCTGTTTTGCTTCTTCAATGCTTTATTACCCCGCAGGAACAACGCATCGTGACCATTTCCGTAAAGCGGGCGAACGACGGTTCCTGACTGTATCCTTAGCATTCGAGACCAACAAAACACTGCTAGAGGAAATGGACCGTATCGACCATGCAATCGACTTCGATTGCATGGAGATGTCGTGGCTCGGAAGAAGAATCTGCAACGAGCTTCAGTCTCCCGACAGCCTATCTCCGATTGTTCTCGAATCTATGGCGAACGAACTGCTCGTCTTTGCGGTGCGCAACCTGGACAGGTCAGAAAAACCGCCCTCATGGTTGAAGACAGCTCGCGAACTTATCAAAGACCGCAGCGCGGAATCGATCACCATCGCTGAAGTTGCCGCCAACGCAGGCGTTCATCGATTGCACCTCGCTCGCGCGTTCCGCAGGTTTTTTGGCTGCTCGCCCGGCGAGTACCTTAGAAAGTGCCGCATCGAGTTAGCTTCCAACATGCTTCTCAATTCGAAGAAACCGCTTGCCGAAATTGCTCTGGTAAGTGGATTTGCCGATCAAAGCCAGTTTACTCAAAGCTTCAAACAAAGAACCGGCATCACGCCCGCCAAATTCCGCCAAATACATAATTCATAGCTCCGACAATCATCCTCATGCGTGTTTCGTATCGAATAAGGATGTTTCACACCCACAATACTGCCGGGGCTTCGGACGGTAAGATGAGGTACATCCCGGAGAGTTGCAGCTTGAGAATTGGTTAGAGGAAGCAATGAGTAACTATCAGAACGACCCCGGAAAGCCACGGACATTTATCCGAGAAGAGCATCTGGTAAGACGAATCATCGTTATTACGATCATGATAAGTTCGGCCTTGTCTTTGTCCGTTCACAGTCAAACACGCAACAGGTCGACTCGTAATAACAATGGGACCATCGGGTCTAGTGGACGGTCGAACGGCGCTGCTCAACAACCCATAGCGCCCCTCGCTGACCATCACACGCATCTATGGAGCTTAACCGCCTCAACGCTTGTTACGGAACCGATAATGCCGGTGATCGAACTGCCCGAGGACCTAAAGGTTCTGCTCCGGGACAAACAGAAGTTCGGAGGCAAAGACAAAAACACCGCCGCGCTCGCTGATCTCTATTCTAAGGACGCGCTTGTGATGAATCCGGGGTCGGGAACGACTCCCGCTCCTTTTTGGCTGCGAGGCGAGCGCGCAATTAAATTCGTGACGGACAGCACTGTACTCGCACGACTACTGCCAACTGCGTTTGGGATAAACGGTTCATCAGGCTACATCGCTGGTTATGAGGCGGATGGTGAAGGTGGGGCCACTAGATATCTGAACAACTTTCTTTATGTCACCAATAAGGGCGCCGACGGGAAGTGGCGGATTTCATCGGAGATCTTTACCGCCAACCCTCCCCCGGTCCCAAGGGCAATAACAGCCGACCGCCTTATAGCGGAAATGGATGCTGCAGGCGTCAAACGCGCGGCGGTTCTTTCCGTCGCCTTCTGGTTCGGTAATCCAAGACGAAAAGTAGATGACGAATACGCGAAGGTCCGAGCTGAAAACGATTGGGTTGCCGAACAGGTCGCCCGATACCCTGACAGGCTTGTCGGCTTTTGCAGTTTCAATCCGCTGAAGGATTACGCTCTCGAAGAACTTAATCGTTGCGCTAAGAACCCGAGCTTCAAAGGGCTTAAGCTCCACGTCGGAAACTCGCGACTGGATATGCTGGACCCTCAACATGTGGACAAACTTCGCTCGGTCTTCCGCGCAGCCAACGAGAAGCGGTTCCCAATATTGATCCATCTTTGGACATCGCTCGGAGATTACGGCCGAGCGCATGCTGAAGCTTTTCTAAACCAGATTCTGCCCGTGTCGCCGGACATACCTATTCAGATTGCGCACATGGCCGCGTCTGGACCCAACTATCATTCGGACGATGCCTTTGAGGTCTATGCAAACGCCGCCGCGAAGCACGACCCTCGAATGAAGAACGTCTACACCGACGTGGCGAGCATGGTCACGCGCAACACAACAACCGAGACGTTAGCGCTGGTCGCCAAACGCCTGCGTCAATTCGGACTGGGACATGTCTTGTTCGGATCTGATCGATCTCCCGAATTCGGGAACGATTCGCCGAAAGATGCGTGGGACGCTTTTCGTCGACTTCCGCTGACGGAGAAAGAGTTCAGGGCGGTGGCGGGAAATCTGGCTCCCTACATGCGCTGAAGGTTTGCGGCTCTCCCGCCTCCTGGCATCTCGATGTTCAACCGCCCTCCGGCAGATTTCAAAATAAGTGTCACAGAATCCATCTCGACGGGGTTCTCTAATTGGAAACTGTCCCGCAGTCTGGTAGTCAGACCGCGAAAACCAAAAACCAAGTGGGATTTTTGCTTTATGAAATACATAGCCTCGCTTTGTCTGCTTCTGCTTTTGAGTTCGCTGAGTTCGTCCGCGCAAACAGCAACATCCACGCTGGCCACCACCAGGATCAGTGTTGACGATCAGTTGGCGGTGCCGCAGCCTTCGCCTTCTCCATCCAAAGAACAGCCGTCGGCAACCGCAAAGCCAAATGTAGAGACCCCTGCTTCTCCCTATGTGCGAAAGGATGCGCCCGTAAGAATTCCACGTTTTGACGCCGCCCCGGTGATCGACGGGCAATTGAACGAGGCAGTGTGGAAAAACGCGGCCCTCTTCGGCAATTTTGTGCAAACCAATCCCGGTGACAATGTCGCGCCTACACATCCAACGGAATTTATGATGGGCTATGACGCGAAGAATCTATACATGGCTTTTCGCATCAAGCAGGACAAAGACACGATTCGCGCGACTGTTGCGCGACGCGACAACATCTTCAACGACGATTATGTACTTGTTCATTTAGATACATTCAACGACCAACGCCAGGCCTATCTACTTTTCTTCAGTCCGCTGGGAATCCAAGCCGACGGAACCTTCACGGAAGGTCGGGGCGAAGATTACAGTCTCGACATCGTGATGGATTCGAAAGGCGTATTGACCGAAGACGGATACACCATCGAAGTAGCGATACCGTTCAAGTCTCTGCGATACGAAGCGGGCAAAGATAAGCAATGGGGACTGCACATAAACCGGCGAGTCAAGTACAAGAACAACGAGTACAACTCATGGATGCCGACCAACCGCAGCATCTCAGGTTGGCTCAATCAGGCTGGACATATCACGGGGCTGGAAGGTATTGAAACGACCCGCCAGCTGGAAATCAATCCGAGCCTCACATTAAGTGAAACAGGCAGGCGCACCCGCTTTACTTTTGACGGTGATCCGGCCGGCCGTTTCGTTAACGAAGGAATCAAAGCCGAGTTTGGCACGACGGCCAAATTTAGTCTCACTCCCACCATTACACTCGACTTCGCATACAATCCGGATTTCGCTCAGGTCGAAGCCGACGCTCCGGTGACGACTGCCAACCAGCGCTTCCCGATCTTCTTCGCCGAAAAACGCCCGTTCTTTTTAGAAAGAATTGATATTTTCCGAAGCGGACTTGACGTGGTGAATACGCGGACGATCGTTGACCCCGACGTTGCGGTGAAGTTAACGGGCAGGCGAGGGCCAAACACTTTCGGCCTGTTATATGCTTCGGACAACGCCCCCGGTAACTACTCGAAAGATGAGCGGCAGGGCTTGTTCGAGTGCCAGCTGCAGCGACTTACAAATCCGACCATCGTTTGTGGCATCGAGCGTTTCGTTGATAAGAACGCCCACATCGGCATTCTGCGACTCAAACGCGACATAGGTCGTCAACATAACCTGGGATTCTTCGCCACCTCTTACAACTTTATCGAACGCCACAATAACACCGCTGGCTTTGATGGACGATTTCGCATCAATCCGAAAACCGTGACTGAGTTTCAGGTCCTGGGCACAACCTCGCGACGGAATTTTTACGACCCGGAGCTTGATCGCAACCTGTATCGGACGGGCAACGGATTTGGCTATAGGGCTTTTCTCGAGCGCGCCGACAGAAACCTGTACATGAATTATCTGGCCATCGGCAGGTCGACGGATTACCGGGCCGACGTAGGCTTTACGCAGCGCACCGATACCAACTACCTCGGCTCGTATATCAGGTATGAAACCGACCGCGACCGGAAAAAGTCGATCATCTATAAGCGTATCCAGAACGCGACCAACATCAGCTACGATTGGCGCGGGCGCTCTCAGTACGTAATAACGGACACCAGCGGGCAGCTGGCATTGCAGCGTCAGACGTATGTCCAACTCGGCATTCAATTCGGCTACGAGCGCGTCTTTGAGCACGAGTTTGGCGCCAACCGCACGGCCACGCGGCCGGGCGCCTTTTTCGGACCTGACTCGGAACGCTCGGCTCCTTTCAAGGCCGTCCAGGGCTTCATTGAATCCACGCCCAACAAGCAGCTCTATCTTTTCTTCTTCTTTGATTACACAGCGGGGCTGATGGACTATGACCTCGGCAACGGACCTGATTTCCCGCGAGCCAGCAGGGCAGCGCTGATTGATCCAAACGGAGGTTTTGATCCGGGCCCTGGCAATCAATTAACGATCGAGTCAAGCGTCCGTTACCAGCCGACCACCGCATTCCAGACGCAGTTGAACTACAACAAGAGGCGGCTGGTTCGGCAAGACACCGGGCTGGTGGCGTTTGACGACAACATCTTCAGCTCTCGCTCGACGTACCAATTCTCGCGCAATACCTTCGCCCGGCTGCGCCTCGATTACTCGAGTTTGAATCAACGCATCCGGCCGCAGTTAGTGGTCGGTTGGACGCCTAACCCGGGAACGGCCCTGTATGTCGGTTACAACGCCGATGTGAGTTACAACGGCTACAACCCGTTCAATGGACAATTCGAGCCGCGTTTTCAGGGCAACGGGCGAAGCTTCTTCATCAAAGCTTCGTATCTATTTCGCAAGAGTTTTTAGGGGTTCGAACATTCGGTTCGGCTTGCCGCCGGTTGTGAGGCGCGGGCTCTGCCTCGCCGTAGCCGCCCTATTAGTTCTTGGGGCTTCGCCCCTTGTTCGGCCTCCATACTAGCGAGGCGGACGTCTCCAATGGATCAAATCCTTATCCACCTGCAACGGCTCGTCCGCTAGTGGACATCCCTGCCAAATTCGCGCGCTCGACCAGCGATAATCAATTGCACGCTCCACCAGTCCTGCTCGCACGGGATTCTGATGAATGTAGTTCAGCTTCACCAAAAATATCCCTTCGCTGAACAGCGGGAGGACATTCTTCTCCGTTTGCCAGAGTGAGTATCTGTAGTTTCGTTCGCGCTTCTCATGCGCGAGCTTGGCCAGTGAAGTTGAATAGTTGTGCTCTTTCAGATAATCGATTATTCGGCGAGCCGTCAGGCTCTTCAGGACCCGCAGCACATCAGAAGTGGTGGACGGTCGACTGGTGAGCACGTGCAGGTGATCAGTCATGATCACATAAGCAAACAGGAGGAATGCCTTGCGGGCTTCATCAATCGCGCGACAGAGGGCTTCCTTCATCTGATCGGTTTGAAAGACCGGCAGTCTGTTCCGGGCAACAAGGGTGATGTACAAAACAGGGGAATCCTGCGAAATGAGGTAACGTTGATTCATGAGGTTGCTCGCGATCTGGGTGGGAAGATTAAGGTGAGGTGAAGAAAGTAATAGCTTTTGTTATTGAAGTAAAGGGGCAGAGCCCCCAGAAATTTAAGAGAGGCCCCTACGGCGGGGCAGAGCCCGCGCCTCACAACCGGCGGCAAGCCGAAACGAAGCGTCCGCTCAAAATACGCGCGTCCTTAGTTGGAGCCGAGCCCGCTCCTCACATGCTACGGCGAAGCCTGAAAAAACGTCGTGCATAAAGGATCGAGCGCGTCCAGGTAAGACAGCGCTTCACTGCCGACGGCAAATTCATCGTTCCAGCCGGCAGAGCGCAGCGTTTCGGACTGATTAGACTCTGCTGCTGTGGTTTCACGCATTCCGTTGTAGTATTCGCAAGTGAATACTAAGACTCTGAGGCCATCTTCGAATCGACTAACGACTCAATGATCCGATGACTCAATCGTCTCATCTCTCAATGGTCCCACTTTCCATACTCGATCTGGTTCCCGTCATCGTGGGTGAAACTCCGCGCGAGGCCCTCCCCAAAAGCCTTGAGCTGGTGCGGCATGCCGAAGCGTTTGGTTACAAGAGGTATTGGGTAGCCGAGCACCACAACATGACGGGCATTGCCAGTGCGGCGACCTCCGTCGTGATGGGTTATCTCGCTTGCGGCACTAAGACTATCCGCGTGGGTTCCGGCGGCATTATGCTGCCCAACCATTCGCCTCTGGTGATCGCCGAACAGTTTGGCACCCTCGAATCACTTTATCCCGGGCGCATCGACTTAGGTCTTGGCCGGGCGCCGGGAACCGACTGGCGAACGGTGCGGGCGTTGCGCCGCGATCCAATGCTCGCCGACAGTTTTCCCGAAGATGTGCTGGAATTGCAGTCGTTACTCGCCCCGGCTAAGCATGGGCAGGCTGTCCGTGCTGTTCCGGGGGCCGGCACTGAGGTTCCTATTTGGATTTTGGGATCGAGTACTTTCGGCGCCGAACTGGCTGCGGGGCTGGGACTGCCCTACGCCTTTGCTTCACACTTCGCGCCCGCGTCACTGTTCGATGCCCTCGAGATTTATCGCACACAATTCAAGCCCTCGAAACAACTTGATCGCCCGTACGCCATGGTTGGGGTGAATGTTGTTGCTGCCGATACAGAAGAGGAAGCGCGGCGGCTCTTCACCACAGTGCAGCAATCCTTCACAAATCTTTTGCGCGGCAGCCCGGGGAAATTGCAGCCGCCGGTAGACGACATCGAAGAGTATTGGACGCCGGCGGAAAAGCGTCAGGCCTCGCGCATGCTCAAGCATTCAATCGTCGGTTCGCCCGAGACCGTGCGCACGGGTTTGGAGAGCTTCGTCGCCTTAACCAAAGCGGACGAGCTGATGGTTGTGAGCCATCTCCATGACCATGCCGCCCGCATGAGGTCGTATGAGATCGTTGCTGAGGTCGGTGGGCGCGCGAGTCCATGAGAAAGACTGCGAAGCGATCGGTGTTGTTGGAGTGCGGCGACTAGTCGCCGCTTTCTAAAGCGCTGACTGGACAGCGCCCTCCACACGACGCGCCCCAATGCCGCGCGCGCAGCCGCTGGTTCGATTTCACAAAAGCTCAACGACCCAATGCGGCAATAACTCAATATTCTTCCGACCCCTGCACCCACAGGAACGACTGAATATCTATCATGTCTCGCGGCCGCAGGTCGCGTTGGTCCTGCCGCACCACTTCCGCGAATTCAAGCAGGCTCTTATAGGTCTGCCATGAGGGCCGGGACTGATAGCGGAAGTCGAAGCCGTATTCTCGCGCGGCCGCTCGTGTGACGGTGGGCTTGAGGAACATGTGAATATCGGGCTGCGCTATAAAGCCGAAGACTGTCACCAACGGCCAGGTCAAAACGCGCGTCTGTTTGCGAGGTAATTCCGCAATCACTTCGACCCAGCGTTCGAACCTGCGTTCGAGACTAGCCTTCCCATGCAGGAACTCGTACAGCCCTTCGGCAAAAGCACGCGCGCCTTCCTCAGACCTAACAGCGTCGCGAAGCGCCATTTTCTCAAACGAGAAGATCATGCTGTGGCGCGAGCGTTGCTCGACGCGCACTGCCCGGGCGGCGACTTCGCCAAAGTCTCCCTGCCGCAGAAGCTCGCTAAAGTTTCCCCGCGAGAGCACCTGCTTCCATCGCTCGTGCGACTCAACTTTGTATTCACGTTCCCAGGAGATATAAGTCTCGTCCGTAAATCCGTTGGGAAAGAAGCGGAGAAAGTTTCGCCGGCACTTCAACGCGCCGGCTGAAAGTTCTTTAGTCGTCATGTGAGTCGGCCCCGGCCCCTTGATCGATAGACGTTGGCTTAATTCTTCAGCTCGCGATCTTATATGTTACCAACACCGCCGCACATGATCCACCAGCTATCTCCGACAAGTTTTAGGTGGTCGTAATGAGTCGACAAGCTAAGAAAGCTCTGAACAGGCGGTTAGATGTTCAGCCAGCGAAGCTGTCTAAGTTCACTTTGAGTCAGTATTATGCAAGTGCGGGCGCGGCGGATGCCGGCGTTTACAACGTGGTGAGGTCGAGTCGATGGATGGTAAGCCGTTAACGTTCCCATTCGGTTTCCGCGTCTTCATTGCGGCGCAATCAAAACGAAAACACTACCTTCATGCGCATACTATATTTGATTTCCACGCTCCTCTTTGTCACAGCAGGCGCATCTTTCGGATGCCATAAACCGCCAACAGGGCCGCAAGCAGCCCGTACTGCGGACTGGCGGCTGGTTTGGTCAGACGAGTTTGGCTACAGCGGGCTGCCGGATTCGGCGAAGTGGGGATACGATATCGGCGGCAACGGCTGGGGCAATAACGAGTTGCAATATTATACGGAACGGCGCACAGAGAATGCGCGGGTCGAAAGCGGACACTTGATCATTGAAGCGCGAAAGGACGGTTCTGGGAGCAACGAATACACCTCCGCGCGCCTGGTCTCGAAAGGCAAGGGCGACTGGACGTATGGGCGTTTTGAGGTGAGCGCGAGGCTACCCTCTGGCCGTGGCACCTGGCCGGCGATATGGATGCTGCCCAGCCAGAAGGGCTACGGAGACCGCGGTTGGCCGGACAATGGCGAAATCGACATCATGGAGCATGTTGGATTTGACCCGGACGTTGTACATGGCTCAGCCCATACCAGGGCCTACTATCATTCGATCGGGACGCAGAAGACCGCTCAAATTCAAGTGCCAGGCGCGCGCACGGCATTCAATCTATATGCGATCGAGTGGACACCCACGGAGATACGCTGGTACGTCAACGGCAAGCAATACTTCACATTCTCGAATGAGCGATCTACCCAACCGACTGCCGACTATAAGCAGTGGCCATTCGACAAGCCATTTCACCTGGTTCTCAATCTTGCTGTAGGCGGCTCCTGGGGTGGTGCGCACGGAATCGACCAGTCGATCTGGCCTCAGCGAATGGAAATCGATTACATACGAATCTACCAACGAACACATTAGCCGACTGGGGAAGCGAATGGAGGGATTGAATTATTGATCTTCGATCCATCTGATCTATCAAATCAATGAATACAGCCGAAGGAATTACGATCGAAGAATGGCGGGCCGGCGCGTCCGCTGTCGTCGATGCCGAAATAGACACCTTGGCGCAGGTGCTGCACGATGTCGTTCACGCGGGTGCAAGCGTCAACTTCCTTGTCCCGTTCTCTATCGCTGATGCACGCGATTTCTGGCTGGATAAAGTCTTACCCAAGGTGCGCGCAGATAAAGTTAGAGTTCTGATCGCGCGACATGAGGATCGCATCATTGGCACCGTCCAGCTCAACCTGGATATGCCGCCGAATCAGCGCCACCGTGCTGACGTCGCCAAGCTGCTGGTTCATCCGTCCGCTCGACGTCGTGGGGTTGCAAGGGCACTTATGATGGCCCTCGAAGAGATGGCGTTATCTGAAGGACGGACCTTGCTCGTTCTCGACACGGTGACCGCAAGCAATGCCGAGTTTTTATACCGGTCGCTCGGCTACATAGCGGTGGGCGTCATTCCACGATATGCGCGCGCAGCTCTCACACCAGAGCTCGAGGGCACAACCATCATGTACAAGGAACTGGGATGAATGTGATCATTGATTCATGTGGTCTTTGTTTCATTAGGTCATCGATTGGTCTGGATGTTTTTCATACCAAGCGTGTCCGGGTCTGAAGTTCAAATGACCAAATGACCAAATAATTCAATGGTCACCCATAACCTCTTATTCCACGGAATGATTGTCAGAAAGGTAAAGAGATGAATCGACTCCTCGCGCCCAAATCAGTCTGTTTGACGGCAATCCTCCTCAGCATTCTCGCTATAGCCGCGTCCGCCGCCACTGCCCAGGAGCGTACGCGCAATATGCAGGTAGAAGAGGCCATTTGGAAAGAACTGGCTTCGATTTCTCCAGGCTCCGTCGAAACCTTCAAACAAGCCACTGAAGCGATGGACAGAGAAGACATGAAAGAAGCCGCGCGCCTCTACAGCCTCGTGAAGCTCAAAGCTCCCAACTGGGACGTTATCAATCGGCGGCTCGGCTTTAGCCTAATGGGATCGGGCCAAAAGACGGAGGGAATCGCTCTTCTACGAAAGGCAATGGAACAAAAGCGCTCTCCCGAGAACCTAATCAGCCTTGCCCAGATGATTGCCTATCCTGATCCGACCACCGATACCGGCGAAAAAGCGAAAGGCGAGGCGCTGGTACTGGCTAGAGAAGCTGATGCCAAAAAGACAGACCTGAGCGATCCGGCTTATCCGGTGATTCTCGCGCAGCTCTCGCTCGAACTGGACGACGAAGGTGGATTCAGAGCGGCGACAAGTCAACTGGTAAGTCGGCATCAGGACCTGATGGTTACGCATTATTTCAACGCTCTTCGCGCGGCCGGCGATAGCCAATGGGTCACCGCCAAAGAGGAGATCGAACGAGCTGGTCAGATGGGACTGCCTCGCGACGAAGTGGAGAGGTTTCTTTCCGCCTCGGGGATCAATACACGCGATACCGCCTGGCGCTACGCATACATCGCGGGGGTGGTGTTTCTAGCCTGGGCGCTGGGTCTGGCTTCGCTATTTGTCATAGGCGGGATTCTCTCGCGGCATACCTTGAAGGGACTGGAAGCCGCAAACCCTGAAACGCTGGTTAGTCCTGAGCACGAGAAGCTGCGGCGTGTCTACCGCAAGGTGATCAATATCGCCGGCCTCTACTATTACATCTCGATCCCGGTGGTCATCTTACTGATCGCCGGAGTGACTGCTGCAGTGATCTACGGATTCGTGCTGGCCGGAACAGTACCCATCAAATTCGTCGCGATAATCGGCATTGGCGCTGTCGTCACTATCTTTCAGATTGTCCAATCAGTGTTCATTCGAACGAAACTGGAGGACCCGGGACGCGCGTTGCTGGAAGGCGAAGCACCGGGTCTCTGGGCACTCTCGCGGGAGGTAGCGGGCACAATCGGGACGCGGCCGGTCAACGAGATTCGTGTTACCCCAGGAACGGAAGCGGCGGTCTATGAACGCGGCAGTTTTCGAGAGCGCATGCAGGACCGTGCAGAGCGCGTGTTGCTGATTGGCGTGGGAGTCCTCAACGATTTTGATCAGAATGCATTTCGCGCAGTCCTGGCCCACGAGTATGGCCATTTCATTCATCGTGACACGGCAGGCGGAGACATGGCGATCAGAGTTAGTTCCGACATGATGAAATTTGCTTTGGGCATAATTCGAAGCGGTCAGAATACGGTGTGGAATCTGGGCTTTCACTTTGTCCGCATCTACCACAGAATTTTCACGCGGATCAGCCACGGCGCCAGCCGGCTTCAAGAGGCCCTGGCTGATCGGCGAGCGTCGTATCACTTCGGCGCGAAGGCGTTTGAGGAGGGCCTTTGCCATGTGATACGCAGAGATATTGAGTTCAAGCGAATAGTGGAGAAGGAGGTCCGTTCGGCCACGGATTCTGACCGTGCTCTGGCGAATCTCTACGAACTTTCGGCAAGCAATGAAACCGCTCGACAACGCTCTGTAGAAGAGGAGTTTGAGAAAGCCATCAACCGCAAGACCGAAGACACAGACTCTCATCCGAGTCCGATCGAGAGGTTTAGGCTGGCGCGCCAGGTTGTCTCGAAAGAAGAGGCGACCACAACAGGGTTTGTTTGGGACCTCTTCATTGATAGGGACAAACTTACGAAAGAAATGAGCTCCGTGGTTGAAGCACGGGTGCGCGGAGCAACCGTTTGAGAAGGCCATGCCGGTGCTTCCGACCCGGCCCTCAATAGAAAGCGCAACATAGAGTTGTTCATTGATTTTATTTGTCTAATTTATCAGTTTGATCGCGGACACGTTGACGGAGCAACGGATAACTGAATGACCCACCGAATCAATAGTCCTCTGAGCCACCTTTAGCTGGAACTCTGCCATACACTCTTCCGTACAGCTAAGCAATCAGCCGGTGAGGGACTCTTCCGGCGACTCCTTCAGTCAAGAGGTGAGCATTGAGATCTGCAAAGAACACGGGAAGAACCATCGGCATGCTGGTATTGGTTCATTTGATAACAGGACTGATGACGCCCTACATCATGCTTCGTCCTCTCACTTCGCCATTGAGTTTTGCTGCAAATGAACCTGGCAACGCTTTTCAGGTCAGATTTTCCGTCATGATGTTGTTCGTGGGAGGCGCGGTCACGGTGGCTATCGCCATTGTGGCGCTGCCGGTCATCCGTCAGTACAGCTACGCGCTTGCGCTGTGGGTGCTGGCGCTGGCAATCGCGAACTTTTCGCTTCAGTGCATCGAGAACGCCGCCTGGATGTCTATGTTCACCTTTAGCCAGGACTACGCAGGTGCGGGCGCGGCGGATGCTGGTGTTTACAACGTGGTGGGAGCGGCGGTGCGCTCCGCCTGGAAGTGGGTACACTACACTCATCTGCTTGTAATGGTCAGTTGGATGTTGATGCTGTTCGGCTCGCTTTGGCGGTCAGGGTTGGTTCCGCGAGTATTAGCTGTGCTGGGAGTGATCACATGCTTGCTACAGATCACGGGCATCACCTTGCCGCAGTTCATTCCTTATCCCAGCCCGTACACAATAGCAATGGGCTTGCCTTTGGGGTTCGTCTACCTGGCGCTGGCTGTTTGGCTGATGGTGAAAGGATTCGACGAACGGCGGATTCCGGCGGTGGCGGAGTGAGGTTGCGTCGCGAGGTCTGCGAAATCTGATTGAGGGCGTAATATCAGCGAGCGGAGCATTCGACGGCATCAAGCCAAGGGCGCAAGCCCCAGCGCGAGAGGAAACTACGCCGGCATCAGCTCGCGAATCTCCGGTGGTTCGTCGCCGAGCCACTCCGGGTTTTCGGCGGTGCCATCAAAAATTGATGAAGTCTTGAAGGGTTCGAACCGGCCATTCGCTGCGGCGGCGCGAGTCTTCGCCAGCAACGCATCGCGTTCCTCGTCGCTGAGCGGATGAAACGAATCTCCCACCGCGAATGCCTGGTCCAGAATCTCCATGCTGTCGATACCCGTGATCACCACCGACGTCGGCAGGCTCAGCGCGTAGCGCAGACACTCGGTCGGCGTCACGGTCTTCGACTTCAACAGAATACCGTTCGCCATGCTTTTCATTCCCAGAATGCCAATGTCTAGTTTTACCAACTCGGGCATGACCAGCTTTTCGAAACTGCGGTAATGAGCGTCCATAACATTCAGTGGCATCTGCACAGTATCGAATCTGAACCCGTTCTCCTCGGCTACCTCTAGCATGTAGAGGTGGATGCGCGGATCCTTGTGGCCGGTGAATCCAATGTAACGAAGCTTCCCAGCGTCGCGGGCTTCAAGCAGCGCGGCGTTCGCTCCGTTCTTATCAAAGACCCGGTGCGGATCTTCAAAGCGTATGATTTCGTGATGCTGCACCAGGTCGATGTACTCGACGCCCAAACGCTTCAATGATTCATCGAGTTGCTTAGCAGCCTCCTTTTTGTTTCGTCCATCGATCTTGGTCATCACAAACGCCCGGTCGCGATAACCGTCACGCAGCGCCTTGCCCATGCGTAACTCGCTCTTGCCTTCGTTGTAGTCCCAACAGTTGTCCAAAAAGTTGATGCCGCCATCGATCGCCGAACGAACAATGCGAATTGCCAACTTTTCGTCGACCTGCTTTCCGCCCAGGTGCGAGCCACCCACTCCAATGGCCGACACCTTTTCTCCGGTGCTGCCCAACATCCGATAGATCATTATGGTCACCTCCGAGCGGCGATTCGATCAGACTAACATTGCATCATTGTCACGAAGGTGAGAAGAAATCAGTCGGCAGTGATCAGTGGCAGTGATCAGTGGGCAGTGCGGAGTGAATAGTGAGCAGCAGCCTTGCCGCCCTTCCCGACCTGAGCGGTCGCGTTACGTTCACCTGTTTTCAGACGGTTCCTCACGAGCAGGGCTGTATAGAGGATGGACGGATTGAATCCATTGAGTCATTGAATCCATTGAGTCATTTGATCATCGATCATCACGTTCGGATCGATCGCGGTCGCGCGCTAAACTGACCTGACCCTCGCTACTCCACTCAATCGAGGAAGTAGTTGACCTTCTCCAGCAACCCATCAATATCGGGCTTTTGTATGAAAGCATCGGCTTCAACAGCACGAGCGGCTTCTTTGCCGCTTGCTTCGACGACGCCCGAGTAGATCACGATCGGCGTGTAGTGATCGAATTCTCTAACCATCTGACAGAGCTTATTGCCGTCTCCATCCGGCAGCCAGACGTCGAGGATAAGCAGGTCGAATGGTTGCGTCTGAGCCAGCGCCAATCCGACTGTCGCGTTTTCCGCAGCGATGACGTACCGACCTTCGCTCTCTAACAGCCGGGTTAGCAAAATTCGCGTGTCTTCGTCGTCCTCTACACAAAGAATACGTCGTTTGTTTGTCGTCATCGAACTCCCTCGGCTCAGACCCGTAATTCCCGAGACTATATCAGACGGCGCTACCCAAGCAGGGTAAGCCGATTCAAACAGGATGGACATGATAAACAGGATAGAGAAGAAGCGATAGCCCCGAGCGCTCTTCATGGTAAGTCGCCCAGATCGCTACCTGGAACATCCTCCAACCCGCGCACTGCTTTCGCTTTGTACTGCACCAGCTTCTTCAATTACAATAGACAGTCGAAAGATAAACCCCCTGGCAATTCGTTCTCCCGCTTCGTACATCTTACGAACGATTCCCCCAGACAACTGGTGTAAAGGCTTCGGCTCCTTTTGTTGCTGGTCCGGAGTAGAGACCAGGATTTAGATGATGACGAGAGCTCTTCCTCGCGAACGGGCTTGCGCCGGTGTGTGAGTGGCCTTCTACGTAGGCCGGAAGTGAGATGACTATGCTGCCAAAACGACGACGCATCCTCTGCTGCATTGGCGATCAGGGCGAGACCTGTCTGCGGCTTACTGACCTGCTCAAGCGGGCGGGACGAGAGGATCACGACATCATTGCAACGCAAGAAATCAGGAGCGCGCTCTGGTGGGCCAGAAATGAACAGTTTGATCTGTACATTCTCAACAACGAATTCCCGGACGGCACGGGATTAGAGCTGTGCCGCAAAATTAAGGAATTTGATGCGGAAACGCCGATCGTGTTCTACGCGGAAGACGCAGCCGAAACCGGCAAGCGACTGGCGGGACTCTCCGCAGGCGCCCGCGCCTATCTGGTCAAGCCTGATGTGGAAGAGCTGGCGGTGATTGTCGTCAGACTGCTGAGCGAGAGAGGGAAAGCAGCCGCGTGAAGCTCGAAGAAGCCTCACTCGCGTGCTGCGACGAACGATTCACCATGACGCGCGGATCCATCTAAACGCGAGCGGAAAGGGCGGAGAGGATATTATTCATGAATCGAGGGAACCGAATTCGGCTGATGATTCTGGTAGCGGCCATTCTTGGCCTGGCGGTTCAGACGGTTGGGCAGGAAAACTCCCGTAAAGAAAAAGATGAGCCGCAGGGAACGCCGGTCTTGTGGCGCCAGCCCGCTGATATCGCTTCACGCAATCTTTACCTCGGGCCGGGAGGAGCCGGCATGAAGCCGAACCTCAGACGAATAACGTTCATCAAGGACCAGCCGGGCGGATACTCGCAGAAGTTTCGCGTGCGAGATGCCTCGGGGCGCGAGTGGGTTGCGAAGGTCGGTAAGGAGGCGCAGAGCGAAACCGCGGCCGTCCGCTTGCTCTGGGCTGTTGGCTATATTACGGAAATTAATTATCTCGTTCCTCGGGTAAATATTCGCGGCAAGGGAACGTTCGAGAACGTCAGGTTCGAGGCGAGACCGAAAGGGGTCAAACGGCTTGACGAGTGGAAGTGGGAAGACAACCCGTTCGTGGGGACGCGCGAGTTGCAGGGCCTAAAAGTGATGATGGTGCTGCTCAACAATTGGGACACCAAGGATGCAAACAACGTCATTCTTTCAACCGCACACCCCTCGACCGGCGCTCGTGAGTTGCAATACGTAATCAGCGATCTGGGAGCGACGCTCGGCAAGACCGGAAAGCTGCCTATCATCTGGCGCATCACCCGTAGTCGCAACGATCCGGAAGGCTTCAGCCAGGACAAGTTTATTGACGAGCTGAAGGACGACGGACGCGTCGATTTTCATTTCACGGGGAAGAAACGGGGAATGTTCAATGATGTGACAATCGAGCAGGCCAGGTGGATCGGCGGCTTGCTGGCGCGCTTGAGCAACCGGCAGCTCAGAGATGTCTTCCGCGCGTCCAACTACTCTCCAGAGGAAATTCAGATTCTAACGGCGGCGGTAAAGCGCAGAATCAAGGCGCTGGTAACTCTTCCGAAGCGTGGTGTGTCTAGCCTGGGTTTAGACCGGACATCTCTCTCTCCTACGCTTCAGGCACGATTTCCACCCTGCAATTTCCAATTGCCGAGGTACCAGTCAGACTCGGCGTGTGCCAGCAGGGACGAATCCACGGTCGCGGTCGTATGGGGAATCCCCAATGCATCATGCAATCGTGATTCATCTGCAACCAGGACAGTCAGGTGAGCCGGCCTAACTTCCATTCCCAGTTTGTTGGCGAGCCGAGCGACGCGGGGTTCGGAAGAACATAAAAACAGTTTTCGTCCTTCTCTGGCAGCATTGTGGAGAAAGCCGGCGATGCCTTCCGTGGTTGTGAATTCATCATCAGAGCCTGCGAGATAGAGTTGCAGCACGTCCGTATGCGCCGTCCTTTCGATGATGCCACAGTTATTGTAATCATCAACCAGGACCCTTGTGGCGCCTGGGCGTTCAATAAATTGCGACTCGAACTCCTGCGGGGAGCCATAGGTGAAACGAGAGAAACCCTTACCGCTTGCAGATAGCCTGGCAGCAAGATCCGCTATCACCTCCCGGCTTATCTTCACAGGACTAAGACTGGATCGAGTCTCCGGATATTCGGTTTGAGTAGATGAGGAGATGTATGAATTCGGGAAAAGAACACTTCCGGCCCGCACGAGTTGTCTGAAGCTGGATCTGTCGTCTACGGCAAAGCCCAACAGCAACGCGCCGCCCTTCTTGGCGGTCAACCGCAAAGATTCTTCGATTATTCCAGCGAAGTAGCCCTGGTTGCGAAACGGGGGGAGTGTCCACGCGCCCGTCATAATTCCGACCGTAACCTCGCTCTCATTCGGGAAAGCAACTTTTGCGTAGGTGACTGCCGACCCGGCGGCCCAGTGATCGTTCTTCTTCAGAACTATCAGGTCCGCATCCGGGTAAACCGTCTTTCGTCGGAAATACCAATCATAACTTCGCCTGTCTCCCCAATCGCCGAAACAAAGGTTGAGGCACTTCAGATACTCGTCATCGATACCCCTGGGATTAACATCGATCGTTATCACCGGCATATCCCAGCCTTCGAGGCGCTTTCATTGTTATTGTCTTTCGTATAGCGATCAGTGAGCTCTCCCATGGACGTCCACCAGAGCGAATCGCCGTACTTGTCCTCTATGGTTGTAAAGATGAGGTCGAGGTAGTTCCGGTAGGGCTCGTCCAGCCCGTCCAGCGCCGTGTAGCCGCCGATCGTCTTTATAGCGTGGGCCTTTATAGCGAGCAGGCCGCCCCTGTCAAGAACCTCCAGCGCGCGATCGACTGCACAAGTCGCCTGGAAGTTTGAGGTGATGTGCAGCAGTCGACCATCACAGATACTTTCAGGATAGATGAGTGAGACGCCTTTAAGTCCGCTCATGTTTGCCATTGCCGCACGCGCGACAGGCGTGCGGATATCTCTGGCCGACGATACGCACCCGATGCCGACGTCAATCATGGCGTTCGCCAAACTCTCGGTCAGCCTCCACCCCGGCGGGTTCATGACGCGCGCATATTCCAAACCACACTCATCGAAGATGGCGATCATCTCCCGCAATATACGCCTGCATTCTGCCGCGCCCTGCTTCTGAAATTCTACGGGGATGTCCAGGCCGCGATGCACGTGATGGAGACCGTGCAATCCGATCTCTACCCGCGGGAGTTGCCGTAGGAGTTGAACGAACTCAGGGTGATTACTGAGTCGCATAGTCCCGATGGGAAGAATATCGGTTAGAAAGAAACGTTCACGTAAATAAGGAATTCGCGCGAGAAATCGCCTCGTTGGAAGCGGAGAAATCTCGCGCCAGTCGGCGGTGGTAAACAGCGTTGCTCGAAGCAGAGGATGGCGTTCCAACAACCAAAGCAAATGTCCCAGGCCGTCACGAATAGTGGCGGCGCTGGCGTTATGCGTATTGCCTTCAATTCCCGGATAAAGATCGTCGATGCTGAAACAGACAGCGGCGCGTTTTCCTTCCGGCAGCCAGTCGAAGGTCCCGTCGCTCCGATTTTCAGAAGCTTGCGACACGCTCGAGACGTTCGCTTGCTCTGCGAGGGTTAACAATAGCTCAGACATTTTGCTTCGAGGCTATCCAGGATTCGGAACCGAGTTGCCGATCGATTGAGTCTAATTAGCTTCGACGCCAGCCATATTTAGCAGGTATTTTGAGACCACGCTTCCGGCGTCTCCCACGTCCAGTAGTTCGCCCGATTCTATGAGAAGCGCGCGACCGCAGAGTTGCTGAACAGACATGAGATCGTGACTGACAAAAAGCACGGTCCGCCCCTCGCGGCTCGCATCTTTCATCTTAGCCGAACACTTTGTCTGAAACGCCGCGTCTCCCACGGACATGACTTCGTCAAGAATAAGTATCTCAGATTCCAGATGCGCGGCGACGGCGAAAGCAAGCCGCAGGTACATTCCAGAGGAGTAATATTTGATGGGCACATCAAGAAATTGCTCCACTTCCGCGAAGGCCACGATCTCATCGAATTTACTTCTTATCTCGGCTCGTTTCATCCCGATTATGGCGGCGTTTAGAAAAACATTCTCTCGGCCGGTCAGGTCGGGGTGAAAGCCCGTGCCTATTTCGAGCAGGCTGTTCGAACGTCCATACATGTCTACCGCGCCCGAGGTTGGTTTTGTAATGCGGGAAAGAATTTTTAGAAGCGTCGACTTGCCCGCGCCGTTGCGCCCGATAATGCCCAGGACCTCGCCCGCCTCGACCTCGAAATCAATATCGCGTAGCGCCCAGAATTCCTTATTCCTGATCTTCCTTTGTCCGTTGAGATGCCCAACAGCGGATTTGAAAGCATTGACCCAGGCCTCGCGCAGGTTGCGATTCACCATCACGCGCCGGTCGAAGCAATAGCGCTTGCTCAGATTTCTAACTTCGATGATTGGTCTCATCTCTCGCTCTAAATAATGTCGACCAGACTGTCCTGCTTCCTACAGAAATCGTAGATGAAGTAAAGAAACGTCAACAGGGTGATAACCGCTGAGAGGGCGATACTAAACCAGTCGAATTCAAATCCGAACAGACAGGCGCGGAAACCTTCGACAATGCCCGAAACCGGGTTGAGCGCGTAGAAGAACCGCCAACCCTGCGGCACAAGGCTCGCCGGATAAATGATGGGAGACACGAACATCCAAAGCTGAAGCAGCACCGGCAGCACTGCGCCGACATCTCGGTACCTGGCATTCAAAACCGAAAACCAGACGCTTATCCCCAATGCGAGCATCGTAATTTGCGCCATGAACAATGGAAGCAACAAAACGCTCCATGTCACCGGCACGTGGTAGTAGAGCATCATGCCGACGAGCACGCTGAAAGCGATGAGAAAGTCGACCAGTCGCACGCCTACTACTGCTATCGGCAGAATCAAACGCGGAAGATAGATTTTGGTAATGAGGTAGCTGTTGCCGATAAGACTATGGCTGCCGCTCGCAACCGAATTGGAGAAGAAAAGCCATGGTAAGAGTCCGGAATAGACGAAGACAGCCGGGGGCAGACCGTCGGTTGGAATCCGTGCCAGCCTCCCCATGAAAACTGCGAACACCATCGCCATAAGAAGCGGCTGCAGGATTACCCACGCCACGCCGAGCATCGTCTGTTTGTAACGAACTTTGAGGTCTCGCCAGGTTAGGAAATAGAGCAACTCGCGGCTGGCCCACACCTCTCGCAGGTTAGCCGTGAGGGGGGAGCTTTCCGGCCTGATTCTTATTACCGGCTCACCCGGCAAAATGGTATGCGTGCCTGCGGTTTCGCTGGTAACCGGTGACTCTGTGGGATCGGTTACGGCAACGCCCGCGTGTTCGTTAATCATATTCTGTGACCGGCGTAAACGGCATTGGTTCGGCTCTCTATTCTCCGACGAGGTGACCCGCCCATTTCCGAAGAAGGACTCTTCCTCTACCGAGCGCGCCTCGAACGCGAGAGGGAAGCATTCGGCCAAGCGCGCCTCGAACACGAGAGAGAAGCAAGCGACCCGCGTAATAAACACGAGCCGGTACAGATCGAATGCGGGCGAGATAGATTGGAAAGTAAATGCCCAGAAAAATATTTATGAAGTACAACCTGAATGTTAAGTAAGACAGGACAGGCACGAAGGCCAAGAGTCGGAAGAGAGAAATCAGGGGATTATAGACGCTGTGTCTTTTCTCTGCCCGGAGTAGCTGGATTTGGTACAAGTCGTTGAGATCGCTGACAGCCCGACTGAGTGTGAATCGCTCGAGCATCAGCTTGCGCCCGGCGCGACCAAGCTCCCTTGCCTTATTCGGATCGCGCAATAGTTGAAGAATACCGCGAGCGAGGTCCTGCGGGTTGGAGTGTTCCACTACCACGCCCGTTTCCCCATCTCGCACAGCGTCCACCATGCCACCGACGCGGGTAACTACCATCGGGCATTCCATGAGCAATGCTTCCATGGTCCCGCCCAGGTTCTCATTGAGTGATGCCTGGACCGCCACATCTACGGAGCGCAGGATTCTGCTCGGCTCCTTTCGAAAGCCAGTGAAGATAATGCTGTCTTCGAGGCCGATGTCCCGCACGGACTTTTTGATACCTACCATATACTTCTCGCCGGCCTCGCCCCATCCCGAGCCTATCAGTAAGAATTTCGCCTCGGGGAACTCCTCCAGAACAATGGGAGCGGCTTTGATCAGGTCTTCGTGACCTTTGACACCCTTTCCTTCCAAATACGGAGGGACCCATCCTTTCCCTATCAAAGGAGGATAGAAATAGGCGACCTTGCCGATCAACGGAGTATCAGGCGACCAGCCAAATTCTTTGCGAAGATTTACGGGCTCCACCCGCTCGCTGGAAAACTTATGCTCGTCGGGCGCATAGTAGATCAGCGTCAAACGCTTCCTCTTGATACCCATTGATTGATACAAGTGCACGGATAATTCGCACGAAGGTATCAAGCCGGTTTCCATCCAGCACGTATCACGGTCAATCCAACGGGAGTTGGGCGCCTGAAGGATAAACGGTCCGGTCAACATCCCCAATCGCACAGGCACGTCAGCCAGCCACGCCGCCGGCCTCCCGATGACCATCGATTGGAACAGGTGAGATTGAACGACGTCGACCCGCTCGCGCCTAAAGAAGCGCATAAGTCTAAGAACCGTGCGAGGCATCGCCAGGAAGCCTTTGAATGAGCCGAAGCTGAACGACTCGACGTGATAAGGAATATTTTCAGCGCGCAGCAGATCGATTAACCCGCCACGCTCGCCTCCCACAACCGCCATTACTTCACAGTTATGGCCATCACGCAGTTCGCGCAGTTGCTCAACCATCCACGTCGCACCCTCAGCCGTGGCGGCGATGTGGCAGACCTTTAATTTTCTGGGAATGCTATCAGAGGAGAGGGATGAAGAAGCGATATTGTCAGCGGATCGGTTCGTCATACGGTCGAGGATTCTCCGTTGCTGCTACGATACCGGCGCCGCCAGACCATTCTCCAACTTGTACTCCGGCACAAGCTGTTTGAGATATTGAAAGATGAGTTGCTGCTTGCTGGTGCGTGCCGCCTCGACCAGCGCATTCAGCCCTGTATCAAATTCCGCTGATATTTCGTGGTCTTCATCGGGCTTTGCTGCCCGGCCGGAGCCATTGAGCGAGACAAAGATTTTTTGGTCCCTTGTGCGCTCGTAATGATCGCTTTGTAGAAACAGTTCCTCGAACAACTTTTCGCCCGGCCTTATTCCTGTAAACTCGACGTCAATGTCGCGCCCGATCTGCAGGCCGGAAAACTCGATCAGCTCACGCGCCAGGTCGGCGATTTTGAGAGGCTCGCCCATGTCCAGCACGAATATCTCGCCGCCCTTCCCCAGCAACATCGCCTGGAGCACCAGGTGCACCGCCTCTTCGATAGACATAAAGTAGCGGCGCATCTCGGGATGAGTGAGGGTGACTGGTCCGCCGCGCTCTATCTGCTCACGAAAAATGCTCAGCACGCTGCCGCGACTGCCCAGCACGTTCCCGAAGCGCACGCTGACATAGCGACGGCCGCTGAGTTGCGCTGCCCGACAGACGACCAATTCCGCGACGCGCTTGGTAGCGCCCATTACGCTCGTTGGTCTCACCGCCTTATCCGTGGAGATTAATATGAAATTCTCGACGCCGCAGGCCAATGCTGCTTTAACCACGTTGCTGGTACCGAACACGTTGTTGGTGACGGCGTCCTCCACGTTCTCTTCCATAAGGGGCACATGCTTGTGTGCTGCCGCGTGGAAGACTATCTGAGGTCGGAAATCGCTGAACGCTTTGTGCATGCGACTCGAGTCGCGCACGTCCGCGATCAGGCGCACAATGGGCAGGTTCGGACGCAGGTTAATAAACTCCGAAGCGAGCGTGAAGATGCTGTGTTCGCCGTGACCCAGCAAAGCGAGTTCAGCCGGTTCGTATTGGGCGATTTGACGGCAAAGCTCAGAACCGATTGAGCCGCCTGCTCCCGTCACCAGTACTCGCTTGTTCGCAACCATCCCCTTCAAATCGTGACTGTCAGATTGGATGGGCTCGTTGAGCAATAGATCTTCGACGCGAACATCGCGGAGCTGCCGAATGTTTATCCTGCTATTCGGCAACTGGTATTTGCCCGGAACGATACGCACACGCAGGTTTAAACCCTGACAGATGTCGACGATGCGGCGTATCGTACCGCCCGCCGCTTCAGGGGAGGCAATAATGATTTGTTCTGACTCTGCTGATTCAATTATGGCGGAGAGATTTAGCAAATCGCCAAGGACCGGAAGGCCGCATAGACGCTGGCCGTTCCTGTGGGAATTATCGTTGACGAATCCGACGGGAGTCATCCTCAGCCTGGGGGTTGATAGCATCTCATGAGCTATCGTTTGCCCCATCTCGCCTGTGCCGATAATTAGCACACGCCGTGCTCCGTGGGGTCCTGGAATGTCGGAGTGATGGTGGTGACCTGGATGCATTACGAAAATAAGAGCGGCAGGCTCGACGCGATGATATCAAAGTCGACGTGAATCGTTAATCTAACACGAAATACTCGCGAGTAATAAATCGGAAGCGTAGCCGCGACCGGATATTTGGACAGGCATATAATAACTGTTACGCTTAACCAGCGCTTTTGCCGTCACCGCACGATCAAGCTGTTAGAAGGACGCCATGAATAGTCGACCGGCTCTACTGGGGAATAGCCCCATCTTCGAGCACAAAATCAATTTCAACAAGCCGGTCGTACCCCGCTATGAGGATCTCGCCGAACACCTGCGAGACATAATCGATAGCAGAATCCTGACCAAGGGACACCGGCTGCGCACTTTTGAAGAGCTCGTGGCCGAATATCTCGGCGTCAGGAACGCCGTCGCGGTCTCAAGCTGCACCACGGGCCTTATGTTGACGTACCAGGCTCTGGGAATAAAAGGCGATGTGGTCGTCCCCAGCTTCACCTTTATGGCCACCGTCAGCGCAATGGTCTGGGCAGGCGTACGTCCCATCTTCGCAGACATCAATGCGAGAACAATGAACCTAAGCCCGGCTGCCGCGGAGGCGGCAGTGACGCCGGACACTTCAGCCATCGTTGCCGTGCACAACTCCGGCAACCCAGCTGAGGTTGATGGATTGACATCATTGGCGGTGCGTCACAATCTTCGCCTGGTTTATGATGCGGCGCATGGCTTCGGCTCTCTGCACCAGGGCCGACCTGTCGGGCATCACGGAGATGCCAGCGTCTTTAGCCTCAGCCCTACGAAACTGCTGGTCGCAGGAGAGGGCGGGATCGTCGCAACCAACGATGACGGGCTGGCGGAGAAGGTGCGGATCGGACGGGAATATGGCAACGCCGGGAATTATGACAGCGCCTTCGCGGGCATGAACGCCCGTTTGCCTGAGATGAATGCGCTACTCGGACAATTCAGTTTGACTACTCTCGAAGCATCCGCCCAGCACCGCAACCATCTCGCGGATCTTTACCGAGAGAGGTTAAGCAGAGTGCCGGGATTGAGCTTCCAGCAGATCATGCCCGGTAATCGCAGCTCATATAAAGATTTTTCAATTGTTATAGATAGCAACGCCTTTAGGCTCACGCGCGATGAGTTGGCTCTGGCGTTGGAAGCCGAGAACATCGATACACGAAAATATTACGATCCACCTGTTCATCGGCAATCCGCTTACAGGCAATACGCCCCACTGGAGGACGCACTGCCTCAGACACAGATGTTGTCAGCCGGAATTCTTAATCTTCCCATCTGGTCAGACATGGAGGGTTCTATAGTCAGCAAGATTTGTACAGCCGTCGAGAGGGCGCATGAGTTTAGCGAGGACATACGGGTTTCGCTCAAGCGTGACGCGGGCGACCTGAGTTACCGGTTGGGATCGATCTGAGATGAATGACCTCTCTCGCCCTTTGGTCGCGTCTGTTTCTCTTTTCAAAATGGAGAGAAGGTCCTGGCATCTTTTATGATTACTAATCGGGACATCATCTTCATCTCGAGCATCGAATGGGATTTCCACTGGCAGATTCACCAGGAGATAGCTTTGCGGTTGGCCAAAGCCGGAAACCGCGTGCTCTACATTGAGAATACCGGAGTGCGGGGGCCTAACCTACGCGATGCAAAGCGCGTGGCCGCGCGCCTCAGGAACAGTATGCGTTCGGTTTTCTCACATGGTGTTCGCGAGGTCTCGCCGAATGTTCATGTGATCTCACCCATTGTTTTGCCGCCCTTCGGTTCTACTTCACGGCGGCTGCTCAATCGCCGTGTACTACTGCCGAGAATAAAGCGCATCGCCCGAAGGCTTGGGATGCGGGACCCCCTCCTTTGGAGTTACCTGCCTACCGATACGGCTCTTGATATTATTGAGATGCTGCACACCAGGCAGAGCGCGGTAGTCTATTACTGTGGAGCAGACTTTTCACAGTTGACCCCTCATATAGAAGCGCTGCGAGCGAACGAAACGAAACTTCTCAAAATGGCTGACGTAGTTTTCACCTTCTGTCATCAATTAGTTGAGCATTGCGAGAAGTGGAACAGTAACGTTCATAACGTTCCAGCCGGCGTAGATATGGATGTGTTTTATGCCGGAGAGATCAACGAAAATGGGACCGATGGCAATTCCTCGGGCGTCGATGAAGAAACGACACTCTCTGTGTCTTTGTTGCCGCATCCGGTAATCGGCTACGTCGGCGGGATGCATAAATTCGTCGACTATGGCCTGCTAAAAGAACTGGCGCAGGCGCGCCCGGGTTGGTCATGGGTTTTTGTTGGGGCTATTCAAGCTGAGATAAGCCAGCTTGCTGAATTGCCAAATGTCCAAATCCTCGGCCAGCGGCCGCATTCATCCCTGGCGCGTTACATTGATCAGTTTGACGTGTGCCTGATTCCATACCTAAACGATCCCGCCACTGCAACGGCGCTGCCACTAAAACTTAACGAGTACCTGGCGCTGGGTAAGCCCGTCGTCTCAACCGAACTCCCCGCGATTTGCGATTTCAACCAGCGGCACCAGGTATTAATGACCGCGCCCAACCGCGCTGATGCTTTTTTGAAGGCTATCGAGCAGGCTCTAAATATTCCGAACGATGAAAGGACAATTGCGCGGCGGCGTGAAGTTGCGGCGTTGGGCGATTGGCAGTCCTGCTTGAAAGCCATGAGCGAAACGATAGAGGCGGTATTGCAAAAATAAGCTCTCTCAAGCACCAATAGACCGGACAATACCCGACTTCCTTTGAGCGATCTATCGCGATAGAAGGGTTGGCCGAAAAATGGTAATGACGATCGGGCGCGGCCTTAGGCTACGGATTAAGAGAAGGCAATGTTTAGTAATCTTCTGCGGGAATACGGCAACATCCTGCTGACCGTGCTCATCCTCAGTTTGATCTTCAGCTTGCTCGAGTTGCTCGTGCCGGCTGAGAGAGGTCAGGCTGTCTCCAGACGCTTCTTCAACCTGATTTATCTTCCTCTCTCATTGGCCGTTGTGCTTCTCCTACAGGTCTTTCTCGCTCCCTATTACGCTCAGGCTCTTGGTATCGCGCCCGGAGGACTACTGCCTGAATTCACTAGCGCGCAAAGTGGGTTTGCCACTCAACTGTTGTTCGCCCTGTTTTACGCGATGGTGTTCGACATTTGGCAATATTGGGCACACCGCCTGCAGCACACCGTCCCTTTTTTGTGGGAGACGCATAAGTTCCATCACACTGAAAGCGCTCTCAACGCCAGCACCATTGGCAGACACCACGTCCTCAGCAATCTCCTCTTCATTATCCTTTATCTTCCAGTCCTGATTATTCTTGGACCACAAACGCCGCATTTCATCGCACTCTTCCTGATGTTCAAGCTTTGGGGGTTCGTCAATCATGTAAATGTCAGACTGAACCTAGGGCCTCTGACATCGGTAGTTGCCGGCCCACAATGGCACCGCATCCACCATTCACTGTATGTCGAACACCACAATAAGAATTACGCCACTTTCTTCCCGTTCATCGACATAATATTCGGTACTAATCACAAGCCCGCGAGAAATGAGTATCCACAGACGGGCTTGCCCGCGGAGGAATGCGGACCCTTCCTGCGTGAGGCGACCATCGCACCGTTCTCCAGTTGGTATAAGAGAGCTGAAACGTGGCGGCGCGGGAGTAGAAGCAAATGGCTCTTTCGCCCGACAGATTTGACGTAGGGCCGAGCCAGGGATCACGACCTGACAAGCGGAGTACGGCCGAAGAGTTGTCGACAAGGAAGCGGCCGCAGAGTCCTTAGTATAGCCAAGCTCGCGCCTCGGGCTTCACCCTTCTCAGCCAACAACATAAGGAGCGGCGCCGACCCGAAGCGAGGCGGCCTTTTTATCTGCCAGGGTAAGGAGGCGGATATGCAGGAGGGCCTCCGGGCATGAAGGCCTTTTTCGCTCTTCGTCGTTTTACGAGTGTAAGGATCCCAATAAGCAGAGCGAGTATTACTGTTCCAAACATTATTGCGATGCCGACGATGACCGTGGTAGCGATGGATTTGGAGACCCCATGGCCTATCGCCAAAACTATCTTCGGGCGATCCGGGTTATCACGGTATGCGGCAGATACTTCATAGATCCCGGGACGATCGATTTCAAAGTCCAACAGCGACATGCCAGATCGATTTCCCACGGTGTAAGTAGTATTCATGCTGGATTGATCGAGACGAACAGGAGAGTTCGTTTCCTTTGACACCACGGTGCACCATACCCCGCTAAAATTACCGCGCGTGTTATAGACTTTGCCCTCGAAAACGCTTTCGGGCTCGTAGAAGATCGTGTAGGTGCCCGGCTCCGCAAAGTTCATCTCCGCAGTGCCCGGCGCCTCCATCTGCACCAGCTTATCCGTGATTCCGCCAATGCCTTTTATAAGAAAAATGACGAACGCAGTGACGCCGACGATAAGCACGAGCAAGGCGAGAAGATAGTATGCGCGACTCGGTTTGATTGATTGCGGTACCATGAGATCCTCCTCTTATTCGCTGGATGAGAGTGGTTTCGTATTTGATTGGAGCCGGATGTTGCTGCCCGAGACTCGCGCGGGCACTTCCATGCCAACGGCCGAAGTTGTCAGGCAGTAATACCGCGGAAGTGGGCCTAAACTGCGAAGCCTCGCTCCAAGCTAAGCATTGATGACCGAATTAGTCACCGTCGAGGAGGTAGATCGTTTTAATGTATGGGCGTCCGTTCCTGAAGCCGTAGGTGATTTTCTTGATGTACAGCGCATTATGCTGTATGCCGCCGTCGAAGTCGTACGTGCAGATTCCTTTACTGCATCGCTTTAAAGTCATGATAATTCTCGACGGTCCGTCTTCACCTCTCTCACTGCTCTTTGTCCAATTGTCCGCCCCCGCCAGGGTCTTGAATGTTTTGACTTCGAACTGGTCTTTGGCGCCATCTTCGGCCAGGGAGTTCTCGAGTACGATCCGTACTCTCCCGAGGTATGGATGTTCGGCATCAAGCTTAGCCAGTGTCTTCGAGGTAAATGCCTCGCCAACTGAAGCGACGAGTTCCTCAATCGTCGTCGCGGAGTTCGCAGTGTCAGTTCCAGCGACACCGTTTCCCACATCCCAACCGGTAAGCGAGAATTGTCCTTTGAGGTTCTTGTAGACTACCGCTGACACATCCTGGGTTTTGCCGTGGCTTTTTACTTTCAGCCACAGCTTGTAATTGAGGCCGGCAACCACCTGCACTTCGGCACGCTCAATCGAAATAAGGAATATTCGAGCGCGCTCTTTGCGACCTTCTTTCGCGATCGCGAATCTGGCAGCGGCAACTGCCTCGGGGTCAGTCGAGGCAGTCTCTGCGTACCCGCCCGCGATCGGGACCTGGGCAAAGGCGACTGATGCAAAAATGAATACAAAATTGAGCGCAGCGAGCAGCAACACTCCTCGCCAAGTCTTATTCATTAGTATCCTCATCGTGTGGGGAAGTCTATATGGACGATCATGCTGCTCGCCTGCGAGCATCCGAAAGCTAAGTTTCATATCATCGAGGAAGGGCATGATACGCCGCAGTAGGCCAATAGTGCCAGCTAATGTTGTGGGAGAACGGGCGACGGCGGGCCAGTCGGGTCGACCGGGAGTAAGACTCTCACTGATACACCGATTCTCGTTCACCCGCGAAGATTTCCACAACTCGCGCGAATTCGTCTTCAAGCTGGCCCAGCAATGCCGGGCCATCAATCGGCGTGCTTTTGTCGACCTTCTCTTCAAACTCTGAGCACAACGCGACCATCCCTCGGACGCCGAGGTCGCCGCTGCTGCCCTTGAGGCTGTGCGTCACGCGATGCAACGTCTGCACGTCGTCTCGCTTCAGCGCCGCTTTAAGTTCAACCAGCCGCGCCTGCGTATCGTGGAGATACAAATCAATTAGCTCGGTGACGAAGTCTGGGGCGCCCTCCTGTTGCAGCTCGCGAAGCCTCTCCAGTACAGCCGAATCAATGACCACTCCCGCTCCCGCAAATGGCTCAGACGGCGCTATCCGCATTGCCTGGACCGAGGGTGCGCTCCACCGCTCCAGAATTTCTACAAGCTCAGGCTCCCTCACGGGCTTGCTGATGTAGTCGTCCATCCCCGCGGCCAGACACTTCTCGCGTTCGCCTTGCAGAGCGTGCGCCGTCATGGCGATTACAACGGTGTGTCCCGTCGTGCCTGCTTCACGGCGCCGAATTTCGGCGGTCGCCTCGTATCCATCCATCAAAGGCATCTGGCAATCCATCAGTACTATGGAGTAGGGCGTTTTTGAGAGAGCGTCGAGCGCTTCCAGACCGTTGGTGACGGCCTCGGCGGTATAGCCTAGTTTACGCAGTTGGCTGAGCGCGACCTTTTGATTCACCGCATTGTCTTCTGCTAGAAGGATGCGCAAGTGTTGACGTGGGTTATCAGTGAGCGCGAGGGCGTAGGGCATAGCTTCCTTTTCTGTCATGGCTGCAGGCTCAGATTGGACTTGTCCGGCGGCCTGAAGCTCGAAGCGGGCGGTGAACCAGAAGGTCGAGCCGACGCCCACAGTACTCTCCACTCCGATCTCGCCGCCCATCAGTTCGACCAGTTGCTTGGAGATTGCCAAGCCCAGGCCTGTCCCTCCGTACTTGCGCGTTGTCGAGCCGTCAGCCTGGACGAAGGGTTGAAAGAGTTTGCGTTGTGACTCTTTGCTGATGCCGATGCCAGTGTCGGTAATAGCAAATCGCAGCGTCGCATGAGAGTCGGTGTCGACCGCCTTTGTGACACGGAGTACGACCTCGCCGGCCTCAGTGAACTTCACCGCGTTGCTGACGAGATTGGTTAAGACCTGGCGCAGCCGCCCAGCGTCGCCGCGCAATGCGACCGGCACGTCGCTTTCGACATAAGAGGTTATCTCGATACCTTTGGACTTTGTACGTTCGACGAGAAGTTCAATAGGGCCTTCGACCGCAGGCATTAGATCAAAGTCGAGCTTTTCGAAATTGAGCCTGCCCGCCTCAATCTTGGAGAAGTCGAGAATGTCATTGATGACCGTCATCAGCGAATCCGCGCTCGAATTGATGGTCTTGGTGAAGTCTCGCTGCTCCGCGGTCAACTCAGTGTCAAGCAGCAGGCCAGTCATGCCGATGACGCCGTTCATGGGAGTGCGAATCTCGTGACTCATGTTGGCGAGGAACTCCGACTTGAGTCGAGTGGATTCGAGTGCAGTGTCCCGTGCACTGGTAAGTTCAATCTCCAGTTGTTTGCCCTCCGTGATGTCCGTGTGCGAACCGGACATGCGATAGGGTTTTGCGTCGGCGTGGCGCAAGATGGCGGCCCGCGCCAGAATCCAACGGTAGGTGCCGTCTTTGTGGCGCAGGCGGTGCTCCAGCGCATATTGAGAAGTACGACCATCAATGAAAGCTTCAAGGGTGGCAAAGGAGTGTGCACGATCATCCGGGTGCAGAGCGTCCTCCCATGATTGGAAAAGGTTCCCGATTTCGTCGTCCTCAAAACCCAGCATGCTTTTCCAGCGGGGCGAGAAATAGACCTCGTTGGTTTCCATGTTCCAATCCCAAAGACCGTCGTTTGAGCCTTCTACCGCCAGTTGGTATCGCTCCTCGCTCTCGCGCAAGGAATCATTAGCGCGCTTCTGCTCGGTGATGTCCTGATCGGTGCCCGTGACTTTCAGCAGTTGGCCATTTTCGTCATAAATACATCTTCTATTGGCCCTGAGTACCCGCTCCATCCCGTCAGGGTGAATGACTCGATAGTCATACCCGAAATCCTTCTTTGATTGCTTGGACTCTTGAATAATGGCTTTCACCATACCGCGGTCGTCCGGATGCACCAGCTCCAGATGTTCTTTGATCGATAGCCCGAACTCCCGCCGCTCCAGTCCCGCGATGCGCCATAGTTCATCCGACCATCTTACCTCGCCGGTACCGGCGTCATATTCCCAACTGCCAAGATGAGCGATTCGCTGCGCTTCAGACATCCGCATTTCATTGGTCTTCAATTCTTCGTCCATGCGCTTGCGCTGGGTGATGTCGGAGAACATACCGTCGGTATACAACACGCCGCCTTTTTCATAAGGCAGCCTGGCTCTGTCGTGCAGCCAGATCCAGACCCCGTCTTTTCGCTGAATTCTAAATTCGACATCGTAAGGTTTTCTCTCCGCGAACAGAGCGTCATAGGCTTCCGCCACCCCAGCCGCGTCATCGGGGTGCATTCTTTCGAGCCAACTTTTGCTGTCAGCGCTAAGAAGCTCGGCCGACGTGAACCCGTAAACCGATTCAACGTTAGGACTGATAAAAACCGTCTTCCCTTTTTCGTCAGTAGTCCAGGTGACATCGGGAATGTTCTCTAACAGCGAGCGGTATCTTTCTTCGCTCTTGCGGAGCTTCTCGTCCACCAGCTTGCGCTCTGTGATATCACGACCAATTCCCTGGATGCCGACCACTGCGCCGTCCAGCAGGATCAAACGACTACTGATGTCCATCGTCACGCTACTACCGTCTTTGGCGAATATCTCAAGCTCGAAGTCGGCCTGCAGGTCGCCCCCGAGATTCCTGGCAATCCTCTGGCGCACGCGTTCCGCGTCTTCCGGACGGATCACGTCGGCGATGTTCATGTGCAGGGCTTCCTCGCGGGAGTAGCCAGTCAACCGCTCACCCGCTCTGTTCATCGAGGTAAATGCCCCGGACAGGTCTACGGTGTAGATAATATCGTTAGCATTCTCGATCAGTTCGCGATACTTCTCCTCGCTATGACGAAGCGCGTTCTCGATCTGTTTGCGATCGGTGATGTCCCGACCCAGGCCGATCAGTCCAGTGATCTGGCCGAACTCATCACGCAATGGAATTTTGGTCGTAAGCAACCAGTTTTTCTGACCTTGCGAATCAAGTACATACTCTTCCCTATTGACGACGGGTTTGCCTGTTTGTAGGACCAGCTGGTCGTCAGCGAAGAATTTTTCCGCCAACTCCCTCGGGTGTATTTGAAAATCATCCTTGCCTAGTACCTCGGCTTCTGATTGCATGCCAGAGATGCGGACCTCAGCCAAATTCGCGACCACCTTTCGGCAGGCCATGTCCTTCACATAGACTGAATCTGGTATGTTATCGATAACGGTGCGGAGGAAGACACGTTCCTGCCGAAGGGTGTTCTCCAGTTGCTTTCGCTCCGTGATATCCAGGACCGTTCCCACCATGTTAATGATGCGGCCTGAATCATCCTCAGTTACTCTGCCACTGGCCTGCAGCACCCGTATCGCTCCGTCGGGGCGGATGATCCGGTATTCGAAAGTGGGATGCACCCGGTCGTGATGAGTGTTAGTGATCGAGCTCTTAACCAACTCTCGGTCGTCCGGATGTACATAGGTTAAAGAGGCTTCATAGGTCATCTCGAACGCCTGTGGCTCAAGTCCGTAAATTCGATAAAGCTCGTCTGACCAGCTCACCTTGGTTGCCTGGACATCCCATTCCCAGCTACCCAATTTGGCGATCGTTTGGGCTTCCGTGAGCTGCATCTCGTTGGTTGTGAGTTCGACCTGGATCTGTTTGCGCTCGATAGCCAAGCCAAGCTGGTCTCCGACGGTAGACAGAAATTCGACATCGCGCTGGCTGTAAGCGTGCTCCTCCACGTAGTTCTGAACAACCAGGACGCCGTTGGTACGCGAACCCGTCCGCAGTGGGACTCCGAGCCACGAAGGAGAGTCGGTTCCACTCTGCTCGACTTCGCCTGGCCCGGATTGATGACTTTTGAATCCTTCACCCAACAAAAGTGGTTGACCCGTGCGCAGCATATGGCTGCTGAGGCCTTTGTCGACTGGATGCGGGGATGGCGCGGGATCGACCTTGTCGACCCAATACTCGTAGTGGATTAAGTCGGTAGTTAGGTTATGAAGAGCGATGAAACAATTCTCGGCGGGAAGGACTTTGCTGATCGCAAGATGAGCCACCTCAAACAACGCGTCAAGATTAGGTGTAGTGATGACACTTTGGACTATCTCAGCGATCGCCTGGCGCTCTGCTTCGGCTCGCTTGCGCTCGCTGATGTCGCGCGCGATTCCCTGCACGCTTACGGGAACACCACTCTCATAAATGAGCCGGGTGCTCACCTCAACAGGCACGCTGCGGCCGTCTCTGGCCATTATTTTGATTTCGTAGGCAGTCAGACCCTGGCCTTCCACCTTCCTCACGAGATTTGCGCGGATCTGCTCGACATATTCGGGAGCGATGACGTCAATGATGTTCTTGCCAATTATCTCGGCGCGTGCGTAGCCAACCAGATTTTCCGCCGCTCGGTTCGCTGATATATATGTACCATTGAGATCGTGGACATAGATTGCGTCCTGGGCATTTTCAAACAGGTCGCGATAGCTCTCCTCGCTCTTACGAAGTGCGGCTTCGGCGCCTACTCGCTCGGAGATCTGCTCTCTGAGAGAAGTATTGGCCAGCGTCAATTCGGAAGTCCGTTCATTGACTCGGCTCTCTAACTCATGCTGGGCTCTCCGCAGGACTTCTTCCGTCTGTTCACGCGTGGTTATGCTGCTTCGGAGGGCCGCCTGCGCCTTTTGCATTCGACGTATGATGGCCAGCCAACTGAATAGCGAAAGGCCAAATACGACGATAGCAGCGACGATCGAGACGACGGCCTTGTTGCGTTCCGACGCTTGCGTTGCCTCCATCTTGAGTTCTTCGATCGAGCTGCTCATCCCGAGAGCGTAAATCTCTTTCTGCCTCTCGTATTTCTCACTAAATAGAATGGCCCTGGCTTCCTCGAGACGGTTCTTGCGCACCATTGTGAAGGCCTGGTTTTCCAGCTCTACTAATATCGCATTGGCAGCACTCGTCTGGGCGAGCGTTTGCAAGGGGGCCAACACCAAAATCTGTTTGATCGCCTGGTCCAATTGTGGTTCAAACCTTCGATAGCGTGCCTCCCATTGCGGGTCTCCTGTGGCTGCCGCCATCCTGGCAGACATGGTCAAGACTTCGTCGAGATAAATAATAGTGCTCCGGAGTTCCTCGTTGCGAAAGAGCTGCGATTGGACGATTGTGTCCTCGGTGTATAACGCGTAGGTGCTCCAGCTTAGCCAGGCTAACACCGCGCCCGTGAAGACAAGCGCGACAACAAACAACTTAATCGAAAAAGGCTTGCCGGCCACGGTCGTTTCGCGTGCTGCCAAGTCGACCATCATCTCTTTATTAGCGACCCTTGGGCTCATCTACGTAACCTTTAATTCGAAACCAGGGACTAAGTTCGCTACCGCATCTGCAAACAGACTGCGTTCACGCTTGGATCTGGAACAGAATAGGTGGGACATTTCCGGCGCAGAATGCGGGAGGTTGGGGCATAAGCGGGCGGCGAATCGCTCTATATCGCCCCACTATTGTCCTCGAAACGTGGAAAGACGCTATGAAGCAGTCCTCGCCTGCTTCTTAAGCATTTGTCGTGCCGACAGCCGGTGCGCTGTACTGTCATCGAGTCATGGGCGCTGACAATCACTTGCCAACCGCGAATCGAAGTTTTCGTTTAAGGGACGATCGGAGTGTCATCTTCTTCCGGCTCTTCACCGTCGTCGGTAGCGTCCCCAGCGTCCGTGGAAGGTGCTGGTCCGACGACTCTGCGGAGCTCGCTATACGCGGCTCGAACTTGCATCAGATCGCATCGCAACGGCCCTACAATGCCGCTCGATCGGTCAGCGATTTGAATGTTTAGAAGTTTAAAGGTGGTGTTGAAACGACCCATCGCGGTGCTTCCGCGCTTACAGCCAGAGCAGTCCAACAGTCCGAGGCTGTGTCCCAGCTCGTGAGCTACGATGGCTGTGAGGATTTCGGGTTTTTTGTACCGGGGATCAATTACGATCTGGGCGTAATCGATAACCTGAACCATTCTTTTCGAGAATGCGCGCAACTCTGCGCCGTGACGCTCGTCCGCAATTATCCCGCGCATGATCGTCAGGCAACCGTCACAGGTCCTGGCTTCGGAAACAGTGCCTTTGTAGTCAAAGCGAACTCCAGATTCATTCTCACGGTAAGACCCATCCCAGTTTTTGACGGCCCTTAACAGAGCCGGCACTTCATCTGCCGAAAAATCTGGTACCCGAATAAAGACTTCAACGCGTGACTCCCCGGCCCAAGTCCACGAGCCGATAGGCGGCGCCGTTTGTCCGGTTGTGCATGTTTTCGGTTGCCCGGATACTTGCGCATGGCAAAGAGTGACACTGCCGATGATCAAGATGAGAGTCAGTATTGAAATCAGTTTCATAACTCTTATTGCAGGCTATGCGAAGCGGGCGAGGTCTCATCGGTTTTCGACGCGGCACGGGGATTGTTAATGGGTTGGTGGTTTGAGAACCGTAGTGCCGTCCGCTCTTGTTCGAATAGAGCTTTGACGGTGCTTACGTCGCATGCCGAAGGAGCGACCAGACCGTTGCCTTGGTTGACGCCCGGAAAGCCCCTCATGATGGTTGATTTTGATTTACACGATTTACAATCAAAAAGGCCCATGCCATGTGCGATTTCATGAGCGACGAAGCTCTTCAGTGCGGCGGTATCAGTCGTGTTGAAATCGATAGTGATGACAGCCGAACGGAGCAATCCGTCGGCACGGCGAGTGGGGAAAAAATATGCGAAGAATTTGTTGTTCGTACCCTTCATGATCTCGATCCGCGTTAACGTCAATTGGCCGAAATCGTCTCTGGCTTCATCGATCTCGCCCGCGAACTCGTATTTGATTCCAGTCGCGAGCTGCTCTGACAGGTCATTCCACTCACTCATCACTTCCCGGATGACCGCTTGCTCGGACGGCTTAAACATCCCGCGGATGAGCTGGACCTTCACGAGGGTGCCTTCGGGCCAGTGCCAGGTGTTGGTCGGTGGCGCAGTCTTATTCGCGTCGCACGCGACCTGGAGTCGCTGCGCGTTGGCGGTGTTCCCCGCCAGAAGGAGGAGCGAGAGAATGAGGAGTTGAAAATACTTCATTTTGATTGTGGGTTCCTGGAAGGGTTACTGCGGGGTTGAAGTGGGGGGAGGCGGAGGTGGGGTCGAACGACGTCGGACCAAGTTCGTGCTGGTTACGGCCGCTCTATCTCTGAGATCTTGACTCTGCTTGCGAAGCGTTTGTAGCCGTAATATCTGACCGTGATCCGGAAATGAACATTGCTTAGCGGAAAGTGAAGTAGCTCGTCGGCGAAGGTGGAGAGCGGAAAGAGTGTATTGATACTTCCAGCTTTTGCCCGCAACGTTTCAAAAGTCGGAAATCGTTGCCTGCCCTGTGGTACCGCGACGCCACGCATCTTTACGATCTGAAAGGAATAAGCATCGACCCAGACGCGCCCGACAAAAAAGCGTTCATGCATGCGGTGAGCGTTAGCAGGTTGGCTGGGGGCTAGATCAATCGCGTAGGTCTGGCGCGAGGCGATCGTTTCCGGCCCCATGTAATCGATCCTGTAACGGCTCACATCGGCGAATTCGAATCCAAAGAGTTGAGCGCCGGCCAGGTCCTGAACGTCTTCTCTGGTGATCTTCATCTCCCGAATAGTTGATTTGGGATGGTAGAGAACGCGTTCTACGCGGCCACCCCGATCATCGAGAACAAACTGCGAGGTGCGTATGTACTCTCCGGTGATCTGTCCTTCGGGGCCGATCGTTTGCAGCACCACTTCTCGCATGAAGCTGTAGTCGCGAAGCGCTTCACGAAACGCACCTTCGGCTGCGATAAATCTCTTCACGATCTCAGCCGGCTGCGGATGCATGAGCGGAGCTTCACTGTCAGCGAAGTTTGCTGTGACCATGGACGCGGAATTAGATCGCGAAGCAACTTCCGATGAGACATCCTGAGCAAAACCGATCGACATACAAAGCATGCATAGTAGAAGCAGCGCGGCCGAGTTTAGAGTGAAGGGCAGTTTTTGAGGCATGGGGTGTGGTAGAGAACCTCTAATAACATTTCTTGGACGTGATGGTTTAGGATTCGGCTGAACCCTGGCGCTGACGAGGACTCCGAGTGATTCGGAGAACGCCTACTCTCTTCTGCACAACGCATGCCGTGAGGGAACGGCAGCATATCGGCCTTCCCCACACCCTAGGGAACGGCAAACAGGGAAGATCCTGTCCCTTTGTGGTGCAGGCTTGAGGACATTCGGGACAATGATCACTTGAACAAGTGAACGATCCACTGGATCACACTGAGCATCACGAAAACCTTTTCGTGAGACCTGGTGTAATTTGGTGGATCGTTCCGGGAGATGACCAGCGACGGATGCGAATCCCAAATCAGCCACTAACAATTTGCCTGCTCGCGTGACATAAATCACCAGTATGGGCTATGCTTTCGCGTTCCAACCCGCGCGAAACGCAAAGTGTTTTCCGCAAGCGAAGTTTCTTACATCGCTGTGAATCAAGGCTCGTCTTGCGGGCGTTTCGCTTACGGTATGGAGAGGTGCAGGAGTGGTTGAACTGGCAGCACTGGAAATGCTGTGTACGGGGAACCGTACCGTGGGTTCGAATCCCACCCTCTCCGCCATGTTTCGAAAACCAAGCGGGCCGAAGTCCTGGACTTCGGCCCGCTTGGTGTCTTCCATGTTTCGCCGAGTCTATTGCTTCGGCTTGCAGTGGTCGGACCTTCCGCGAAGGGCGAGCGGTTCGGGTTCAGCATCCGCCAGTTATTGCCTTCGTTGTCTTCCTTGATCTTGTTGCTAGTATCAACCTGGACGATGAACGTGCCGCTGTACGACGGCTCACCGCCCAGGATATGTTTTTGCGTTTCTGACTCGCCGCCGTTGAGCCCACGCCGGGTAGGAGGTGAGCGAGTTCTTCAACCCGTTTTTCATCTTATAAGTTACAGTCACTTCATACTTCGCCGCCGCGGCCACGCGCGGCGCTGCGACGCGCTTTACCTCCGAGGCGGGTACGGAGAATATTCCTGTGACGCCACGCGTCGAAAATGCTTATTCAGAGGTTCCTCAAGCTTGTCGGACGCCGGATTGACTCACTACCGCGTGATGACATGGATTCGAGCTTCAGGATAGGCTATGCTCTGAGGGCGAGCCGTTCTTTGTGATTTAGATTTAGATGGCGTTGATCAGTCAAAATCCGATAAGAGAGTTTTGAGGAGCCATATGATTAAAGCGAGACGAGCGTTCCCCCTCCTGGTCGGTGTGATCGCGGTAGTTCTGATTGGATTCGGTCCAGCCAGCGACGCAGAGACGTTTTCCATCCAGCGAGCCCGAACAGGCAGGGTTTGCGGTGACCCAACCGTGCGGTGTGTGACTAGCGTTGAATTTCAGCCCAATGACATGCCGTTCCAGATACCAAAGTCCGGTGTGATCTGGGAGTCGGAGAAATTCTACGCAGTGATCCTCAAAAGCCTGAATGCAAAGGACAACTGTACGACCTTCGTGTCAGAAGACGAACGACTGGAAGCCCAGGCCCTTTTCCCGCATAACAAAGTATTCAGCGATCGATGTGCCGAGCCGGGAAACTTGTTCTATACCAACACCAACTCAAATGCTCGGTTCATGGCTGTCTACGCCGGCAAAACCAGGGCTGAAGCCGAGCGAGTCCGTGCGAGGGTAGCGGCCACCGGAAAATATCCAGGAGCAAATGTCCGGCGGACGTCGATGGGCTTTAACGGCACATGATGTGTGAGACGGCGCTCCAGAGGGGATTAATACATATTTCGATACGGCTATTCGGGCCGCTGGTTTGCGCTGAATACATGAAAGCGGTAGAGTACCAGTCTTGACGAAGGTCTCGCCGGACACCTCTTTCGTCTCTGAATTTTGACAATTTATCAGACTTCGGGCTCCGCACAACGCCTGCCTTGTGAACCCCGCCAGGCCGGGAACGGAGCAACGGTAGCAACGGCGACGTGTGCTGCGGGTCAGTCCGGAGTCTGGCCAATCACGAGTAGATGGTGAATGGTGAATAGTAAATAGACGAACTCGACCTGCTATTTACCATTCACCATTTACCATTTACGCTCTGCCTATGTCCTATCAAGTCATCGCTCGGAAATGGCGTCCTCAAAGTTTCGAAGACGTGGCGGGTCAGGAACCCATCACACGCACGCTTCGCAACGCCATCGAGCACGAACGGCTCCATCACGCTTATCTCTTTAGTGGCGCTCGCGGCGTAGGTAAGACGACAACTGCGCGTCTCCTCGCGAAGGCACTCAACTGCCACAAATCCGATCGTCCGACGCCGACCCCCTGTGCTATCGATGATCCGACTGCGTGTGCCTCCTGCAAAGAGATTGCTGAGGGACGTTCGATGGACGTGCTCGAGATTGACGCCGCCTCGAACACGCAAGTCGAAAAGGTAAGAGACAGCATTATCGAGACCGTCAGTTTTGCTCCGGCCCGCGACCGCTACAAAGTTTTCATCATCGACGAGGTCCACATGCTTTCGACCTCTTCCTTCAATGCGCTACTGAAGACGCTGGAAGAACCTCCGCCGAGGGTGGTCTTCATCATGGCGACGACGGAGCGACACAAGCTGCCGGAGACGATCCTCTCACGCGTCCAGCAGTTTGAGTTTCGAACAATCGCTACCACGAAGATTGCCGAGCGCCTGCGACAGATTGCCGACGAAGAGAAAGTCGACGTCTCGGATGAAGCCCTGCGTGAGATAGCCCGTGCGGGCGAAGGCTCGATGCGCGACGCCCAGTCGGCTTTCGATCAGGTCATCAGCTTTTCAGGTTCGAAGATAAGCGTTGAAGACGTCGAAACGTCCCTCGGCCTCGCGAGCACCGAGATGCTGACGCGTGTAATGACCGCGATCGGCGAAAAGCGCCCGGCGGAGATCCTGACGGTTGTCAACGATCTGGTGATGCGCGGTCACGACTTGCGGAACTTTTGCCGCGACCTGCTTGGCCATATTCGCGATCTCCTGGTGGCTAGAGTTTATGGAGGGAAGGGCGAACAGACTGACTCCGCGACATTCGACCGTCGAATGCATCAGCAGCAGATTGAGAATTTTTCCGAATCTGACCTGGTGCGGTTCTTTCATTCGCTTACGGAGACCGAGAGTAACCTGCGCAGGGCTGCTCACCCGCGTTATCAACTGGAAGTTGGCTTGGTGAAGCTCATAGAGATGGGGCGTGTGGTTCCGCTTAAGGACCTCGTCGAACGACTAAGCGCACTGGAAGAGTCCATCAGGACGGGCAACTTCAAAGGCGAAAACGAGACTCCGCAGTCCAGCGGAGGCGCGCGTAGTTCTGGTGGAAGGTCGGGCCCGGCACCGAGCGCAACGCGAGCGCGCGGGAGCAGCGCATTTGGTACCGATACCCCGGTCGCGCGGCCGACGCGTGAGGCGACTCCGTTTGAGGGATTAGGCGCAACTGAAGTATCCATACCTCCCGCTGCGGTGCTCACGCCGACCCCATCTTCTGCTGCGGCAATGACGAATAATCTTACGGCGACAGCTACTGCACCCGCGCTGGACAGTGACTCGGGCAAACCAGTTAACGGCGGTCCGGTGACGCCGGAAGTGAAGGCCGCATCGGTGAGGTCTGACATCGACGAAATCAAAGCGGTACTGGAAACGCGCAACCGAATGTTGGTTCTCACCGCACTCGACAAAGCCGAGAGTACGAGGATCGAGGACGACGAGTTGTACGTCGAATTCGCTCCCCGGGACAAACACATGCGGGACAGTCTGGCAAAGCCCGAGAATATTAAGCAGCTGCGCGAAGCAGCGCGCGAGGTCTTCGGTCGCGATACTGGAATCAGGATAGTCATCAAGGACAAGAAACACGCCAACGAGCCCCCGACGAGAGAAGAAGAGTTAAGGGTCAAAAATCATCGCCTTCGCGAGATCGCCGACCAGGACCCAAAGACTCAGAAGATCCTGCGCAATCTACGGGCGGAGATCGTCGATGTGAGAAGCCTGGACTAGTTAGAAGCAGGCAGTTTGCAGTTGGCAGTGGACTCTGCTTCGCGTCGCGAGCAGCAGGGAGCGCAGAGTTCGGGGTTCGAATGTTGTTCGCTGGTGCCTTGTGGCTGTGAACTGCCAACTGCCAACTGCCAACTGCCAACTGCCAACTGCCAACTGCCAACTATCTCCGAACATTCGAGCCGGCCTTCTCGTACTTAAGCTGGAGGGGGTGAGTCATCATGCGTGATCCATTTATTGCCGGGTTACTGAGTTTGCTGGTTCCCGGCCTGGGACAGATTTATAACGGTAGGATTCTGGTGGGCATCCTATGGCTGCTGCTGACAGGCGTGTCATGGATCGGGTCGGCCGGCACGCTCGGCTGGGTCGTTCACATTATTTCTGCCTATTGCGCCTATAGCTACGCGATGGAACACCGCGTCAGAGCCTAGCGCCCAATCAAAGCCTTCAATCAGACCTGCGGAGGAGAGAACGAAAG
>JAVHWA010000054.1:0-5995 GCA_032160165.1 Acidobacteriota bacterium
CGAAGCCGATCGTAATCGTCGAAGGGATTTTGATTTTTGCCGACGCGCGGCTTCTCGAACAGATGGATATAAAGGTTTTTGTGGACACGCCAGACGACATTCGTTTCATTAGACGGCTCAGGCGTGACGTCGCCGAACGGGGACGGACGGTTGATTCGGTGATCGATCAATACCTGGCCACGGTCCGGCCCATGCACATGCAGTTTGTCGAACCTTCGAAACGCTACGCCGATGTCATCATTCCCGAAGGCGGACATAATTTGGTCAGCATTGATTTAATCAGCGGCAAGATTCGCGAGCGCCTTGCCAGTGCCTTAACTACGAGCGGAGGGTAGTCTAGTTGGAACCGGAGATAAAGAAACTGGTCGAAGAGGCAAGGAGAGCGCGCGATTGTTCGCTTTCACTTTTCTCGAATTTCTGTGTAGGAGCTGCAGTCGAGACGGACGATGGGAAGATCTACACTGGATGCAATATCGAGAGCGCCAGCTATGGGTTGACCGTCTGCGCCGAGCGGGTGGCCGTTTGGAAGGCCCTGTCAGAAAGTGAGCGACACTTCAAGCGTTTGGCAGTCGTGGTCGACACTTATCCGCTAACTCCACCGTGCGGGACTTGTCGCCAGATCATCTGGGAGTTTTGTCGCAATGCGACGATCATACTGGCGAACCTGCGCGGCGATATAGAGATCACTGATATGAACGAATTACTCCCACGGGCATTCGACGCCAGGTTTCTCAAAGAAGTTGGAGAAACACAGCCAGGCGATTCAAGCGAGGCAGCGGAGACAAAGCCCGCCGAGTAATCGGAACCTATGAAGATAGCAACACGTATGCGAGCGGCCTTCGCTCTTGTTCTTATGGCTTCAATCTCAGCACCGATTGCGTCAGCTGCTTCACAGCGACGGGCGCGCGCGGACCTTATCCTTCGAGGCGCCACCGTTGTCACGATGGACAAGGACCGTCGCGTGATCGACGATGGTTCGATTGTTGTGAGAAATGGCCGCATCGTGGCCGTCGATACGCGGGCCGGCATTGACGCCAAGTATGTCGCGCGCGAAACCATCGACGCTCCCGGCAAGGTCATAGTGCCCGGCTTGATTAATGGCCACACCCATATTCCGATGACTCTCTTTCGCGGGTTGGCCGACGATCTGGACCTGCAGGAGTGGCTGACTAAGTACATCTTTCCGGCCGAAGCAAAGAACGTCACTGAAGAATTCGTGCGGGTAGGCACCCGCTTGGGCCTGGCTGAAATGATCCGCGGAGGAACCACCACCTATTGCGACATGTACTACTTCGAGGATGCGATCGCAGACGAAACTTCAAAGGCCGGCGTTCGCGGTGTCCTGGGAGAGACCGTTATTGATTTTCCTGTCGCCGACAACAAGACCTGGCCCGAAGCGATGGCTTATACGGAACGGTTTATAAAGAAGTGGAAGGGGAACGCACTGATCACGCCCGCCATTGCACCGCACGCTCCGTATACGGTCTCGGAGGAACACCTCAAAGCGGTCCATGCTCTTTCTGAACGGACCGGTGCACCGGTGGTAACACACGTTTCTGAAACGCGCAGGGAGGTCGACGACAGCCTCAAGAGCAAAGGGGCATCGCCAGTCGATTATCTTGCGCGCATCGGTTTCCTTAACAATCGCGTGATCGCAGCGCATGTTGTCCATCCCAGCGCGGAAGAGATTTCGCTCCTCAAGCGTCTAGGTGTCGGCGTTGTGCACAATCCACAATCCAATATGAAGCTGGCCTCCGGCGTCGCCCCTGTCCCGCAAATGCTCCAGGCTGACCTGGACCTCGGGCTAGGCACCGATGGCGCGGCATCGAACAATGATCTCAATATGTGGGAAGAGATCGACACGACCGCCAAGCTTCATAAAGTCTTTACTATGGACCCAAAGGTGGTGACGGCGGAACAGGCCTTTGAGATGGCCACCATTCGCGGCGCCCGCGCTCTACATATGGAGAATGAGATCGGTTCGATCGAGAAAGGAAAGCGAGCGGATTTGGTAATCGTCGACCTCGACGACTTGAATCAAACACCGCTTTACAACATTTATTCGCAGCTGGTTTACGCTACCAAGGCCGATGATGTGCGGACCGTAATCATCCAGGGACGCGTGGTCATGCGCGATAAAAAGTTGCTAACTCTCGACGAACAGGATATAAAGGCCCGCGCAAGAGTCTTTCGCGAGCAAATTATCAAAAGTCTCGCGTCATTAAGTTCACATGCGGGTAAAGATTCGGTTGGCGGGCTTGCACAGGGCCCCTCTAAGGGGCCATAATGCGGGACATCAAATGCGTATTTGGTTGTTCTCGTAGGCGAGCCTAATCAGCTCGCTTTCGCTTTTATGGAGTTCAATATAGTGAAGGAAAAAAGAGTTCGTCATTTGACCCGATTCGCCAACGCCCTCATCCTGTGTTTCCTCCTTGCAGCCATGGCTGCAAATGTCTGCGCACAATCAACCCCCAACGATGCCGACGGCGCGGCGAAACGTCTCAAGCGCGCTCGCGCGCTGATCGCCGCCCATAAACTTGATGCCGCCGGCACCGAGTTGAATTCCATACGGACGACGACCACGGATGATTCGGTGCGCGATGTCGCCCGCATCATGTTGATGAGCATTTATCTCGAAGAAGGCGAATACATGCATGCGCAGAACCTTCTCGAGGAGACGTACAAGCTCCGCTCCGCCCAGGATGAAAACTCCACCCGCACCTACTTCGCCCTCGCGGGCCAGGCCGTAAACGGAACGCGCGAGCATTTCAGCCGTTATCGCTCGTTCGGCATAAACATCGCAGACAAAGAGCTGCCTTCAGAAGCTTCAAGCGATCTGGATCACATGCGCATGCTTCTCGAGCGGGTTGCCGAACAGGCGCGTGAAGTGAGTAGTCAGAGCGAGAAAAGCTTCGATGGGTTGGGGCTTCTGGAAGAGGCCGCCAGCGTGCGATGCACTCTCTCACGAACGAACCAGGATCGATTGAAGTGGCAACGCGAAGTGGCAGATGTTCGACAAAAACTTGCAGGGGCCGAAACCCGAAGCGCATCCTCGGGAAATTCTGAGCGAGTGGCGTCCGTCTCGGTACTTTCTAGCTCGGCGGCCGTAACTACAAATACCACTGCACCGAATCATTCAACCAACACGAGTACAAAGCGCGGTTCCGAGCCAATGGCGCATCCTCTGCCAAAGGCCGCCGACGCTCCTCCAGTTAGAGAAGAACGACAAACGTCCGTTTCCTCCAGTCTCAAGCCCATGGAACTGGGATCGCTGATAACGATGGCCACCGAGCGGATAAACCCCGCCTACCCGCAGATGGCAAAGATGGCCAGGATCACCGGCGTCGTCACGGTCTATCTCGAGGTGGATGAGAACGGCAGGGTGACTACAGTACATCGTACCAACGGACCTGAAGTGCTCAAGCAGCCCGCGGAGGACGCGGCACGCCGCTGGAAGTTCAAACCAACGGTGATCGAAGGCCATCCGGTTCGGGTCTCGGGTTTTATCAACTTCAACTTTACACTGTAGCGTCCCTTTAGTTTCCCATTGCCGATCCCCACTTGGGCTTCTGTGGCACGCCCGTCTCCGGAGTTGGCTTCACAACACAAATCGCCGTAGTGTCCGACAGACTTTCAGTCTGTCGAAGCACCGTTCCAAGCTGACGATTGTCTGACATCGATCGGACTCCTACCGGCTTTTAGGTGCTGGTGCAGTGTTATCGCTGAATTATTGAGTCGCAGTGGCGATGAAGTCAGTACCGTAACGCGGTCGCGTCGGGTCCCGGATGCACCGGCGAGTTTCCGCGATTAATCGGGGCCCTGGTTACTCCCGAAAGCAGGACGGAGCAAATGACAAATGACAGTCGCTATCGGCAGCGGTGACCCGACGCTACCGCGTTACGGTACTGACGTCGTTGACACTATGCCGCCCGCCGCGTGGCAACCTGCATCGGTACCTGCCTTTAGGTAGTGGGGTAAATCTGTGGACGTGATCTGGTGGCCCTCGAATCGGATTGAGTTTGTCATATGAGCCTCTACGCCGCAAGCAAGTCCCTCAGCGACCATACGTGTTGAGTTAGGCCGCTCTCCATCGCCGGGGTGCATCGGATGCTCGAATGAATCCGGCAAAAATTGTAGTAAGCGAAGTAGACCGCCAGCATCGCTCTCAAGTTCTCCCACTTCTTTGAAAAGGCGTTGGTCAATCGTGTGAGCCTTCGGATAGAGGTTCGCATCGAGAGGTTGCTGCGCTCTACTATTGAAGTGCATATGCGGCTAGGGTCGGGGTTGCCAATCATGGGCTTCGATACTGTTTCTACCACCTCAGGTGGCGAGTACTTTTGCTCGCCTTCGCGGTTGTTCGCGTAGACCTTTATCAGCATCGCGTAATCAACGCGGGTACCAAGCGAGTACGAGACGGCGTTCTCGTAGGGGCGGTATCCATCTGTAGTCAATTGGAAGTGGCCGCTTGTAGCTTCGTGAAGCTTTTCGGTGAAGGCTTCGGTGTCCTGCATTCCGCGCTCGCCAAGGTGCCACGCCAGAACGAGTTTAGTGTTTCGCTCGATTCCGACGAATGTATAAGCATCGCCAACGTGCGGATCGGTTATGCTCTTATGAAGCTTGTGGCGATTTTTACAACCGACGAAGCCCCATATCTCATCGGCCTCGACATCCTTGACCGCAACGCCTTTGATCTTTCGACGCATCAACGCTTCGCAATGCTCGCCAGCCAGTAACAAGACGCTGGTGATAGTTTTCTTTTCGATGCCGGTGATTCGTTCGATGCTGCGGATGCTATTGCCTTCAACGAGAAGGCGCAGAACGAGCAACGCCTTTTCTTCGGACAGGTACATGTTGCCCAAAAGCTTCTCGCGTTCCTCTTGGAATCTGCGCTTGCATTGATTGCAGCGGAACCTTTGATTGCCCTTGCGGTCGCGGCCCGCTTTCTTCGCTTCGATTTTGCAGTTGTGGCAGGTCATTATGAGCCTTGATTCTTTCTGCGATTTGGCCCACAATGTCTTTACCGGAGATCAACGTGAGCAATCGCGTTTGGTTTTCAATGGCCCTGCGGTTGTTAGCGCAATCGCGGGGCTTCTCTTTGTCTCAATTAACTGGAGGCCATTATAGACCCTCTCAACGCGATGTCAACAAAATAAACGCCCGTCCCGCGTTCTTTTTTACGTTTCCCTTGAAATACTGCTTGACGGCGTTAGATTTCAGGAGTAAGATTTGTCTCGATTCGGAAGGAGAGTGGATTCTATGGCAAAACGCAGTCCAAACTATCCATCGCTGACCTTAGAGCAGGCTTACGAGAAAGTCAGAAAGGTCTACGATGAGGAGCATACGCATGCGGCCCCGCGAGAGGTGGTCGCTTTGGCGCTGGGCTATACCAGCTTGAACGGTGCATCTTTAAGCGTAATTGGCACGCTGGTCGCTTATGGCCTACTGGAGAAGGTCGGAACGGGTAACCTAAAAGTCTCGGCTGACACAGTGTCTATATTGGAGTTGGATGAGGGACACCCTAAACGGCAGGAGGCGCTAGATCGACTTGCATTTACCCCTAAACTGTTTGCCGAATTGAAAGAAACGTTCGGAGCATCGCCACCCAGCGATATAAACCTTAAACACTTCTTAATTCAGGACAAGGCATTTCTGCCAAAGGCCGCGATGGACGTTATACGTGTCTACCGCGCAAATTTAGAGCTTGTCACGGAGCAAACTGAAAGCTATGATAGCGGCGCTGGTAATCTTCCTAAAGGAGCACCGCCGCCTATGCCTGAGCCTCAACCGCAAAATACTCAGATAATACCGCCTATTCAAGCCCCCAATAGCTCAAAAGGGGTGCACGAGTTCAGCTTTCCTTTGTCCTTTCAACGGGACGTGAAGGCCGTCATTACTATCTACGGCGATAAGCTACAGCGCCGAGACTTAGAATTCCTCAAGAGAAAGGTGGGCGATCTTCTGGAGGGATTTGATGAGGAGCCGGAGCTTGAGACCC
>JAVHWA010000085.1:0-7338 GCA_032160165.1 Acidobacteriota bacterium
CCTTGGCCTTTTCGGCCTCGGGTGGAATTTCGTCCGGAGTAAGGAATTGCTCCAGCACCAGGTCCTTGTTCATCTGCGCTATCTCAGCGGCGCGATTACGACCAGTCACGATGAAAGTAATGACGACGCTTAAGACCACCAGCAAAGCCGTTGAGGTAGCGATGGCCACGTTCCTGGTTGAGAAAAAGCGCCATAACAGTGAGCTATAGCCCTTGATAAAGCGACCGCTGTAACCGAAGGGATCGCGCTTGAACTCGGGCCACGTCAACTCTGAATTGTGAGCCACCTCTTTCAGTTCGCCCATCAACCGTCGGGTCAGTCCAGTGTCATCAACAAAGGTCAGATGATATTCGTCCGTTCTTGGGGCTCGCACCGCAGCGACCGTTGCAGCCGGAGGCGGCTGTTTGATGGCCGCGTCGGAGTGCACCGGTAGCGAAGAGAAGACTTGTTCCCTATCAGGAATTATGAAGTCGGAGGCCTCCGCGAGCTGGTCGGCCAAGGGGGTGCCATCTACGGGACAAAAACTAAATTTGTCGGCGAACTCTTCCCGACAGGTGGAACACTGTTTCATCGTTATCCTCACAACCGCCTGGGAGGGAACCAAAGCGGTTCTGTCTAACTCTTTCCTTATTGCGGGTACGCAACCCGTCAACGGTCCAGTCTAAAAATCCCGAAGCTGATTATACTACGCTTTAGCAAAGCAGTCACAAGTCCGGCTGCCACCGCGCTTTGGTGCAGGCCATAGGATGCGTTAAGTGAGCAAACGGTTGACGCGCCGCCGGGGCGCATCTAAACTGATTACTCTACTCCCCGGCCGTGTTTCCCGACGAAGATTGGAAAAACACACATTTCTTTCTCGTGATAGACCTCTGGCCCTTATTATGACGCTTAATTTTCGCTGGTTTGCCAGCCGACTGTCGATTTGGTTCGCGATGGCTGTGCTGCTTGTAGTAGCAACCCGCGGCGGCAGCGCCCAAAGCCTCCCCCCACCGACACGCGAACAGCTCTTGAATGGGCTTCGCCTGGTGCTTTGGAATACGCCTGCCGAGAACACTGTTTACCTGAAGCTCCGCATTCACAGTGGCGCAGCTTTCGATCTGGCTGGAAAAGCGGGCATGATGGCCCTCCTAAGCGATGCCTTGTTCCCGGATCCGACAACGCGCGAGTATTTCACAGAGGAATTGGGTGGAAAGGTTGAAGTCACCAACGATTTCGACACGATCAACATCACGCTGACCGGCCGCGCTTCAGAATTCGAAAGGATTGTTGAGCTTCTTCGCACCGCGGTGGTCAATATTCAACTTACTCCCGAACTTGTCCCGAAACTGCGGGAGTCTCGTATCAAAATCGTCAAGGACCTTGGCATCTCTCCTGCCTCACAAGCGGACCGCGCCATCGCCTGGCGGGTCTTCGGAAACTATCCCTACGGGCGCCCGGTGGTGGGGTCGCCAGAGACGCTCGCACGCATTGAACGACCGGACCTGATGCAGGCGCGCGACCGCTTTCTCAATCCTAATAACGCGACACTCGTAATCATCGGCGGCGTCGAGGAGCGAAGGGCGATGCGGGCGCTGAAGCAACTACTGGGCGGTTGGCGGAAGAGCGATGTGGTTGTGCCGCCCACGTTTCGCCAACCAGAACCTCCTGATACGAGGACCCAGATCATCGATCAACCTGCTGCGGAATCAACTGAAGTACGGCTTGCCGTGCGAGGCCTGGCGAGATCGGACAAAGATGCGCCGACCGCTCAAGTGCTGGCACTGGTGGCGCGCGAGATGTGGCTGGCCGCTCGGCCCGAACTCTCAAAAAGCGCTTTCTTTGTCCGACATGAAGCACACACCCTTCCAGGTTTATTCATAATGGGAGCGTCGGTGTCAGAGGCGGATGCTCCAGTGGCCCTGGCGGGCGCGCGAAAAGTTCTACAAAGCTTGTCAAAAGACGGCGGGTCGCAGGCTTTACTCGATCGCGCGAAAAATGAAGCGGTTGCAGAGCTCAACAAGCAGACGGAACGACCGCAGTCGCTGGCAGACCTTTGGCTGGACGGCGAGACGTTTCAGCTCGGTTCAGTGGATGATCGGCTTAAACAGCTGAAGGGTATCACGATCGCAGATTTGAAGCGGGTGGCGGAACGTTTATTCAGTGAATCTCAAATTGCAACAGTCGCCCTGGGAAAGGCCGAACGCCTTAAACCAGCACTCGAACGGGCCGGCAAAGTCGAAGTGCTCACCACAACCGCCGGCGCCTCGTCAGATCCAACCGCCGGTCCTATAAAGAAGCAGTAGGGATTTGCAAGTTATTCGCAAGCCTCTCGCAACCATCCTCTACATCAAATTCGCTTAACTGTGTCTGACAATAGAAACGCAACGGACAGCGAACACGGACGCCAAGTGCGCGAGATGTTCGCGGCCATCGCGACTCGGTACGATCTTTTAAACCATCTGCTCTCAGGCAATGTTGACAAGCGCTGGCGACGGCTCGTCGTTGCGGAACTTCGATCCGAGTTGACGTCCGAAGGTGCACGTGCGCTGGATGTAGCCTGTGGCACGGGCGATCTCGCATTGGCCATGGGCGAGAGTGCGAAGGCGAGCGTGGTCGGCATCGACTTTTGCCGCCCGATGCTTCAGATAGCCGCTCGCAAAGCTTCGGCGAATCTCTCGGAGATTCGATTCGTCGAAGGAGACGCGTTGGGCTTGCCGTTTCGCGATCAATCGTTCGATGTTGCCACGATTGCGTTTGGCTTGCGCAACCTATCAACTCCGGAGTCTGGGTTAAGCGAGTTGCTGCGAGTTTTGAAGCCGGGCGGACGGGCTGCCATCCTGGAGTTCTCGAAGCCTGTGATCCCAGGATTTCGCACACTGTTTCAGTTTTACTTCTCGCACGTACTTCCGAAGTTGGGCCGTGCGATCAGCGGTTCTCGTGATGCGTATTCTTATTTACCCGAATCCGTTTCGAGGTTCCCGGATCAGAAAAGGCTCGCGCGACTGATGCGGGATGTTGGCTTCGTTGAAATAGACTACCGGAATCTGACAGGAGGGATCGCCGCACTTCATATAGGTGCACGCCCCAGCCTGTGAACAAGTTTGGTTGCACTGCACAGACAGTTGAAGATTAGTGTTGCAACCAGAACCGTAGCCCGAAGGTGACGCACTCTTCGCGCGTGCGCGGTTGTCGGGGCCGCCTCATGCGTTGAGTAAACGTTTTCTTCGGGTTACGTTTTTCTACACGCCTTGCCCTCGTCTTCTGCTATCATCCCCTCCGACTTTCAATCCACAGTATCAAGGGACAATCGTTCGCCAAGGTGTCTTCGAACCAGGAAATAATCCCGGTGACGCCGGAATCGGAAGACGGCGTCGAGCCCCATCGGCCTTCTGCCTGGCGCTCCGTGCGGCGGAGAACGCTGGGCGGCTTGCGCAGGATCGGAATGCTGGTGCTCGTCGTGTGGACCGTAGTGTCTATAGTGACGCTGCTGATTGAAGTCGTCCCGGGTGACCCGGCATCGGCAAATCTCCCTGCTGACGCTCCTCCCGAACTGGTGGCGAGTTTCAATCAGCGGCATGGCCTGGATAAGCCACCATTCTTCTTCTCTTTTCCCCGCGACGAAAAAGGTGAAAGGCATTTCGCCTGGCACGGTTGGGACAATCGTTACGTCGAGTACTGGCGAAACCTGCTGAAGGGCGACATGGGACTCTCGTTCCGCGGGGACCGTCCGGTCCGCGACATGATAATGGAACGATATCCAGCGACGATTAAGCTGGCGCTCGCCGCGATGCTGATTGCCGTCTCTATCTCGATCCCGCTCGGGGTGTTCGCTGGGAAAAACAAGGGGACGTGGATCGATAGCTCTTCGTCGGTGCTGGCGCTTATAGGCATCAGCTTGCCAGGCTTCGTCATCGGGCCGTTGTTGGTCTACTTGTTCTCGGTAAATCTGGGTTGGTTTAGCGCCTCAGGAAATCAATATCCCGAAGACATTCTGCTCCCCGCGATCACACTTGGCGCGGCGCTCTCTGCCATCCTTACCAGGATGGTGCGCTCATCAGTTATCGAGGAGCTAAACGAGGATTATGTGCGGACGGCGCGAGCCAAAGGGTTGAGCGAGCGAAAGGTCTTGTACAAGCATGTCTTGAAGAACGGTTTGATTCCTGTAGTCACGATCCTGGGCCTCCAACTCGGAGTACTGCTCGCCGGAGCAATCATTACGGAAAAGATTTTTGTTTGGCGTGGGATCGGCACCCTGTTGCTCGAGGAAGGTATAGGCAACCGCGACTATAGGGTGGTTCAGGGGTGCGTACTGGTAATAAGCATTACGTACATCGGTGTCAATACTCTGACGGATATGGTCTATCGCGTCCTTGATCCTCGGATCAGAGTCTCGTGAAAGCGTTCCGGTTTGTCCAAAGTCCAAGGTCCAAAGTCAAAGTCGAGCATCGGCATCGATCAAGGTGCATAACTAGATGGCTTCTATTACCGCGCAACTTACAATACCGAACTTTGGACTTTGGACCTTGGACTTTGGACATCGTACCGGCACCTGACCCCTGAAACCCGACACCTGTTCTTATGAATCGTCTAGCCATCTTTGGATTCGTCATCGTCGTCGTGCTCGTACTCACGGCTGCCCTTGCGCCTGTGATCACCAAACAAGACGTCGGCACCACGGACATCGGGCGGCGATACGAGTCTCCATCATCCGACCATTGGTTTGGAACCGATGCAACCGGACGCGATATGTTCTCGCGAGTTGTCTACGGTGCGCGCGTGTCGTTAGAGGTGGGATTCATCGTGGTCCTGATCTCAGCGCTCGTGGGGACGATGTTTGGCGCGCTCTCCGGATTTTACGGCGGATGGCTGGATCGGTTTATCTCGGGGTATGTCTTTAACGTCTTCCTGGCATTTCCCGGCCTCTTGCTGGCAATCGCCTTGGTTGCATTTCTGGGAAAGGGCCTGGACAAGCTTATCTTCGCCTTGTGCGTAATCGGTTGGGTCGGCTATGCGCGACTCATTCGAGGGCAAGTACTCAAGGTGCGCGAGTATGATTTTGTGCAGGCGGCTCGCGCGCTGGGCGCAAGTGATTTGCGTATTCTGATCGTTCATATCCTTCCCAATGCAATTCAGCCTCTCATCGTGCAGGCAAGCCTGGGGATGGCGGGTGCGGTCCTCTCTGAGGCCTCGCTTTCATTCCTGGGTCTTGGGGTACAGGAGCCAACGCCGTCGTGGGGGAAAATGATCGAGGAGGCACGGGGACTGGATACTCCACTCCACGCGTTGCTTTTCCCAGGGATCGCTATCGCACTCACCGTCCTGGCCTTTAACTTTATAGGCGATGGATTGCGCGAATACCTTGATCCGCGACAACGAAAGCGTTGAGTACCCAGACGATCAGATAGTCATCACCGGGGTGAAGTCTCCTAGCGGGCACGTGCCGACTCTTATGAAAGGTTTGACTGTGCTGTAAGCACGGACGCAGAGCACTAGCTGCATTCCCCGCCTGTGATCTCGATCGATCATATCTCGAAAAGCTTTCCCTCACCCCTCGCGCGCCTGAAGAGATTTTTCGGCCGTTCGGTTAAGCCTGCCGTAGTGGCATTGCGCGAGGTATCCTTCGACGTCCGCGATGGCGAAATCTTTGGTCTTATCGGGCGCAATGGAGCCGGCAAGACCACGCTCACCAAGATCATCGCAACGCTTGTGCAACCGACGTCAGGCCAGGTCATCGTCAACGGTTTCGACAGCGTTATCGATGACAGGAAGGTGCGCGCGCAGGTAGGTCTTGCGACGGCCGAGGAGCGGAGTTTTTATTGGCGGCTGACGGTCGAACAGAATCTTATGTTCTTCGCGCGGCTCCATGGCCTCGGAGATACACCCGCCCGGCGTCGCATCATAGAACTCGTCGAGCAGTTCGAACTAAAGGATCTCGTTAGCCGGCGCTTTGGCGAGCTCTCCACGGGTAACAAGCAGCGAATGGCATTTGCCCGCGCGATGCTTTCCAGCCCGCCTGTACTGTTGCTCGATGAACCGACCCGATCGCTTGATCCTTTAGCGGCCACGCGGATGCGGGCATTGATAAGCAGCCTTGCGAAGGGCAGTCCTCCTGTGACGATCCTTTTAACGTCCCACAATTTGGCGGAAGTGGAAGAGCTTTGCGGGCGGATCGCCATCATCAGCCGCGGGCAGATTCGCGCTGTGGGAAAGCCAAAGGCCCTGCGAGCTGAGCAACATCAGACCGAGCGGGTTTGCGCGATCGTGGGCGGGATTACGTTGGATCTCGCGAGACTTAAACTCCCCCGAATATCCGACGACTTAGAGATAGCTCAGGAGGACGCGACACTCACGATCTCGTTCACGCGGGACCCAGGCGACGACCGTTTGGACACTGTGATTAGGAAAGTACATCAGTGCGGAGGCAACATCGTTTCCGTCGACGTTCAGCGTGCGACGCTGATGGAGGTACTGGAGCGTTACGAGCTGGACCAGAGCGCGGAGGGCGAATCTTGATGCTGACGACCGCAATGCTCTTTCTGGGAAGGCTGCGAGCGTTCGTCGTACGCGACTTCCAGCTGGCGATCAGCTACCGGCTGGAGTTCTTCCTGCGAATTCTGACGATCCTGTTTGTGGTGACAACCTTTTTCTTCATCTCTAAGATTTTTGCAGGCGGCTCTACTCCGTTTTCGCAGTGGCGCGACCCCTTGGCGGCCTGGATCACGGGACTCGCCGTGCTCAACTATTTCATGACAGGGTTCTCGAGCCTCGCAAATGCGATTCGTTCTGAACAAATGCAAGGCACCCTGGAGAGCGTGCTCCTCTCACCGATCAGTGTTCCGACCGTAGTCGTCGCCAGCTCGGCCTGGGACTTTGTGCTCGTCACTTTTCATTCCTCTCTCTATCTCTTCTTCGGCTGGCTCTTTTTCGACGTCCAGTTTCGCGGGAATTTCGCTCTTGCCTTTCTGTTTCTGGTGTTGACTACACTGGTACTGGCGTCTCTCGGCATTCTGTCGGCAAGCTTCGCGATGGTTTTCAAACGCGGCGATCCCTTTGGCGTTCTCCTCGGCACGGGTGCGGCGCTCTTCTCGGGCGTCTTCTTCCCAACCGAACTACTCGGATCCGGCTTCTCTTCGATATCGCGCCTCCTCCCTCCCACCTATGGGCTCGACGGTATTCGAAGGGTGCTGATAGAGGGACAGGGCTTTTCGCAGGTCCAGGAGCCACTGTTCATTCTGCTGGTCTTCCTCGCGGTGCTCCTGCCTCTCTCATTGTGGGTGTTCGGACGGGCGGTGCGTCGCGCTAAACGCGAGGGCAGCCTGATACAATATTGACCGGCGCCTTGAATGGATTACGGCTGGC
>JAVHWA010000127.1:0-92273 GCA_032160165.1 Acidobacteriota bacterium
TCGGCCCTTATTCCTTCGTGCTCGAGTTGGTGGCGGACAGCCTCGGCCCTTGCGCGTGCACCGCGCATCAGCTCCCAGTCTGTCAGAGGCATGGCCGGGGCGTCGGTTTCAACCGCTCGCGCGGTGATCGTGGTCTGGTTCCATGAAGGGTCCGCCGAGCCGATGCGCGCAATCGCGCCCCGGACAGCCAGGATCTTCGCTGCGCGGTCTGAACCAAGTGCGATCAACATAAAAGGTAAGAAGCGGCAATGACAGATAACGAGCCCGAGATATTAACCCGTCATCGTTCGCTTGTCACTTGTTACCGGTCTGACGGGTCTGGAAGGGCGGATTCGGTCGAGGCGGTCGCCTGGTGGGGGTCATGTTAATGGTCTTAACTTCGCCGTCCGGGTTCTTTAACGCTCGGGCTTCGATATCTTTATGAGCGACAGTGTCATAGATAGTGACGTTGGGCGAGACGCCGAACGAATAGGCGAGTATCGCCGCGAAGCCCGCACATTCAACAGTGTACTTCTCGTTTCCTCCCCCGCGCGAAGAAGTTGGAGTCGGCGGGTTAGGGAGTCCAAGCTTTTGTGAAGTCTGCTTGAAAAAATCCTGCGAGCCCATCCACGTCATTCCGCTGTTGTAGGTCGCTTTGATCACGACAAGCCTGCGGTCGAGAAAGGTCAGCTGAATGTCGTCTATGCCTTCGGCGTACTCGTCCTTCAATTCAGTCCCCAGGACTTTCATCTGCTGTACACCGATCTTATTGACTGCCGCCGTCTTGAGCTCCATCACCGAAGGATCGGCGAGATTGTTTTTGACGTCGGACACGGCCATGCCAGTTCGAAACCCATTGAACTCGGGTGCCTCCTTGCGCGAACACGCGGGCGTCTGGGCAAAGACAAACGTCGAAGAGGACGTTGCGACGAAGATCGTGATGACAAAATAGCGAAAGAGCTTCATGACTTATCCTTCAAAGCTACTTACGATTCGGATCGGTATTGGGATTATATTGGACCGTTGGCGCAACCTCTCCTCGGTTCGCTGGCTGTGGATACAACGGGTCGGGACTGTATTGTCCGGATGAGACAGGAACCCGTTCCAGCGTGGAGCCGTCGCTCAGGCAGAACGCCAGGGTCTCATCGGCGTAGACACTTCGACATGTCGGACAACGCTTCGCGTAACCGCCTGGAGGTCCCTCGGGTTGATAAGCCTGTGGCGCGAAAGACGGAGGTGCCGGCGGCAGCCAGGTCGGTTGAGGAGTATTTGCTTTGCTCCGGCGTCCGCGGACGACCATAACGATAGCCACGACCAGGCCTGCGACTACGATCAACAGGAAAATCAGAGTGTCCATGTTTCCACCAGCAGTCATAGAGTCTCACGCGACCTCAAAAACTATCCGCTACTATCATCCAGGTGTCGACCAGAACACAATACTCTTCCCACGCCTTGAGATGAATGAGTCTGCTCGCCTGCGTCAGCACATCTCTGATGCGCCGAGTTTTTCAACGAGTTGTTTCGTGCTCTGAGATACTCGCGGCGCGGATTATCCTGTGAAGCAAAATTTACTGTCGCCGGGCGAGAGAGGTGGCTTTAATCGGCGCGATCACACCCGTAGAATCGCACCCAAACACCTCCCTTGACAATCGCTGGGCCGCTTGTTGTAATCAAAATTCTTCCCATTGAAGTCATCCGATATCTGATCAAGTCCCCTGTGAGAGGTGTACGGTGTCCGCTCAAGAACTCGTTTATGATTGGAATTTGGTGGAACCGACGCACCCTGCACCCGGTCGGAAGATTACTTTTGATGACGAGACTTTGCGAGATGGTCTTCAATCGCCTTCTGTCTGTGAACCGTCTGTCGAGAAGAAGATAGAACTTCTTCACCTGATGGATGCTCTTGGAATCGATACCGCCGACATAGGCCTTCCAGGGGCGGGAGGGACGCATGCCGCGGGAGTTGAGCGGCTGGCGCGCGAGATCGTTGAAAAGAAGTTACGCATTCGACCGAATTGTGCGGCGCGTACTCACGCTGCAGACATCAAGCCGATCGCGGAAATCTCACAGCGCGCCGGAATCGCGATCGAAGCATGTACCTTTATCGGCTCGTCACCGGTACGCTTCTACGCCGAAGACTGGACCCTGGATAAGCTACTCGCGCTCACAGAGGAAGCCGTGACCTTCGCCGTCAACGAAGGTCTCCCCGTGATGTACGTGACGGAAGATACGACGCGCGCCGACCCCAAAACCATACGCGCTCTCTACACGACTGCGATTCGCGCTGGAGCGCGAGCGGTCTGTGTTTGCGACACAGTCGGCCACTCTACACCTGACGGCGCGCGCAGCGTGGTGAGCTTTGTCAAAGGCATTATCAAGGAACAGGGTGAGAAGGTGCGTCTTGACTGGCACGGGCATCAGGACAGGGGCTTAGGTGTCATCAACTCGATAGCGGCGATCGAGGGTGGCGCCGATCAGGTCCATGGCTCCGCTCTGGGGGTGGGCGAGCGCGTGGGAAATACTCCCATGGATCAACTGCTCGTCAATTTGAAGTTGATGGAATGGATCGGCAACGATCTATCGCGGCTGGGTGAATATTGCTCGGTGGCGGCCGACGCCTGTGGCTGGACGATCCCTTACAACTATCCGGTATTTGGACGCGATGCGTTTCGTACGGCGACGGGCGTGCACGCGGCGGCGGTGATCAAGAGTTATAGGAAGGGCGATCCGGGTCTGGCGGACTTGGTCTACTCAGGAGTGCCGGCCGCACTCTTCGGGCTCAAACAAACGATCGAGATAGGCCCAATGAGCGGCAAGTCAAATGTCATCTACTGGCTTGAAACGCGGGGCATCGAAGCCACCGAAGACCGCGTCGCTCGCATTTACGAACATGCCAAGAAATCTTCATCTCTGTTGGAAGAGGACGAAGTGATGCGACTGGTATGATTTGAACATTGGTTCATCGAATCATCTGTTCAATGAATCAATCGCGCAATGAATCAATGAGCCAATCCCTCTCCGCGCCCGCGCCGGAACAGATCATTCGAGAGGTTCTCGTCTCGCCCCATGTCGGCGAGGCTTTTCGTTTCTTCGAAACGCACGCCGCTGAAATCACTGACGAACACATCGCAATCTGCTCTATTCCTGCGCCGCCATTTGGGGAAGCGCGACGCGCTGCTGACCTTTGCGAACGATTTCGTAGGTACGGTCTGGCAGACGCGCACATCGACGGAGTCGGGAATTGCATCGGGCTGCGACGCGGCCGATCGCTCTCGCCGCTTCTGGTCGTCAGCGCACATCTCGATACGGTCTTTCCCGCAGGCACGGACTTTACGGTCAAACGCGAGGGGACGAAACTGTGTGCCCCGGGAATCGCTGACGACGGCTGCGGTCTCGCTGCGCTGGTTGCGCTCCTACGCGTGCTTGGCCAGATTCGGATCGAAACTGAAGGGTCTCTGCTTTTTGTCGGTACGGTCGGCGAAGAAGGGGAAGGGAACCTGCGGGGCGCGCGCTATCTGTTGACTGAAGGCGAGTGGGCGGCACGCATCGATTCTTTCGTGAGCTTTGACGGTCCGGGAATCGAGCGAATAACTCACGCGGCACTCGGCTCTCGTCGTTATCGCGTGCGTCTCAAAGGGGCGGGCGGGCATTCCTGGGGAGACTTTGGCGCAGCCAATCCAGTTCACGCTATCGGCAGGGCCGTCGCGCGACTCGCAAGTTATCCCGCGCCGAAGAACCCGCGCACGACCTTTAACGTAGGCCGCATCAGCGGCGGCTCGAGCGTTAATGTTATTCCGGACGAGGCCTCGATGGACGTCGACCTTCGTTCCGAATCGGCAGACGAGTTGCGACGGCTCGATGCGTTTTTCCGTCGTGCCGTACAAGAGGCGGCAGATGACGAGAACGCCAGTCGCCGCGCGGGGCATCCCAAGCTTGAGCTTGATCTACAGCTGATCGGCGATCGACCGAGCGGCGAAACGCCAGCGGATGCCGCTATCGTTCGTCTGGCGGAAGAGGCGACCCGCTATCTGGGCTTTCAGCCAAGGCTGGATAGATCGTCGACAGATTCCAATATAGCGATCTCGCTTGGGATTTCGGCGGTGACACTTGGGGCGGGTGGAACCTCAGGTAATTCGCATACGGTCGACGAATGGTACGATCCGCGCGGCCGTGAAACCGGTCTCAATCGCGCGCTGCTGTTGATGCTGGGAATGGTCGGAGTCCAGTAAGTCTAAGGTCCAAAGTCCAAGGTCCAAAGTCGACTCTCGACCTTGGACCTTGGACTTGGGACGTTGGACTTTAGAAGCGTCTAGTTTATGGGAATCGTGACCGTCGTGGTACCCGCTTTACCGGAAGGAAAGCGCTTCTGGCGCGCTATGCGCTGCGCCGTGCCGTCTCCGCCGGATGTCTGAGTGACTCTTCCTGCTTCGTCGTACGAGACCTGAACCGAAACCATCTTCGGACCCGCCTTGGCAACTTCCGGTTTCTTGGCGGCCTCTGCTCCCGGTGCAACCGCGGAACCTGCGGCCGACGGCTTCGCTGCCATGACTTCTGACGCCTTCGCCCGGTCCCTTGCTTCGCGCGCGCGTTTCGCCGCCAGTGCACCGGCATCGTTCGTTGATCCCGCAGCTACGTCGGGCGCAACTTCCGGTTGTACCGCCTGCGCCGGGTCAGCGACCGTCTCACTCGAGGCAGTTGCTTCCCGAGGTTCCGAAGGAGCCGCCACCGGCTGGGCCTGAACAGCGGCGTGGCCGCTACTATACCAACCTGCGGGAATTCCACTTACCGCGACCAGCGCGACGACTGCGAGAGCCACACCTGCAAACATCAACTTACGCCGCCCGCCGCTTTCGGCGTTATCGACAGTGAGGGAAAGAGGCAGTGGGGACTTATCATCGAACTCGACCTCGGCGACGATCTCGTTACTTCCGTCAGGATCTTCCGAATAGGTGGCGCCTTCTTCGAGCACCGGTTCCTTTGGCTTGATCCCTTCATCGAGCCGTCGCAAACCTTCGAGAGTGACACGAGTCCACGGTTGGTGGATGCTGCGCCGCGTTGGCTGAAACGCCGGGCTGAACTTGAACGATGCGTTCGCCAGCGTGAGGGCATAGTAGATAGCTTCGATGCCATTGAGCGACGCGACCTTGGCGTCTACCAGGTCACCTCTGTCAAAATAGAAGTACCCCGGCGCGCGCTCATACGCGACCTTAAGGCGACCAGTTTTTCGCTGATTGCAGAAGAACTCTATTAACTCTGCCAGCGAAAGGTCGCTTAATTGTCCACTCAGTGCCATGTCGTCGTCCTCTTCATTCGGTTCGATTGATTCAACTGTGATCGGCAGATCGCACTCTACTGAAGTGAGAAGTTGTAGGTGATCACTCCGGTTACTTTCACCGGTTGCCCTGATAGCATCGTGGGCGAGAACCGCGCGCCTTGCGCGGCTGAAACGGCGGCCCCGCGCAACATCAGGTGACCGTCAATAGCTTTTGCGGAGATGACCTTGCCGTTCTCATCTATCACCACATCGACGCTGACTAGGCCCGAGGCACGAGCCGCTCTGGCGGCCTGAGGATAAAGCGGTTTGGGCAACGTCATAGCTTTTCCGTTTAGCACCCCACCCGACATCGGTTTCAGAAGCGGCTTCGGGGCCGGTCTGCCAGCCGCAGGCGGCGGCGCATCGGCATCGACTCTTACCGATGGCTGATTTGCCGCAGCATCGGTTGGAAAGTTAAATGCGTCTCCCGGAGCTGCCATGCTGGCTTTCAGCAGCGTGCCTCCGCTGGGCAATGGGGCCGACGGGAGCGCTGACGGGCGACCGACCGCGCCGCCTGTCGATTGAGATTGGTTCGCCGTCGAAGCCACTACGGCAGGAACGACGGAAGGGACTTGTTGAGATGTGCTGAGCGGCGCGGGCGTCGCTGGTTGACTCATCCTGGCGAGCGTTGCTTCGTCAAGATAGTAACTGATGGAGCGATACGTTACCTCGGTAGGTTCGTAGTTAATCTTCCCGCCCTCAATGACTGCGACGGAGGTGGTCATCTTTGTCCAGTTGCCGAATGCATCGAGTTCGTATGTGTAGACTTCCTTGCTCAGCAGCGTGCCGTCGGCATTGACCATAGTCATCTCGACGATATTGCCTTTTTCGTCGTATTTGTAAACCTCTTTGCCGGTCAACGCTGCGCCGGGAACCGGATAGTAGGCATTCTCAATTTTGGCGCCTTTGATATCGTAGGCAATCGCCTCGATGACTACACGCTGTCCCTCGACCGCCTTGCCGCCACGATTTGACAGCTTGACCATCTCGGTCTTCACTCGACGAACCGGACCAAGCAAACCGTCACGGTCTCGATCCGTATCATTGCCCAGACCGAATGCAGCCAAGCCTGCCCGGTGGCGCGCCGCTGTGGGTCCGGCCAGGACCAGAAGATTTGAAACAAGAATGAGGATAAGAACGAGTGGGGTCAGGGTTATCTGTCTTTTCATAGACTTGGCTCCTGAAGCGTAATCGGTGAGCGGCTCAAAACGTCGTGGAGGACAGCGCCAGGCCCGCATTCATGTCCGACCTGATCTCAACGCGAGATGTAAGGCCGGGCGCGCGACACACTGGTCCATCACGACTATGTGGGAAAGGACTTCAAAGTTCCACTGCTTTTGGGGACTCGCGTCACCGCGAGACGGAGAGCAGGCTGCCACAACCTATTCCGGGCAGCCTGAGAATAGTAGCGTAGTAAAACTATGTTTGTCTAGAGAAAACATAGGGCAACGAGAAGTATTTTCCGAACAAAAGCCCGATATTTTACGTGGGTGAGGCCGAAAAGGAGACCAGGAGGTCGGCGATTTTGTCTATCACTTGAATACTGGAGCCTTTGCTGGTTTCGTCGTTACAGATGATGGAAAAGACGATTTGCTCATCATCGGCAGTAGTGGCATACCCAGAGAGCGAGTTGACGTAAGCGACGGTGCCCGTCTTTGCCATGATCCTGCCGGCGGCCCGTCCACGCAATCGAAACTTTAGTGTTCCGTCCCGCCCGGCGACGGGCAATGTCTCTCTGAAAAGATCTGCGACAGGAGTTTGGCTAATTGATGCCAGGAGGCGAGCGGTGGCCTCAGGCGTGACCAGATCCAGTCGCGAGAGTCCCGAGCCGTCGTGGAGCGACAAAGACTCGGTCGGAAGTTGATGGCGGTCGAGCCACGATCGAATGACGGCGACCCCGGCCTCATCATCACCGCGTGAACGCATTTTCTTCGGGTCAGCGTCGGGCGCTGTCGCGCCGCGTTCTTTACCGAGCGTGCGAAGGATCAGTTCCGCATACAGATTGATACTCTCTTTATTGGTTAAGCGCGCGAGGTCGGCGAGCGTTTGGCTATTCACCGAGGCGAGCTCGACCTGGCGCTTTCGATCCATTCCTTCGTCAGTTTCGTTCTCACGCGAGTCAACCGATCGGATCTTACCTTCGATCGTTATGCCGCGCGCTTCGAGCGCTTCGCGGAAAAGCGTGGCCGCCCATAGGGCAGGCTGATGAACGGAGAGATGTGCGTCCAGAGCGCGTCCGCCCAGAGGGAATTCGCCCCACACTCTGACGTTGTTGTCTGATAGCCCGCGCGTGATACCGATGGTGGCCGGTACGCCGCGGTCGGCAGTGGAAGTGTCGTTGGTAATTTCAAAGTACCTGGTTCCGCCTTTGAGTGTTACGCTCGCCTTCTCACCCGCTTTCGATGACGGAGCAACCGCGACGTCCATTTGATTGCCATTGATCGAGAGAGCGCTGACCTCTGCACCGAAGTACCATTGAACATCGTTCCACAACCAACCATCTCCTAAAGCATCGCCGCGAAAGTAGCTCTCGTCGCCGATTAAGTCGCCGCTCACGTGACGAACTCCTCGCTCATAAACTGCATCCGCCAGCTCGTCGAGCGATGACTCGCTATCGTTCTTGCCCTTGCTTGAAGACAGGTCGGGCGCGCCGCGTCCCATGAGCACCAGATCGCCCGCGACCGCGCCTTTACTGTCAGGAGCGTTTTCGGCATAGACGGTTGTACGCCAACGATAGTCCCGGCCCAGCAAGTCGAGTGCGACTCCGGTCGTATAGATCTTCATGTTTGAGGCCGGAGAGATTGACCGGTCTCCATTGCGAGCATAGAGCACTTTGCCATCTCGCCGATTCATAACAAACACGCCCCAACGGGCCTTTGAGAAAACGCTCTCATCGATCGCCCGATCGATATTGCGACCGAGTTCTCGAACGGCGGGCGAGTCCGAGACTTCGTTCCTCTTTTGGGAGTCCCCGTGATCGGAGGCTCTTTCAGTGGTTGTCGAGGCGACCGCGTCAGCGCGTGACACTGTAATTGAGCGTGACCCTACGAACATGATGAGGAACAAAAGCGCCGCCGCTGCGCTCACGATCAGAGTTCGCGATCTAAGATTGGATTTGTTTAGCATACTGTGCTCGCATGGATACAGAGTTCTCAAGGCCTGTTCAATGGGCGAAGCCCAATATCGGTTCCGCATTTTAAGCTTCAAGCTCGAGCGCCTGCATGAATCCTCGAACTTGAAACCCGGAACTCGAAACACAGAACTGACCTTGGACATTGGACTTTGGACGAATCAGCTAGCGAAGAGCGACTCGGTGCGCCCCGCGGCCAGGAGCTCGCGGGTTGCATCGTACACTTCGTCTGTAGTCATCTCCAGAATTCTTCTACTGTAGATGACCCTATGACGCTCCTCGATTGGGATAAAACTATTGGGGGTTGGGCGGTCAAGCAGCGCAACGACAGAGGTACTGACGGCTGTCGCGATATGCATCGGACCGGTGTCGTTGGCGACGAACACCGAGAGACGCGCCAGCGCGGCAGCCAGTTGGGGAATGCTCAGGCGGTCGAAGATCATAGTCGTACGCGGGAAGCGGGCTTTCATCTCTTTGACCAGCGCGCGCTCTTCGGGTCCGGCGAAAATAACGATGCGCACGCCATCATTTCGCACCAGCCGTTCAGCCAGCTCTGCGAAGTTAGACAATGGCCAACGTCTTCCCGGATGGCCGGCTCCCGGAAACAGTCCCACCAGCGGTGCATGCGAGTTGGCCTGCGCCTTCTTCAGCATCTGCTCGATGACCTGATCGTCCTCCGGTCGCGTCCGTAGGCGCGGAATGCGCGGTGCATCCTTGATTCCAAGCGGGATGAGCACATCCATATAGCGATCTATCGCATGTTTCGTCGCGCTGTTATCTTCGATCGGCGGCCGTGGATGAAAGTTGGCCAGGAAATCGAGCGATCGACCGGGCCGCCGCGCGAATAGTCTTTTCGGCGCACCTGAGAAAAACCCGAGTAGGTTTGTCTCCGACAGACTATGTAGATCGATGACGAAATCGAACCGCTCTCGACGCACCTGCTTCACGATGCGGCCAATGCGAAAGATTGAGAACACCTTCCAGCCATCACGCAGAGCTACTCGGTCCACCACGATGGTGGCGTCGGCATAACCGGACAGATCGACTACCGGCGCCCCAGGCTTTCCCACAGCGACCGTGATCCGAGCCCGCGGGAACTTCTCGCGAATCGCGCGAAGCGCGGGGAGACTCAAGACAACATCGCCCAACTGGCCGAAGTCTATGACTAGTATGTTGTAGGGGTCGAAGGTCATTGCTCTCAACTCATCGCTTCTCCGCTTCGACGTTCTGAAGCAACTCGATAACCGATGTACGCTGTAGTGACATAGCAAGTTGCAAGGCGGTCCGTTGCATCACGCATCCCGCAAATCGCGCCCCGTCATCTCAGCTGACTTCTCCAAACCGAGCAGGCCCAGCATCGTCGGCGCGACATCTTCGAGAGCGGCGCCTTCGCGCAGCTTCAATCCGCTAGATGCTTCGTCGATAAGATGGAAAGGAACGAGGTTGGTGGTATGCGCTGTGTGCGGCTGGCCTGTGGTGGGGTCGACCATCTGTTCTGCGTTGCCATGGTCGGCGGTGATTAAGGTTATCCCGCGCGCTCGACGCATCCCTTTCGTGATCCATCCCAGACAGGTATCGACGTACTGGCAGGCTTCGATGGTCTTATCCAGCTTGCCCGTGTGTCCCACCATATCAGGATTGGCGAAGTTGACGATGAAGACATCCGACTCACCCTCTTCAATCGCGCGCAGCACCTTGTCAGTGACTTTGAATGCGGACATCTGGGGTTCAAGGTCATAGGTGGCGATCTTGGGGGAAGGCATCAGCAAGCGACGCTCGCAGGGATATTCCTTCTCGACGCCGCCATTGAAGAAGTAAGTGACGTGGGCGTACTTCTCAGTCTCTGCCAGGCGAAAATTCCTGACCCCGATATTACCGAAGACTTCGGCCAGGACGTTGCGATGCTCGGTCGGACCGAAGGCGACCGGCAGCTCGAAGGTCTTATCGTATTGCGTGAAGCAGGCGAAGTTCACTTTGGGCCGATGTGGAACCGGAAAAGCGCCAAAGCCGGGTTCGGTTAGCGCGCGCGTGATTTCACGTGCGCGGTCGGGCCGGAAGTTGAAAAAGATGGCGGTGTCGTCCTCTTCGATCGTAGCAACCGGCTCGCCTGTTTCTCGCGTGACGACGATAGGTTCGACGAATTCGTCGGTCACTCCACGCTCGTACGATCGCTTGATCGCTTCGACCGGATCAATGGCCTTCTCGCCGTCGGCGTTGACCAGTAGATTGTAGGCACGTTCTGTCCGCTCCCAGCGCTTATCTCTGTCCATCGCGTAGTAGCGACCGATGGCAGTTGCTATGCGACCGCAGCCGATCTCGGCACACTTGACCTGCAAGGCTTCAACATAACCGTACGCCGAGGCCGGCGGAACATCGCGCCCGTCCAGGAAGCAATGAACATAGACCCGCTGCAGCCCTCGCTCCTTGGCCATACGCAGGAGGGCGTAGAGATGCTCCTGAGACGAGTGCACCTGTCCGTCGGACAGCAGGCCCATCAAGTGAAGCGCCTTACCGCTCGCCTTCGCGGTCTCCATGGCGTTTACCAAAACTTCGTTTTTGAAGAAGTCACCCGTCTCGATGTCGTGGTCTATGCGCGAGACGTCCATGCGTATCACGCGCCCCGAACCCATGTTCAAATGTCCGACTTCGGAATTGCCCATGACTCCAGCGGGCAGACCGACACGCGTCCCGGACGCTTCGAGAAGCGTGTGCGGATACTTCTCCCGTAACTCATCATAGAAAGGGGTGGCCGCGAGCTCTATCGCGTTGCCATCCCGCGTGGGAGAGTATCCCCAACCGTCAATGATGATGAGTGCGAGCGGGCCTTTGTTGGTGGGCAAAGTAATCTCCGAAGACTTATTGGCAGCCGTCCTACCGGTGTTCAGAGTTCAAGCTTTAGCTTGCTTCGCAGACAGCCTAAAGGCTGAACTCTGAACGCCTGTTAGCCACAAACGTGCTGACTCGCCGAGTGGCCCTATTTCTTCGCCGCGCGCGCGCGCTTCGCCGTTTGATTTGTGCCGGACGAATCCATCGTCTGCTCGATCTGATAAAAGGCCGCGCGGCCCGGATATCGCGCGGTGCCCCGCAAGTCTTCTTCGATCCGCAGAAGCTGGTTGTACTTCGCAATCCTATCGGTGCGCGACGCCGAGCCGGTCTTGATCTGACCCGCATTGGTTGCTACCGCGAGGTCGGCAATGAACGAGTCTTCGGTCTCTCCCGAGCGATGGGAGATGATCGCCGTAAGACCGTGCGTCTTCGCGAGCTCGATGCAATCCAACGTCTCGGTAAGAGTTCCGATCTGATTGACTTTAATGAGTATCGAATTCGCCACCTGGCGATCGATGCCTTTCTGTAGAAACGCTGTGTTGGTTACGAAAAGGTCATCGCCCACCAGCTGCACTGTGCGGCCCATCTCATCGGTCATCGTCTTCCAACCGTCCCAGTCGTTCTCCGCCATCCCATCTTCGATAGAGATGATCGGATACTGCCGCGTCCAGTTCTTCCAGTATGCAACCATCTCATCGCTCGAGAGTTTGCGTTTGTCAGACTTCTTGAAGACGTAAAAACCTCGATCATAGAACTCGCTGGCCGCTGGATCGAGTGCGAGGAACACATCGCGGCCGGCCCGAAAGCCCGCGAGATGAATCGCCTCGAGTATTGTCTCGATCGCTTCGTCGTTGGACTTCAGGTTTGGCGCGAAGCCGCCTTCGTCCCCGACGCTGGTAGCGTAGCCTTTCTTTTTCAATACAGACTTCAACGCGTGGAAAACTTCGACGCCCACGCGTAATGCTTCTCTGAACTGCGTGGCGCCGACCGGGACGACCATGAATTCCTGAAAGTCGACGTTGTTGTCGGCGTGCGCGCCCCCGTTCAGGATATTCATCAAGGGAACAGGAAGCGTACGAGCGGCCGTGCCACCCAAGTATCTGTACAGCGGAATCTCCAGATAGGTAGCAGCCGCGCGGGCAGTCGCCAGTGAGACTGCCAGCAGCGCGTTTGCACCGAGCTTCGACTTGTTTGGCGTGCCGTCGAAAGCGATCAGAGCACGATCGATTTCGACCTGGTCGAGGGCGTCCATGCCTTCAAGCTCATGAGCGATCAGATTATTGATGTTATCGACGGCTCGCAGAACTCCCTTGCCGGCGTAACGACGCTTGTCGCCGTCGCGGAGCTCAACCGCCTCGTGTTCGCCGGTTGATGCGCCGCTGGGGACAGCAGCGCGCCCCGTTTCACCCCCGATTAAGGTCACTTCGGCTTCGACCGTGGGATTGCCGCGCGAATCGAGTATCTCGCGCGCGTTAATGATCTCTATCAGGCTCATGTGCTATGTGTGCTCCCTTCGGTGATGGGTGATGGGTGATAGGTGATGGGTGATAGGAGTTAAGAGAATAGTAGCGGCTCATCCAAATTGACTATTGCTGCGGGTTCTCATACCGCGCTAATCGCGCTTCACCATTTAGCGCTTACCCATCAACCATCACCCATCACGATTTCCCATTCACCGTCTTCGCCTGGCCGGCTCCAGCCTCAACTATCTCTTCTCTCTTTTCGAGGCGCACATTTATTACCCGTCTCCGCTCGACGCGCCCGACCTGGAATAGCAGGCCATCATGTTTGACCTCCTCGCCTGGTTGCAGGACGTGTCCCGCCGCAGTCATCAGAAACCCAGCGATCGTGGTATACGCTTCCGACTCAGGCAGCGACAGCTTCAGTCGACGGTTGAGATCACGCACGGCGAGACCTCCGTCAAGCAAATAGGTGCCGTCCTTCTCTTCACTGATCTGCTCGTTGACTTCTTCATCGTGCTCATCCGAAATGTCGCCCACAATCTCTTCCAGCAAATCCTCCAGCGTGATGATCCCTTCGACACCGCCGTGCTCATCGATAACAAAGCCAAAGTGCGACTTGGCTTTTTGCATCTGCCTAAGCACGTCTTCCAACCGCGCAGTATCGACTACGTAAAGCGGCGATTGAAGTACCTGATCCAGGCGGAAACTCTCGGGACGCAGCAGGTACGGCATCACATCCTTGCTGTGAATGAACCCGACCATGTCGTCCAACGACTCTCTGTACACCGGGAGGCGCGAATAACCATGCTTGCGAAACGCCTTTGCCAGTTCCTCAAGCGAGCAATCGCTCGAAATGGCCGCCATAGCAGTGCGCGGAACCATGGCTTCGCGTACAAGCGTGTCCGAGAATTCAAAGACACGATGGATCAACCGCCTCTCTTCCGCACGCAGGTGGCCGCGTTCGCGAGACACGTCGATCAACTGCCGCAACTCCGACTCGGTATAAACCGCAGCGTGCTCCAACGATGACTTTAGGCCGAAGAGACGGCCGAGATTTGTCCCGGTCTTATTAAAAATCCAGATCAACGGGCGGAAAACCCTTGCGAAGAGCTCGAGCGGCCGCGCCGCAAACAGCGCCAGTCGCTCGGCGCGCTCGAGCGCAGTCATCTTCGGCATCAATTCGCCGATTACTATGTGCAAATAAGTTATGAGTGCGAACGCAATCGCGATGGCCGTGCCATGAGCTATGTACCCAGCCCATCCTCCGCTCGCTATGCTATTTGCTAAAGGCAGGAGCAAGGCCGCGACGGTCGGCTCGCCGATCCAGCCGAGCGCGAGCGATGCCAGAGTGATTCCAAGCTGGGTGGCGGATATGAAAATGGTTGGCTCGTCGAGCAATCGAAGCGCTGCAGCCGCCGAGCGGCTTCCAACCGCGGCGCGCGCTTCCAGCTTTGGACGGCGAACTGAAACGAGGGCGAATTCAGAGCCGACGAAAAACCCGTTGGCGAGTACGAGCAACAGAACGGCGCCCAGCTTGAGAAAGGCTTCCCACAGCGTCACAGACTGGGCCAGATTTTCGTCAAAAAGATAAGTCAGGAAATAACTCGCAGGTTCATCCATTTCCGTCAAAGGCGGGGGTGATCGCTCTACTATTCAAGTAATTGTCAGGAAAATAAGTCGTGCAGGATTATAGCACGCTCACGGCGAGCAGATACAGAACCAGACCGCAACACCGAAGGAAGGAGCAAAGGGTCCGTTAGCTCACGGATACTTGGCTGAACGATCCGGTGTTAGAGTGGTTGCCTTGGTGTCCTATTAGTGTCCAACTGCAGCGCCTGCGGCGCGCGCACGCACCGGACGACGCTCATGCTTGGCGCAGGCGCGGCCGAGGGCCTGCTCTACGCGCGGCTCTACATTGCATTCGGGCTGGCGGCAAACTGCTGCCAGTTCGGAGATGACAAGGTAACGAGCGCGCTCAAGCATTCGCTGCTCACGAAATGAGAGCGGCTTAATGTGGCTTAAAAACGTCAGGTTCTTGAGTACATCAGCGACCTCAAAAATGTCGCCTGTACGCATCTTTTCGGAGAAATCTTTAAAACGGTCTTTCCAATCATTCGCGGGGGACGAGAAATCATCGGACAAATTCTTTAACAGCATTTCGCATTCGCCGGTCGAGATTGGGGTTCTGAGGCCAACTTCAGAGGCGTTGGCAACGGGGACGAGAACCAGAGAATTGGTAGCAGCAAGTCGAAGCGTGTAGAAGGGAAGTGAGTTTGAACCTATTTGCTTCTGCTCGATTTGCTCGATGATCCCAATCCCGTGGTTTGGGTAAACGACTTTCTGGCCGACTTTAAAGCCCACCATTTCACCTCCATCGAATTGTTAATATTCGGACTACGCCGCACGCCCGGGTCTGAAAGCCCGTCTGGGAATGTTGCGACGCGAATCCAAGCGTCGGGTCTCGCTTAATTTCTAACGAAAGTGTAACAAGCCCTCTCGTGGGCAGTCAAGGTAATCGTGGAGCGTGAAAGGTGAAAAGTGATGAGTGATGAGTGAAAAGTGATGAGTGATAGTGACAGATTTCAGAGCTCTCCTTTAAGTCAAGCGTGACTCGTCCTTACTTCTTGCCCCTCATAACTCATGCCTCCTCTTTGTAAGGCAGTAGCCGACACCTACCTTTGTTTCGATGTGCAGGCCGAAAGGAGCGAGCCGCTGGCGCAGCCGATAGATGTGAACATGCAGACTCTGGGGATTGAAAGAGCCGTGGACGACGTTTCACCGACAAGAACACAAAAAGAGTTAGGGCGAGACGGATAAATTCCGCGCTCGCCCCATTCTTGATCCGCCGAATTGTTTAATAGTCTAGCTGACTTCGCAGCTATCAGCAGAGCAGCAGTCGACACTCGTGTTCCTGGTGACAGCTGTCTTCGCTTCGACAGCCTTGAAGCCGGTTCCATTAATCACTTCACGAAGCTTGGCTTCGGTTACCTTCTGATCGTCGAACTGGATTACCGCTGTGCCGTCCTTATCGCTGACGTCCACCTTCTCAACTCCATCGGTGGCTTTCAGCGCTTTCGCCACTGACGCGGAGCACATGTGGCAATGCATACCTTCAATGTGGATTGTCGTGGTCCTGGTCGCAGCGGACGCGCTGGCTGCGCCAAGTGCGAGAACGAGCACCAACCCTAACAGCGTCGCAACTTTGTTTCTTGGCATTCTCATCTCCTAAGTCTGAATGGTTAATGATTACCCAGCCGGAAATGCTGTGATGCAGATCTCAGGCCGGAGCTTACTTTAACAGAGGTTTTATCTTTTGCTCGAACTCTTCGGGTAGAAGAATCCCCTCGATGCGTTCGTGAATGTTGCCCCGGCGATCGATTACGATCGTCATGGGCAATGTCTCCGTTTGACCGAAGAGGGCCTTGGTCGCTTTCGTTCCCAGGGCAATGGGATAATTTACGCCCAGCTTCTTCACGAACTGTCGCACCTCACCTATCTCTTCTGGAGGATACGTGATTCCGATTACCTGTAATCCCAGACGTCGATACTGGCGCTGCAGTTTGATTAAGTCGGGCATTTCAGCGCGGCATGGGGGACACCATGTAGCCCAGAAGTTAAGGAGCACCACCTGGCGCTTATAGCTGCTTAGCCGGAGCGTTCGGCCATGCAGATCGCTGAGAGCCAGCGCCGGAGCTTTCTCGCTTTGTCCGTAGGCGATAGATGGAATCGCGATTAGCGCCAGCGAAAGAACTATTGCTCGAAACATGCGCACACCTCAAAACAGATACTTCACACCGAGAAGGATATTTAGGTCGCTGCGAAGAATAAGCGGGCCGGTGTTCCGCCGAAGATCAGCGGCCCACGGCCTGTGAGAATCCGGTGCGGCGATAATCCACCATTGGCGATGAGAATACTTACTGCTGAGGATCCTAGCCTATTTCGGCCGTATCGACTTCGCGGGCCCTAACCGGGACCGCGACCCTCTCGCTTTCTCTGGGGACCAGGAACTCAGTTGTTCCTTCGGTCACGGAACGATGCGCCGCGTGTGGAGGAAGGGCCGTGGTCGTCGCGGGCCGCAGCTCCCGCGGTGGGTCGAGTGACACCACTTCGTCTTCTATGCGGGCGGGATTCAGCGTGCGATGAAGGCGCCTTATACCGTACAGAAAACAGAGCGTGGCGAAGGCTTCACCCGCAGCGAGCACACTTAGCCCAACCTTAGGAGTCTTGCCGGTGAATAGGATCAGGAACATCGCCAGCGCGGCAAAGAACAGTGCTGAAACAAAGCCGAGTACGAGGAATTGATGTGCCGGGCGCGCGCCCGATGTTAGTCTCAGAACTTCGAGTTCGGATGGGTCGCTCACCTCAACGGAAGCTCCGCACCCGCGACAGAAGTGTGAATCGCTGGAATTGTTCATGCCACAATGGACGCAGACAGGTTCTGCCAGAACCGCTGTCGCAAGAGCGATGATCGCTTCCGCCTCGCGCTCGATCGTCTGCCGGTCGCCTTTCGTCACCAGCGCATTGATAATCTCAGAGTCGAATGTTGCCAATGTGGATGTCGAGCTGACCGCTGTCAGATCAATCGTCAGACTCTTCACGCATTTGAGTACGTCGAATGAACAGGCTGAAGCTTGACGTTCGCGCCGGGCGATCAGTGGGTGCTCGCTCACGACGCGATACCCCATCTTCTTCAGCGCGCGGACCAGTCGTTCGCGCACCGTTTCGAGATCGCCATGAATGACGCGCTTAAAGATATGGTTGGTCGGTTGTGTGTAATCAGAGCCGGCGGCCAACACTGCTACCAGTTTCGGCATTTTTGGGTCTCCATCAATAGAGGCAATTCATTCCTATGACCTGGAATACGTGGGAATGACCTTCCGAGTTTCCATGAACGATGATGATAACAGTCCGGGGAGGCGTGGACCACCAGCTTCTCCCGTCGAACTGGTTGCCCTGCCCCTGTTTTCATGCTGTAATCCAATGAAAAAGAGCAACTGGCAGAAAAGGGAACATGAGCGGGCGAACAATTGTCGTTGGAGACATTCATGGTTGTTATGACGAGCTGATGGCTTTGCTCCGCAAGGCAGAATTCGGCCCGGAGGATTCCGTTGTAGCGGTCGGCGATCTGATCGTAAAGGGTCCGAAGAACCGGCAGGTGCTCGATCTCTTTATTGAAGACAAACGCTTGCGGGCAGTGCTGGGCAATCACGATCGGGCAATAAAACGATACCTACATGGCAAGAAAGACTCACTAAAAGGGCAACAGGCAAAGGCGTTCGCTGAGCTGAAGGTCGACGTCGAACGATACTATCTGTTTCTGCAATCGCTTCCCCTTATGATCGATCTTGGGTCGCATCTGGTAGTGCATGGGGGCCTACGCCCGGGCGTGGCATTGACACGGCAGAAGACTGGAGATTTGACGGAGCTCCGCACGCTGGGAAAGCACCGAGCGAGCCGCAAGGGAACGCCATGGTATGACGTTTACGACGGCAAGAAAATAGTCCTCTTCGGCCACTGGCCCGCGCCGGAACCACGAAAGGGACTGCGCGCGATCGGGCTTGATACCGGCTGCGTCTACGGCAATCGGTTAACGGCATATATCGTGGAGAGCGGAGAATTCTTGAGTGTCAAAGCGAAGCGCGCATACGACCCGCCCAAGCACCCGCTGCGCTTTTAGTGATCCGAGTCGTCCTGTTATGTGACTCGCTCCACGCAACCGAGCAATATCCTGCGGCATCTGTTTGAAAGGTGAAGACGCTAAAGGCGCGAGCAGGCTCTGGCATTTCGCGCCGTTGGCGCGAAGCTCGAAGGGTTTTTCCTCCCTGATCGGTTTCCCGCTCAGACCTGAGCTGGGTTATCTTGGAAGTTCGAATGACCACAGGTAAGCGCAAAGAATTAACGCTAGTAGACCGCCGCGAGGGCGGCGACGCGCATGTGACGCTGCCGCCGACGTTGCACGGCGCGAAGGACCTGCTGCTGAATCGCGAGTTGAGCCTGCTCGAGTTCATCCGTCGCGTGCTCGAGGAAGCGCTGGACGACACTACTCCGCTGCTCGAACGCCTGAAGTTCCTCTCCATCTTCTCCACCAACCTCGACGAGTTCTTCATGATACGTATATCGGGACTCAAAGAAGCGCTGGAAGAAGACGTGTCCGAGCTGTCGCCGGATGGAATGACTATCCCGGACCAGCTAAAGGCAATCCGCGAACGCCTGCTTCCAATGATTGAAGAACAGATGCGCTGTTTGCACCAGGACATCTTTCCTCAACTAAAAGCTCATGGCATAGGCATTGAGACTTACGATTCATTGACACAGGCTGAGCGAGACGTGCTCAGCACATATTTCGATGAGGAGATTTTTCCTGTACTCACGCCGCTGGCAGTCGATCCGGCGCACCCGTTTCCTTACATCTCGAACCAGAGTCTCAACATCGGGTTGATGGTGAAGCCGATACGCGCGCACGGAATCACTCAATCTTTAACCGGAAAGATTGAACCGCGTTTCGTTCGCATAAAGGTGCCGCCGCTTGTTCCCAGGCTGGTCCGGGTAGGCAAGGAGGGCGCGCGGTTCGTCCTGCTGGAGGATTTGATCGCCGCGAATGCCGATGCGCTGTTTCCCAGGATGAATAGTGAGAGGGCCCACTTTTTCAGGGTCACCCGCGACGCGGATATCGAAGTCAGAGAGGACAAGGCGGCTGATCTGCTGAAGGCGATCGAGCAGACTCTTCGCAAGCGAAAGTTTGGTACTGAGGTTCGTCTGGAAGTCTCGAAAGGCATGCCGGAGGATATGGTCAACTATCTGCTGGGCGAGCTCGATCTCAAGAGAGAAGACGTTTATGAGATTGACGGGCCATTAAAGATAGACGATTTGACCGAGCTCTGCGACCTCGATATGCCCGAACTTAAAGACAAGCCGCTTCGGCCTACGGTTCCGGCGACCCTGGAACACGACCACATGATCTTCGACGCGATAAGAAAACACGACATCTTGTTGCATCACCCTTACACGTCATACACAACTGTAGTTGATTTCATCAATGAAGCAGCACGAGACCCGGACGTGCTGGCCATCAAGATCTGTCTTTATCGAACGGGACAAGATTCTCCCATTCCTCAGGCCCTGATAGAAGCGGCAGAGCAGGGAAAACAGGTGACCACGATAGTTGAGATCAAGGCCCGCTTTGACGAAGAGGCTAATATCGAATGGGCGCGCCGGCTTGAAGAGGCGGGAGTTCATGTAGTGTACGGCGTTCTGGGACTGAAGACGCACTGCAAGGTTGCGTTGGTTGTCCGTCGAGAAGGAAAAGATCTCAGGCGCTATATGCATATTGCTACCGGCAACTACAACCCGATCACGTCCGGCTTCTACACGGACCTCGGCCTCTTCACCGTTGACGAAGATATCGGCGCGGATGCAACCGAGCTTTTCAATTTCCTGACGGGCTATTCACGACAGAAGGAGTATCGTCAATTGCTGGTCGCGCCTGTTAACCAACGCGAAGGAATGCTCGAGCTCATCAGACGCGAGGCCGAACACAGCCGCGCGGGCCGACCCTCGGGGATGCAAATAAAAATCAACCGGCTGGCTGATCTTGAAATCATCCATGCGCTTTACGAAGCCTCGCAAGCAGGTGTTCCGATTGAGCTGATAATTCGCGGAACCTGCATGTTGCGGCCCGGTGTGCCAGGACTTTCCGAGTCAATTCAAGTGAGAAGTATCGTTGGCAGACTCCTCGAACACAGCAGGGTCTTTTACTTCGCGAACGGCGGCGAAGAAGAGATCTACATCGGCAGCTCCGACTGGATGTCGCGCAACCTGGACCGACGCGTGGAAGTAGTTACTCCAATCCACGATCCCGATCTCAAGAGATATCTGAAAGACGTGATCCTGGCGGCGTATTTGAAAGACAACGTGAAGTCTCGACGCCTGCTATCGGACGGAACTTACGAACGAATAAAGCCGGCCGCGGGTGAAGAGAAGTTTGAGGTCCAGATGTATTTCGAAGGCAGCGTAAGTCTTGACCTTTAACGGCAGCGCGTGCTGCTGAATTGTGAATCCAACAAACGGGCGGAGCCTCTCGACAGTTGCGACTTGCTTAACGCGGGGTTGATCTAATGAACAAAAACGCATGGGTGACACTCGTCCTGGTGGCATTGCTGGCGGCTCTGCTTGGATTCTCGCTGGTCACATATATCAAGGCCTACAATCAACCGGCGAACCCGTCCTCGCAGATTCAATCCACAGCGCAGACTGCCGCCGGCCAAACAAGCACCACCGATCAGCCGTCAGAGCCGAAGGGAAAGAAAGGCGAATCGACTGTCACCGAGATTATGGGAGGTGGCGCGACGCTTCCGACACAGGTGCGGACAGAAGAGTGGACGGTCATCATTCCGCGAATCGTGATCCGACTCTCGCTCGCCGCTTTGCTCGCCGGGATGCTTGCTTTTCGTCCACGGCGGGACTTGTCTCTGGCGAAACGCAACCTGTTCGTCGCGCAGACACAGATACTGCTTGCCGTCGTCGCCAGCGCCTTGATGATGATAGTGGGCGATAATGCCGCGCGGGCGTTCGGCATCTTCGCGGCAGCTTCGTTGGTGCGATTTCGGACCAACATCCGGGACCCGAAAGAGATCACAGTCCTGTTGATTAGTCTTGCGGTGGGGCTGGCGACTGGCGTCGGTCATTGGGACGTGGCGATTGTGCTGGCCGCCTTCGTTCTCCCGTTGCTTTGGCTGCTCGAGTCGCAGGAATCGAAACAGGTCTATCGCTCTATGGATCTGACTGTGAGGACGCGCGACACGGAAGCGATGCAGGAAATCCTGAAACGCATCTTCCAGCGTCACGGCTTCAGCGCCGAGTTGAGAGAGATCGATCCGCCGGACGAGGCGGAGCCGGTTGGATGTGTCATGTATTCGGTGAACATGAACCTTAGCGTCAGCACAGACCAGATCAGCGACGAAATCCGCAAGGCAGACCCCAAGACGATCGAAGGAATCGAGTGGCAATCGAAGAAGGATGCTTCGTATATTTATCAGTAAGAGTGGACAGTAATCGACCCGGCAAACCGACGGGTCCGAACCACCTGCGTAAGCGGGTGGGTTGCCGCGCGTAGAAGCATCTGTCAGCTGAAGACTCCACAACGCCCCGCAAGAACCCGCCCGCTGAGGCAGGCGGTTCTGACCGGAATTGAACTGCCGTCGCGTAGCGGCGAAACAAGGATGGTTATATGAGCACCCAAGAGATGATTCAGAAAGAAGTCGAGAACCTACCCGAGGCCCTCCAACGCAAGGTTTACGACTTCGCACGTTTTCTTCGCGAAAAGTCAGCCGACGACCCGTTCAACGGATTGTCGTTGAGCGCATCTGCGCTACGCAAAGATTGGGACACGCCAGAGGAAGACGCCGCATGGGCAAACCTTTAGTCGGCGATGTGGTCGTTTTGCCGTTTCCGCAGACCGATTTGCAAGCGGGTAAACGCCGGCCAGCCCTTGTTGTCGCCGACCTTCCCGGAGACGACCTGATCCTCTGCCAGATAACCAGTCAATCACGTCGCGGTGATAGTTACTCAATTCAACTGACGAGCGCCGACTTCGAGCATGGTCATCTGAATGTGGACAGCTTCATTCGTCCTCATCGTTTATTCACGGTCGAACGATCAGTAGTGGTTTATTCGGCTGCGAAGGTGAGGAGTTCCAAATTAAACGAGGTTCGGTCGAAGATTCGGGAACTGTTCAGTTAATTCAACCAAATGTTTGGGACTCTTGATTCGCACCATTGGCGCCCTCCCTCACGGTCGGGCTACTGCCCCGTTACGCGATGTTGGGCGTGCGGATATGTCGTCGCTCCGCGACTGGTAATAGAAAAAGGCCGCTCAAGATGAGCGGCCTTTTCGATTGCCTTTAGTCTATACGAGACCTGCTTATCTTCCGCCCGTCGATGCGGCGCCTTTGGCCTGCGTCTGTGCGTAGTAGTCCTGAACGAAGGTCTTGAAATCGCCGTGACCCCAGCTCGTGTAGAAATCGAACTTCTTCATCTCGGCGTAAACCTGGTCGAAGTCCCAATGATATTTGTTGAAGCGATATACCGCGCCCATCGCCCCGGTTCGATGACGACCACCCGCGCAGTGCACGTAGAACTTGCCGGTCGCGGGATCGTCAACCAGCTTCATAAAAGCCGTGACGGCCGCTTCGGTCGGATACGCCTTGTCGACCATGGGGATGTTCACGTAGCGCATGCCGAGTGATTCGACAGCCTGCTTCTCGTAATCTTTCGGTTCAGCCTGCAAGTCAACCACTGTGTTGATGCCGATCGCCTTCAACGCTTCATAGTCGTCCTTCTTCGGCTGGGCCCCGCGATAGAAGCGGTCGTCCATTTGTCCGAAGTTCTTAATCTTAACGCTGGTAAAATCGGCGTGCGCGGCTGACTGAGCAGACGCCATGATGGCAAAAGCCACGACCGCAACGAGGGCGCCAAAACTTCTACGAAAGGCTTTCAAACTCATCCGAGGTCCTCCAGAAGACAGTACAATAGGAATTAAGTCGGGACTCCAAAAAAATGGTTAATGAGTTAGGGTTGAGTCGCGCTCGAACCTTCAACCTGACTGTATCATGTTCGAGCACGGGCTGACAATAATCTGGTATCAGATTCTCTTGTCAAAGGCAGAGACTAAGAGGCAGAAATGGCACCCGAAGTTGCATGAAATCTCGGCTAAGATTTCGAGTTCATGCACCCAAATCGCGCACAACAGTCACGTAAAAATCCGGTAGTATTTAAGTGCCGGGCCGTTGTAATCTTCCCTTCATCTCCTCTCGATTACCGTAGACGCGACTAGCTTCAACAATCCGCAGGTGATCAACAGCATCACGGCAAGGGAGTATTCAGATGGACAGAGGACTTCAAACCCATACCAGGACGTGGCGTGTTGGCATCTTTTGCGTTCTGATTTTGATCGCGTCCATGACGATACGAGCGCAGGCGCCCGCCGGGAAAGCTCCTCCGGTCGCGCAACCCTCTCCCACACCCAACGCGAAGAGCTCGCCGTCGCTTGAGCGTCGTTTTTTCAGAAATATTCTGGCGGATCAGCAGGCCATCTGGACGTCTCCGTTTCGAATCGGCCGCGACGATGCGAAATGGCTTGCCCCGCTTGGCCTCGCCACGGCTTCGTTACTCGCTACCGACCGGCATACGGCGGGGGCACTAGCTGAGAACGATCGAACGCGCTTGAGGATTAGTAGGGACATTAGTCAGGGAGGAGCCTTTTACACTACCGGGGGAATCGCAACTGGCTTCTATTTGGTTGGTCGGGCCACAAACAATGCACGCGCCCGCGAAACAGGACTTCTCGGAGGCGAGGCGCTGATAGATAGCGGGATCGTCGTGAGCGTCCTCAAAGGCGTCTCGCAGCGGCCCCGTCCGCCTCTCGACGATGCAAGCGGAGAGTTTTTCGATGGGGGCCAGTCGTTTCCCTCGGGACATGCGGCGAGCGTGTGGTCACTGGCGACTGTGGTCGCGTACGAGTATGGGAATCATCGCCCATTGGTGCGCTTCGGTGCGTATGGCCTCGCAACCGCCGTGAGCCTCTCGCGGTTCACCGGACAGAACCACTTTCTCAGCGACGTGCTGGTTGGGAGCGCCATCGGATACGGCATCGGCCGCTATGTTTATCGGAAACATCATGATCCGGATTTGGATGCGAGCGAAAGCGACGCCAGGGGCAAGAGCTCTCGGTCAAAGCTGATGCCGTTTACTTCGCCGGTTTATAGTCGTGCTTCGCAATCTTATGGTCTGGCCCTGGCTTGGAGCTTCTGAGCGCCGTTCTGATCAATATGAGAGTCTTGCTGGTAGAAGACGACCCTCGCATCGCCCGGTTCATCTCACAGGGCCTGCGCGAGCAGTCGTATGCAGTAGACGCCACCGCCGACGGTGAGGATGCGCTTTACAAGGTTGCCGTCAACGACTACGACGCGGTCGTGCTTGACGTGATGATCCCCGGTCGCGACGGCTTTGAAGTCTGTCGCGAACTGCGTGCCGGCGGTTCAAGCGTTCCAGTGATCATGCTGACTGCGCGCGATGCGGTTCGCGACCGGATTGCCGGTTTGGATTGCGGAGCGGACGATTACCTCACAAAGCCGTTCGAAGTGGCCGAGTTGCTAGCCCGCTTACGCGCGCTGCTGCGGCGCGGACATGTCGTTCGACCCGCCACCATCGTGGTGGCTGATCTGGTAATAGATACCGGCGCCCACAGCGTGACGCGAGCCGGACGTAAGATCGAAGTAACAGCGAAGGAGTACGCACTGCTGGAATATCTCGGACGCGAGCAGGGACGCGTGCTCGGTCGGGCTGAGATTGCGGAACACGTTTGGGATGAAAACTTCGATCCGCTTTCGAATCTGATAGACGTGAACATCAACCGGCTGCGACGAAAGATTGACGATGGCTTCGGCCCGCCGCTGATTCATACGCGCCGAGGAGAGGGCTACATGCTGGCAGCGCCGGACAATCTCCAGCCGGCAGGGGATAGCGTCGCAGGCGAAGGTGAACCCGAGGGCGACCATGCTTGATTCGATGCGCTCTCAGTTGACTCTCTGGTACACGGGAGTGTTGGCGCTGGTCCTCATCATCTTTGCCGTAGCAACTTACACTTATCTTGGGCGCGCAGCGCGTCAGCGCACGGACCAGTCGCTGGCGGACACGGCGAGCTCGCTGGTCTCAAACCTCAACGCCGAGTCAAACGATGAAGAGTTGTCGGGAGATGATGCAGCGGTCGAGATAACGCGCGGCTTCAACTTCAACGACCGACAGGCCATCGTCTTTGATGAAGGGGGCCGCGTGGTCGCCGTATCTACCGCTCCTGTCTCACGGATAGGTAAATCGGGGTGGCCTTCCGCCACGGAGCTGGCCCCGAATTTCGTCCCGCTGATCGGATCCTCCAAAAGTGCCGGGCGCGCTTACACAACTATTCACGACCGCGGTGAAGACATTCGCGCCCTCGCCATGCCAGTCAGAGTAGGCGACAAGAGTTACACGGTCGTCATTGCCCAGTCCTTACATGAAGAGTATGAAGCGCTGGCGCAAGTGCGTCGCGCGTTTCTCATCGCCATACCCATCGCCCTCGGGCTGGCTTGTCTGGGCGGTTACTTCCTGGCGCGCAAGAGTCTCGCGCCGGTCGTAGAGATGGGAGACCGAGCGGCACGCATCGGCGCTTCTAATCTGAACGAACGCCTGCCGGTTTCCAACAAACGAAACGAAGTGGGTAGGCTTGCGCAGATCTTCAACGAACTTCTGACGAGGCTGGATGTCTCGTTTGAGCAGCAGCGCCGCTTTATGGCGGACGCCTCTCACGAGCTGCGCACTCCGGTAGCCATAGTCTGTGGTGAATCCGAGGTAGCGCTCTCACAAGCTGTCCGAAGCACGGACGAATATCGAGAGTCGCTCGCCATCATGCATGACGAGGGGCGGCGGCTGACGCGAATTGTCGAAGACCTCTTCATGTTGGCGCGTGCGGACGCAGGACAGTTCCAGATGGAGAGCTCGACATTCTATGTTGACGAGACCGTAGGCGAATGTGTGCGAGCTGTTCGCTCGTTGGCGGCACAGCACGGGCTTGAGCTTCGGTATCAACACGCTGAAGAGGAATTGATATTTCGTGGCGACGAAGGATTGATTCGGCGGATGGTCCTCAACCTGCTGGATAACGCCATCAAATACACGCCAGCCGGCGGCAGAATACGGGTGGAGATTGGTCGCGCCGGTTCCAATTACAGAATTGCCGTTACTGACTCCGGTGCGGGCATTCCGGCTGAAGCTCAAGCACACATTTTTGAGCGCTTTTACCGCGTGGACAAAGCGCGTTCAAGAAACGGCGATCGAGCCGGAAGCGGCGCCGGCCTGGGCCTTAGCATTGCCGCGTGGATCGCCGAAACGCATAACGGTGAGGTCGGGCTCGAAGCGTCGGATGCGAAAGGCAGCACATTTGTGGTTGTCCTACCCGCGGCATCTGGGATCCGCCCCGATTGATTTGAGCCTTCATAACTCAGCGTAATCTTCTAGTCATCTTCAAAAGAGTAGAGTGGCCACACAATACAGCGGGACGTTGCTGTAGCGCTTCCGTTTCAGAATTGTGGGTCATTTAGAATTAAGGAGAAAGTAAGCAATGAAACGCTATCTAACACTGGTCGTGTTTGCGGCCATCACGCTGACGGCGGGAGCTTCGTTAGCGAAAGCCATGTCGGTGAAGCCTGGACAGGAGAACGAGTCGCGAGAGCAGCAGAAACTCCAACGTCAGGCGAAGATTACGATGGAAGCTGCGCGGGAGACCGCCCTCCACCGGGCCCCGGGAACGGTGGAGAGCGGCGAGCTTGAGCGCGAGCATGGTAAGCTTGTCTACTCATTCGACATTCGCAATTCCAGAGGGACCATAACCGAGGTGCAGGTTAGCGCCATCAATGGCAAGGTCGTGCGCGTCGAGCATGAGAACAAAAAGCAAGAGGCCGACGAAAAAAGAAAAGAGAAGGGCGAGACGCAGAATCGTTAGTCGACGATAGTCCGAAAACATAAAACACAATCGAGCAGGCGAGGCACGTTACCGCTAGGGAGTAAAACGGCCCCGCCTGTTCGTCGCGATTTAGCATTGACTAAACCCGCCAGGGACAGCGGGCTGGCCGCAGCGGGCGCCTTATAAGAACTTCTATGCACAGAACGAAAAGAATATTCTCAATTATTCTTTCCATCCTTTGCTTTCTCTCGCTACTTTCCAGCCAGGCGAGGGCACAGGAACAGTCGGGCGAAATCAGGGGACGCGTGACGGACGAGCATGGTGCTGCAATCGTTGGGGCCCGCCTCACGCTGACCTTTACCACCGGGGAGGAGCAGACAGTTCTTACCAGCGAGGAAGGGGCCTACACGTTCAAAGCCCTTATCGCCGGCGCATACACCGTGCGCGCCTCGGCTGAAGGCTTTGGACCTTACGAGAATGTGGGCGTGCAAATTTCCCCTCGGCAGACGCATGTACTCGATATACAACTTAAGGTCGTTCTCCCCGAAGAGAACGTCGCCGTTACCGCAGACAGCACTGCAGCAACGGACTCGGAGAGTAATGCCGATTCGTTGGTCCTTCGCGGAGAACAGCTCGACGTTCTCCCGGATGACCGTGATGACCTGGCGAATGCCCTGCAAGCACTGGCCGGTCCATCGGCCGGGCCAAACGGGGGAGAAATCTTCGTTGATGGGTTTAGCGGCGCGCGTCTTCCAACCAAGTCTTCCATAAGAGAAGTAAGAGTAAATCAAAATCCGTTTTCGGCAGAGTTCGACCGAATAGGCTATGGCCGGATTGAGATCTTGACGAAGCCCGGCACAAATGAGTTCGGCGGAGAATTATCCTTCAGGTTCAACGACGAGAGCTTGAACGCTCGTAATCCTTATGCCGTTACGCGCGCGCCCTATCAGGTTCGCTCTTTGGATCTCTCAGTCAGCGGCCCCCTTGTTAAGAAGCGCGCTTCGTTCTTCTTTGACCTGGAATATAGAGGACTCGATGATAACGCCTACATCAATGCGCTCGTCTTGGATCCGTCTCTCCGTGTTGTGCCGTTCGTCCAGTCCGCCGTGGCGCCGCGACGTTCGCAGGAAAGAGAGCCCCGCATTGATTGGCAGATTAGTAAGAATCATACTCTGGTCGCCATCGTCGAGTTTAATCCCGGGCATTCCCGCAACGCGGGCCTCGGGGGATTCACACTCCCTTCGCGCGCCTATGACACTTCCGATTACGAACGGCAGTTCCGCCTGACCGAGACAGCAGTAATTAGTCAAAGGGCCGTAACCGAAACACGTTTCCAATTCAGATCTGATAGAACACAACAAAGCGGAAATAATTCTATTCCCGCACTAAATGTCCTGGACGCCTTTAACGGGGGCGGCGATCAAACCGGGCCTTCATTAAATCGAAGAAGCTTCTTCGCTCTCTATAACAATACGACGTTAACCAGCGGCCCACATGTTCTAAGGTTTGGGGCTCGACTGCGACGCGTAAGTTTGAAGGACGAATCACGTGCCAATTTCGGAGCCACCATCACTTTCGCGGGAGGCGACGCCGTCGAGCTCGATGCGAACAATCAAGTGCAAAGAGACGCGCAAGGCAATCCTCGTCGTCAACAGATCTCCAGCATCGAGCGTTATCGCCGAACTCTTTTATTCACCAACGCGGGAGGACCTGCCAGGCCCGCCGGGTTTACAGATCAGGACTTAGGCATCGGGCCAACTCAGTTCTCAATCTCAGGCGGGAACCCGCAGATAGCGATAAGCCAGAAAGATGTCTCGGGGTTCATTCAGGATCAATGGAACGCCAGATCGAACTTGATGATTACCCTCGGCCTGAGGTATGAATGGCAAACTAATATTGATAGCAATATGAACTTTGCACCGCGGGTGGCTTTCGCCTGGTCGCCAAAGGCGAAGGACTCCAAGCAGTCTAATGCGGTCATACGCGTCGGGTTCGGTATCTTCTATGATCGGATCGCCGAGAACCTTACTTTACTGGCTGCGCGATTCAACGGGATCAACCAGAAGCAGTATGTGGTTACCGATTCAACTGTCCTGGCTTCCTATCCGACTTTGCCGACTATCGCAACGCTCAATGCATTCGCTCTTCCGCAGACCATTAGACGAAAGGCAGATGACCTCAGAACGCCTTACCTGATGCAATCGGCTATCAGCTACGAGCGCCAACTACCCTACAAATCCACCTTCTCTGTTACCTGGCTCAGCACGCGTTCGCGCCACCTCTTGCGCTCGCGCAACATCAATGCACCGCTGCCGGGCACCTTCATGGAAGCTGTGAGAAACAGCGGCGACCGGCCCTTTGGCAATGGGGGAAACATCTTTGAATTTGAATCTGCAGGAGTTTTCAATCAGAAGCAACTGCTCTTGACGCTTGATAATCGCTACAATAAGAAACTCTTTCTGCACGTCGTCTACGCGCTCAGCAGCGCTCGCAGCGATACCGAGGGTGTGGGTACCTTTCCAACCAGTACCTATGATTTGAGCGGTGAATACGGGCGCTCGGCGATTGACGCTCGACATCGGCTGACAGTTGAAGGGGTAGTAAACGCTCCCTGGGGATTACGACTGACACCGTTCTTCATCGTCTCGACCGGGCGTCCGTTCAATATTACTATCGGTCGAGACATAAACGGAGACACGCTCTTTACAGAGCGACCTGCGTTTGCCACGAGTCTGACGGCAGCAGCAAATCTAGTGGAAACACCATGGGGAAGATTCGATCTAAAGCCGGCCGCGGGCGCGAGACTTATCCCGCGCAACTACGGTGAAGGCCCGGCATTCGCGGCGATGAATTTGCGGGTCAGCAAAACGGTCAGCTTGAATACGCTCGGTAGACTTTTCGGAAAGAGTGATCCTGATGCCAAGGCAGCGGAAGAGAGCCCCTACAAATTAACCATCTCGCTACAGGCCCAGAATCTACTCAATCGCACGAACAGCAATTTGCCGGTGGGTAATGCGAGTTCTCCATTCTTCGGTCAGTCTACTGCCACGCTGGGAGGCTATGGAGAAGAGAATAGAAGCGCCGCAGGCAATCGCAGAATAACCGCACAAATCAAGCTGGAGTTTTAAGGGCTACATTGATTTTTTCCGGGAGAGAGCCAACTAATGATGGGGGAACGATCTGATAGATGAGTGCTAGCCGGTGGGCCTCCTCATTGCTTCAGAGTATTTCCGTAGTGGCGTTATGCATCGCCACAACGGGAGCGGTGTATTGCCAGCAATCATCAACTCCCACAACGCCGCTTCCGCCCGCCACGCAGTCTCTTTATCCCGCGTCGTCTCCACAAACGAGTCCATCACCTCAAGCGAGTCCGACTCCACAAGCGAGTCCTTCACCTTCTCCGCTGAAAGGCCCCTCGCTACAGTCCGCGCCTCCATCTCAAGCGCCTCCATCCTCGACACCCAGTACTCCACTATCCCTACCGGATCTGTCGCCGTCGCCTTCATTGTCAGGGAGTACGAATCTTGCCGGTCAGATTAATTCTTCGATCTCGCTTGACGATGCGATTCGGCTGGCCAACGCGCAGATCTCCGGTGTGCAGCAGGCACAACTAAGCGAGCGCACGGCGTCGGAAGACGTGCGGCAGGCACAAACTGCGTTCCTGCCGACGATCACCAGTCCGCTTTCATATATCTACACTTCACCGGCTCGGGGCCTACCCCCGGGCGAACCGCGCGCCCAGAGTTACATCGCCAACAATGCCATTGACGAGTACCAGGCCCTTGTTAGCGTCGCGGGTGACTTGGATCTCTCCGGAAAGTTGCGCGCCACGCTCGCTCGCAATCGCGCCCTGCTTGATGCCGCCCGCGCCGGCACAGAGGTAGCGCGACGCACGCTCAGTCAAGCGATAATCGAAGCATATTACGGACTCGCACTCGCATCCGCCCAAACCCGTAGCGCTGAGCAGAACCTTGCAGCGGCGCTGGAGTTCGAGCAGATCACCGCACTTATTTTGAGCGGAGGCGAGGTTGCTCCGGTTGATCTCGTACGGGCGCAGTTACAGACAACGCAAAGGCGGGATGAATTAGAACGTGCGCGGGCCAATGAATCCGTATCGGCCGATTCCTTGCGCGTGTTCGTCGGATACGATTCATCGAAGCCGATTACCGCTACTGATCTGGAGATGTTGATTCCTTCGAGTGGCGAAGTGGTGCGCTTCACCGCCGATACAATCCCACACCGACCGGAGTTCGCTCTGTTTGATGCGCAGCGGCGCGCGGCCCAACAAGATGTTCGCATAGCGCGGGCCGATCGTCTGCCGCAGTTCTCTTATACGATCAACGGCGGGTTTGATACGGACTCTCTGAGGCCCGCGCGGCTCAGGGAGCACACCGGTTTCTCCGCCACCTTTAATCTCACGATTCCGATCTTCGACTGGGGCGCAAGTAAGAGCCGTGAGAAGCAGGCGCAATTTCGTCTTCAGGTGGCGGAGAACGAGCGAACGCAAGCACTGAGGGGTTTCAATCAGCAATTTAACTCGGCGCGCGCGCAAACGCTTTCGGCAGTTTCGCGCATCCGGCTCAACGCCTCGGGAATAACGCTGGCGCAAAGCAATCTGGCCGCTTCGATCGCGCGTTACCGTGCCGGCGAAGCGCAGATCATCGAAGTCACGGATGCGCAAACCACGCTGGCCGCACAGCGCCTGGCTTTCTATCAAGCGCTCTTCGATTACCAGGTGGCGCTCGCTCGCTTGCGCCAGGCAGCGGGACAATGAAGGGCGGGTGGGCGGGTGAATGGTGAATGGTGAATGGTGAATGGCGAATGATGAATGATGAATGATGAATGATGAATGATGAACGATGAATGGAGAGCGGAGAATGGAGCATTGGCGTCCGACCGTCATCTATTAACCATTAACCATTCACCATTTACCATTCACCATTCACCAGAGAGGTATGAATGACATGCCTGAAGAGAATCTAGAACCGGAGCGGGAAGTCGCGCGTGTCGAAGAGTCCAGCCTGACGGTGACCAGTCGATGGCGAGAGACTGTAGGGCGCCGGCGGAAAATAATCGTTGTCGCATCGCTGCTCATTGCGCTGATGGTAGTCGTCCTGTTGGTGTGGCGTTCGCGACGAACCACGAGCACGGTTGACGAGGCTTCTGTTGTTGTCAGCGTGCAGGTTGCCAAGGCTGAGAAGCAACCGATAGCGGCGCAGGTCTCGGCGCTCGGCACCGTCTCTCCGCGTGATCAGGCGCTGGTTTCTACCAAGGTGAGCGCACAGATCAAGCAGATGCCGCTGTTGAAAAACAGATCGGTGCGCGCCGGCGATGTACTCGCGGTCCTCGAATCGCGCGACCTTCAGGCACAGAGGGGCGAGGCTGTGGCCGCGCTGAACGAGGCGCGTGCCAATGCGCGCGGCATCGAGACCGGCACCATTCCGCAGAATACCGCGCAGGACCAGAAGGCCTTACGTGATGCGCGCGCCGCAGTCTCCAATACGAAGGCTATCTACGATCGCCGTCTGGTTCTGTATCAGAACGGGGGCATCTCAAAGAAAGACCTCGAGGCTTCGCTGTTCGATCTAACCAAAGCCGAAAACGACCTTAGGCTGGCGGAGCAAAACATTACGCTGCGCACGCAGGCACTCAACCCCAACGATCGCGCACAGGTAGCGGCGCGAGTCAATCAGGCTGAACAGAGGGTGGGGACACTCGATGCTCAGCTCTCCTATGCGACTATTCGCGCACCCATCAGCGGCATCGTGCTCGACCAGGCCCTGTACGAGGGCAGCTTTGTTGCCTCCGGCACGACCCTTTTTACGATTGCGGACATCTCCGAGGTGATTGTTAAGGCTCCGTTCTCCGATACAGTCGCCGCGCAATTGAAGGTCGGTGACGCTGCTACGGTCACGCCGACCGACATGCCCGGCGAACCGATGACCGGGCAGGTCACCCTCATCAGCCGGGCCGTCGATCCGACCAACCGCACGGTTGAGGTATGGGTCACACTCGGCAACGGCGCGGGAAGACTGCGCGCGAACGGTGCGGCGCAGGTCACCGTAGCTGCAAACTCGAAGGCGGATGCCGTCGTGGTGCCGGCGTCGGCCGTAACGCTGGATGCGACAAACGCCGACGAGGGCACGGTGATGGTGGTAGACGCTGCCATGGTGGCGCACGAGACCAAGGTCACTGTCGGCATTCGAACAAACGAACTGGCGGAGATCACTGAAGGACTCCAGGGCGGCGAGACGGTCGTCATCGAAGGCAACTATTCCCTACCCGATGGGGCGAAAGTGGAAGTGGCCGAGCAGCCCGCCGCGCAAGGTGACCAGTCCGAGCCGAAAGGCAATGGCGGAGGAGGCGCGAACAACGGGCCTTGAAGCTCGCAGCACTCATCTCTGAACAGAAGCGTGCGGTGCTGGTCGTCATTGGACTGCTTTGTGCTGTAGGGCTGTATGCTGCGTGGCGACTGCCCATCGCCATTTTCCCATCGACCGACTTTCCGCGCATCGTCATTACACTCGACAACGGCGTCGTGCCGGCGCAGCAAACGCTCGTCTCTGTGACGCGTCCGATAGAGGAGGCGATGAATGGAATACCCGGCATTACGCGCATCCGCTCAACTACACAACGCGGCTCGTGTCAGGTGGACCTCTTCTTCGACTGGAGCGTGGACATTACCCAGTCACTGCACCTGGTCCAGGCGCGGCTCTCGCAACTCATTTCCACCCTCCCACCGACGGCAGCGATCCGCAACGTCGAGCGCCTGACTTTCGCTATCTTCCCCGTTGCGGGCTATAGCCTGACTTCCGAAACCCGCGATCCCGCATCGTTGCGCGACATCGCTAATAATGTCATCCGTCCACGGCTCGCTCGCCTTCCGGGTGTGGCGACCGTGGCCGTCGCTGGTGGGGAAGTGCGCGAGTACCACGCCACCATTGACCCTGAGCGACTCGCCGCGCACGGCGTATCTGTCCAGCAGGTAGTGGACGCCGTCAAGAACTCCAATATCATCGCCAGCCCGGGACTCATTGAAGAGAACCATCAACTCGAACTCGCCCTGGTGAGTGGTCAGGCGCTGACTCCGGACCAGCTGAACGGGATCGTCGTGGCTGTCGTGAACAACGCGCCCATTAAGCTTGCTGATGTAGCGACAGTGGGCCAGGGGTTCGAGCCGCAGTACACCATTGTGGTTGCAGACGGCCGCCCGGCGGTCTTGCTCAATGTTAATCGCCAGCCGAATGCCAACACGGTCACGGTGGTTGATGAGGTGACTGCGGAGCTGAATGCGGTCCGCCCGCAACTTCCCAGGGACGTTCACATCGTGACGTTCTATGACCAATCGCTGCTGGTTCGCGAGTCTATGAACTCCGTGCGCGACGCGATCCTGATTGGACTGTTGCTCTCGATTGTCATCCTCTACGCATTCCTGCGTAACTGGGGAACTACCTTCGTCGCTATTCTCGTCATTCCTGTCACCATCCTCGTCACCTTTCTCGCAATGTATCTGGTCGGACTCAGCTTTGATTTGATGACGCTCGGAGGCGTCGCGGCGGCCATCGGGCTTGTGATTGACGATGCCATCGTCGTCGTGGAAAACATCTACACGCACATGTCGCGCGGGCAAGCGAGGCGCGAGGCTGTCCAGAGCGCGGTGAGCGAGATCACGATTCCGATCATTGGTTCGACCATCACGCCGGTCGTGGTGTTTCTGCCGTTGACGATCCTTACCGGTGTCACTGGCGTCTTCTTTCGTTCGCTGGCGCTGACGATGGCCGTCGCGCTTTTAACATCTCTTGTGCTCGCTCTCTCGTTCACGCCCGTACTGGCTGAGCGCTTCGTGAAGCCGAAACGAAAAAGGGATGCCGAAGTTGGTCCTCTCGAGCCGGATGTAGAGCAGGACTTCGTATCGCGCAGCATTGAGCGAGAAGAGGAGGAAGAGCAGGGAGGAAAGTTTCTTCGGGCAATCATCCGGCGCTACGAGTGGGTGCTGGGTCATGCGCTTGACCGTTCATGGATTGTGGTGCTGATTATGGCCGGCGTCCTGTTCGGCGCTTACGTTCTCTATCGCGGACTGGGATCTGAGTTTCTACCCGCATTTGATGAGGGCGCTTTCGTTCTGGACTACACGGCCCCACCGGGCTCGTCGCTTGCGGAGACGGACCGAATGCTGCGGCACGTCGAAGAGATGTTGAAGGCGACTCCCGAAGTCGAAAGCTACTCGCGCAGGACAGGATTGCAAATGGGCTTTGCCATAACCGAGCCGAACACCGGCGACTATATGGTCAAGCTCAAGGCCGCTCGCGCGCGCGCAACCGACGAAGTGACCAATGACTTGCGCGGGCAGATCGAATCGTCGGAACCTGCTTTGCAAATCGAGTTCGTGGGTATTCTGACGGATGTGATCGGAGACCTGACCAGCTCGCCCTCGCCCATTGAGATCAAGCTCTTCAGCGAAGACACGCGAGCGTTGGATGCAAAGGCCGACGAGGTGGAAGCGGCGATCAAGAATGTATCGGGTGTGGTGGACACCTTCAACGGCGTAGTCGTAAGCGGACCAGCGGTCACGTTTCTCATTAATCCCGAGCGCGCGGCCCAACTGGGCGTAACCGCTTCCGATGTGGCTGCCACCGTGACGACGGCGATGTCGGGTGATGCGTCATCGAACATCCTGCAACAGGGACGACTCATCAATGTTCGCGTGATCTTTCCGCCGGAGATTCGCACCTCGCTGGACGCGCTGCGCTCCCTTCAGGTGCGTTCTGCCTCAGGCCAGCTCTTTCGCCTCGACCAGGTGGCAGACATAGCTTACGAGAAGGGACAAACGGAGATGAATCGCGAGGGCCTGCGCCAGTTTGTAGCTGTGACGGCCCGGCTGGAGGGAACTGACCTGGGCACAGCCGTCGCGCAAATTCAATCCGAACTCGCTAAGAAAGTGAAGTTCCCGGCGGGAATGACCGTGGAGTATGGCGGCCTATATCAGGAACAGCAGGCGAGTTTCCGTGAACTGGCCCTCTCGCTGGTGTTGGCGATTGTGCTGGTCTTTATCACATTGCTGATAGAATTTCGTTCGTTCGCTCATCCTCTCGCGATTGTCGCGGGCGCGATCCTGGCACTCGGCGGCGTCCTGCTGGGACTCTTTATCACCGGGATGACTATCAACGTAGTCTCGCTGATGGGCATGATTATGGTTGTCGGCATCGTCGCGAAGAATGGAATCCTGATGCTCGACGCAGTCGAAGAACATCTGGCGGACGGCGACTCTCTCCGCCAGGCGCTGTTAAGATCGGGACGCAGGCGCTTTCGCCCCGTGTTGATGACAAGTCTTGCGGCGATCCTGGGCATGCTTCCTCTTGCATTAGCGATCGGCGCGGGCGCAGAGCTGTTGCAGCCGCTTGCCATCGCCGTCATCGGGGGACTTGCCATGGCGCTCTTACTGTCTCTGGTTGTTACGCCGACAGTCTATGCAATGTTGAGAGGCGAGCCTGTCGCGTGATCGAACGTGTATTGCCGGCTCTGATTTTTCTTGTGTGTCTCACGTACTGGTGGGCGCAACTGTTCTACCTCAACTCCTCTGGAGAATTAACGATGACACTTCGTGCCGCAACGCGGATCAGCAAACTAAATATTTCTGGCTGGCATAGCCTGCTGGTTTTCCTGCTTCTTGTGGTTCCGGCCACCAGCCTCAACGCGCAGCCGAAACCTTCCGGCTATCACGTGACGAAACAGATCAAGCTTGGAGGTGAAGGTGGCTGGGATTATCTCACCATGGACCAAAAGGGCCGTCGCGTTTACATCTCGCGCTCGACTCACGTGATGGTGGTTGACGCCGATTCGGGCGCGCTGCTCGGCGACATTCCCGGCACGGCGGGTGTGCACGGAATCGCGGTCGTTTCCGACCTTAATAAAGGCTTCACCAGCAACGGGCGGGATTCGACCGTTACGGTCTTCGATCTCAAAACCTTGAAAGTGCTGAAGCAGGTCCCGGTGGGAAAGAACCCCGACGCTATCATCTATGACACGGCGTCCAAACGGGTCTTCACATTCAATGGCGCGAGCAAGGACACGACCGCGATAGATCCACAAACTGAGACCGTCGCGGGGACAATCGCGCTCGACGGGCGGCCGGAGTTTGCGGTGTCGGACCAGGCGGGACACATCTTCGTCAATTTGGAGGACAAGAACGAGATAGTCGAGTTGGATACTCGTAAGCTGGCGGTCATCACCCGCTGGTCGCTCGCACCGGGCGAAGAGCCTTCCGGGCTGGCGTTCGATCTGAAACACAAGCGACTCTTTTCGGTCTGCTCTAATAAGCTGATGGTGGTAATGAATTCGGAGAACGGCAAAGTCATTACCACCGTTCCTATTGGCGGCGGGGTGGATGCGGCCGGATTCGATCCGGAGACGGGCCTTGCTTTCAGCTCGAACGGCGAGGGTACGCTTACGGTAGTGCACGAGGACTCGCCGGATAAGTTTACAGTCGTGGAGAATGTCACTACTCAGAAGGGCGCGCGCACGATGACGCTCGATCCGAAGACGCATCGGGTGTTCACGGTTTCCGCGGAGTTTGGACCGGCGCCCGCTCCTACGCCCGAGCGACCTCGGCCCCGCCCCAGTATTGTGCCGGGATCGTTTACGCTGCTGATCATTGAGAAGTAGTCGGCCGCAAAAAACAAAATGCCCCGGCGGGTCCGCTTCCGCCGGGGCATTCGCTTCAGAGCCTGGGATGGGTTAGCCGTCAACCGCCACATCCGGAATGACCTGTCTGGTGAATAGTGAACGGTAAATGGTAAATAGAAAAAGCAGGACTACTACTTATCCGTCATTGTTCCCGATCTAGTGTTCACCATTCACCGTTCACCATTCACTATTTACCCACGCCGTTTGCTCGAATATCTAAAACCTAAACGTCGTATCAAACTGCAAACGAGTTGTCGGACGATTGAGCGATCCCACCGGCGTTGTGGCGAAAGCTCCCAGTAATCCGTGCGGCCGCTGATTGATGATTCCTATGATCGAGAAAACAACGCGGGGATCGACCGTGTAGTTCAAGGTCACACGATGCATGCGCGTGTCCGACGGCTGAGACATGTCGGACATGTTGAATGGAGTGAGGATCGCGTCCTTTTCGATGCTGGCAAACGTGTAGTCGAATTGCACGTCACCGCGCTCTTTGTTCCTCCCCACCAGGCCCTCAATCCAAAAGCCGTTGTTCTCATCGTTCGGCAGGAAGACGGTAGCGCCTCCAGGTCCAGCCACTGAGACGTCGTGGACCTGTGTGTTGGTGACGAAATTGAAAAGCAGTGTGACGGGGAACCGCGCACTCTTCGTCAGATCCAGCCGCCCGATCAAATCAACCAGGTTGTAGCCTGATGCAAGCCTGCCATCGCGATTGATAGCGTTGGTTGACGCTGGCGTAAGACCCAGATTGCCATTGCCTGCTACAAGCAGGTCGCGCGAAATAGAGACCTGCGTCGTTACGGTTTGTGCCGGTGTGGTGGCCGTCGCCGGGATTGTAATAGTCAAAGGCAGCTGAAGCTGGCTCCCGAATACCTGTATAGGCGAGATGAACTGAGTGCCTGAAAAATACAGGTCCGCTGCGGACAGGGTTAAGGCAACAGTTTTCGTAGGCTCGAACTTCGCGCGAAGCTGCGCGCCATAGAGCGCCAGATCGCGTCCGCTACGATGCGACTCCTCTATATTGACCGTGCCATTTGCATTGCGCACGAAGGCGGAAGTTCGCTCGAGCATGGGAAGCTCCCACGCGACAAACGTCAGGTTACTGTGGGTGGAATTCTTGAAGTTGCGTGAATAGGTTTGGCTGAACCCTTCAACCGGCAGGTCGTTATCAATCGTTAGTTCGGTGCGAGTCCACGGGACGTCGAACTTGCCTCCCTGTATGCGAAGCCCGGGCACGCGCTGTGGCGTCCATGCGATGAAAGCCTGATCAAGTCCGAAGGGTTTGCGATTATAGAAGTCAGTGAGCGTCTGGTTCGCCGAGATAGAATCGGCAAAGCTGCCGCTTGCCAATCGCAATCCCCAATCAAACTCTTTGCTTATTTGTCCTCGCATAGCTAGGCGCGCGCGAATTCGAAATCGCTGTCGCGTGCTTAGTTCATTGCCGAGAATTGCCGGGTTGGCGCCATTTGCCAGAGAGTTCAACTGCCCGTAGAACGATTCATAGCGAAGGCGGATATCACCGCTGAAGGTTATCGAGCCAAGTTGTTTGGCGAGCGCTTCACTAGTCTTCTTCGCCTGCTCTTCCACCTTTGTGAGGCGCGCATCGCTGTCGTTCGCCTGCGCCTTGGCGGCCGCTTGCGCGGAGGCATTCCCACCGCCCACTGCCGCACCACTCAGCGGGATGTCTCCCGTCTTAATGAACCGTGCGGCGCCAGGCTCTGCAACCTGGTCCATCCGCTGGCGCAATTGTTCTATCACCTGTGATTGCTGGTCGATGATGGCCCGCATCCGTTTGAGCTCTTCCTGCTGCTCGCGCAAGGCGCGGCGCACATCGTCGGCATCGGCGCTGTTGCCACTGGTGGAAGCCACATTACCCTCTGTGGCGGAGGCGGTGGTGGGCCCTGGACTCGGCGTATTAGATTGGGCCCGCACCGAAAGAGATATGCCGATGGAGGCCGCGAGCATTAATAGTGTTCCAATGACTTTGTTTTTAGACATGGGCAGAGTCCTTCCGGAGAAGAGTTGGAGAGCAAATGTTGCGCGAGTATTCGAACTTCTTGTGAGCTATTACGGTCGTCCTCGAATCATTCTCTGACGATAGTATGAACTCAATATTACGGTAGTGTTAATGAATCGTTGGAATATCGTGGGAAGCAGCCCATTCAGTTCCGGTGAGAGCTGTCGGACCGCGACCCACGACCTTAGGGTCAGGCCGGTTCCCGCACCTTTCAAGGGATTCGGCTTTTCTAAATCTGCAGTTTGCCTGTAAAATCGATTGCTACTCCAGAAGGACCATCAGGATCGAATCGTCCCCAGATTCGAGGCCACTCAGAAATCCTACTTCGGGCGTCGCCTAATCGATATGGCTTTGCTGAAAATTACAGACGCGAGCGGCCGCCAATGGCAATACATGCTGACTCCGCCGACTCCATGCACCATTGGGCGCGCGCCGGACAATTGTATCGTACTCGATGATCCGCGCGCCTCGCGCCACCATGCTCACATCCGCTTCGACGATCCGCTTTTTACGATTGTCGACGGCGCGGTGATGAACGGGCAAGTCCGACGAAGCGCGAACAAGGTCTTCGTAAACGGCGAAGCCCGCTATGAGTACCAGCTGAAGGATGGAGACCGCGTAACCATCGGCGCCAGCACTCTACGCTTTGAGCAACAGAAGGAAGAGCGCACCACCGATGTGCGTTATGATGACAAGCCGCTCGGACATACACAACTCCTGATCTCTGCCAGCGACGTAATGACGACCGTATTGCGGGCGAGCAAGCCTCCGACGCCGACGATGCCGTCCGAACGCGATAAGGAAATGGAGGCACTCCAGCGCAAGGCTAACATCCTCGCCGAGCTCTACGAGATGAGTAAGACGCTCGGTTCGGTGTTCGACCTGCAGGCAATTTTTGCCAAGGCGACTGACATCATCTTTCGATCGACCCCCGCTGACCGCGTCGTCGCGCTGCTGGCCGAAGTGCGGACCGACGGAAACGATGAAGATGTGGAGCTGATCCCGATCGCTACTCGAGCGCGCGACGAGAAGCTCGACGCACACGCAAAGAAGCTTACGATCGGTCGCACGATCACGCGAAAGGTAATGAAGGACCGAGTCGCGCTGCTGTCGCAGGATGCTGCCGCCGAGGCGATGTTCGCCGGCGTTGAATCGATCGTCTCGCAGGGTGTGCGTTCCACGATCTGCGCGCCGCTGGTGGCGGAGTCGGGCGTCCACGGCGCGTTATACGCGGACCGCCTCGATCCCTTTGCGGCTTTTAAGCCCGACGACCTCGAGCTGATAACGGCGGTCGCGGCGCAGACAGCAGTGGCAGTGGAAAACGCGCGCGCTCATGAAAGGCTTGCGCGTGAAGAAGTCGCCCGCGCAAATTACGGGCGGTTTCTTCCTGAATACGTGGTCAAGCAGATGCTTGAAAATCCAGACTCGTTCAAGCTCGGTGGCGTAAACCAGACGATTACTGTCCTCTTCGCTGACATACGTGGCTTCACCCGCTTGTCGGAACATGCCAACCCGGAAAAGGTCGTTCACCTTCTCAATAAGTATTTCTCCGCCATGACCGACATCATCTTCGCGCATGGTGGAACCCTGGATAAGTATCTTGGAGACGGTTTGATGGCACTCTTCGGCGCGCCCACTGCGACGCCCGAGGACGCGACCAACGCTTTGAACGCGGCCGTCGCCATGCAACGGCGCGTGATCGGCATAAACGAGGAGTTGCGGGCCGAAGGTTTTAACGAGATCGGCATCGGGATCGGCTTGCATACCGGCGAAGCCACGGTTGGATACATAGGATCTGAGCGGCGATCGGAATACACGGCGATCGGCGATACCGTCAACACGGCAGCGCGTCTTGAATCGAACTCTAAGAGCGGTCAGATCCTTATCAGCGACGCAACTGCCCGCGGTGCTATCAGTCGCTATCCTCTCAAACAGCGTGATCCAATCTTCGTCAAGAATCGCGCTCAGCCGGTGCCGCTGTTCGAAGTTGAGTGGGAATCGGGAAAGTCTCAGGGCGACTCGATGAACGTCTCGCTGAATAACGCAGGCGCGTGACGGCGACCGCGTGCCCGGTGCCGGCGAAGTACAGTTATGAGTTATGAATTTTGAGTTTTGAGTTTAAGCAACGAATTCAAAACTCAAAATTCATAGCTCATAACTCTTTTGGTATGCCTTCATTCATGAGAAAAACACGCGCGTTGATGGGGCTCGACGCGCTGGCCAAACTCGTCTCCGATACCATGGCGATAGACATGGGATCGGCGGGGACGATCATTGCAGTGCGCGGGCGAGGTGTGGTGGTTGACGAACCATCCGTCATCGCGGTCAATAAAATCACGGGCGGGGTTGTCGCAACCGGTCGAGAGGCGCGTCAAATGCAGGGACGCGAAGCACGCGACGTTACCGTAATCGCGCCCCTTATCGATGGAGTAGTGGCCGACTTTGAGCGAACGCAGGAGATGCTCGATCGCTTTGTTAGAAAAGCGCGAAGCGGGATCTCGCACTTCAGCCGGCGCGCCGTCATGAGCGTTCTCGCGGGTGTGACGCAAGTCGAACAACGAGCGCTTCTCAGCGCAGCCGAGCATGCTCACATAGGGCACGTTTACATGGTTGAAGAGGGGCTGGCCGCAGCGATCGGCGCAGGAGTGAGCGTTACTGACGAGCGCGCTTCCGCGGTTGTCGATATCGGCGGCGGCACGACCAACGTGGCGGTCGTAGCCAACGGCACTATTGTCCATGCTCACGCTGCAAGAATCGGAAGCACTGACATCGACTCCGCGATAATGGACCGCCTCAGACGTTACCGGGGACTGTCGATAGGCGGTCCAACAGCCGAGCGCTTAAAAATGGAACTTGGTTCCGCGGTCGAGCCCGCGGGCATCACACCGAGCATTACGGTCAAGGGACGCGACGTGCAGACTGGGAGTCCGGGAGCCATCGAGGTGACCGCGGACGAAGTCTACGGCGTGACACACGAAGTGATGCGAAAGATCGCGATGGCAGTCCATGAAACGCTGGCCGATCTTCAGCCCGAAGTCGCAGCGGACATCCACGATCGTGGGATCATCCTGACGGGTGGAGGTTCGTTGCTGAGGGGACTCGATGAGTATCTGAAGACGGAAACCAACCTCGATGTTCGCGTCTCGGATGACCCGCGCTTCGCCACCGTCCGTGGCCTCTCACAACTCTTCGACGAGCCTTTGCTGCTCCGCCGCGTGACACGCAACGAGCCGACCCCCTTGATCGACCTCGAGGCCGGCGCGTTCGAAAGCTGAACCTCCGCGACGATTACGGTCGGATTCTCGTGCCTTGCAGTGATGCCCTTCAAACTCCCGATCAGTACAGAGCCCGGCGACTACGATACCAATTTCAATTCCAATGTTTGGCAGCGAGCCGCTGAAATTATTTGCAAACGGCATCGCTTGTCTTACTCTCACCTCAGGCGCTCACCGATCGGCGAAAACATCATCTTCCTGGTTGACGACACTCTCATCATAAAGATCTACGCGCCGGTGCGAGACCAATACAGGCGAGAGAAGGCAGCGCTGGAGTTCGCCGCTACCGCCTCGCTCTCGATTGAGACGCCGCAGGTCCGTCACAGCGGCGAGCTTGAAGGTTGGAAATACCTTGTAATGACACAGCTGTCAGGTCTGCCAATGAAAGAGGTATGGCCTGAGTTGGCATCGTCAGAACAGCTCGATATGGCTTCACAACTGGGAATGGTTATGAAGGAGCTGCACGCGCATGCTGCTCCAGCAGATGGAGCGTTGAATCGCGATTGGCATGGATTCGTCGAGCGGCAAGCGCGCGAATCAGTTGAACGACAGCGCGCATGCAATGCCAACCCTGAGTGGTTAGAGAGTCTGCCGGAGTTTCTCGCCGCCCGATTGGAAATGTTGCCCGCGGACTTCGAGCCAGTGCTTCTTCATGGCGACGTGCATTTCGGAAACCTGCTCGTCAGAAAAACAGAAGGGAAGTGGCGGATCACAGGTTTATTCGATTTCGCCGATTCCTTCTGCGGATTTCGTGAATATGATTTTGTTGCGCCTGGCGTTCTGATGGTGCAGGGGCGGCGCGAGCTTCAACGAGCGATGCTACGCGCGTACGGCTATGAAGAAGCGGACCTTGATCCTGGCTTACGCCGGAGACTGATGCTTCTCACCGTGCTTTACGAGTGCAGCGACTTGCGAAAGTACGCCTTAAGACTTGCGCCTGATGCGATCAACCTCACTCTCGAAGAGCTCGAATCGGCGATTTGGACGTTTGCGTAGGATCTTTGTGGAGTGCGGTGACCCGTCACCGCTTTTGAATTGCGGAATGCGGATTTCGGATTGCGAGTTGAAGAGCAAGAAGGTTCTGCTTCTTTGAATCCACAATCCGAAATCCGCAATCCGCAATTTACTGGCTGTTGATGTTGATTCTTGCGAGCAACTCTACTCTCCCCGGAGCCACTCAGTGAACATCAGTAAGCTGATCCATAGACAAATCTCGGTGGCGCGAGTCTACGGCATTCCGGTGAGGATCGACTATCGCTGGTTTGTTGTGTTCGCCATCAGCGTGTGGCTTATCTCCGTGAATCTTCAGGCTGGAATTAGAGGATTACCCCCGGTTGCGGCGATTACCGCGTGGGTCCTTGCCGTCATAACAACGATGGCACTGTTTCTTTCGGTCTTCGGTCACGAGTTGTCGCATGCCCTGGTCGGTCGGATGGAAGGTATCGAGATCATAGAGATCGTGCTGCATCCGTTCGGTGGGTTGGCTCGGTTGCGCAACGAACCTGAGACGCCGGGCGCGGAGTTTCGCATCGCGATCGCAGGACCGGCCGCAAGTTTTCTTTTCGCAGTGCTTGCGTTCGGCGCATATCAAATCGCCTTCGTCGGGAATTATCAAACTTCCGCGGCGATCCTCTTCTTCATCGGCTCGGGCAACATGTTGCTGGCACTGTTCAATCTGTTTCCCGGTTACCCGCTTGATGGGGGCCGAATCCTGCGCGCGTTGATTTGGCGCAAGCGCGGCGATATCACCGAGGCGACACGGATAGCAGGTCTTTGTGGAATCCTCATCGCGGTAACATTGATGGTGGTGGGAATCTACATCGCCGTCTCGCCAAAATGGCATGCTACGCTGGCGGGGTTATGGTCAGTGATGGTCGGACTGTTTCTGTTCGACGCCGCGGCAGGCATCGTCAGACATGCTCGCACAATGAAACAGGTGACGGTGGCGGAGACGATGGGCGCCCCTATTGCAATCGACCCCGAGATCCTGATCAGTCAATTCATCGATACGGTGTTGCCTCTGTATCGCCGCACGAGTTTTCCGGTTGCTAGGGGTAAACAACTGCACGGCATACTTGCGTTGGAAGATCTAAAGCAGTTGCCACGCGAACGCTGGCGCGCAACTCGCGCGCGCGATGTCATGCGTCCCATCGATTCGACGCTCTTCGTGGATTCGGCGACCACGATGGCTCGCGCAGAGGAGATCATGCAGAGCAACGGCGTAGGCTCGCTCGCGGTGGTTGATCAATCCGGCCAGTTGGTGGGATTTCTGCAGCGGGGACGCTTGAAGAAGGTAAAAGTAAAAAGGTAAAAGGAGGAGTCGTCAGCGTGGCGCGCAACTTCCTCGTCGTTCGTTACGATTGTTGTTTTCGTCCGCCGCGCGGACGAAATGAAAATAGCCCACCGATTCATCGGTGGGGGACGATGCGGTTCAGGCGACACAGTCCGTGAAGCGGACGGCTGAAATCAGAGTATGTAACGTGGATCGTATTCTATCCCGTGCCTCTGGACTAGCTCCAACAACTCTTCTCTAAAGGTCTTCTTTTGATGATGTTCCTTTTGATTCTCAATGTACGCGATTGTCTTAGGAACTTGTGATGCACTCACGCTGAACGCGCCGTAACCCTCCTGCCAGGCAAACCTCTGCAGTCTTGGAAAAGTATCGTGGACCCATTTCGAGGTACCGCCTTTGATTAACTGCACAGCTTTGGCGAAGCTCATCCTTCCCGGAAGAGAGAGCAAGGCGTGCAGATGATCCACTGTGCCGCCGATCGCGAGCGCCTTCATTCGATTCTGTCGTGCTATTCCGCCGAGATAGGGCCACAGCCGGAGTTCCAATTCTGACTCGATGAATGGGTACCGACCCTTTGTGCTGAAAGTGCAGTGCATCAGGTTACTGACATATGCGTGAGACATGAGACTCTCCCTTCCGTCCGCGGCGCGGAGCATTGCATATTGATAAAGGGTGGAGTGCGAAGGGCGGGACCTCTGGTTTAGGGGACCCCGATTCTACAATATTCAGTCGTCCGTTTCACGGACTCCCGCGTCTTCCTGCCTCATTACCCAGCCCCGAGGCCTCGGGGCTGGGCTATTTTCATCCCGTCCGCTGCGCGGACTCGACTTCCAAGAGTACATCCTGGGTACGCGATCTTTCAGTGCTCACCAGCACCGCGCGCCTGGCTCAACCACATGCCCTTGATCCCTATTAGCCAATTCTTTAACGGTGACCCATAACTTTTGCCTTCTCCTCCTTTTTCCCCCATAATCCATCCGGAGCCCCCGTTTCCTATCGGAAGGAGACTCTATAGATGTGGGCAGTGCTCGCAGCACTTGTCGCCAATGGACTGATAACGATCTTCAAGTTTGCGGCCGCGGTCATCACCGGTTCTTCCGGCATGATGGCCGAGTCTTTGCACTCGCTGGCGGATACGACCAATCAGGTCTTCTTGTTGCTCGGCTTGCGCTTTTACAAGCGGCCGGCATCTACCAAGCATCCCTTCGGGTTCGGCAAGGAACGGTTTTTCTGGTCGTTCATAGCGGCGATTTTCATCTTCGGTGTCGGCGCTACGTACGCCCTGTACGAAGGGTATTCCAAGCTAAGGCACCCGCATCCGCCTGAGCATCTCGCCTGGGCCTATTGGGTGCTCGGCATCTCCTTTGTGCTTGAATCGCTCTCAATCGCAATTGCGATCAGGCAGGAGATCAACGAGGCACGCCACGAAGGATTGACGTTTAGGGAATACCTGCGCGAGTCGAAAGATCCGACCGCCAAGACGGTGATCTTTGAAGATTCGGCCGCGTTGATCGGCATAGTTATCGCAGCCGTTGGAATTTACCTGACCGATCACCAGGTCTGGCCGGGAAGCGGAGCTTATTGGGACGGTTTGGCTTCGATGGCCATCGGCGTCGTCCTCGCCATCGTCGCATTCGCACTGGCCCGAACTTCGCGCGGACTGCTTCTGGGTGAAGCGGCGACACCAAAGTCAGTGGCGGCCATCCGTAGCGCGATTGAAAAACATCCAAACGTAGATAAAGTGCTCGAGCTTTTGACTATGCACCTTGCGCCCAAGCAGATCCTGGTCAACGCGCACGTAGATCTTCGAGATGACCTGACGACGGATGAGATAGTGCGTACCGTGGGCGAGATTGAAGCGTCGATCAAGAGCGCCGAGCCCAAGGTCCATAATATCTTTTTAGAGGCTGCCAACGAGACTACGAGGTTGGAGCCCGTACCGATTCCCCAGCACTGACCGAAAGCGAGTGCGGCCTTTCGGATCATGGAACGCAGTTTGAAATACACTCCCGGCAACTACACGGTCCATATTCGCCAGTTCCAAATGCGCAATGCTTTTGTTACTTCCATATCGCGAGTACCTGGGAAGGCTGAGCGACCCGCGAAACATCGCGGATATCGCGCTCGTCTTTCTAATCGTGTACGCCGTGCTGAAGCTGGTGCGCGGAACGCGGGCTGCGCCCATGGCGGCGGGCATCGCCTTCATTTTACTGCTCTACGGTCTGGCAGTCAGCCAAGACCTGGCGACGCTTGAGTTTGTCCTACGCGGCGGGCTGATTTACATCGGCGTAGCCATCATCGTCCTCTTTCAATCAGAGATCCGACAGGCGCTGATTTCATTCGGCAACAGCTTCCGCATGCCTTTCACCAGAAGGCATCACGGACAGTTCGGCGAAGGGGTCTATGACGAGATCGTGCTGGCGGCCACCACACTCGCTTCGACGAAGACCGGGGCGCTGATCGTCATCGAGCGAGGTGTTGGCCTTAAGAACGTGACGGATGGCGGTGTTAAGCTCGAAGCCGAGTTGAGCTACGACTTGTTGGTGACCATCTTTAATCCTACGACGCCGCTCCATGATGGAGCGGTCGTAGTACGCCGACATCGAATCGCCGCAGCCGCGTGCTTCCTGCCTCTCACTCTCAATCCGAGGCTCTCAAAAGACCTCGGCACGCGCCATCGCGCGGCCATAGGCATCACCGAAGACTCAGATGCTGTAGCGGTGGTGGTATCAGAAGAGACCGGCCTGATCTCGTTTGTCGAGGGCGGACAAATACGGCGCGGCCTCGATGCCACCAAGTTGCGCGCGGCGATCTTTCACGCGCTCGAAGCCCCGGCTGCGAAGGCGGCCCGCGACAGAGAAAGCAAGCTGGTCGATGCGGACGCAGAAACCGAAGTGATCTCGACGTGAGGAACGGGTGCGAGGGTGCCGGTAGCGGGTGCCGGGTGCCGGGTGCCGGGCGTCAGGTGCCGGGTGCTGGTAGCGGGTGCCGCGTGCCGGGGATCGGTAGCGGGTGTCGGCCGCGCAATCGTAGATTCTGAAATCTGAAATCTGAAATCTGAAATCCAATATCTGAAATCTAAGCTCGAAACTCGAAACTCGAAACTCGAAACCCGAAACCCGAAACCCCGAACCCGATCATGCCATTTTCTGAAATCAACGAGGGGCAGCGACGACAGGCGCAACGGCCGCATTGGGCGCGGCGTTGGCTGCGCGAAATCTTCGTTCAGGATCTGGGTCTGAAGGTGCTCGCTCTTCTGATCTCATTCGCGCTCTGGTACGGAGTGACCGGGCAACGCGCCCCCACCACGATTCGAGTCCCACGAGTACCCCTGAATTTCCGTTTACCGAACAACATGGAGATCAGCAACGAGCCGCGTACGGATGTCGAAGTGACGCTCACCGGAAGCAAGCGGGCTCTGGATGCGATCAACGTTCGAGACCTGATGGTGAACGTCGACGTGGCAGAGCTCACCCCAGGTGAACATCAGGTGCAGTTGACGCCGGATCACATCGCAATGGGATTACCAGAGGGCGTGCGCTTTGGAGATATCCAGCCAAACTCCCTGGTCGTGACTCTTGAACCGCGGGTTGAGCGAGATCTCGAAGTTGAAATTCGCCGCTCGGGTAATGTGCGCGAAGGCTATGAGCTGCGCGGGATCACTGCTGTTCCCGAAAAGGTAAAGGTGCGCGGGCCGGCGAGCCACGTCAATGCGCTTGAGAAAGCGCCTACCGAGATTATTCGGCTCGACAATCGCAGCGAGAGCTTTACCAACGCCCAGGCTGCGATTCAGATCGACGACAAGAGAGTAGATCTAATCGATCCCGTAGTCAGTGTTCATGTGGATATAGAAGAGCGGCCAACCACCAGGACCTTCACCAATGTCCCGGTGCAGGAAATGCCGGGTTCGCAGGTGAGTCCCGGAACTGCGAGTGTCACGCTCTCCGGACCTCCATCGCTGCTGAACACGATGAGTCAGTCTGATTTTCAGATCGCTGTTGAACCCGACTCTGGGGGAGCTGTTACACCGCGCTTGATAGTTCCGGCGGACTCGCAAGGCAGGATCAAACTGGTATCGTTCAAATTCTCGGGAATTAGATAGGTGCCCGGTGCCGGTTGCCAGATCTCAGGTGCCGGTTGCCGGGTTGCGAATTGATAGTTGCAAACCGAAACCCGACACCCGACACCTACAATCTGAAATCTAAGATCTTAACCCGGAACCCGGAACCCGGAACCCGGAACCCGGAACCCGGAACCCGGAACCTTATGAAGAGACTTTTCGGAACGGATGGAATACGCGGCGAGGCGGGGATATTTCCGCTCGATGAAGCCACCATACGCACCATCGGTCGCTCGCTGGCAGGCAGGCTCAAAGCTCTGCAGGAAACCCCGTCGACCTACGTGCCCCATATCGTGATCGGACGAGACACGCGCGAATCCGGCGCGTGGATCGAGCGCGCGTTCTCTGACGGCGCGCGAGAAGCTGGCGCGGTGATTGAGTCCGCCGGCGTTATAACGACGCCGGGTGTCGCTTTTCTCACGCGAACGTTGCCCACCGACGCAGGCGTCGTGATCAGCGCTTCTCACAATCCTTTTCAAGACAACGGGATCAAAGTCTTCGAACCGTCAGGCCGTAAGCTTGACGACGCGATGGAGCGATTGATCGAATCGGACGTCCAGAGTCAGACAGAGGATTCAGAGTTGCCGGCTCGCGACCGTGAAGCCGAACCCGTTAATAACGAGCGATCCGTAGAGCTGCGTTCGTTCTACCGCGACTACCTAAAATACGAGATCGGTCAAGGCCTTTCGTTATCTAATCTCCGAATTGTGGTTGATTGTGCCAACGGTGCTGCATACAGATTTGCGCCGTTAGTTTTGAAGGGACTTGGGGCGCGCGTCAGTGTGATCAACGACTGGCCGAACGGCCAAAATATCAATCTCAACTGCGGATCGCTGCACATCGAAAGCTTGCAGGACCGTGTCGTCGCTGAACGTGCCGACCTTGGCGTTGCATTCGACGGTGATGCTGACCGCGCATTGTTCGTCGATGACACCGGGAAATTCGTTGACGGCGACGCGACCCTTTGGGTGCTGGCGAATTATTTAAAAGAGCGCGGTGAATTGAACGGCGATACTGTTGTCGCGACAGTCATGAGTAACATTGGCTTAGAGATCGCTCTGCGATCGAAGAAAGGAATTAACCTCGCGCGCACTGATGTAGGCGACAGGTACGTCCTCGAAGAACTTCTTCGCACGGGCGCAGCGGTTGGGGGTGAGCAATCTGGTCATATCATTTTTCCGAAACTCAGTCTGGCGGGCGACGGAATCATCACCACCCTCGCCCTGATCCGTGTGCTGGTTGAAAACAAGAAGTCCCTTGCCGAACTAACAAGCGGATTTCAGCGCTACCCGCAGATTTTGGTTAACGTACGCGTCCGCGAAAAGCTGCCTTTTGCAGAGGTGGAACCAATCGCCCGGGCAGCACGCGACATCGAGGAAAGGCTGGGACCGAGAGGTCGCCTCCTGCTACGCTACTCAGGCACAGAACCGCTGGCGCGGGTGATGATCGAAGGTGAAGCGCAAGACTCGATCGAACAATATGCGAACGAGCTGGCATCTATCATAAAAGCCGAAATCGGGTAGGAAATTTCTACGCGTTTGCAGGTGTAAGTCTTACACCCGAACATCCTTTTTTGAGTCGCTTCGAAGGTGTTGCACTCCTGCTTTTCATCTAATCCACAGCAATCTTGAGATCAAGTTACTCAAGGAAATTATTTCTTGCGTGGCATGCGCGTTGCGGTGTATATTGCGGGGCAAGAGAGACGGTTGGTGGATCCTCCGTCTCAAGTGGTTGCTGGGGTGAGGACAGTAACCACGACTATGAATGGGCGCGGTACACTCCCACGTTGCCGCGCCTGTTCGCTTTTCCAGGCCTTCCATTTCATCACCAACATTCATCATCCCTACCGTCCGGCGTGATACAATCCATCTACCTTTGTTCGGCATAATATTCCAATACTCGATCCGTTAGACGAACGCTGAATTCGGGCGTCGCTCACAATGAATGTCGGCGAATATCGCAGCGACTACGCGGCCTATTGCTCCGCGCTCGAGCTTGCGCACTATCAGCATCGTGCAGGATTTGAACACGACCTGGACCTGACGCCGATCTATGACCGTTATGGCCACTTGTTCACGCACGAAGCAATTCAATCGCTCGAACGCGCGCATCAGGAGACCTCGGAATCTCGGGAGACAGAGCGAAGCGGCCTACAGAAACTATCGGCCTCCGCAAAAACGGGATATCTCGAATCGCAGGCTCGAGAGCTAACGAGCCACCTCGCGCGGTGCAACTCAGCCCAGCATATTGAATGGTCCGGCGAGAGTGTCCCCACCAATAATGTCGCAAAACTTCTATCGAATGAACCAATAGCTTCGCGTCGTCGCGAGCTGGCGGCGCGTTGGAGCGATCAAGCCTCACATTGTGACGATCTGCGCGCATTGCGCTTTGAATCCTTCCATAATTCCGCGCGCGAGCTTGGCTTCGCTTCCTATCGCGCACTCTTCACTGAAGTAACCGGCGTCGACTACGAACGACTCGCTCGGTCGGGCCGAGAGCTCCTGGACAGGACTGAATCCGCGTACACAACCGCGCTCGCGCATGCAATAAGACGCGACCTGCCCGACGTTGCTTTCGAGGAGCTGCGGCACGCGGACTATCTGTATTTCCAACGTATGCCACGCCATGATCGCTCCTTTCCTTCGAAAGGATTGATGGCGACGTACGAGGCCTCGATGCGAAATCTCGGAATCAACATCGGGCTACAGAACAACATACAAATTGATCACGAGGACCGGCCTTTTAAGAATCCCCGTGCCGCGTGCTTTCGTATTAACCCGCCCGACGACGTGCGTCTCCTTCTTGCGCCAGTGGGGGGCTCCCACGATTACACGGTGCTCTTTCACGAAGCGGGACATGCCCAGCACTTCGGCTGGTCTTCACGCGACCTCGTCAAACGTCATCCTGAGTTTTTGTATACGCCGGATAACTCGACGGCTGAAGGATACGCGTTCCTCTTCAGCAACTTGTTCCTCGATATCGACTGGCTGTTGGAACATCACATCGCAGCCGACCGTTCGCACGCGCAAGAGATTGTGCGCGACCTTGCGCTGGTCGTAAGCAGCAGCGTGCGTCGCCGTTGCGGTTCACTGAACTATGAGATCGAGTTGCACGACAGCACGAACACCCGCTCTGAGCGGCTCGCCGCTTCATACGCTGATACTCTTTCACAGGCGACGGGGTTCCGACGGGACGCGGCGCTCTATCTAACAGACGTCGACGACGGGTTTTACTCCGCCGCTTATCTGCGAGCATGGGCCTTCGAAGCGCTGCTGAGCGACTATCTGAGAACCAGGTATGGACGTCGTTGGTGGGCCTCGCGAAAGTGTGGCGACGAGTTGATCGACTTATGGAACACTTCGTCACGCTACACTGTTGAAGAACTTGCGCAACACATGAGCCTGGGCGAGATCAATTTCGATCTGCTGATCGAGAATCTAATGACGGCGATGAAGCGTAATTGAAAGACGAATGCAGCGTGTAACGGTCCGCCTACCACAGCGGAAACAACAATACGACGTAATCATAGGCTCCGGTACCCTAGTTGGGCTGGGCAAGCTCGCCCGACGGACACTCGGGCCGTCGCCACGTCGAATCGTTCTCATCTCGAATCGAAAAGTCTTTGGCTTGTACGGCGTGACGGCTTCCGACAGTCTCAACGCTGCCGGATTTACCGTCTCGAAGTGGATGATGGGTGACGGCGAGCGGTTCAAGTCTCTCGCTACACTAGAGCAGGCCCTGGCTTTTCTTTCGCGAGTAAACCTTGAGCGAAGCGATGCGGTAATCGCTCTCGGCGGAGGTGTGGTGGGCGACCTGGCGGGCTTCGCGGCCGCGTTGTACTTGCGGGGAATCAAGTTCATTCAAGTCCCGACAACGCTGCTGGCGCAGATCGACGCCTCGGTCGGCGGCAAGACCGCCGTCAATACAACGACAGGAAAGAATCTGATGGGAGCTTTTCATCATCCTCGCGCGGTGTTGATAGACACGAGCACACTTCGCACACTGCCGGCCCGCGAGTTGACCGCCGGGTGGTGTGAATGCATCAAGCATGGCGCCGCCGGCAGCCGAAACCTGTTCGAAAAGACATTCAGATCGTTGGGCGAAGGCTACGGCTCGATATCAACGGAACGCGCGCGGCGGATTGTCGCGCTAATCGCCGCACATGTTGCGTTCAAAGCTTCGATCGTAGCGGGCGACGAACGCGAAGAGGTTTCGCGCACGGATCCATCCTCGCGTCGTATACTAAATCTCGGTCACACAGTTGGGCACGCGCTCGAAGCTGCCACCGGTTATCGCAGGTTGTTGCACGGCGAGGCCGTCGGGTACGGCATGCTGGTGGCGGGAGAGATATCCACGAGATTAGGGTTGCTTGACGCTTCGGAGTTAGAATTGTTGCGCGAGGCGGTTCGACGCTGCGGTCGCTTCCCGCCAATGCACAATCTGAATGAGCGTGATGTCCTCCGAAGGATCCGCCATGATAAGAAAGCATCGGGCGGGCAGCTGAAATGGGTTTTGCTCGAAAGCATCGGGCGTGCGCGGATTGTCGACGGACGAGAAATCGGGCCTGCGGTATTGCGGGTCTCGCTCCGCGCCGGCTTGGAAGGACTACCAGAGAAGTGAGAGTGAGGGCGAACGGGCAATGAAGACATCAATGGACGCAGTGCTGGACGAACGAAGTCGCGAACGTGGCAGCGCCCGCATCAGATTCATAATTATTTTCGCTGTGGTGGTGATTCTGGGTTACATGGCCGTTCAATACGTTCCGGTCGCTTATCGTGCCTACACGTTGAGGCGTTCGATGGACGATACGGTGGAAAAGGCAGCCAACGGTTCTGTGCCCATTGAGCAAAAGGGACAATGGGCCGCAGATCAGTTGAAAGCCAGCGCGAACGACTATGGTGTTCCGCCAAACGCCAGGATCGTTCCGCTTTACCAAAACGGCCGCGTTGAAATTACCGTGCAGTTTACTCGTCAGATCAATCTACTCCCCGGCCTATGGACGTACGACTATTCCTTCGATTACACCGCCAGGAGCAGCACCTTCCTCAACGCGCGCTAAGGCGGCGCAGTCTAAATCTGAAGTCAATCTCGCTTATAGTGCGCAGCGAGGAGATGGATCCCCCAGGTCACGAAAGCGGCTTCGTGTCGTTTCATGGATTGTTTAGCTGGTGGGGTTAGACGACAGACACGCGCGCGCTGCCTGTACCCTGCAATTGGATCAATCCAGCGGGCGCTGTCGCCAGCCACGTCGTTGGGCAGACGCCGCAGCGCGTGCACTCGTCCACCGACGGACAGGGGGCTGTTGATTTGGCGATATGGGCGCGTTCGTGCTCTTTCTGCAGGAAGTCGCGCGAGAGGCCGGGGTCAACGATCTCCCACGGTAAGCGCTCGTCGTAGCTGCGATCACGGCTGGTATAGAAAGCAGGATCGATCCCGGTTTCGCGCAGCGCTGCATTAAGGTCGCCGTTGTGTCGGGCTGCGGCTTCGATTACACGCGAGACACGACGATCGCCAGATGAGAAGAGGGCCTGTTCATGAGCGATACGTGCAGACATCGCGCGCACTTCGACATTGGGAATGCGCGACAAGTTTTTGGAAGCCCATTTCAATCGTCGCTTCAGTTCCTTCTCGTCGCAAATGCCATCCCACTGCAGGGGGGTATTCGGCTTTGGAACAAACCCATTCAGCGAAGGAATGATCTTACCTGCTCGACCGAGGCGGCGGCCCGACTCGAGCATTCGGTCCTTGATTCTTTCGACCAGTACGATCATCTCTGCCAGGTCTTCGTCTGTCTCGGTGGGTAAGCCAACCATCAGGTATAGCTTCACTGTCAGCATTCCGCGATCAAAGACCGCGCCGCAGATGTCGACGATCTCGTCGTTGGTCAGATTCTTGTTGATGACTTTCCGCAGACGATCAGAGCCGGTTTCGGGAGCGACGGCGATCTGTTGATCTTTCGACTCCACCAGGGCATCAAGCAGTTCGTCGGAAATCTGATCCAGACGCAGGCTTGAAACCGAAATCCTGTACTCCATAGCGCGTAGGCCCTGCAGAATCTCGCTGATCTCGGGATGGTCGCAGACAGCAGTTGAAACCAGTCCGATCTTGTCGGTCTTACTGCGCCACTCAGCGGCCTTTGCGAGAATATCGCGGGCCGGCACGACGCGCGGCGGCCAATAGTTAAAGCCTGCCCAGCAAAAGCGACAACCCTGCGAGCATCCGCGGGATATCTCCACCAGAAAACGCTCGCCCATTTCCGCACGCGGCGCGTAGATAACGGTCGATGGCGCGAACACTTCGGGACCGCGCAGGACCTCCGCCAGCTCAGATTGTCCGCGCCGCATCGCGCGTCGAAGACTTCCTTCTTTCGGATTCTCAGCCGCGACGGCGCGGCCGACTCTCATGGGTACGCCGGCGGCCCGTGGAACGTAGTCTTCAACCGTCTGGTCCGCCTTGTAAGTCACTTCGTAGAGCGAAGGAACGTAAAAGCCTCGCCCTTCGCGGGCTAGGGCGAGGAGGATTTCATCCTTTGACTCGTGCTCGAAAATGAGATCGACAAGCTTCGGTCCGAGTATCTCCCCTTCGCCTACGCCAATCACATCGGTGAAGTCGGCGATCGGTTCTGGATTGAGAAACGATGCTGCGCCGCCCATTACGACCAGCGGGTCGTGCTTTGTTCGTTTGTTTGACCAGAGGGGAACGCCGCTTAGTTGAAGCATGCGAACCATGTTGAGGTAGTCGGTTTCGAACGAGATTGAGAAAGCGACCACGTCAAAATCGCGCACAGGAGTCTGCGATTCCATCGAGAGCAGCGGTAGCCGCGAGCGTTCGTACTCGCGCATCTCGCGGTCATCAGGAAGGAAGACCCGCTCGCACGAAACCTCAGGGATGCGATTGAACAGCTCGTACATCGCCTGGAATCCCAGGTTCGCCATCCCTATCTCGTAGACGTTGGGATAACAGAGCGCGATTCGCAGCGAGGCCCCGCGCTTGAGCAGCCAGCCGTCTTCCGCAGCCAGCTTATCCTTGTAGAAGTCAGTAATCTTCATGAATCACAACGCATTCGCGAGAGAGCGCCACCCACATAATCGATATAGGAGAATCCTCACCGCGAAGACAATCTAGCATTGTGGCCAAAGTCGGCAACAATAGCAATCCACCACGCGCGACGGTACCGGGTAAGTTTCGCTCAGGACGTCCGACAAACTTTAAGTTTGTCGCAGTGCAGGGACAAGCTGAAGCTTGTCGGACATCGGTCAATGCGAGGAGTACTCAGCGTCTCTGATTATTGTTGCACATTCTCCAAAAACGCCTTGAGTTTCCTTGAGCGGGAAGGGTGACGCAATTTCCGTAATGCCTTGGCCTCGATCTGGCGTATGCGCTCACGCGTGACCGCGAAATGCTGGCCCACTTCTTCCAGCGTGTGTTCGGACCCGGTCGTTCCCAGCCCGAAACGCATCTTGATGACCTTTTCTTCGCGTGGCGTCAGCGTCGCAAGCACCTCGTCTGTGATCTCGCGAAGGTTCGACGCCACCACCGCGTCGGCGGGGTTGAGAATCGATTTGTCTTCGATGAAATCTCCCAGATGAGAATCCTCTTCTTCTCCAATGGGCGTTTCCAGACTGATGGGCTCCTGGGCGATCTTCAGCACCTTGCGCACCTTCGAAACGGGAATGTCCATCTTCCGCGCGATCTCTTCGCTGGTCGGCTCGCGTCCAAGCTCCTGCACAAGCGAGCGCGAAGTCCTGATCAGCTTGTTGATAGTCTCGATCATATGGACCGGTATTCGAATGGTCCTGGCCTGATCGGCGATCGCGCGCGTGATCGCCTGACGAATCCACCATGTTGCGTAAGTCGAGAACTTGTAACCGCGTCGCCACTCAAACTTGTCAACCGCTTTCATCAAGCCGATGTTGCCTTCCTGAATCAGATCCAGGAATTGCAGACCACGATTGGTGTACTTCTTCGCGATCGAAACGACCAGCCTGAGGTTTGCCTCAACCAGTTCGCGTTTCGCCTGCCCTGTCTGGTGTTCGCCGGTGATAATCGACTGGTATGAGCGTTTGATCTCAACCGGCGAGACGTTGAATCGAACTTCGACCTGCTGTAGCTGTTTCCTGGCGGTGCTGACCCTGCGTTTATATTCCTTTTCGTCCTCCGCCTTGATCCGTCGCTTGCTCAGCTTCTCGGTGAAGCTGTCGACCTCTCGTTCTGCCGCACGGATCTCCTTGTGGACAGCCCGGATGGAATTGATCAGACGCTGGCGCGCACGCTCGGTCAGATTTAGCCGGCCGATCTCCTGGGCGATCTCGAGGCGAGCGCGCGCGACCCGGCGCCTCATACGCATAAGCTTCTTTGACTTCTTGCCGCGCGAAAGCTTTTGCTCGGCGCGAAGTTTTTCCCATTCTTTCAAACCGACCTTGTAAAGCTTTCGGATATTCTGAATGCCTTCTACGGTCCACTTCAGGTACTCATCTGCTTTGTCTTCGTCCCCGGTCAGCTCCGCCTGTTCAGAGAAAGTGACGACGTCGCGGATGTGTGCCTTCTGCTCCTCGAGTTCCTCGCCGACTTTCAGCAGCTCTTCCACGGCGATCGGCGAGCGGGTGATCGCCTTTTTTGTCTTTATCTGTCCACGCTCGATGCGCTTGGCAATCGAAACCTCACCTTCACGAGTGAGCAATGGGACGACTCCCATCTCGCGAAGATACAGTCGAACAGGGTCATTGGTTTTATCGAGAGCGCCGGCAGAAAGATCCAGCTCGATGTCTTCTTCGCTGACGTCTTCGTCGTCGTCGGTCGAGATGGCCGCCGCCTTCTCGATAAGACGCTCTTCCGAATCAGCGACGGGAATATTCGAGCCTTCGAGTTTCTGTAAAACGTCTTCGATATCATCCGGAGAGACTACGTTGTCGGGGAGTTCGCGGTTGAGGTCGTCGAAGGTGAGGTATTTCTTATCACCGCCTAACTCGAGCAGGCGCTGCATCACGTCGTCGCGATCTTTTTCTTCCATGCTCAAGTTCAGTTCATCCTATTGGAGTCTGGATCGAAGAGGAAAAAGTGGCTTTCGCTCTTTTATAAGGGGCTAAATCGTCTTGCCGGCGGCCTCAGTCCTGGGCAACAAGGTATTCCTGCGTCTGGCTAACTCAAGGTCCTCCGCCGCCAATCGATCGCTGGTCTGGGTGTCTCCAATTCTTTCGGCGGCCGCCTGTTCCGCCCGAAGTTCGTTAATACGTCGGTCGACGCTCATCAACCGAAGCGTATACAAGCAACTTTCGGCGATCGCCAGTTCATCGTCAACCGCTTCGTCTTCCGGATGGTCCGACTGCCCTGCCAAAAGCGATGCGACCAGTTCCGCCGCCGGCGGATCATCTTCAATCCTCGCACCCAGCGCACTGAAATCAACTTCAGTGCCTTCTTCTTCGATCTCGAACAACGCGTGAAAAATTGAAGCTGTTGGCAATTCCTCGTAATCTGCAGTCTCGATCCGTGGAAGAATCGCGCGGCGAACGTCTTTGTGCTGGACGAGGAGCTGCAGAAGCCTTTGCTCGGCGACGGTCGGTTTCGCTCCTGTCGCGCGTATTATCGTTTGCTTAACGTTCCGAGCGTCAGATTCGTTACTCTTGAGGGATTGCCACAGTTCTCGCCTCAGCGCGGGTTCCTGGACACGCAGAGCGTCCATCACCATGTCAAAGTACTCGCGCTTCTGGATACCGTTGCGGACGGCGCGAACAAACGGGAGCGCCTCCTCAACTGCCGCGGCCTTATCAGCCGGGCGCAGAAGGTTGCGATCTCGCACTGCCTGATCGAGCACGAATTGTATGTGGGGAAGCGCCGTGCCCCGTCGCTCGTGATACGCCTCGACTCCGTGCGTTCGGATGAACTCATCCGGGTCGGTGCCACTCGGCAGGACCAACACTTTAGTCTCGAAGTCCGCGGCAAGAAGCGTTTCAATCGCGCGCTTTGCTGCCTTGACGCCTGCGCTGTCACCATCATAGTTGACAACAACCTTGCGCGCAAATCGGGCTAGTAACCTCGCCTGGTCCGCAGTCAACGCGGTGCCAAGCGATGCCACCATGTTCCGAACACCGAATTGATAGGGGACGATCAGATCAAGATATCCCTCCACCAGGATGGCAAATTTGCGCTTGCGGATTTCATCGCGAGTCTGGTTGAGACCGAACAAATGCCGGCCTTTGATGTAGGCCGCCGTCTCGGGCGAATTCAGGTACTTCGGCTCGCCATCCTCAGTTAAGGTCCTGCCGCCGAACGCCACCGCGCGTCCCTGTGCATCGAACACGGGAAAGATCAGTCGGCCGCGAAAGCGATCATAAAATCCGCCGTTATCCTTTTTGACGACCAGTCCACTTCGCTCGAGCTGACCTGGTGTTGCACCGCGTTGCTTCAAGTGCGACGAAAGCGCGTCCCAGCTGTCGATCGCATAACCAAGGCGGAAGGCTTTCGATGTCTCTTCCGAGATCTGTCGGCCAGCCAGATAATCGCGCGCTGATCGCGCCTCACGCGTGTTCTCTTCCAACTGGGTCTCCCACCACTCGAGGGCCCAGCCGTTTAATTTGATGACCTCGTCGGCTTCCTTCCGTCGATCTTCAAATTTCTGATCTTCGACGACGGCGGGCAAAGCTACGTTGGTCTTCTCGGCTACGATCTTCACGGCTTCGGGAAAGGAGACGCGCTCAATCTCCATCACGAAATTGAAAACGCTGCCGCCTTTCTGACAACCGAAGCAATAGAAGATCTCTTTAGCGGGGCTGACCGAGAAGGAAGGGGTCTTCTCCTGATGAAAAGGACAGCAAGCCATCCAGCTCGCGCCCTTCTTTTTGAGAGTGACGTAATCCTGAATGACTCGCACGATATCTGCCTGCCGGCGTAAATCGTCTATGAATGATTGCGGAAAGCGCATTATCGTTACTGTTTCAATTCCACAACCGTTGCACCCGCTCCGCCCTGGTCCTGCGGGGCCTGAGCAAAACGCGCGACGTGCGGATGGCTCTTCAGGAAATCGCTGATAGCGCGGCGTAGCGCACCTGTGCCGTGACCGTGAATTATTCGTACGTGGCCCATACTGTTCATAAACGCTTCGTCGAGAAATTTGTCCGCTTCGTCAACCGCCTCGTCGGTCGTCCGGCCTATCAGGTTTATCTCCGCGCGGACTTCGCCGGATGCGCCCAGATGAACCTCCGTGCTTTGCGACGCCGCACGCATTTTCTCGAGCTGGCCAGCCTGAGTTTGCGGTTCCGTTGCCTCGACAAGGTCGAGGTTGGAAAGCTTCTCTCTAAAGCGAAGCGCTTTGACCCGGACTTCGGCCTCGTCGTCTTTGATCTTATCCACAATCCCGACGGAACCGAATGAGCGCATTCGCACTCGATCGCCGACTGCGATCGGTCGCGCATGCGAAACCTTGTAATCCGTTTCGGCCTCTGCAGCCGCCGCCGCGCCGCCCACGACTTTCCCGTCGCGAACGACACGAACAGCACGAGCTGACTGCGGAGTTGTGGGAGTTGGCGAAATCGTCCGGACCGCGCGGTGCGCCTCGCGTTTGAGCTCGCCTGCGCGCTTCTGCGCTTCGCGCTCAAGCTTCACTCGTTCCGCACGGTCTTCGATCTTCGCAGTCAATTCGCGCGAGCGTTTCTCGAATTCCGTGATCGACTTTTGCAGCTCGCGCTCGAAAACGCTTTGTCGCTCGCGTTCCCGTTTCTGTGCCTCCGCCTCCAGTCCGGCGTATTTTTCTGCTACCGCGGCCCGTTCCTCTTCTAAAGCGCGACGCATGTTCTCAGCGTCTTCGGAATCTAGCTTGATCCGCCTTAGATACTGCTGGGCATCGAGAGCGGATTGACCAACTTTGTCCGCGGCAGCGCGCACGATTTCATCTGGAAAGCCGAAGCGCCGAGCGATCTCGATCCCAGACGAGGCGCCGGCCATTCCTACCAGAAGCTTGTAAGTGGGCTGTAAGGTCTTCTCGTCAAATTCAACACTCGCATTTGTCACGGCTTCCTCGTTTGCCGCGTACATCTTCAAACCACTGTAATGCGTGGTGGCCAGCACGTGCGCGCCACACGCGCGGCGAAAGTGATCCACCACCGCAACGCCCAGCGCGGAGCCTTCCTCCGGATCCGTTCCTGTGCCCACCTCATCAAGCAAAACCAGCGCCGGCGCTTTGCACCCCTCGATCATGCGGCTGATGTTGGCAACGTGCGAGGTAAAGGTCGAAAGGTTCGCGGCGATTGATTGATGATCTCCGATATCTGCCAGCACCGAACCATAGAAGGGAACCCGCGCGAGACGCGCTGGTAACGGAAGCCCCGACAACGCCATCAATGAAAGCAGCCCGGTGGTTTTGAGCACAACAGTTTTACCGCCCGCGTTTGCGCCCGAAATGACCATAACCGGATGAGTTGCGTCGAGTGAAAAGGAAACGGGGACGACCGAGCCACCGGTCTCGCGCAAACTTTCCTGGAGCAAAGGATGGCGAGCAGCGATCAGTTCGAGCGTGTTGTTCTCGCTAATCTCCGGCACGGTGCAGTCGAGTCGCTCGGACAAGGCGCGTTTGGCGTTTACGAAGTCAAGCTCCTCAACCGCTCGAGCCGCCATATGAAGTGCCGGCAGAGCGCCGCGCAGTTCGTCGCTCAGCGAGAACAGAATCCTATAGATCTCGCGTTCTTCGGTCTCTCGCAACGCCTGCAGTTCGTTGTTGGCCTCGATGGTTTCGAGTGGCTCTACGAATATCGTTGCTCCCGATGACGAGAACCCGTGTGCGACGCCTGAGACGCGTCCTCTGTGGTCTGACTTGACCGGTATCACAAAGCGGTCGTTCCGAACCGTTACCAACTCGTCCTGAATCGCTTCTTCGGAACGACGCATCAGGCTTTCGAGCGACCGCGTGATGCTTGATCGCAGCCGCGTGATCTCTGAACGGATGCGTGCCAACTCAGGGCTCGCGCGATCATCCAGCTCTCCGCTGGGTAAGATTTTGTTTGAGATCCGGGCGGCAAGGCTATGCAGATCGCGCGGCAGGTTCTCGATAGAAGACCAGAGGAGGGGAGCGTTTTCACGCTCGGTCTGAATTGCGGCACGCGCGGCCAGCGCTTGCTCACACATTCTCGCAAGCTCGAGAATCGCCAGCGGGTCCAGCGCAGTTCCTTCTATGTGCAGACGCGCAAGCGAATCGGACGGGTCACCGAGTTCAGTGAAGGACCACGCGACTCCAAGTCGACGCAACTCCAGACACTCCGCAAGGGCCTTCAACTCGCCCAAGAGAGAGTTGAGGTTGTCGAGCGGGGCAAGTGCCTCGGCGCGCGTCCGTCCCATGGAGGTCTGCGCCCCGCGCCGCACAAGTGCGCGCAGCTTGTCATACTCCAGAGTTGCGAATGCCTGGGGATTCATATCGTGAGAACTCAGAACACAGGACTCAGAACTCAGAAGAAGGACCCGCGTCAGGCCATCTGGATTCTGAGTCCCGAGTCCTGCATTCTGTGTTCTTTCTTCTCCTACTCATGTTCGCTGACGGCGTCGCTCTGATACATGCGCTGCTGCCGCAAACAGTTCTCGCGTGTCGAGGACCGTAATAGTCCCTTCGGACCTCGCGATGACTCCGCGAACGGAACCTCCCTCAGAATCCCCGGCCAAAGGAGTGATGTCCTCTCGCTGAATCTTGATCGGGCTATCGACTCGACTCACAGCCAGAGCGAGTTGTTCGTCGCTGCGTAGCGCGATGATAAAGGCGGGAGAAGCAGAAGCAGGTCCTTCTCCCAACGTCGCCAGCGGATCCAGCACGGTCAACATCCGCCCATGAACACTTACGACACCCAGCACAGCGGCTGGGGCAAACGGGATGGGAACCGGCGCCCGCCACTCAGTGACGCCATCCGTTTCGTCCAGAAAGAGGCCAATGCATCTCTCGTCCACATAAGCGAGGAGCAACTCGCGCATCTCGCCATTAGCTTCCGCCGCGGGCTCGCTTGCCGCCGGGCGCTGCGGCTTTTTCTCCAGGAGAAGCGCAGCTTGAAACTCCGGTTCCACAACCGGCGTGATGGCCTTTTTCCTCGCAGAAGGCTTTTCCGCTGCGGGCGCGGAGCGAGGCCTTATTTTGGATTCTTTTGTGATTTCAGGTGGCCGCGGTCGAGGTCTCGCCTCAGCCCGCTCTTCAGATGGCCGATTTGTGGCCGTCTGCCGGGGAGCCTGTACATGGAGATCGCGCACGTGTTCGATCGCCTCCCTGGCCTCTTCGTTTGCCCACCCTCTAAGAAACGGAACCGACTCTTCCGTCCTTTGGAACTCCTTGAGCTTGTCAGCGCTAATCGAATCTTCTGGGTTTCCAGACGAGTCATTGTTCGAACCTGCGGAAGAGCGCGCCTCTCTAAGTGAACCCTTCGCGTTTCCGCCGCAGGCGGCGAGGAGTTCGTTGGCAAATTCTTCCGGTGAACTCGGCCGCAGGTCTCTGTCTTTTTCCAGCGATCGCAGCACTGCTCGACTGACGGCTTCAGAAATCTGAGGGACGATCTCATTAAGGGGTCGAGGCGCGTCATCAAGGTGCCTTCGACGCAATTCTTCCGTCGTATGTCCAAGGAAAGGAGGGCGGCCGGAGAGCATTTCGTAGATAGTGCAGCCAAGGGCGTAAATGTCCGTGCGGCCATCCAGACCGGTAAAGCCGGGACCGTCGCCGAACCATTGTTCCGGCGACATATACAAAGGCGTCCCGATCGGCATGCCGTGGTTGGTTAACTGCATGGAAGCCTCTTCGCCGCCCTGCTGCGTCCCACGAAGTTTAACGATGCCAAAGTCTGCGATCTTGATCAGCTGGGAAACTTCCCCATCGTTGGTTTTCTCCTCGGCCAGAAGCACATTGTCCGGCTTAAGGTCGCGATGAATGATCCCGCGTTCGTGCGCAGCCTGAAGCGCGCCGCACACGGCTTCCACAATCTCCATCGTTTCGTTGAGCGGCAGGCGCCCGCGCGCTTTCAACTCATCGCGAAGGCTTCGGCCCTCAACCATCTCCATCACCATGTAGGTAAGGCCGGTCGGCGAGCGCTCGAGATCATAGACGAGAACGGAGTGTTGATGACGCAGCTTTCTTAGCGCGCGCGCCTCGCGCAGGAACCGCTCCGAGAGTTTTTGATTGCTCGGTGGGCCGAGCATGACTTTAATCGCCACTTCATCGAGACTCTGATGCTGAGCGCGATAAACGGCACCCATCGAGCCCGAACCGATCAGTTTCGTCAAAGTGTATTTTGTGCCAAGCGAAATCTGCAGAGCTGTAGCCAGCGGGTCAGGGACCAGCGGCTCGCCATCGTGCGGACAATAGCTAGTTTCGTCGGCGGCGGTTGAGTTGCAGGTCTGACAGAGCTTCATGGCGCGTTCGACAGAGGTTTTGATCGAGGAACGGCAAAGCTGGGGACAAGAGCGGTTCTAACATGCCGGATATATGAAGGGCAAGGAGGGAGCGTGGAGCAGTTCACCAACCGATCCGCTGTCGACAGCGTTTCCGAAAATCCCGGTTGATGCTACGATACGCTGGCTAATGACTCGAAGTATATGAATCTCTCCAACCGCCTTCGCCGCTTCGGAAACTTCACTCGGTTGTTCGTCTTCGGACTGCCTAAATACGCCGTCGGCTCGATTGATGTCACCAATCGCTGCAACCTGCGTTGCGAACACTGTTACTTCTTCGCCGAAGATCACGACAATGAGAAAGAGCTTTCAATCGAGAAGTGGGTCGAAAAGCTTGAAGAGATGAAAGCCGCCGGGCATCCGATGATGCTATGTACATGGGTGGGCGGTGAGCCGATGATGCGCAAGAAACTGATCGAAGTCGGGCGGCACTATTTCAAGCATAACACCATCGTCACGAATGGCACCGTTGAGTTGCCGGCGTGGGACAATTGCACGTGGGTGATTTCAATCGATGGAACCGAGGAGGCGTTCAGTCGAATGCGCGCCCCGGGCATCTACCAAAAGATTAAGCGGAACGTAATTAACCATCCTGATCTGCGGATCCAGATCTCTTGCGTGTTGACCAGTATCACCGCCAACTGCGTCGAGGACCTGATCAAGGAGTGGGGACCGCTCGCGCGCGGCGGCATCATCTTCGACTTTTTCACACCGGTGACAAACCTCGACGAGACGCTTTGGCTCGACTGGCCGGAGCGCGATCGGCTGATCGATCAACTCCTGGGATTGAAAAAGAAATATCCGGGTGTCATTAATATGATGGATTCGACTTTGGAGTTGATGAAATCGAAAAACGCCAGACGCGTCACAGACAATTGTGAATTCCGACTAAAGGCCTTTGCACTTGGATCTACGGGTGAACCGAAAGGCAAGTGCATGATGGGCGACAACGCCGACTGCGATCGCTGTGGCTGCGTCGTGCCGTTTCATATGGCCACCTTGAGCAGCCGACGATTAATGATCAAGGAACAGCTCAAATCCTGGCGTTCGAAGAGAGCGGGTCTCTCAGCGCGCTAGAAAACCGCCTTCGCCCGAACGGGCACATTAATCCTGACGCAATGCAGCTCATCAAACAACGTCGTCAACGAGCGATGCGCGGGGTTCTGCCAAAAGACATATCCGACTAGTGGCTATTGCCGCCTCATTTCAATCGCGTGCTCTGAAGTTCGCGCCCCTCGCGTACGGTCCCGTGAACGCTTTGACACTCATTCATCGTAACGTGACCGCGATACATCTGCCCCTCTATTACCCTCGAGGCCATATATGGACAGATAAGCGATGTTCGAGGTAGGAGGATAGGATGGAAGACAACAAACTGGCTGCCGACGAAGCTCGGCGTGAAGTTCAGCATGAATCGGTCAAGGCACAGGTTGAGAGTGATGTGAACGCGGAGATCGCTTCGCGTGCTGAGCGCACGACTCCGTCTGAGGCGCAGAAGATGGAGCAGGTTGCCGGCGAGTTTCGCGGTAAGGCAATTAACGAAGTAGTCGAAACCGACCGCGAAGTCGAACGGGCGCGCGGCATGGCGCGGATCTCGCAGGTGGTGGATTACATCTTTTATGTCATCTACGGGCTGCTTGCAATACGTCTGTTGCTCGCGTTGTTGGCGGCCAGACCAACGGCCGGATTCGTGCAGTTCATCTACACAATAACAGACCCGTTCTACGCGCCCTTTCGCGGTATAGTCGCAAGCCCACGGGCCGAGGGCGGCTACACGCTGGCATTGCCCATCGTGATTGCGATCATTGTCTATGCCTTGCTTCATCTGGGCATCAATGGCTTGCTGCGACTGATCGCGCGTAGGAAGACTGAGATCTAATTCGTTTGCCGGGGCCGTCCCGGAAGGCGTCGATCGGGGCGAATTCAGACGAAGTGAAGTTGCCCCCCCCCCATATGACGTCGACCTGAATTTCGTCAACAGGAGGAGGGATATGCGGACTGGATGGTGGATAGCGACCGCACTCGTTCTACTAGTCTGCATCGGTGGTTCTACTCTTCTCGCGCGTCGTCGCTCTATTTCTGCTGCTCAAGCCGTAGCGATCGCCTTTCTCGCTTACGCGATGGTGTTTGCCTCGCTGTGGGGTATGGCATCGCACTTCATTCGTTATCCGGAGGTTGACGTCCCTCGTCCTGTCAAACTGATAATGCTTTCGATTGCCGGGGGCCTGCTCGCGCAGTTGCTAACTATTCTTAATGGATACGTACGATCAACGCTTCCCAAAAAGCGGGTTGCTGCTCTATATGTGCGTGGCGCGATAGGCGCCCTCGCTGGAGTCGTGGGGGTACTCATATCGGCTGTACCCTACTCTGACCTGGAGAAGGTTCCAGACTCGTTAGCTGTGTTATCGGGTGTGATCGGCGGTGCATTGGGCGTCGCCGTTCTCGACGTCGCCAGGAATAAGGTGTTCGGAAGCGATAAGAAATAGGATAGAAGCGTTTCTCAGGCCAACAAAAGCAGCTTCACTCTAAGCCAACCATCCTGGCGATCTGCTCTTCCGCTTCATCGAGAAACGCGATCACCTGATCTTGGTAACAGTAGGAAATCCTTCCAGGAAATCATCGATGGATTCTCCGGCCTTGAGATAGTCGAGAAGCGATTGAACGGGCACTCTCGTTCCAGCGAAACCGGAGTGCCTCCCATAACATTGGAAGATGAGGTGATGATCTGCTCTTTCATTGCTTTCACGGTACCGAAACGATGCTCTAATGATCAAGAGCGCTATCGGCTATCGTGTGAAAGTTTCGCATCGAGTATTCACTCGCTCTCCATTCTTCCCGGATCCCATGATAGGATCATCACGAAGTATTCGCAGATGAAGTTTACCGTCGAATTTGAGCGTGAGGATGATGGTCGGTGGCTCGCCGGGGTGCTTGAACTGCCGGGCGTTCTTGCCTATGGCCAAACATCCCACGAGGCCATTGCAAGGGTTCAGGCGCTTGCGCTGCGCACTCTCGCAGACCTGCTTGAACACTCCGAGAGCGCGCAGGAGTTTGTGACGATCTCCTTCGCCGCAGCGTGAGCCAATGGTCCTCAGCGAAAAGCCAGGAGCGCTCTCGCCGCGCTTCTCCAGATCGGCTGGAAGTTCAAACACAATCAATTTGCTTCACCATTACCGGAACGAACCAGATGGCTAACCCTGAACATCTTCAGATCCTTAAACAGGGCGTTGAGGCTTGGAATAGGTGGAGGAAAGGTCACCTTCAGATAAAGCCTGATCTAAGCGAAGTTGTTCTTCCTGAAGCACAGTTAAGCCGCATAAATTTCCGACGAGTAAATCTCCTCGGTTCGGATCTGAATAGAAGTAACCTCGTACAAGCATTAATAAGTCAGGCAGACCTCCGTGAAGCGGTACTTATAGAAGCTGATCTCAAAGGTGCGAAACTTCAAAAAGCTAGACTACAGAAGGCAATTCTTACTGATGCGACTTTAATTATGGCTGATCTTACCGGTTCGAATCTTCATTCAGCCAATCTAAGAAATGCAAATTTGAGCGCCTCAACTTTAACCGACGCGAATCTATATAACGCTAGAGTATCATCAGCAAATCTCAGCGGCGCCTTACTTTCGAGCGCGGATTTGACGAATGCCGAAGCAGGCAGGACCAATTTCTCCGATATTGATCTTAGTTCTGTAAAGGGGCTTGAGACGGTGAGCCATGTTGGACCGTCTTCACTTGGGATTGATACTCTCTATAAATCAAATGGGAGGATCCCGGAAGCCTTCTTACGGGGTTGTGGATTAAGTGATTGGCAGATTGAGAATGTAAGGCTGTTCAAACGTGAGCTGAGCAATGAAGAGATCACTGATGTCCTCTACCGAGTTCACGATCTACGCGCGCATCAAGCCATCCAGATTAACCCCCTATTCATCTCGTACAGCCATTCAGACAGTCCCTTCGTCGATATGATGGAAGAATATCTAAACGAAAGAGGCATTCGTTTCTGGCGAGACACCCACCATGCTACGGCTGGCCGATTGGAAAGACAGATAGAGCGCGCCATCCGCCTCAACCCGACTGTGCTGTTAGTTCTGTCCTCTCATTCGGTTGAAAGCGATTGGGTAGAGCATGAAGCTCGTCTCGCTCGTAAACTTGAACTAGAAACAAAGCGCGACACTCTGTGTCCAATTGCGCTCGACGATAGTTGGAAGGGTTGTGCTTGGCCCGACCGACTGCGAGAACAAATCATGGAGTACAATATTTTAGACTTCTCAGATTGGAAAGATGAAGCTAGGTTCCGAGGTATGTCTGATCGGCTGATAGAGGGCCTGGATTTGTTCTATCAATAACATGACCCGAAGATACTGCCTCAGCACACGTCTCATAATCGGCATGGCGCTGCTCACCTCGATACTGCTCGACGGGCAGCCTTATGACAGCCGTGCATCGACGAACACCTCCGCGATGAAAGGCGCTTCCGTCATGTCTATTCCTCAGCAAGGCCGCGTTCGCGCTCCCGAACTTACAGGCGGGCGCGGTTGGCTTAATACCGACAAGCCGCTTTCGCTGGCCGCGCTCAAAGGCAAGGTTGTCCTCCTCGACTTCTGGACCTACGGCTGTGTGAACTGCATGCACATTATCCCGGACCTCAAACGGCTGGAAGCGAAATATGCCAACAACCTCGTCGTCATCGGAGTGCATAGCGCGAAGTTCGAGAACGAGAAAGACACCGAGAACATACGACGCATCATCCTGCGTTACGAGATAGAGCATCCGATTATTAATGATGCGGACTTCGCCATTTGGAACGCCTACGACGTGGGCGCGTGGCCCACGCAATACGTGATCGATCCCGCCGGCTACATTCTCGGATTCGTCAGAGGCGAAGGGAACTACGATCAGCTTGATACAGCGATCGGAAAGACCATCGAAGAGTTTCGAAAGAGAGGCGAGCTCAACGAGCAACCGCTAAGCCTTGCACTCGAGCGAGCCAAGGTGGGCGATCTTCCACTCGCGTTTCCCGGAAAAGTCCTGGCGGATGAGAAGGGCGCGCGTCTCTTCATCTCGGATTCAAATCATAACCGAATAGTCGTCACGAAACTCGACGGCACTCTGATCGAAACCATCGGTACTGGCGCACGCGGCGCCGCAGACGGACCCTTCGATCAAGCGAGCTTTTACCGGCCGCAGGGATTGGCGCTTGATGGCGATTCGCTCTACGTGGCGGACACCGAGAACCACCTGATTCGTCGTGTCGATCTGAAGACTCGCAACGTCGAAACTGTGGCCGGCACGGGCAAGCAAATGGAAGACTTCAATCTGCACGGACCCGCGCGAACCATTCCGCTTAATTCGCCGTGGGACTTACAACTCGTTGGGCGCACGCTCTACATAGCGATGGCCGGACCACATCAGATCTGGAAACTTGATCTGGATAAGCATGAGGTTTCAACCTTTGCAGGCTCCGGGCGCGAAGCGCGGCTTGACGGCGAATTATTAAAGGCCGGCTTTGCGCAACCCTCGGGACTGGCGACCGATGGACAAAGACTCTACGTTGCGGACAGCGAATCAAACGTCATACGTGGAATCGATCTCAACTCGCCGAAGGCAGAGGTTCGAACATTAGCCGGCGGAAACCTCTTCGACTTTGGCGATGTCGACGGGCAAGGCGATGACGTTCGCTTGCAGCACCCACTCGGTCTGGCGTTTTTGAACGGCAAGGTTCTGATCGCGGACACCTACAATCATAAGATCAAGCAGTTTGATCCTCAGTCGCGCACCGTCAAGCCGCTCTTCGGCACTGGAAAGCCGGGGCAGATGGATGGGGAGGCGCCTTCGTTCTACGAACCCGGGGGACTCACCATCGCTGGGGGAAAGCTTTTCGTTGCGGACACGAACAACCATGCGATCCGCGTCATCGATCTGAAGACGAAAGCTGTTGCAACGCTAAAGATCAAAGGGCTGCAGCCGCCCGCATCAGTTCAACCCGAAGCGGATGCAACCGTCGCTGCCCCGAACTCGGAAGAAATCACGCTCACGGGGCAGTCATTGCTTGCAAAAAGCGAAGGCTCGCTTTTGGTGGATGTGACTCTGCCTGCCGGATACCATCTCAACTCGTCAGCGCCACAACGCTTTAGTATTTCGGTTGACGAGGGACCTCAGCATCTGATGCTGGGAGCGGACCCAAAGACAGGGATGCCTGCATGGCGGGATAAGACACTGAACAATACGTGGAAAGACCTGCGCTTGCCGCTGCGTATTCCCCTGCGCACGGGTGATCTGGGGAAAGCTGCGCTTCGCATACAACTCACGCTTTACTATTGCCGTGAAGACAACACAGGTACGTGCAAGATCAAGACGCTGATTTGGCGTGCGCCGGTGGAAGTCAGCAATGTTGCAGGGACTTCGCGGGAAATCCAAGCTCGAGGAAAAGTGGAGTAAGCCTTAAGCGTCCAAGGTCCAAGGTCCAAAGTCCAAAGTCGGATTCGAAGTCACAAGTTTCAGGTTTCAGATTCTTATCGAACACCGAACTTGCAACTTGAAGCGTTCACTCTCGGACTATGGACCTTGGACTTTGGACCTTGGACTTCCTCTACATCAAGCCAGGCGCGACCGGAACAAGGGTTTCCTTTCCGCGGCTGTTCGCTTCAATCCGTGCAAAATCAGCGCTCATCCGTTCTCGGGGCATCGATAGTGCGCCTGCCAGCAGCTTCGCCGCCTCTCCCAGCAATCGTCGATGGTCCGCGTCGTACTCACTGAACGCCGATGAATACAGCGTGATGGCACCGTGGATTTCCGTCCCCGTCACCAGGGGAAAAACTGCGAGCGTGCGAAGGTCCTTGAACTCATCAGCAAACTGCGGCGGTAGGTCCAATTTGGGATCGGCGTTGCAGAACGGCTGGCGATTTGCCAGGACCCAACCCGTCACACCCTCGCCTATGGAAATGTTTCGGCCCATCAGCAAATCAGAATTCACACCGGCAGCGTGCGCAACCACGTTCTCGTTGTCGCCATGCGTCGCCAGCGTCACCGTGCACGATTCGTAGGGAACTAAATCGCGGAGCTTTTCCGTGAACACAGCTAAGAACTGATCTCGTCCTGCCAGTGCATTTCCACATTGCGCGAGTTGATAGAGCAGGCGTAATTCCTTTACCGAGAATTCCTGCTCGGCAGGCTGCTTCTCAGTCTCGGCCAATCCTGCCGCAGGAGTTACAAGCCGCGCTGCGTCCGAAAGCTCCTCGATCGGTTCGATACCATAAGTCGGGGCGGGCGTGTTTCGGTGAGCAAGAATCTCAGCCTCAAACTCGGGCAAGTGTGTGATGAAAGTACCGACGACGCGGGGATCGTACATGCTGCCGCTTCCGCTCATGATGAATTCGAGCGCTTCTTCGCGCGTCATCGCTTTGCGATATTGACGGTCCTCTCTGACGGCATCAAAGCAATCCACTACCGACAGGATGCGCGCCGTAAGAGGAATATCCTCGCCGGACAAGCCATCAGGATAACCGCGACCGTCCCAGCGCTCATGATGGTGCCGCACGACCGGGACTACCGGATAGGGAAACTCCACCCGTCCGAGAATCTGTCCGCCCACTATGGTGTGCGTCTTCATCTTCTCGAACTCGGAGGCAGTCAGCTTGCCGGGTTTGTTGAGAATGAAATCCGGGACGGCGATTTTTCCGATGTCGTGCAGAAGAGCGCCCGCGCGCAACGCTTCAATCTCCGCCTGAGTGCATCCCAGAATCCGTGCGACGCCCGCGGCATAAATCTGAACGCGCAAGACGTGCTCGTGGGTAACCTCGTCCTTGGCGTTGATCGCCACTGCGAGCGCTTCAATAGTCTCGCGGTGGGCTTTCTCCATTACAGCGATTCGTTCGTTTACGCTGGTCCGATATTGTCTGTGGCCAAAATAGAGCGCGACCAGCACCGGGATGCCAACCACGAACATCACCAGGGCGTCGTATTGCAGCGTCAGATACATGACGCTCGCTACCGCGCTTGTGGGAAGAAAAATGGGAACGGCCCAGAGGAAATTCTGTTTCCAGTTTCGCCAAATGGGGCTTCTTTCGCGTAGTGCGAAGTAGACCGAAAAGAGCCAGGAGTTAACGATGATATGCACGAAACTGGCAACCAGAAGCGAGACCGCCGCCGCCGAGAACGTATGGTTCCGACTCAAGGATGCGGGCTCCCCAAATCCGAATCGAAGCACCGAGGCGAGCGCGAATGAACTCGATCCGGCTGCCAGCGCCATCATCCCGAACGAGAACAGATTGCTTGATAAACGGCTTACCGTTCGTCGAGATGAAGTGAAGCCTTCGATACCTGCCACGAAAATCGCCGGCGCTATGCCATAGCGACAGGCGACAAGCAATACCAGCGCGTCAGTCAGCGTGAAACTGATTTTCTCTTGCGAGCACTTCAACGCCGAGGGAACAGGGAAGGTGTTGGGAAACATACCTGTGACCACAACCAGCGGCGCCAGCGCCAGCATCACCAGCTTGTCTTGCCAGGTATATGTGAATGCAAAGAACGCGGAAGCGATCAGCCACACCGTAAAGCCGGCAATGATCACTGCCATCCTGTATAAGTAATCTTTTTTCGCAGCGCGCGCCTTAGGCATTCAAGTTCCTCGAGAGAAATCCTTGGACGCCTTTCAAATGGCGTCCGCTCAAATGAAATAGTTAGGGACGAGGATAAAGTGGACTCGTGCTCGACAATCGTTTGACGTTGTATGGCAAGGCGTCTTCTCCGAGAATCATCACCTGTTCTTCGTTGGTGCTTGCCGAAGCAGGATCGATCAGGCTTGAGGCCCAGATGTCCTCATTGCTAAAACTCAAACCGTAGGTCGTCCCCGTCTTAAGGCTTCCATCTGCGCTACCGAGGCCGCTGCTGATGACGAAGCCACTACTGATGACGAAGCCGCTGCTTATGACAAAGCCGCTACTGATGACGAAGCCGCTGCTGATAACAAAGCCGCTGCTAATCACAAACCCGCTGCTAATCACAAATCCATTAGGCAACACGTAGCTGCCGTCGGGATTCATGTAGCCGTTGGCGATCACGAAGCCGCTGCTAAGCACATCGCTGTCGGTGAGCTGAAACCCACTGGTCAGCATCAGGCGATCCGTACAGGCAACGCCCTCGACCCAGACGAGACCGTTGTTCAGCGGAATTGCTTCACCCGCTATCGGCTCGGTCAGTCCGAGTGTCTTGTAGGTCACATTCGTCTGCGTTAACAGGTTCTCGCCATTCGCCGCGCGGTTGGCATCGCTACGTACCGCTTTCGCGAGCTTGACGACGGCGCTCGTGTTAAGTGTGCCTGCTCCCTCCGTGATGACCCGCTCGAAGGATGACATTTCACCGCTTTGAACCATCCGTTCGTAAACGGGTAGCCGTTGCGCCGTCCGCATCAGAAGGGCTTTCACGAGGCGAGGAGTAAGCGATGGATTTCCCTCCAGCATCAGGGCCACTGTGCCCGATACGACCGGCGCGGCGAAGGATGTGCCGCTCAGAATTTGATAGGTCCCAGTGGCCTGTGGCGTATTGGTGCTGGTATCACCGACGAGAAGCCCCCCGATCAAACCACCCCCGCCGCTTATCGTGTAGGAGTAACTTGCCGTCGGCGACAAAACCGCGGTCTCGGCGGCCCCGGTTTGATTGCCGGGCGCGACCAGGTCGGGTTTGACTATCCCATCTACCAGCGTCGGACCACGAGAAGAATAGCTGGCCACAGTATCGTCCGAACGAATCGCAGTCTGCCGCGTATTACTCGCGCCGACTGTGATCACTCGTGGTGAGTTTGCGGGGGAAAGAATCCCGCCGTAGATCGTTTGCCCTGCAGAGTCTTTGCCCCAGTTTCCTGCAGCTACGACTACCACGATCCCTGCGTCGATCGCTTTTCCCACCGCTACACACAATGGATCAGTCTTGTAGCTCTGCGTGATCGGCGTGCCGAGCGACAGGTTGATGACCCGAATGTTGTAAGCGGTCTTGTTTTGAATTACCCAATTGATACCTGCGATGACGTTCGAGACCGTTCCGGTTCCGGTGGAATTGAGCACGCGTACGTCGATCAGGTTCGCGCCTGTGGCGATGCCGCCGTAAGTTGGAGCGCCGGCATGCGTAGCCGCGTAATTCTCGCTCGCTTGTCCTGTGCCGGCGGCAACTCCGGCCGTATGGGTGCCGTGGCCATAAGAGTCCTGCGACGTGCTCTCGCCGGTAAAATCCACGCGCTTGGCTATTCGGTTGTAGCTTTGAATGTAAGTTTGCGAAGTTAAGCCGAGGCCCAATAGTCCACCGCTCTGCTGCTTCTGATAGCCGGCGAACTCAGCGGCGTCGGCGGGGCTGATTCCGCTATCGACGATTGCTATACCGACTTTGTTTCCGCCCCCGCCGTCGGCCATTTTTGTGTTGTCGGGAGGCAGGATCTTGCTTGCTCCCGTCGTCACTTCGATATGGCTGGTGTTCTCCGGCGTGGTTGCGAGCGAGCGAACAGGCTGATCAGCGGACATCCACGATAGTTCTTCGCTCAACGAAAGCTCTTCAAGCTTCTCGAGAGGCACGTCGGCCACGATGACGCCCAGCGCATCGAGTTGATGCCGAACGGTGGCGCCGCTCGCCTCGAGAATATGACGGGCCTGATCATTTGCCGCACCGTCGGACACGTTAAGGATGACTCGTGCACGTTCGGAGCTGCCCGAGCGTGAAGCTCGCGCGCGCGAACGAAGGTCATCGCTGATTTTATTGACGATGTGACGCGAGGCATTCGGACGAGCTTGTGCGCGCGCGATTGGACGAATCGCCCCAGCGAGCGGGGACAACAGCGAGAAAGCGAGCAAGAGAGCCAATGAAGGGGGTTTTCGCGTCAAGATGTACTCCTGGAATCTTTTATATGGTGCGGAATTTCCGCGACGGCTGGCGTGTCGGGCGCAAGCGGACACGGAAGACTTAACAAGATGCGTGCCGACAAAAGCCGACAGCTAAAGTATTGAAAGTATTGTGTGATCTGAGAAAGCAGGGAGGCTGTCCCATTCTGTTTGACTGGATGTGGTGAACGCCTTCGGTCATTCGGACTGCGTTGAGATGGCACCATTGATTCAATGAGCCATTGGTTCATTGCAACATTGGGTCACCACAGACCACTCGTGACCAAATGAGTCAATGGATAGAATGCATCGATGAGCAAATCCTCCTCTCGGACGAGTTCAGCAATATCCATCCGCTGCTGTCATCATTCATCTTTCAACTTTTTCCGTCCTTCAGTGTAGAATCCTCAGAAGTAACTACCCGCTCGCACTCCTTCGGTTCCGCCTTCACTCGCGATGAAGCGTGCGCAGATGAAGAGTTAGAGGTCACGGGATGTGAAAGCCGCGGCGGATCTGATGAAGGTGTCTGAGGTCAATTGAAAAACGTGAACTACGTCGGCCGTCCAACTATGTGCCAGAGCTGCGGAGCCCTGGTCGGGCCAGACGAACAGAGCTGCTCGCTCTGCGGCGCTGCCAAGACTTCTGGCACCGCGGCGCAGTCACACCCCACACAGCGCGTTTACGACTATGAAACGGTCCGTTTTGCCCGCGCGATTCTCGCCCGACCCTATATCTTTACGATCATCTTTCTGAGTGCCAACGTCTTCATTTTTTTGTTGATGTGGTCCTCCAGCGGCCTCAACAATGATGCCCTATGGCAGCCGCAGGAAGCGGTGCTGAAAGCTTACGGGGCTAAGTACAATTATCTAATCCAGGTGAATCACGAGTGGTGGCGCTTGTTGACGCCCGTCTTCATCCATATTGGACTTCTTCACCTGCTGGTGAATATGTATGGGCTTTGGATGCTCGGTCCGTACGTCGAGCGACTATATGGCTCCGCGAAGTTTGTAGTGCTTTGGGTCGTGACCGGTATCGCAGGCGTGGTTGCGAGTTATCTATGTGTCCGACCCGAGCTGGCGACTACCTCGATTGGGCGGTTTCTATTCAAAGCGACCGACGGACCATCGGCAGGCGCATCGGGTGCGCTCTTTGGCTTGATCGGCGTGCTCTTTGTGTTCGGCATCAAGTTTCGTCGTGAGTTGCCCGAAGGCTTTAAGCGCGCGTTCGGAACGGGACTGTTGCCCGTCATCATGATCAACCTCTTCATAGGCTTTCTCGGGAGGGGGTTCATCGATAACGCGGCCCATCTCGGCGGTCTGGCTTCGGGAGCGGTCTTCGGACTCTTGATCAGTTACAAGCGTCCCGACGAGCCGCCTCGGGTCGCGGTGGTTTGGCACGTTGTCCAAGTCGCTGCCCTCGCTCTCGTCGTCGTCAGCTTCGTTATGGTGGGGAGGAATTTCAGCAACAACAGGTCGTCACCCGACCAGGTGGCGATGCTCGAGCAGATGCGAAAGAACGAAACGACGAAATTCATGACCTACCTCAATGCACTCGGGACTGGCGATGAGGCTTTTGTCAACGCATTCAATAGTGAAGACAACAGCGGAATCAGCGATGCTGTTCGGCAGCTCGACGAGGCCCCGCAAGTCGACGAAAAGACCGATGCGCTCCGCGGTGAACTGAAGAGCCTTCTCACACGCCTCGACGAGCTCAACACCAAAGGCAAAGCTGACGTGCGAGGCCTTCAGCAGGCGCGGGACAAGGACAGAAAGGTCCTGCTTGTCGATTTTCAGACATGGCGGAAGAAGCGCATAGACCTGATCAAAACTGAAGGCGCGAGATACGGAGTCAGGTTGAAAGAGCCTCAGGCTCAAACGGATTCCGCTGAAGGCAAGTAGCTTTACTAATCTTAGGAGACAACAGACATATGGCTATCAAAAAAGTCGGTGTTCTCGGCTGCGGACTGATGGGATCAGGCATTGCTCAAACTGCAGCAACCGCGGGGTTCGAGGTAATCGTTCGCGAAGTTTCGGACGAGTTGTGCGAGAAAGGCTTTTCCGGAATAGAGAAATCACTGGCGAAGTTTGCGGAGAAAGGATCTATAACCGCGGAGCAGCAGGCAGAGATTCGCGGTCGCCTTACTGGGACAACTTCGCTGAACGATCTTGCCGACTGCGACATAATCATCGAAGCGATCATCGAGAACCTTGAGACAAAGCGCGAAACTTACAGGCAACTCGATGCTGTCTGTAAACCCGCGACGATCTTTGCATCGAACACGTCGTCGATCTCTATCACCGAGATGATGACGGCTACTTCGCAGGACCGACAGCTTCGATTCATAGGTCTGCATTTCTTCAACCCGGTTCCTCTGATGAAACTCGTCGAGGTAGTGCGCACCATCCTTACAGACGAAGCCATTTTCGAGGAGGCGCTCGAGTTTGGGAAGCAACTTGGAAAGGTGACGGTGCGCGCAACCGACCGCTCCGGGTTTATCGTCAACCGCTTGCTTGTTCCGTATATGCTCGACGCGGTGCGCGCGCTGGAAGAAGGAGTTGGCTCGATAGTCGACATAGACAACGCTATGAAGCTCGGTCTCAACTATCCGATGGGACCGTTCACGCTGGGAGATTTCGTAGGGCTGGATACCACCTACTATATAGCTGAGATCATGTTCAACGAGTATCGCGAGAAACGCTTCGCGCCGCCACCGCTTCTCAAGCGCATGGTGCTGGCCGGCCTCTATGGCCGTAAATCTGGCCGCGGTTTTTACGACTATACAAAGGATCCCAGAAACCCAACACCAATGAAGCTGGTTTGATCAGAAGTACGATGATCAATTACGAAGCACACTTCAGGACTCGCCTTCTAATACGTCTGCTATTGGCGGTTATCGTGGGAGCGACTTTCCTCCACGTGGATTCGGCGCAGGTGCATAGATCAGCGAAGTACGTTTGCCCGATGCATCCGAATGTTATCTCGCCCAGGCCGGGCCAGTGTTCCCAATGCAACATGGACCTGGTTGCAGCCCCGGCCTCAACGCGCACACATAAACGCAAGCGACCGGCGAGGGTTAATGGAAGGGTCCCCGTCCCGATTCAGGCTTCCGCTCCTTCGCCGACGACCGTCTCGCGAGGTCCATGGGCGACACTCACGGCGGCCCAACGGCTGAAAGAACTGGAGCGGCTGGCTCCAACGGCTGACTACACGTGTCTGATGCACCGCGACGTCCACCACGCGCAAGCAGGTCAGTGTCCTATCTGCGGGATGCCGCTGGTTAGCGTCAATCCTTCCAATCGCGGTGCGTATCAACTGGAACTCACATCGACGCCTCGCGCAGTGAAGGCGGGTCGCGAGGTCCGCTTGCGCTTCGTCATACGAGACCCGCAAACCGGAGCACAGGTGACGCGTTTCGTCTTAAATCACGAGAAGCTTTTCCATCTATTCGTCGTCAGTCAGGACATGAACGAGTATCAGCACATCCATCCGAGGCTGGAGAACGATGGCAGCTTTGTCGTTGAGACGGTGTTGCCGAAGGCCGGGTCATACCAACTACATGCCGATTTCTTCCCCGTCGATGGCACGCCGCAGGTAATCCGACGTCAACTAAAAACGGCGGGCTATCGTCCGCGGAAGGTGGAGCAGGCTCGCCTAACACCCGACCCGAGTCTATCCAGGACCGTCGATGGCTTAACTATCTCGCTTACTTTAGGCGGCGGTGGAGAACCGGTAGCGGGAGATTTCATCCCACTCAAATACCACCTCACAGACGCTGTCACCGGCGAGGCGGTAGGCGATCTTGAGCCATATCTCGGAGCCTGGGGACACACCGTGATTCTGAACGCGGACCAGTCGATGTATCTACATTCACATCCGACAGAGATGTTGCCGCCAGGCGTTGGAGGCGAGGAGGCTCGCGGCGGGCCTGACGTAGAATTCGGGGCGATGTTTCCTGAAGGCGGGCTCTATCGAATCTGGACTCAGTTTCAACGCGCGGGAAAAGTTGTGACGATCTCGTTTACAGTCCGCGTGCTTGCGGAGCGCTCCGTACACGCAAAATAGCTCGAACAAAAAATGACAATCGTTCTAGAGGACCGGGACGATAGCGCTGTGGTTCGCGTCAGACTCGAGCTGAGTGCGGGGCGTCATCCACTAACGCAAGAGAATGCCGACCGGCTCGAGCAAATTTTCAATGACCTCTCTGTCCGAACAAACCTGCGCGCAGTCATGCTGATGGTGGGTGCTGAAGCTTCTCCCGGCCGCGCAGACAGAAGTGTCCTCGCAAATGACGAGGATAAGAATACTCACGCCGCCATCGCGAGGCTTCGGAGAGTTTGCGACTCGATCGAAGCTTGTCCTGTTCCTGTAATCGCCGTCATCGACGGGCCGCTTTCAGATGACGCATGCGAACTGGTACTCGCGTGTCACATCCGCATCGCGTCGAGCAATGCGCGCTTCAGCTTGTCTGAGAATCAACTGGCCCGCGTTTCCATTGACAAGGGAATCCAGCGGCTGAAAAGTGTAGAAAGGCAGCGAGTGGCCGTCGAAAGAATGCGGGAAGGCGACCATGTAATGGCGGATGAAGCATTACTCTCCGGCATGGTTAACCGCGTCGTCCCGCGAGAGACACTGCTGGCCGAAGCCGAGGCCTTTACCTGCGAAGTGACGGTGCAAGCTCCCCTTGCAATCAGGGCTTGTCTTCAAGCCGTGCTGGGCGGCACAGAGCTATCGCTCGAGGAAGGACTAGAGCTCGAGGCGCAGCTCTTCAGCAGTCTCTTCGCAACCGAGGACATGCGCGAAGGAACGAGCGCGTTTCTGGAAAAGCGCTCGCCAGTCTTTAAAGGACGATAGCGCAAGTCCGTCAGTTGGCTTTGCTTCGACCTGAGTTTGCACGCGAGCTAACAGCTTGCGCTAGTTCCGCACCCTTCTTTATACTTCTGGTGCTTTCACTCTCAGATCCCATGGAGCGCTTCTTAAAATACGTTGCAACCTAAGATTCATCAGGGACGCTTAAACGCCGAAGGGTTTCGCTTCGCCATCGTCGCGAGTCGTTGGAATGATTTTCTGACATCTCGGTTGATTGAAGGCGCGGTGGACGCGCTCGAACGCCTGGGCGCCGACGAAAAGGCTGTGGAGGTCTTTCGTGTTCCTGGATCGTTCGAGATTCCCTTGCTGGCAACGCGCCTCGGTGCGTCGGGAAACTGGGATGCAGTAATCTGTCTGGGTACAATTATTCGCGGCGAGACGCCGCACTTCGAATACATCGCTTCAGAAGTTACGAAGGGAATCGCTCAAGCGGGAATGGAAACCGAGGTCCCGGTAATCTACGGAATCGTAACCGCTGATACGCTTGAGCAGGCGATCGATCGCGCTGGAGTGAAGGCAGGGAACAAGGGTTTTGAGGCGGCGATGTCGGCCGTCGAGCTGGTTAATCTTTATAAGGCCGTGATAAGTGATAAGTGATAGGTGATAAGAGCAAGGTCTCCTCTCATCACCCATCACATATCACTTATCACTAAAGTATTATGGGTTCAAGACGTAAGGCGCGTGAATGCGCCTTGCAAATGCTCTTTGCGGCTGATGTGTCCGAGACGCGCGCTGACGAATTGGTGCGCACCTATTGGGCTGAGCTGGGTGACGCAGACGTCGAAGAATCTGCCAGAGACTTTGCGACACGTCTGGCAACAGGAACGCTTGCGCACGTCACAGCGTTGGACGAGCGGATTCGTTCGCGCGCAGAGCACTGGCGTATCGCGCGCATGGCAGTGGTCGATCGCAATATCCTCCGACTGGCCGTCTATGAGTTCTTGCACGAACCCACCCCGCGCACCGTGGCGATCAACGAGGCCCTCGAAATCGCAAGACGCTTCTCAACCTACGAAGCCACTCAATTCATCAACGGCATACTCGATGCCATCAAGCGCGATTTAGACGAACAGTTTCCTCAGGCGCACATCACAAATGAAGACGCCGAGGCTGAGGCCTACGACGTGAATCCTGAATCATGAATCGTGAACCTCTTCGGTTAGCGATTCAGAATTCATCTTTCCCCTATGGAAAATCCCATTCTGCGCGAGTTCGTGGCCGAGACGGAGGACCTGCTGGAGATACTCTTTGGGGATCTGCAGACACTTAGGGTGCGCCATCCCGAAGGCCGAAGCCGGCGGGAACTCGTTGGACGGATCTTTCGACATATTCACACCGTCAAAGGTTCGTCCGCGACGCTCGAGCTCGACACAATAGCCTGGATAGCCCACGAGTTCGAGACCCTCCTCGACGAAGTGCGCCTCGGCCGGATCAGAATAGATGACGACATCCTGAATGCATTCGACGCGGGTGCGGGCGCGATCTCACAAGCGCTGCACGCAACCGCCCGCGCCGAAGCCCAGCCCGACACCACATCCATCATTGAGCTCTTTCGAAAGCTGGCGCTCAAGGGTGGTGAGGAACGGGAACCTTCGATGGGAAACAAAATCGCCGAGGCCCTGCCTGAGGAGATTGCGCGTGGTTTAAGCAAACACGAAGAACATCGTTTGCGAGAAGCGCTGGCCGAAGAGGCACGCCTCTATATCGTCAATGTCACCTTTGAACTTTCCACCTTCGACGATCGTTTTCGCAATCTGAGCGATACGCTCGCCGAAGATGGCGAGATAATCTCCACACTCCCCGGACTCTCCTGCGATTCCCCGGACCAGATCAGCTTTCGCATCGTCTACACTACGAAGGCCGACCGAGAGAAACTATCCGGCCGAGTTTCCGGATACGATCAGCTCTCGTTAACCGAGTTGATGGTGGAAAAGCGTGAGGAAGCAAAGAAAGACCAGGCACCGACAGGCCGGGAAACTCGGCGAGCAGGTACGGAAGCCGTTTCGATCTCGTCACTCACGAATCAGGTGCGAGTAGAGCTCACGGAATTGGAAAGCATAATTTCGGCCACGCACGAAACCCTGGTCGAGACGACAGCAGCGTTGACGCTGGCGCAGTCGTTAAATCTTCAGCCCAGCGATAGGGAAGCCGTGCAAGAGAGCACGGAAGCGATTCGCGAACGCCTGGTCAAAATCGAAGAGCGATTGATAGGCCTGCGAATGGTCACGGTCGCTCAAATGCTCGAGCGAGCGGTCCGTGCAGGACGCATTGCCGCTCGAGCGACCGGTAAAGAGGTGGACTTCTCTATTGCGGGAGGTGACGTCAAGCTCGACAAAGTGCTCGCCGATGCTATCGCCGACCCACTGCTGCACATTCTTCGCAATGCAGTGGATCACGGGATTGAATTGCCGTCCGAACGAAAGAAGATCGGAAAGAAAGCGCGCGGAGCGGTCCGTCTGGAAGCGAAAGGCGAAGGCACGCGCGTCGTGCTCAGTGTGGTCGACGATGGGCGCGGGATCGATCCGCTGCGCATAACACGCGCCGCCGCCGCTCAGGGAATCATCGAAGCGGGCCGCCTGTTAACAAAGCAACACGCCCTGCGTCTTATTTTCCGACCGGGTTTTTCGACCGCTGCCTCAGTTTCCAAAGTATCTGGACGAGGCGTCGGCCTCGACGTAGTCGAAAGAGCGGTCGAGCGAGTAGGAGGCGAGCTGCGAGTCTCCAGCGAGCCTGCTGGAGGAACCACATTCGAGCTCGTGATACCTACGACGCTGGCGCTACTTCCATCGCTCGTAGTTCGATCCGCAGGCCATCACTATTGTCTCGACGCCAGAAGAATAGTCGAGACCGGCTTCATCGCGGCGGATGACGTCGCGCGAAATCTTGAGACCGGCACCATCGAGTGGCGTGGATCGCGCGTGCCGCTGGTGGAAATGCGAAAGCTACTGGCGCACGGTTCCGGAGCGTTGAATAGTTCCGATGGCAATGTACCGGTGATCATTGTCGCGCATCCCGCGGCAGTAGCAAACGGAGAAGGCAACGGATCAAGCCACGCAGCGATAGTAGTCGACGAGGTCGATGGACCCACCGAAGCGCTGGTCCGTGGATTAGGTCGCTACGCAGCACGATGGCGCGGGATAAGCGGCGCGACTGAACTCGGCGACGGAACGATCGCGCTGGTGCTCGATCTACCGCGGCTGTTGGAAGTGATCATTGCATCATTGGATCATTGAGTCATTGCGTCATTGCGTCATTTGAAGATGGGGCCTTAGAGAATTAGGGTTCCGATCAAACCACCTTCCTAAAATATCCGATAAAAACTACCTAGCCCAATCAAGACCTAATGAATCAATGAATCAATGACGCAATGAACAAATGAACAAATGTCTCAATGTCTCAATTGGCTTTCTGGGCAAACCGCATCATTTTCCACGTCATCATACCGGTCGGAAGGTAATGACTAGATGACATCCACCAATACAAAGAGAGTAGCGACGCGATGGGCGACAACGCTTCTGGTCTCCGTGATGCTTTTGGCGTCTACGTTTTCGTTTGCCCAGCGCTCAGATTCAACGTCCTCTTCCAACGCTTCTCACACAACACCTACTTACCCCAAGGAGATTCGCGGCTATAAAGTAGAGCTTGCAAAAGTCGAGCTGAAGAACCAGGGCGGGAAAGAGGAGAGCAAGACCGACGAAACTGACACGGACTCGCTGATTCAGTTGGGCGAGCCTCGGGTGGCGGGTGTGTCGCCACTGGGAGTTACGCTGGAAGTGCCGGTCACGGTCGCCGCAGTCAAGCAGGGAGGTCGGGTAGACTTTCTGACATTCGAAGATATGACGGTGAATGGCACTCCCGTGACGGTGAATGAGTACCAGCACTCCTTCGACCTTCCCAACGACAGGCCGAAGACACTAATGGAACCCATCAGCATTTACATCAGCACGCCTCGCGCGGTGCTGGGCGTAGTCGGCGTTTGGACTCAACCGAAGGCGGTCTGGCCCGTCACTGGACGCGCTTACGTATTCGGCCACTTCAAAAAATTCATCTTCAAATTCAAGCGGGTCGTGCCGGTCGAGCTCAATCTGTCTTTTCGAAATCCACTCAACTGATTTCGGATTGCGGATTTCGGATTGCGGATTGAAAGACCGGATGTACAAGGCAACTTTCAGCAGCAAACCGAGATCACAAATCCACCGTGTAAATCCGCAATCCGCAATCGCTCAGACCTTCGGGCGATGTTTGTGCCAATCGGTTGCTTGCTGATACCGCTGGGCGACGTCTAATAACGTGAATTCCCCCCAGGCCGGGCCGATAATTTGTAATCCTGTTGGCAGGTTGTTCTGACCGAACCCGTTGGGAATCGAAATCCCGGGAATGCCCACAAGATTGCTTGCGCCGATCGGTGAGGACGCGCCGATATTCGAGTATGCCTGATCGAACGTCTTACTAATTGGATATGAAACAGTGGCCCGTGAGGGAGCGATGAGAACGTCGTATTTCGAAAACATCTCGTTCCATGCGCGGCGCATGAGAACGCGAAGCCTCATCGCGTGTAGATAATCCACAGCGGTTACGAGCGATGCCGCATAGCCACCGACCCGTCCGGTCGGAGACGCCAGTTCTTGTACTTTGCCGGATTCAATCAGCTCGCGAAAAGCGCTTGCCCCTTCCGCGTCAACGATCGTTCCCACCGTCGGCCCGTAGGGAAAGTCCGGCAGTTTGACGTCCATCTCAACCGTCGCAAACTTTTTCAAGACATCGAGCGAGCGCATGAAGTTATCTTTTACTTCCGGCTGGGCCTTCTCGTAGGAGTCTTTCATGACAGCAAGGCGAAGAGATTTTGATTTTCCGCGAGACTTAGAAGGTGGCCGCGGCTTGGCATCGAGCGATGTTGGGTCGAGCGGATCATGTCCCGCAATCGCTTGAAAGACAATCTCACAATCTTTCGCCGACCGGCACAGCGGGCCGAGTTTATCCAGCGTCCAACAGAGCGCCATCGCGCCGTGGCGCGAGACGGCGCCGTATGTCGGGCGCAACCCTGAGATGCCGCAGAACGCTGCGGGAGTAATGATCGAGCCGGACGTCTCTGAGCCGATTGCAAACGCGACCAGTCCCGCGGCAACCGCCGCTCCCGGACCGGACGACGAGCCGCCACTCCAAAACTCTTCGTTCCACGGTGTCTTGCAGGCTCCAGTGTGAGACGCATGCGCTTCGTTGTATCCCATTCCGCCGGCCAGCTCGACCATTGCCAGCTTCGCAACCAGGATCGCTCCTGCCTCGCGCAGCTTTTTTATAACGGTCGCGTCCTCATCGAATTGCTGGTCCTTATAAGGTGTCGCGCCCCAGGTCGTCTTCGCGTTTCGCGTGGCAAGCAGGTCCTTAGCGCCGTAAGGAATGCCGTGCAACGGACCGCGGTAGCGGCCTTTTCGAATCTCCTGATCGGCAGCACGCGCTTCGTCCAGTGCGGAGTCGCGCATGATAGTCGCGACTGCGCCGAGACGTCTGCCGATGCGATCGAGGCGCTCTAGATAGCTTTCGGTCAGTTCAATGGGCGAGAGACGTTTCGCCCGGATCTGGGCTGCCAACTCGGTGATTGATGAGAAGAGGATGTCGTCTGAGAGCATGATTAACCTGCGCTGAAAACGAAATCGGGTTCGTCGCCGTTCTTTAACTTCACGGACCGTAGGCGGTCTGCAGCGCGGACATTGCCCTCAAGGTCTTTCTTCACTTGCTCGAGTTGCGCCGGTGTTAGTTTCTCGCCGAATTTTACGCGGGCGACTTCTGTATAAGCCTCGGCGAGCGGCGAAGGCTTCGGCGCCGGAGGCGTTTGTTGCGGATTGGGCGGAGCGGTTGCCTCCGCGGGCTTGGTTGGAGTCTGGCCTCTAGCAATAGAGGCGGCCAGCGGCGCCGCGATTAGCGTGGTCGCTACTGACCTGGCAAAATCTCGCCGCGAGGGTTCGTTTAGCTTGTGTTTTGATCTAATCGTCATCTTGTTTCGCCTGCATCACGATATCGACGCCAGCAGTTAAGCGCAGAGGACGCGGAGGACGCAGAGGGAAAAACAAAAAAGCGAAGAGAAACTCAGAACTGAGACCGCCGTGCTGATTTCTTTCTTTCCTTCCTCCGCGCCCTCTGCGTCCCCTGCGTTAAAAATACATTTCGAAGTTGTGCCGTCTGTCAGATCGCTGCGAGCGTGTATAAATTTGTGCGCCCAGATTAACACAGCATTCTCGGCCCGGAATAACGAGATTGACTCCATAAGGTCGAGCTCATTCATTGCGATGCAAAGCCTTGATCCGGATGCAATCGTATGCGGAAGATGATAGTCTATGGAATCCAGTCCGAAAAGAAATAGCCCGCTGAAACTACCATCAAACGAGTAATGCGGAGGATTCAGCCAGAGGTGATGAGACCTTGAGCGAACAGCCTAGCCAGACGAATTTATCCCAGTTCATTACTGAGAATTTCGGAGCCAACGCTACATATGTCGAAGGGCTGCTGTCTCGGTTTCGCAACGACCCGGCGCTGGTAGATGAATCGTGGCGAGCTTACTTCACCGAGCTTTTGGGAGACGCCGGTCCCAGCCAGGATAATGGGCGCGCTCGAACGTCGGCTCCTGACGGAGATGGCAAATCGGCAGCTGCGAAATCAGAGAAGATCGCGGAGACTGCGGGCGCGGTCCAGTCCGCGGCCCAGGCGCCGGCTCGAGCTGCGACCAATGACGACGTGGTCCCGATTCGCGGAAGCGCGCTCAAGATCGTCGAAAACATGCAGATGAGCCTGACCGTTCCCACCGCGACGTCTAATCGCCGAATCCCGGTCAAGCTGCTCGACGAAAACCGGCGCGTGGTCAACAAATACCTGCGAGACGCCGGACGTTCAAAAGCCTCGTATACCCACTTTATCGCCTGGGCCATCGTTCGGGCCCTGGACGCGTACCCAAAACTCAACGATGGTTTTGAAATCATCGACGGCCAGCCGTCGCGACTCAAACGCGAAAGCGTGAATCTTGGCATCGCTATCGATCTGGCTAAGAAGGACGGTACGCGAACTCTGCTGGTACCGAACATCAAGAATGCACAGAAGCTCAAGTTCTCCGAGTTTCTCGCTGCCTACGACGATGTAGTCTCGCGCGCGCGCACGGGTAAGCTTCAGGTCGCGGACTTTCAGGGAACGACCGTTTCACTGACTAACCCCGGCACCATTGGCACTGTAGCGTCTACACCGCGGCTGATGGTGGGACAATCGGCGATCATCGCCACTGGTGCAATCGAATATCCGGCCGAGTACCAGGCGATGGCGCCCGAAGCTCTTTCTCAGCTCGGCATCAGTAAGGCGATGACGATCTCGAACACCTACGATCACCGGATCATACAAGGTGCGGAGTCCGGCGCGTTTCTCGCGCGCGTGCACGAGCTTTTGGTGGGCGAATACCAGTTCTACGATCAGGTCTTCGTCGATTTAGAGATTGCTTATCCTCCGATGCGCTGGGCAGTCGATCGCAATCCTGCTCTGCTGGGCGGCGATCAAACGCGAGCTCAAACCATTAAGCAGGCGCGCGTGCTGGAGCTGATCAACGCCTATCGTGTACGCGGACATCTGATCGCAGACATCGATCCGCTACACGCGATGCCGCTTCACCATCATCCGGAACTCGATATAGAAACATATGGGCTAACGATTTGGGACCTCGATCGCGAATTCATCACCGGAGGGCTTGCCGGCAAGGACAATGCCACCCTGCGTGAAGTGCTGGATATCCTGCAACGCGCATACTGCGGCAAAGTCGGAATCGAATATCGCCACATCCAAAGCAAAGAACAGAAAGTCTGGATCCGCGAAGAGATCCGCAAACAATTCGTCTATCCCGAACCGCTTTCGCCCGAGATCAGAAAACAACTGTTAGCCAAGCTGATCGCCGCCGAGCAGTTCGAGCGATTTCTGCACACGAAGTACCTGGGGCAGAAGCGGTTCTCGCTCGAAGGCTGCGAGACGATTATTCCCCTCCTCGATCAACTCATCGAAGGCTCGTCAAGACGAGGGGTCGAGGACATCACCCTCGGCATGGCACACCGTGGCCGTCTTAACGTTCTTGCCAACGTGGTGGGGAATTTTGCTGAACGTATCTTCACAGCCTTCGAAGGGAGCGTTCATCCAAACTTTCCCGCGGATGAAGGCGATGTTAAGTATCATCAGGGCGCCATCGGCGAGCGAGTGACCGTCGACGGGCGCAAAGTCACAATCACGGTCTCGCCAAACCCAAGCCATCTGGAATTTGTCGATCCAGTCGTAGAAGGCATGGTGCGCGCCAAGCAGGATGCGATGGACACGCCTCGCGAAGAATCATTCGACCGGGCGCTACCGGTGCTGCTTCACGGCGACGCCGCGTTTGCCGGTCAGGGCATTGTGATGGAGACCTTGAACCTGGCGGACCTCAAGGGCTATCGAACGGGCGGCACCGTTCACATCATCATCAACAACCAGATAGGGTTTACTACTTCGCCTGAGCAGGGCCGATCGACAATTTACTCGACAGATGTAGCCCGAATGACGCAACTGCCGATCTTCCACGTCAACGGCGACGATCCCGATGCGGCCTACCGTGTGCTTCAGATCGCGCTCGACTTCCGACAGGAGTTCAATAAAGACGTCGTGATCGATGTTGTCGGTTTTCGCAAGCTTGGCCATAACGAGGCGGACGAACCCAGTTACACGCAACCGCTGATGTACGCGCGAGTAAAAGCGCATCCGGGCGTGCGTGCCATCTACGCTGGAAGGCTGATTCGCGAAGCGGTGATTGATGAAGCGGGCGTCGAACTGATGGTCCAGGAGCGGGTGCGCGACTATGAGAATGTGCTGGCGCGAGCGAAAGAGATCGTTGTCAACAAGCCGCCCTTGAAAGAGCTAGCTCCGCCGGTCGAGGAAGAAGATGGTTCGGCAGTGACCGAGACCGGGGTAGAGCGCGAATCCATCCGCGAAATCACCCGAAAGATTTCTATCGTTCCCGAAGGCTTCAATATCAATCCCAAGATGGTCAGCCAGTTGGCCCGTCGCGCCCGTATGGGCGAAGGCGAAGCGCCCATGGATTGGGCGTTCGCCGAAGCAATGGCGTTTGGGTCAGCCGTTCTGGACGGCAAACGGGTGCGCTTGAGCGGGCAGGACAGCGGGCGCGGAACTTTTAGCCAGCGCCACGCCGTAATGTACGACACCCAAACAGGAAGTCCCTGGGAACCATTATCTGAACTTCGAAGCTCGACGAATCCAAAGGCGGGGTTCGAAGTCTTCGATAGTTCGCTGTCAGAGCAGGGAGTGCTGGGCTTTGAATACGGCTACTCGGTGATTGCGCAGGACGCGCTCGTACTGTGGGAAGCCCAGTTTGGCGATTTTGGCAATGGAGCGCAGGTCATAATCGACCAGTATATCGCTGCGTCTGAAGATAAATGGCAACAACGTTCGCGGCTCGGATTGCTTTTGCCGCACGGTTACGAGGGTCAGGGACCTGAGCACTCGAGCGCGCGTCCTGAACGATATCTTCAACTGTGTGCGGAGAACAACCTGCAGGTTTGTTATCCGACCACGCCGGCCCAGTATTTTCATCTCTTGCGCAGACAGGTGAAACAGCCAACCATGCGACCGCTGATCGTCCTGACGCCAAAGAGTCTGCTACGGCTTCCTGCGGCAAGCTCAACGGTCGATCAAGTGACGAGCGGCGGGTTCTTGCCCGTAATAGATGATCTGGAAATGAAAGCGCGGGAGAAGGTGCGGCGCATCGTCGTCTGCAGCGGAAAAGTTTTCTACGATCTCAATCTCGCTCGCCAGAAATCGGGCGACGAACGCGTGGCCATCGTGCGCCTCGAGCAGTTTTACCCGTTCCCTGAGAAGCGACTTCGCGAGATCTTCGCAAGCTACAGCGGAGCAACTCAGCTGGTTTGGGCGCAGGAAGAGGCGAAGAACATGGGAGGTTGGACCTTCGTCGAACCGCGACTGACCAACATATTGCCCGCCTGCTCTCGGCCGTACTACGTGGGACGCTCCGCGTCGGCAAGCCCTTCGACCGGATCGTACACGATTCACGAGCTTGAACAGCGTCAGCTGGTGGACCAGGCTCTCACCACCGACGCCGAGATCATCTCCAACGCCAGCACTGAGAAGTACGCCGGACAAGCCGACTCCTGATTTTCACAACTCCAATTCTAAGGAACCAGGAAAGAGTTTATGCAATCACGCAAATGGCTGATGACATTTCTCACTCTCCTTCTCCCCTTCGCATTCTACGGCGCTGCGGCCTGTAGCAAGGCGAATCAACCTTCTTCCGCATCGGCCGCGCCGGTCGCAAGTCCGACGCCCACGCCTGCGAAGGGCGAGCCGATCTCGATCGCAGCCGTTGGCGATACGATGATGGGCTCGACTTATCAGGGAAGAGGTCTGCCTGAGAAGGATGGCGCGGAGATGATTTCCAGCCTCGCACCTATTCTCAGCAGCGTGGACATCGCCTTTGCGAATCTCGAAGGTCCGCTGATCGACAGCGGCGAGTCCACGAAATGCGGCCCCGGCGCAAAGCTGTGCTACGTTTTTCGCGTGCCGACGCGCTACGGAAAATATCTCAAGGATGTCGGCTTTGATGTGATGAGTCTGGCGAACAATCACTCTTCGGATTTCGGCGCGGCTGGGCGCGAGAGCAGCGCCAGGACTCTCGAAGAGCTCGGTATCCTTCACGCCGGCAACGACGTCAACGACGTGGCGTACATGACCGTCAAAGGGAGAAAGATCGCTCTCCTCGCCTTCGCTTTCAATCCAATCTCGCTTAACTTGCTCGACATCGAGAATGCGAAAAGAGTTGTAGCGGCTGAAGCGCGCAAGGTCGACATAGTCATCGTCTCGTTTCATGGCGGAGCTGAAGGCTCCGCAGCGCAACACGTCCCCTACGGGGCTGAGACATACCTCGGAGGCGCGCGTGGGAATCTTCGCGCATTCACTCACGCTGTGATAGACGCAGGCGCCGACCTGCTTCTCGGCCACAGCCCTCACGTGCTTCGCGCGATGGAAGTCTACAAGGAGCGGTTGATCGCATATTCGCTGGGCAACTTTGCCTTCTACAGGTTCCCTTTTGCAGGAGCAACAGCGCTCTCGGTCATTCTCGAAACCAACATTGGACCCCAGGGCGAGTTCCTTGGAGGGCGTCTTCATCCACTGGTGCAGCAGGGACAAAGCGGACCTCGCCTGGACAAAAACGGCGCGGCCACGAACGTCATCAGGCAGCTCTCGCAAGAAGACTTCGGCCCCACCGCGGTCAATGTAGCCGCTGATGGAACGATCAGCGCACCTTAGAGGAGGAGGCGGGAGCAGGCGCAGGGGCAGGAGGCAGGAGCAGGAGCAGGAGCAGGGAACACGGAGTGCGTAGTTCGTGCTTGCATCCTTAGACGACGTGAACGAATCGTACTGCCAACTGCCAACTGCCAACTGCCAACTGCCAACTGCCAACTGCCAACTGCCAACTGCCAACTGCCAACTGCCAACTGCCAACTGCCAACTGCCAACTGCCAAC
>JAVHWA010000024.1:0-19440 GCA_032160165.1 Acidobacteriota bacterium
CTCGGTCCAACCCTCAGCGGGAGCGCCGGAACCTTCTCCGCCGAGCGCCTCGCGCGCGAGGTCCTTGAGCTCGTATTTGGTGCGAATCGGATCAAGAAGATAGGCCGCCAACAACGTATCGTCCTTCACACCTTCGAGCTCGATGCCGATCGCAGCCAGCAATCCGATAGCGCGCTTTACGTCATGGACAGACTTCGATAGCAGGCCGTTCGAGAGCACATCACGCAGCGGACCAATCGCAGCTTCGGTTCCCTCTTCAAAGTTCTCCAGATCGATAAAGGCAGCGGCGCCCGGGGCGGTTGCAATGGCGATGCCGGCAGGTGGTTTCGCCTCGCTTGTAGGGGCCAGTTCGCCTTCGGTGACGGGCGAAGAATCCGATACAGCAAACCCCCAGTGGTCCACGTCCCACAAAGCTCGCACAAACGTATCGAGCTCCGAACGCTTGCGGATGATGCGATAGGGATGCGGCGCGGCGGGGCTTTCGGCCACGGCAGCCGTGGCGGCGTCGGAGAACTCGCGGGTCAACGATTGAAACTCCAGCTCACGGAACAATCGATAAGCGGCAGCGCGATCAGGCGGGCGCGATCTAAGGTTGTCGAGGTCAAGGTCTATGTTGACGTCAGTTCGAATCGTCGCCAGCTCGCGCGATTGGCGTATCAGGTCTGCATTGTTGCGTAGAGATTCACGATAAGTCTTGTGTTTGACCTCTTCCCACCGCTCGAGCGCTGTCTCGATCGAGCCAAATTGCTTGACCAGCTGCACGGCCCCCTTGGCGCCGATCCCGGGTGCGCCCGGAATGTTGTCTACTGAGTCTCCCATCAGTCCAAGCAGATCTATGATCTGGTTCGGGGGCGTGCCGAACTTGTTCTCGACCCACGCCTCATCGCACCATTCGATCGGCGGCACGGGCTCTTTGCGCTTTACGTTTTGCGAGTTCTGACGCATGCATACGACCAGGGGATCCTGTACCAGCTGACACATGTCTTTATCGTTCGACACGATCACCGCCTGCATCCCGCGATTAGCCGCTTGCAACGCCAGCGTTCCAATGACGTCATCGGCTTCGAAGCCTGGCGCATCAAGGATGGGAATGTTGAATGCTTCGCAGACGCGAACGATGTATGGAAGTTGTGAAGCGAGCTCGTCTGGCATCTCGGCGCGATTCGCTTTGTAGTCGGTGAAGGTCTCGTGGCGAAAGGTCTTCTCTCCCGACTCGAAGATGGCGGCGATGTACTGAGGCTTCTCGTCGCTCAGAAGCTTGCGCAGCATATTGGTGAAGATGAAGACGGCCTGCGTCACCTGGCCCTGTGAGTTGGTCAGTGGCTCGGTCCGCCCGGACATGGGAGCGAAGAACGCACGAAAGATGTGCGACATCGAGTCTATCAAATAGACCCGTTCAGTCCCCGCTGCCGGCGTCGTGGATTCTTTACTTGCCATTTTGGATTTGATGATAAGGAAAGAGCGGAGATGTGACAAGTCAGAGAGAATTGTTCATTCAGTCATTGGGCGATTGAGCTATTGCTTCGAGTAACGGGCGAATTTTTTCCGTACAAATCAAATCACTGACCCAATCCTTCAATTCAGAAGTCTCCCACTGTGGCATCCGCGCCGCACAATTTGATCCGGGCGTCGCGGACGTGCGACAACCATCTCCGAGAGTTGGAATTTAGCTGAGAACAATCAATCACCGCCTCAGGCACACGCCTTGCTCCTTATTATCGCGCTCCATCGAACGAGGGATTAATCGTCGTACTCACAACGACGAGAAGCATCGGGTCAAACTTTGATCAAGCAGACGACACTCGCAGCGCCCGTTGAGACCAGCGGCGTAGGACTACACACCGCCGTGCCCGTCCTCGTGCGGCTCGTGCCCGCACCACCAGACACGGGATATGTCTTTATCCGCACTGACCTCGGTGGATTTGAAATCCCGGCGAACGTGGAATGGGTGGCGCACTGCTCATATGCAACCACTCTAATGCGAACGGGCGTCATGCTTTCAACTGTCGAGCATCTACTGGCAGCCCTTCGCGGAGGCGGCGTCGACAATGTTTACATTGAAGTTGACAACCTCGAAATTCCCATCATGGACGGTTCGTCCGAGCAGTTCACCGAAATCATCGAACGCGCGGGTTTGGTAGAGCAACCGGTCGCGCGCCGCAGCTTGCTGGTGCGAGAGAAGATCTCGATCGTGCATGGCGACCGTCATATCAGCATCGAGCCTGCCGAATCATTCGAGATAGATTGTGTGATTGATTTCCCTCATCCGATGATTGGCATTCAGCATTTCCGAGTGGAACTAACTAACGGATCGTTCGGTCGCGAGATCGCCGCGGCACGCACTTTTGGCTTCACTGATGAGATAGAAACGCTTCGACGCGCCAATCTGATTCGTGGAGGCTCGTTAGACAACGCCATAGTTCTCACTGCCGAGGGGATGCTTAATCAGACCGGCCTGCGTTTCAACGATGAGTTCGTTCGTCACAAGATTCTGGATATCGTGGGTGATCTGGCTTTGCTTGGGATTCCGATCCAGGGGCGGGTGACGGCACACAAAAGCGGTCACATCCTGCACGCCGCATTGATGACTAAACTTCTACGACAGCGTACTGCGTGGGAGATTGTCGACGCGCGCTCAGTAACTGATCCAGTGTGTCTCGCAGGTTAAAAGAGTTTTGATTGACAAAATCAAGGGGCTGGGATATACGTCAGCGCTGTCGCTCAAACCAGCGAGGATTGTGCACTTCAATAGCTGTGCTCACAACCAGTCTTAGACACGGTCTTACCGCATAATTCTGCTGAATCTACTAACTCGCAGTCTCCGAACAATCGAACGATCTGAATTTCATCGAGAGATTCCCATGAACTCTTTTTGAGGAACTGAACCATATGTGCTTAACAAGTCTCCGTGTAGCAATATTCCTTGGCATTTCTGCATTTTCTTTGGCTCATGGTCAGGCCCAAAACTCAGTACAGCTGTCTGAAAGTCAGGCGCGGCTGCGCTTCGCGAATGAAGCAGTAAAAGGTATTTCAAACGAAATCGTAGTCCAGGGATCTAAAGAAAAGCAGGAGCTGCAGGCGAAAGAAACGGCATTAACGAACGCGATAACGACCGCCGGTCAAAACGCACGAAGGAGGAAGCTCGAAAGGGAGCAAGAGTCGGCAAGACTCGGATCTGTTCACAAAAGCGGTGGTGCGGCAAGCATGAGTATTGAAGAGATCGATAGGAACATGGACGTCTTTGCCCAACGAGATGCTGAACGCACGCAACAGGAATCCGAAGAGTCAGCGAAAATTATGAAGCTAAAAAGGGAGAAACAAGAGGCAGAGTTGAAGACAGGGCTACGAGAGAGAGGGAGACTGGAGATTGCTGACCTTCAGGCGAAGATAAGCGCATGGCATACGAACCCCAGCGAGGAAGGTTGGAATGACATCTCGGACCAAATAACATTGATCTCCGCGCAACAAGGTCGAAAGGCAACTCTCCGCATCGCTACGAAGAACCCCGGCGCGTTTATTAGATACCAAACCAAAGGAGAGCGCAGACGGCAAAAGCCCCCGCACTCTGCTGATCATCCGACGAACGAATGCACAGAGTTCATGCCGTATGGAGAGTATTTCATCTGGGCAGAACGCGCAGGCCAGCCCACGTCTGCCAAAGACGCCGCGTACGAGATCTTCGTAGAAAACAAGTCCATAGAACTCGAGGAACTTCCATAAGGTACCCTAACTTCACCATGGCAGATCCAAGTTTCAAACAATATTTATCTACACTTAAGTCTCTCGTTGGCCTCTTAGCGTCCGTCGGCGTTTTGGTTCCGCTGCTTTCTTACTTCCTTACGTACTCTCCACCACTTTTGGAGGAATCAAGTTTATTAACTGCGGGCATTGCGATCGCAGTAATCGTTATTACTTACTACTACAAGCCGCCTCGCAACGCAGGCTCGGGTCGGCTGCCTCCGCTAGTTCGGCTAGCGACGAAGGTGCTCATAACCTCCTGCGCGCTGCTCATACTTTACATAGTTCTTTTACAACTCTGCACAGTGCGTGATCCGCCCGGCAGATATAGGTATCAAATTGGATTCAGTAACTACGAATGGACGTTGACGGATTATGGCCGTGGACTAATGAAGGAGAATCCTGAGTTTACTGTGCGGGATCTAATGAATTTTGACGCCTTGTACTACGAGCGAGGACCGGAGTTGACATGGAAGCCCTGGACCATATATTTCAGTGGTGTCTTGATGATTGCTACGTTTTTACTCAGTTTCGTCTTATGGACATTTGGCTGGGCATTGCTCGCCAAGCAAAAATCCTCATCAGACAGGTAACTACCCAATGTGTCAGATCTCCGCTTAATTATCAGGCGAGAATTCACAAAAGATGTGCAGACGTAGAGTTCCGTCTACGACCTCGGGCAGTATTTCGGTCGCCCGCATACGGAGCACGCCGCCCGAGCCCGCCACTGGAATCCGAGCTGAAAGCTGCGCCGCCGGCAGTATCTCGATGGGATTGATCCGCCGATCGATGGAGCCCTGAACAAGTTTCAGCACTACGCCGCTCGCCAGTGACGGAACGTTACTGAGATGGATGTCCTCGACGCTCACTCGCGCGCTCAGACTCTGCCGCGATCGATCAAAATCAAGATTGATGACCGTGTCGGCCCAGCCCTGAAAGTTCACGCAACCGATCAATGCCACGTTATAGCTTCCGCTAAAGGCGAGCGGCGCGACCACCTTCCCATCGCGAAATCGAACCGCGGTCCTGACTCCGTCCATCTCCCGTTGGAGCGTGACCATGCTCGCGCAAGTATCGAGACCTGGACCTGGATGCGCGAGAGCTCGGTCCTTACCCGCTGATTGTGCCCTTTCATCAGGCGTGATACTGGTCAGGGAAAGAGGATAAGATGGAGCCTTTAGTCGGGTAAAGATCACATCGAGTAGCGAGTTGAAGAACTGTTCATTGAGGATGACGGTCACCTCTGCGGCCGGTGCCGCGGTCACCTCGCGCACTCGCGTCGCGATTTGGTCCCGCTGGGGCGCCTGGGCGTGAAGCCTCTCGGTGAAGGCGCCGAACACAATAAGACAACTAAACACAATCGCAAGTGAGCGCTTGAGCATTACCTTCTTCTCTCCTTGTTTACAATCCACTGCGAACGATGTCATGCAGGCGGATAAGCCCTACGCAATATCCGTTGTCATCCACCACGGGAAGCACAGAGATTTGTCTGGGCCGGTCTTCCATCAGTCGTAGGGCTTCATACGCCAGCATCTGGGGAGAAGAGATAACCGGATCACGACTCAGGAACGAACTGCTGGTGAGTTTTTCAAGCTCAGTGGGCTTTATGTTCTGTAGAGCGCGGCGCAAGTCTCCGTCAGTGATGATTCCCTGCAGGCGGCCGTCTTTGTCTACCACATTAACAGCCCCCAGCCCTCCGCGGCTGATCGTCGAGATCACCTCGAGCCACTCCCCGTCCTCGCCAATGACCGGGTTCTTGTCGCCGCTATGCATTAGGTCGGCCACCTTTATCGTCAGGCGCTTGCCGATCCGTCCAGCCGGATGATTTAGAGCAAAGTCATCCTCAGTGAGTCCTTTCTCCTGCATCAGCGTCATCGCGAGCGCATCACCGATGGCGAGCGCTACCGTAGTGCTGGTGGTCGGCGCGAGATTGAGTGGACAGGCCTCGTGATCGACGGTCGCATCGAGCACCACCTCGGCGTTGCGCGCGAGAGTCGAGTCGAGATTACCAACGATCGCGATCACGGGTACGTGGCGCTGCTTGAGGTAGGGCAGCATAGTGACGATCTCGTCGGTTTCGCCGCTGTTGCTTAACGCCACCACTACATCCTCAGACCGTACCAGCCCAAGCCCTCCATGAAGCGCATCCGACGGATGCATGTAAAGTGCAAGGGTCCCACTACTGGTCAAGGTGGCCGCGATTTTTTCCGCGATGTTGCCCGATTTTCCTACGCCCAATAGAACGACTTTGCCGCCGCACGATATGATGATCTCGATCGCGCGCTCAACCTGGTCAGGACGTAGACGCGTCGTCGTCGCGCGAATTGCCGCTGCTTCAGTCTCCAGCAGGTTCACGAACTGCTCGAAATAGTTTTTGTCTGTCATTACGGGTTCCGCGCGGGCTTCCGCGACCAGGCACGCCCTAAATTGAAGCACGAACGTCAAAGCATACGACGAAGGCGCGAGCCGCGACAAGAAGCCCTCGAAGCGGATGAAGGCCCGGTTTGAGAACAAGTGTGCGACAAACTTGCGGAAGCTCTGAAGAAGTTCCTGCGATCTTGAGTTTCTGAAACCCGCGATGCGGGTGTCAGCATAAAGCCTGGGGCGCAAGCCCCAGGTCCATTCATGGAACGATTTCTTAGACCGCGTAGCGGGCGACAGCGGTTTCATGATCGCAATGGAAATCTGCTAATTGATGAACTGGCGGGAGCTGTCGCCCGCTGCGCGGGCTCCCGACTACGTTTCCCCAACGTAACCTGGGGTTCCGCTACGCTCCACCCCAGGCTTTATGCTTGCACCCGCTACGCGGGCTTTGAAAATGCAAGCACTAACTTATTCAGAGCTTGCTGAAATTTCTCGGAAGTCAAAGTCCGCCGGCGCCAATTCAGGTCTCGTTCAGGCCAAAGATAGACAACCTGCGGCAGTTCGACTATATTGCCGTCTCTCTTGTAAATCAGTCCGTGTTGGAGTCGAACGGGTCAATGGGTTTCAGCCTACTTCCCAAAGAAGAGCAGTACTTCCACTTCTTCTCGCAGATGACGTCCTACATCTACGACGCGGCTCGCGCGCTGGTAGAGATGCTGAACCATAAGGGCGGCGATTTTTCCGAGCACCTCAAGCGGATCAAGACGATCGAGCACGCCTGCGACGATCTGACGCATTCTATCGCCACCCGCCTCAACAAGTCGTTTATCACCCCTTTTGATCGGGAAGACATTTATATGCTTTCCGGCGCGCTTGACGATATTGTTGATCTGATCGATGACGCAGCGCGCGCCATGGTGATGTACGACATTCGCGAAAGCACCGATCATGCACGACGCTTTGCCGACGTGATTCAGCGGATGGCGGTCGAGCTGCACGAGATTGTTTCCATGCTGGCCAAGCCACACGGAATAAATCCTCGTCTGGTGGAGCTGCACCGACTTGAGAACGAAGGCGATGAGATTTACCATAAAGCCATCGCCGACCTTTTCCACAACGCGCCCGACCCCCTAACCGTCATCAAGTGGAAAGATATTTACGAAAAGCTCGAGGCCGCGGTCGATCGATGCGAGAATGTCGCAAACATCATCGAAAGCGTAATCATTAAACATACTTAGAACAGTTTTGAGTTAGGAGTTTTTGAGTTCTAAGGTTCTGTCCTTAACTCAAACCTCAACACTCAAAACTCAAAACTGGCGCCCATGACTGTCGCACTCGGCTTCGTCATCCTGATCATCTTCGTAGCGCTCGTATTCGACTACATCAATGGCTTCCACGACGCTGCTAATTCCATCGCGACTGTAGTCTCGACTCGAGTGCTATCTCCAGGCCTTGCCGTTATCTGGGCCGCCTTCTTCAACTTCATTGCCTTCGCCATTCTGGGAACTCGCGTCGCCAAAACCATTGGTGGCGACCTGGTCAACATCAATCTGGTGGCGGCCGACATGCGCCTGAATGTGTTGCTCGCAGCACTGCTGGGCGCAATCATCTGGAATCTGATCACCTGGTGGCTGGGGTTACCCACGTCAAGCTCTCACGCATTGGTCGGAGGTTATGCCGGGGCGGCGATCGCTTCGTACAAGGGCATCAGCGGCCTTTTGATCGCCTCCGGCTGGATCAAAACCATTATCTTCATCGTTGCTTCCCCGCTGATTGGGTTGATACTGGGATACCTGTTCATGGTCGCGGTCTACTGGATCTTCCGCCATGTATCAGCCAGCACAGTGGACAAGACGTTTCGACGCGGGCAGCTGCTGTCAGCGGCTGCCTTCTCGCTTGGGCACGGTGGGAATGACGCGCAGAAGACGATGGGCATTATCACGGTGGCACTGGTTGCTGGAAACCTGATGTCTGCCGGCCCGGGTGGAAAACTCCCCGAGATCCCGTTGTGGGTTGTGTTGTCGGCACATGCGGCCATCGGACTCGGAACTCTCACCGGTGGCTGGCGAATCGTTCACACAATGGGATCGAAGATCACAAAGCTGCGACCGGTCGGTGGCTTTTGTGCGGAAACTGCAGGCGCCGTAACTCTCTTCGGAGCGACGTTGACCGGTATTCCAGTATCGACGACTCATACGATCACTGGAGCGATTGTCGGTGTGGGAGCTACACGCAGACTGTCTGCGGTAAAGTGGGGAGTGGCTGGCCGAATTGTATGGGCCTGGGTGCTAACGATTCCAATCGCAGCTACTATCGCCGCCATTTCCTATTTCATCATCGAGTTTTTCTATCGGCTTTCCCATTAACGGTTCACACACTGTGATGGTCGCTAAGGCTATACCCCGGGCCGCAGACCAGCAATAGGATCATATCAGCGTCGCCGGTGTTCTCCAGCGAGTGCACCTTGCCTATCGGGATAAAAACAGCATCGCCCGCGCCCACATCGCGCACTTCGTCTCCAACCGTCATTCGTCCGTTTCCCTGAACGATGTAGTAGACCTCTTCCGTCCCTATATGATGATGCCGACCGACGGCGGCGCCGACCGGGAGCACCTCCTCCGCCAGGCTGCAACGGGTTGCGGGAGATGTTGTGCGATCGATTAGCGGCCTGATCTCTGAGCCGTGCGGCGTTCTTAGTATGGCGGCGTGTTGACGATTTACGACGATCATTCCTTCCAGATCCTCCGTTCACTCTGGTGTTGCCCCGTCATGGCTGCGCGGCCATCTCAGATTCGACTGTCTGAGTACGAATATAACAGCATCGACAGGGTGAAGAGGATGGCAGATAAAGAGGAATAGTCATTCTCTGATTTGTTCGTCCCGTCTAACTTTCTTATCCTCTACATCCTGTTTGTATTTCCCATCGGATTTGGACGGCTTACGAGCGAGCGCCAAGTCGCAGCGAGCCAGAGGTCGGTAGCCCGTGCTCGGCTCGCTATGTTATCTTCCCAGAATCGTATTCGCGCCCGCGTAGCTCAGTGGATAGAGCGCTTGCCTCCGGAGCAAGAGGTCGCAGGTTCGACTCCTGCCGCGGGTACTTCGATTGTCCTCTGGGCTTCAGCCCCCTCAGTTTACTACCTGGAAAATGTATTTAAAGTACCTTCGCTTGGCGCTCGTGCTGATAACAACCTCCGCCGCTACTATCTCGGCACAGGAACCTCGGTGCACCGTAAAACATTCCGACCTGCCGGCGATTCAGGAACTGCGCGGATTTCGCCTGGGCATGACGATGGCCGAGGTTCTTGCACGTAGTCCCAAATCGGCGATCAAGCCGGCGGACCATTTCGGTTTCACAACAGTCGACATCTTCCCCGACTACGCACCCGGTATTGATAAGTCTACGTACGATGGTGTGCGCACCGTTTCGATCGAGCTGCTCGATGGGCGCGTCTCGTCGCTTTGGATCGGCTATGACAAATCATTCAAATGGCAGACGCTTGACGAGTTCACTGTAGGGATGACGGCCGCGCTAAAGCTACCGAACGGTTGGCGGTCAAGATTCCGCAATCGAGTCATGGACTGCGCTGACTTTTCGCTTGCCGTGGTTCCTGTGGGCGACAGCCCCAGCATTAAGTTGGTAGACGACGCGGCGCGAGAACTACTGGATAAACGTAAGACGGCGGCAGAGGCAGTGCAGCCTTGATGCCGGCTACTCTTCGCGCTCTCTGCCCCGTAAGACCAGACGCCCGGCGCGAAGAGAATCCGCTGCCGCGCCTTTCATTGTCAAAAAATATTGAGTGATTGAATGACTGCTCCAGCTCGACCGACAATCACCGACGGTCACTCACCTGGCGCCGAGACCACGAATATGGCGCAACCACGGATTTATGCGGTAACGACTTGACCTCATAAAGGAGAGACGAGAATGTTCAAAGAGTTCAAAGACTTTATCAAACGCGGTAACGTGATGGACCTGGCAGTTGCGGTCATTCTCGCCGCTGCGTTCGGCCAGATAGTGACCACGCTGGTCAAACACGTCATCATGCCTCCAATTGGCATGCTAATCGGAAAAGTCGATTTCGCGAACCTGTTTTTTGTCCTGGGCGAGGCCGATCCAAAGCCCAGGACAATAGCAGAAGCCGCCGAGAGGAATATTCCAGTAATCGCGTACGGATCGCTCATCAACGACATCATCACCTTTGTGATCGTGGCGTTCGTGGTCTTTTTGATCGTCCGTTACGTGAACAAGTTGAAGAAGAAAGAAGAGGGACCAGCCAAAACAAAAGACTGTCCGCGTTGTCTTTCCCCGATCCCAGTCGCGGCCACGCGATGCGCGGAGTGTTGTGTCGATTTATAGAGCGGTCCCAAGTCCAAGGTCCGGTTTGGAAGGGAGCGCGTATTTTATTGCCAATTGGGCTTTGGACCTTGGACTTTGGACGCTCTCTTCCTAAGCGGCATCATAATTGCCACTATCTCAACCGTCACCGATGCGCGTACTAATAGCGTGCATAAATACCAGTTCTTTTGATCAAAGAGGGCGGAAGGAGAACGACTCATGGACGCATTTGAATTACTGAAGAAGGATCACGAAAAGGTTTCCGGCATATTTGAAAAACTCGAGCCGACAACCGAGCGCGGTGTCAAAACGCGAGAGGAGTTATTTGCCCAGCTTAAGAGTGAGCTGGATATTCACGCCAAGGTAGAGGAGGAAATCTTCTATCCCGCGATCAAGGAAGCTAAAGAGACGCACGACATAACTCTCGAGGCCTTTGAGGAGCACAAGGTCGTGAAGGGGCTTCTGGCGGAACTGGACGCGCTGGCGAAGGACGATGAAACCTGGGGAGCAAAGTTCACTGTCCTCAAAGAGAATGTCGAACATCACGTCGAAGAAGAAGAAGGCGAAATGTTCAAGAGCGCGCGAAAGGTCCTGACCAAAGAGCAGATCGAGGAGCTTGGCGAGAGGATGGAAGCGGCAAAAGCGGAGCAAAAGAAAGCCCTCGCTGCCGGCTAACTCGAACCCCACAGGCACATTTGACGACGGCGTCGCACGAGTCCCTATGCAATTGACGCGGACTCGTGCGACGCCTTATTCTTTTCACGAACGAACAGGTGACAAAGGCTGGAGTGATGCCAACCTGAAACAAGAGCTCAGTTCCTTTCCCCAGTCCGCTGCGCCTCGGCCTCGGTTGCTACATTTTTCCGCCGCGGCATTAACGCAATTTGACGCGCAGAAAGCGTTCTATCCCTGCGCTCGCGACGCCTCCAGAGTCGTATGCGAAGGCCCTTTGAATCCACAGAGCGCAGGAACTCTGGCCTGATCAGAAAGCTTGAGAGCTAGCACGGAGAACCCCCGTACCTATGCGCGAATGCCCCCGTTGCGAACGATGCTACGAAGATGAGGCACTCGTCTGTCCCGAGGACGGCGCGAACACCAAGGTTACCCTGCCCGGCGGGCCGCTGATGGCTGGTCGCTATCTTCTGGAAAAGCGTCTTGGGCGAGGAGCGATGGGCCAGGTCTATCTGGCGCGCGATCAGAACCTGATGGTACGCCGCGTCGCCGTCAAGACCGTGCGACCGGATATTCTCTCGGATGAAGATATGCAGGAGGGCGAAGCCATCGCTCGCTTCGAGCGCGAGGCCCGGACCGCCGCTTCCATTCGCCATCCGAACGTCGTCGACGTCACTGACTTTGGCAAAAGCCCCGAAGGCGTCTTCTATCTCGTAATGGAATACGTTCAGGGCGAAACCCTCCATCAACTTCTGCGCCGCGAAGGCACCTTGAGCGTCGGTCGTACGCTCGCTCTGCTGCGACAGGTTTCGGCGGGCGTCGAAGCTGCTCACGACGAAGGCATCCTCCACCGCGATCTGAAGCCGGCAAATATCTTCATCATGCAGCAGAAGAAGAAGAGCGGCACCGCATCGGGCGACGGCATGGTGAAGGTCGGAGACTTTGGCCTGGCGAAGATAGTAGATCAGGCGATCGCCGACAGCAGCGGCATCAGCGGAAGCGGCCCGGCCTCGAGAGGAATCATAGGCACGCCGGAGTACATGGCCCCCGAACAGATGCAGATGGATACAAAGCTCGATGCACGCGCGGACGTCTATGCATTGGGAGTCATCGCCTATCATATGCTCGGCGGGCGACCACCGTTCTCCGGCGACCTGACGCAGCTCGTTATGCAGAAGATCATGAACGAGCCGCCGCCCTTGAGCGGCCTGCGATCGGACATTCCCGAGGATGTCGAGCACGCCGTTATGCACGCGCTTGAGAAGGACGTTTCCAAGCGACCGGCCTCGGTCGCCGAATGGATCGAACAGTTGGAGAGAGCGGTCGGCGACGAGGATGACGACGATGACACTGAGGGTGACTCGCGCGTGGTTGTCATGGCGCCTGTCGGCGCCGAAGTCTACGTCGACGACGAGAGACACGGCAGCGTTGGCCGCTCGGGTCGCGTGATTTTGAAATCGATCGCGCCCGGACGGCACGTCCTGAGGGTTTCGCGCGCCGGCGATACAGACGACGAGCGCGTGATAGAGATCCGTCCGGACTCGAGCGAACAGATCATTCAGGCCGTTCTGCGTCCGCATATGTCGGGCGGGCAAAGCGGACACATGACCCCATCTCGCGGCGGTAGCATTGGGGGCGGAGCCAGTGGACCGGGATCAAGCTTGCCTGGGGTAGTGATGTGCGCGCAGTGCCAGTCACGATTCGCGGCGGGCGTAAAGTTCTGCGGTCGATGTGGCGGAAAATCGTTTCTTCCGGTTAATGAAATTCATCCCAGTCACGCAGCGCAACCGGCCCCGCCGCCCAGCGGCAGCGGTCGCTCCGTGGTGGGATATGGAACAACCGGCACCAGATGCTCTCGATGCGGTACGATGTATGCGGCGGGAACAAAGTTTTGCGGTCGCTGCGGAATCTCGATAGGGCCAAGCCTGGCGCCAACGCACGTGACGCCGCGTCCGGGCCAGATACTCTGTCAAACCTGCCATACTCCCTATCCGGCCGGGACAAGGTTTTGCGGACGGTGTGGAAGCGTTATCCGCACCTGAGCAGCCGGTTTGCACCTCGCGCGGTGCGAAGTAGTAAATGGCAAGAGATCAAGATGAAACAATGCCCCGCTTGTAATAGAACATATGCAGATGATGGCTTGAGCTACTGTCTCGAAGACGGGGCCTCGCTTCTCATCGTCGAGGGCAGCTCAAACCAGCCCGCTTCGTTCGACTCAAATTCCGATCCCTACAAGACGCTCGCTTTTACCCCCGGTCGGGAAACCAGCCCGCCTCCCCTGGCAGTTCATCCCGTCGCTTCGCCACATCCGCCGGTTCCTGCACAACCCGCATGGAGTCCGGGCCATTCGCCAGGATACGCAGCCGCGCCTGCGCGGAAATCGGGAAAGGGCTGGATCGTGGGCGCGATAATCGGGGTCGCGCTGCTCGGCATCGGCATCATCGTGCTTCTGGCAATAATAGGAAAGAACAGTTCAGCCACAACTGCGAACACGAACCGCGCGGTGGTTGAGAGCAATAGCAATCGTGCGATAGTAACGAACGTCAACAATGCCAACCGCGCCGAACAGCAGAAGCCCACCGGAGTCCTGAAAGAAGATTTTTCCGCGCAGAATTGGCCCACCGGCGAAGCTTCGTACGGCAGTTTCTACCAGGACGGCGAGTATCACATGGTGGGACGGCCGAAACTCTACGTCTACATGTTTCCGCGCGACATCGACCGCTATAAGAGTGACAACGCCATCGTGAAAGTGACCGCGCGAAGCGTTGACGGCAAGTCTCCTGAGTACGGCTATGGACTGGTGATCCACGGAAAAGTGAACCAGACTCGCCAACTCGAAGGTTACGGCTTTTTGATCTACACCGGAGCGGAGCCAAAGTATAAGATCGCTCGTTTCGCGGCCGGTGAGCCTAAAGCTATCGTGGAGTGGAAAGCCTCATCCGCCATAAGACGCGGTACCAGTCCCAATCAAATCGAGGTGAGAACGTCGGGATCGAGCCTTTCGCTCTACATCAATGGCCAATTGGTAGAGAGCATCACAGACACAGCCGGAATCACCAGCGGATATGTCGGGCTCTACACTTCTGAAACAAACGAAGTGGCTTTCGATGATATGGAGATCGAGCCGAACTGATGAGTGATGAATAGTGAATGATGACGGCGGATGAAGAGGCAGGTCGAGCTTTGCACTTCATAATTCAACATTCATAATTAATCGAGATGCAGGTTACCTTACGAGTTTTATCCGGTCCACACTCAGGGCGTAGCTTCATCTTCGATCAGCACGACACATTTCTCATCGGGCGCAGCGACACCGCACATCTCTGTCTTCCCGACGACAGGTTCTTTTCGCGCAATCATTGTCTGCTCGAGATAGCTCCTCCAAGATGCTTTCTTCGCGATCTGGGATCGACAAACGGGACCTACGTCAACGGACAGAAAGTGCAGGAAGCCTATCTTCGCAACGGCGACAGGATCCAGGGCGGTCAGACAATGCTTGCGGTAGAAGTTAGCGCGGACCAGGTGGCGCAGTTTGCAGGCAACGTACATTTGCCGCCGACGCAGCCCGCAATCGTCATCGTCGAATGTCTGAATTGCGGCGCGCGAGACCAGGCCGAAGCCGCGTCGCCGGACGAACACATGACGTTTCTGTGCGAAGACTGTCGGACTGAGCTGCGCAGGCGGCCGCAACCCGTTCCCGGTTATGACATGGTAAAGGTCCTCGGGCGAGGCGGAATGGGCTGTGTAATGCTCGCGCGGAACCAGGAGACTGGCGAGACAGTTGCCATCAAAACGCTCCTTCCCGAAGTTGCGGTTTCAGACCAGGCTCTCCGTCGCTTCATGCGCGAGATAGATGTCGCGTCTGCGCTCAAGCATCCACACATCGTGCGCTTCATCGATCGTGGAACAAACAAGGGCGTAGTTTATCTTGTGACGGAATATGTCGAAGGAGCGGACGCGGCAAAGCTGGCGGACGCGCGTGGGGGGCGACTTCCTTATCAGGAGGCCGTCAAAATCATCTCCCAGTCGCTGGCCGCGCTTGATTACGCGCATTCGCAGGGGTACATCCATCGAGACATCAAAGACCAGAACATCCTTGTCAGCGGTACGTGGCCCGACTATACGAGTAAGCTCACCGATTTCGGACTGGCAAAGAGCTTCACCCAGACGGGCATGAGTGGGGTGACCATGGCGGGTGACGTGGCGGGCACGTTTGCGTATATGCCGCCCGAACAGATCAGAGACTTTCGAAATGTGCGGCCGGCATCCGACATCTATGCGATGGGAATGACTGCCTACAGTCTGCTGACGGGCGCGATTGCGCTGGACATCTCTCCGCGCGCGAACGTTGCCGAAACGGTCAAGGCGATTTTTGAAAAGCCTATCATTCCGATCCGTCAGCGAGTGCCTGAAATTCCCGAGAGCGTGGCGCGTGTTATCGAACGCGCGATCTCGAAAGACCCGGCGCAACGCTGGCCCTCGTGCGACGCCATGCGCGCCGCGTTGGTGGGAAGCAGTTGATAAAAGACTGTCCAAAGCCCAATGTCCAAGGCCCAAAGTCAGTTTAAGGTTGCACGAGTCAGGTTGGAGGATTGAGATTCGAGGAAGGACGCGAGTGCCTAACTCGACACTCGAGACCCGAAACTTGAAACGACTTTTGACGTTGGACATTGGACATTTCAGTCCGCCCACGTATAATTCGCTCTCTGCGGGCCGGTAGCTCAGTTGGTAGAGCAGCTGACTCTTAATCAGCGGGTCACAGGTTCGATCCCTGTCCGGCTCACATTTTGTTTCAATTGGAAAAGGAATTTAAGGGCGACCCTCCATGGGTCGCCTTTTCTGATTTTTATCAGCAGGCCTCTAAATCCGTTTCATTCCTACCTTCAGCAATCGCGGCTTGCGAGTTCGGCCCACTCGGCACCATTTCTAATCTCACTGTTACCACGCCCTCACCGTAGCCCCAAACATTGTCCAAACACTATTATTCGCCGGTGGCTGAAATCGTTGCCGCACATTTCCCGTAATAGGTTCAAAAGGCCCTCTCATGGCACGGCAGGTGCAGTCAGTCGTTTGACTCTCGTCGCTGGAGGGCCCCAACGACGACTGGGGTCACAATCTTGACGCAGTGTACCCAGGATGCCTAGGCAACTCGCCACAGTGCATCCTCGGGCCAACCTCCAGACACTGCACTGATGTGATCGGGCATGACATCTCTTTCGGCTGCAACGACAACAGCAGGTCCGAACACCCCTTCGTTTTGATTCCCTCGATTCCGAGTCTTCCGAGTCTTCCGGGTCTGACTGCTTACTGCTATGCCGAGCAAACAATCCTCCAGCCACTTCGACCATCGCTATTTTAAGTTCTTCGGCCTGGCCACAGGCATAGTCACCGTCGTCGTGGGCGGCTTCGTTTTGCTGGGATGGATGTTTGACCTAAGCGTGCTCAAGAGCGTTTTGCCGGGTAAGGCGACAATGAAGCCCAATGCGGCGCTCTGTTTCGTGCTTTGTGGCATCGCGTTGGTGTTCGTTACCGTCGCCAACGGCCAGTGGGGCACTGTCAACCATGCGCGTAGGCGAGTCGTGCTTATTTTATCGGGTTTCGTCGCACTGGCCGGTGTTGCGACACTGAGCGAATACCTTTTCGGGTTAGATCTGAAGATCGACTCTTTGTTATTCCGGAATGCAGTGCTGGCTGAGGCCCACAATTCCCTCGGTGGCAGAATGTCCGGCGCCACTGCGCTGGCATTTGTTCTTCTCGGCCTCGCACTGATGTTGCGCGACGCGAGAACTGGAGTTGCGAGGCGGGTCTCAGAGGGCTTCTCGCTCGCGACAATGATCGTCGGCATGGTGGCGTTGATTGGCTACGCCTACGGGGCGGAATCGCTTTATCACTTCTACGGCTTCCGGTCGATGGCGCTACATAGCGCAACCTTGTTCTTTGTTCTTGGTTTGAGCTCACTTTTTGCGCGGCCCGAACGCGGACTGGTCGCAGTCATAACCATCGGCCACAGCGGCGGACTAATGGCGCGACGCGTTTTGCCGCTGGCCGTCTTACTGCCTTTCCTGCTCGGCTGGCTCAGACTGGCAGGCCAGCGCGCCGGACTATATGGAACAGAGTTCGGAGTCGCGATTTTCGCCACCAGCAGTATCACAATTTTCGCGGTCATCATCTGGTTGAGCGCGCGGTCGCTGAATCGGACCGACACCAAACGTCTCAAGGCCGCCGAACAGTTGCGATCAAGCGAAGAGAGCTTTCGCCAGCTGGCCGATGCGATGCCTCAGATCGTTTGGACATCAAGGCCCGACGGCTGGCTCGACTACTACAATCAACGCTGGTTTGATTACACCGGAATGACACTGGCGCAAACCGGGGGCGCGGGCTGGGGGCCAGTTCTGCATCCGGATGATTTGCAACATTGTATCGACACCTGGGGCGAGTCAGTTCGCACCGGGCAGCCTTACGAAATCAAATATCGATTCAAGCGGGCCGCGGACGATGTATACCGCTGGCATCTGGGTCGCGCTTCCGCTATACGTGACGAACAGGGACAAATCATGAAATGGTTTGGCACCTGCACCGACATCGATGATCAAAAGCGTGCTGAAGAAGCGCTTGAGTCGTCGCAAGTGCGACTAGAGATGCGAGTCGAAGAGCGGACCGAAGAACTTGAAAAGATGAATCATGGATTGCAGGAACAAATGGCCGAACGGCGGCGTGTTGAAGAGAAGTTGCGCGCCAGTGAGGAGCTGTTTCGAAATTTTTTCGAACTCTCTGTCGACATCATTGGCATTTCAGACTTAGATGGCCACTTCCAAAAAGTCAACGATTCCTTTACGACAGTCCTGGGTTACTCGCGGGAGGAACTTTTGGGCCGTCCTTTCATGGAGTTGGTGCATGCTGACGATTTGCCTAAGACATTGCAAGCCTACGAAGGCCAACTCAAGCGGGGTGAGCCCGTCATATTTTTCCAGAATCGTTATCTACATAAGGACGGTAGCTTTGTTTCTCTCGAGTGGACCGCACGACCTGATCTTCCGAACGCCAGCATATTTTGTATCGCCCGCAATGTTTCTGAACGAGAGAAGGTGGCAGAGGAATTAAGGAAACAGGCGGCGTTATTGGAATTGGCCAAGGATGCCATTCTCGTCCGAGATCTGGAAAGCCGCATCACTTTCTGGAACCGTGGAGCGGAGGAGACCTATGGGTGGACGGCCGAAGCGGCAATGGGGCAAGTGACGCACGAGCTTTTTCAGACCAGGTATCCCGCCTCCCTGGAGGAGATCGAGGCCCAGCTACTGGAGCAGGGAAACTGGGAAGGCGAGCTGACGCACGTCACATGTGAGGGGCTTACCATCGTTGTCGCGAGCCGCTGGTCTCTACAGAGGGACGAGAACGGCGCACCAAGTGGGATTCTGGAAATCAACACCAATATTACCGAGCGCAAACACGCCGAGGCCGCGCTGCGCAAGATCGAAGATCGCTATAGGCAGATCGTCAACAACGCAAACGACATTATCTACCGAGCTGATCGCGACGGTCGCTTTACGTTCGCTAATCCGACCGCCGCTCGCTACATGCAGCGCCCGGAACAGCAGCTGTTAGGGCTTCATTACCTTGAACTTGTGCGGCCCGACTACCGCAAAGCGACAAGAGAGTTTTACGATCGCCAATTCACAGACAGGATTGAAACTACCTACTTTGAATTCCCCGCTGTCACCCATAAAGGCAGCGAGATTTGGCTGGGTCAGAACGTGCAGCTAATACTCGACGCCGAAGCGGATCCAAGCTTTCAGGCTGTGGCGCGCGACATCACTGAACGCAAACGGATAGAAAGCGAACTCTCAAAGAACGAGGAACAGTTGGTCGAAGCCCAGCACATCGGTCTGATGGGCAGCTGGGAATGGGACATTGCGCTGAACAAAACCAGTTGGTCGGTACCGCTGTACAGCCTTTATGGCATACAGCCGGATGATTTGGTTCCCAGCTTCGAAGGTTATCTAAATTTGGTTCATCCCGACGATCGTAACCGGGTTTCGGCGGAGGTCACGAAGATTCTTCTGGAACGCAATCCGAGTTCATATGCGCATCGCATCATTCTGCCTGATCTATCGGTTAGACATCATCACGTGAAGGTAAAGGTAGCCCTCGATGACACTGGGAAACCAGTCAAACTCTTTGGTACGGCACACGACATTACTGATAGAGTCGACCTGGAGGACGGGCTTAAGCAAGCTCGCGATGCGGCTATTGAATCGGCGCGGCTCAAGTCGGAATTTCTGGCCAACATGAGCCACGAGATCCGGACGCCAATGAACGGCGTGATCGGAATG
>JAVHWA010000164.1:0-23111 GCA_032160165.1 Acidobacteriota bacterium
CCCGTTACTATCAGGAGATCGCGATCAACAGAACGGTCCAGGCGATCTTGCACGGTAAGCTTAGAATTCTACTGACCATGGCGACCGGCACGGGGAAAACTGACGTGGCCTTTCAGATCTGCTGGAAGCTGTGGAGTTCCCGATGGAATCGTGCCCACGCGTTTCGAAGACCGAAAATTCTCTATCTTGCTGACCGGAACATCCTGATCGACGACCCGAAGGATAAGACGTTCACTCCGATGGGAGATGCGCGATGGAAGATCGAAAACGGCGTTGTGAATATGGGGCGCGAAATGTATTTCGCGATTTATCAGGCTCTTGCAAAAGATGAGCGAAGGCCGGGACTCTACCGAGAATACTCGCCTGACTTCTTTGACCTGATAATTGTTGACGAGTGTCATCGTGGAAGCGCTCGCGATGAAAGCAACTGGCGAGAGATACTTACCTATTTCGAGCCGGCATATCAGCTTGGCATGACGGCGACACCGTTGCGCGAAGACAACCGAGACACATACAGATATTTTGGCAACCCGCTCTACACCTACAGCCTGCGCCAGGGAATCGACGACGGCTTTCTCGCTCCTTATCGAGTTCATCGCATACTCACACAGTGGGATGCAGTCGGATGGCGGCCAAGCAAGGACGAATTGGATCGCTATGGCCGAGAGATCCCCGATGAGGAATATCGAACTCAGGATTTTGAGCGAATCGTCGCCTTGCGAGCGAGGACTAGGGCCATTGCGAAACACTTAACGGGTTTTTTGAAAGCCACAGACCGATTCGCCAAGACAATGGTCTTTTGTGTTGATCAAGAGCACGCTCTTGAAATGAGGACGGCGCTCAATAATTTCAATGCGGATCTCGTGCAACAATTCCCTGATTATGTTTGCCGTGTCACTTCGGACGAAGGAGATGTGGGACGCGGACATTTGAGTCGCTTTCAGGATATTGAATCGCACTCTCCGGTGATCCTGACGACTTCGCAACTCCTGACTACGGGCGTTGACGCCCCTACATGCAAGAACGTTGTGCTCGCCCGAATCGTTGGCTCGATGACAGAGTTTAAGCAAATCATCGGACGCGGTACGCGCGTCCGAGATGACTATGGAAAACTGTTCTTCAACATATTGGACTACACGGGCTCTGCCACGAGGCTCTTCGCTGATCCTGATTTTGATGGTGATCCGGCCCTAATAACGGAAGAGGAAATCAACGAGAACGGCGAAACCACAAGAGTGTCGGTCGAACAAGAAGAAGTGATTGTCGACAGGTGGGATGATGATGACCAAATTATTGATGGGCCGCCCACTGAGCGTCGCAAGTATTACTTTGACGGAGGTCAAGTCGAGATCGCGGCCCACTTTGTCTACGATCTCGATCCCGACGGCAAGCAACTGCGCGTTATCAAATTCATGGATTATGCAGCCGAGAAGGTGCGAACGCTCTTCCCCTCGGTGATTGAACTCCGCACGAAGTGGGCAATCCCAGCCGGAAGGTCGGAAATAATCGAACAGCTCGCCGAGCGCGGAATAGACTTTGATGAATTGGCCAATGCCGCTAACCAGCCTGATGCTGATCCATTCGACTTGCTTTGCCACATCGCTTTCAATGCGCCTCTGCGTAGTCGCCGCGAGCGGGCGGACAGATTGAGGCGGGAGGAAAAGGACTTTTTTGAGCAGCATGGTGTTGATGCGAAAGCAATTTTAAGCGGCCTCTTAGAAAAGTACGCAGAACATGGAACCGCACAGTTCGTCATTCCCGATATTCTTAAAGTTCCGCCGATCTCGGCACATGGGAACGTAATAGAAATTGCGCAGATGTTCGGTGGACCTGAAAAGCTTCGCACTTCCATTAATGAGCTTCAGCGCCTTCTCTACGCCGCCTAAATATGAATCAGGTTGTTAGCAAAGACCTCTGGAAACAGATCGCCCGCCTTGCCTCGAAGAGCGAAAGGCGGATAGCGGCAATAGCTTACGTAACGAACGAGGGGGCAATCAAATTTGGCGCAGGCGATATCTTGATTGTTGACGCTTCGGATCAGGTGGTGGCTTGCGGTCAGACTTCAGCATCGCTCTTGAGGAAGGCCCACAGGCGAGGCGCAGAGATTTATTCGCTGCGCGGCCTTCATGCCAAGGTCCTGGTTCTCGACGATCTCGCGGTCATAGGTTCCGCGAATCTGTCTGCGTCGTCGGCAAATAGTCTAGTAGAGGCGGCTATACTCACGGATCACCCAGCCGCAGTTGCTACCACGCGCGCTTTCATCGAAACCGCCAAGACAAACGCTACTCCGCTTGACAGTGGGTATCTACGTCGCATCGGCTCCATCAAAGTCAATCGCGAATTTGTTCGGGCCATTTCGAGAAGAGGCGACAAGACCAAGGGAATTCGAGTACGCGAACATCGGACTTGGATCGTTAACGTATCGCTGCTTGACGAATCTCGATTCGAAGACGAAAGAGAAAAAGCGGAGCGAGGGCGTGAGAAAGCTCGTACGCTCCTCACTAGAAAGAAGAGCGATGTGGGTTGGATGCGGTTCACAAGCGACAAATCGAGATTCGCTAGGGAAGCCAACCGCGGTGATTCAGTGATTCAAATATTTCGGTGTCTCACAAGGACATGTTACCGACAGCGGTCTATTTCCATAGCCCTGTCTTGATGAGAAGCCAGGAACCGGATTGTGTTCGAGTCTACATCGAAGAAGCGCCAAACTCTGAGCGAACTGCCTTGACTTGGCGACAGTTCATGGGTTTGACAAAACAGATTGGGTTGCCCTTTACGGTGAGTTCACGCTCTCTTAGAGTTTTGCCTGAGAATTACTCCGATGCATTGGCATCACTGTGGAAACGACGGCGAAAGGTTCGATGAGCAAAGCGAAACGTAACATAGATCCAAAGCAGAAGCTGACGACCTCCCAGCAGCTTGGGTCGATCGTCAAGTCGGCGCGTGACATCATGCGCAAGGACAAGGGACTTAATGGTGATCTCGACCGATTGCCGATGCTCACGTGGATCATGTTTCTCAAGTTTCTTGACGACATGGAACACATGCGCGAGCAAGAAGCAACGATGGGCGGCAAGAGATTTCGCGCGGCGATTGAAGTGCCATATCGTTGGCGCGACTGGGCTGCACAGTCAGACGGAATTACAGGAGATGAACTGATAGCATTCGTTAACAATGAAGAAGCGGTCAGACCTGATGGAACAAAAGGCGCGGGACTCTTCGCGTACCTGCGCAGCCTGCAGGGAACGAACGGCGGTGATCGGCGCGATGTAATCGCAACAGTTTTCAAAGGAACCATTAACCGAATGATTAATGGATACCTATTGCGTGATGTCATTAATAAACTCAACGATATTCATTTTACTTCCAGCGAAGAGATCCATGTCTTGGGCAGCCTCTACGAATCGATGCTCAAGGAAATGCGTGATGCCGCCGGCGACTCGGGAGAGTTCTATACGCCGCGCGCGGTCGTGCGTTTCATGGTTGCGGCGGTGAATCCGCAGCTCGGCGAAACGGTGCTCGATCCTGCTACGGGCACCGGCGGGTTTCTGGTCGAGAGTTTTGTTCATCTGAAGAAACAGTCTCGAACTGTTGCCGACGAAAAGACGCTGCAAACGAGAACGATCTTTGGTTGTGAGCCTAAACCCTTACCATACCTTCTTTCCCAAATGAACCTGTTGTTGCACGGTCTGGAGTCACCAAAGATCGATTCGGCTAACGCCCTTGGTGTGAAGATCACTGAAATCGGCGATAAAGATCGCGTTGACGTTATCCTTACTAATCCGCCCTTTGGCGGCGAAGAAGAAAAGGGAATTCAAGGAAACTTTCCCGAAGATAAGCGAACCTTCGAAACCGCGCTCCTCTTCCTACAACTGATCATGCGTAAGCTTCGTAGGCAGCCGAAGCCTGGCCGCGCGGCGGTCATTGCCCCAAATGGCACTCTCTTCGGCGATGGTGTTTGTGCGCGAATAAAGGAGGAACTGCTTAAGGATTTCAACCTTCATACGATTGTGCGACTGCCCAACGGAGTATTCTCTCCCTACACCAGCATTCCAACAAATATTCTGTTCTTCGACCGCTCAGGGCCCACGAGTGATGTCTGGTATTACGAACACCCTTTGCCCGCAAGCCGTAAGAACTACACCAAGACGGCACCCATTCAATTTGAAGAATTCGACCCGCTTCTCGCCTGGTGGAATACTCGCGAAGAAAGTGAACGCGCCTGGAAAGTACCCGTCGCCGAATTGCTGGCCAACGGCTGCAACCTCGACCGCAAGAATCCTCGTACCAAGGAAGACATAACACATTTACCGCCTGAACAACTCGCCGCCGACATCCTACAGAAAGAGCAACGCATCGCTGAGATCTTGGGCCACATCCGTAGTCTCCTGGCGAAGCAGGGCGTATGAGTGAGCTGTGGTCAAAAGCGAAGTTGGGAGACTTGCTGCGGCGAGTGGAACGCTTCGAGCCTCGTGACGAATTAACGGAGTATTCGTTCGCTGGGACTTATAGCTTCGCCCGGGGAATCTTTGTCGGAGAGCGCAAGCTCGGCTCGACGTTCGCGTTACCCAAGGTTCAGAGAATTCGTGTCGGCGACTTCATTTACTGCAAGATTATGGCGTGGGAGGGCGCCTTCGGATTCGCGCCACAGGAGGCAGACAACTGCGTAATGTCTGGTGCATTCGTGGTGTATGAGGTAAATCGCCGGCGGATTGAGGAAAAGTATCTAGATTACTTTTTCAAAGTGCCGGCCCATTGGAAGAGCATCGGCAGCCATAGTACAGGTACGAATGTTCGACGGCAAAGCCTGCATCCGGCCCTATTCGAGCGTACCGAAATCCTACTTCCACCATTGGCAGAGCAGCGACTCATCGTCGCGAGGATTGACGAACTGGCGGCCCAAATCCACGAGGCCAGCGCCGTCCGCTACCAAGCCGCTAAAGAAGCGGAGGCGCTTCTAAACGCGGAAACGTCACGCATCTTTGAAACGCTTCTGCATGGCGAGCGGCTTCCAATTCGGACACTTGGGTGCGCTGGCGAAAACCCAATCCAAATCGGACCGTTTGGTGCGCAACTTCAGAAGGCGGAGTTTGTTGACAATGGCATCCCGGTTTTGAACGTAGGCAATGTCTGGCCGGATGGCCTTAGGCTTGACTCGTTGAATCATGTTACAGACGAAAAGGCGCAAGAGCTGCGGCGCTACTCGCTTAGGACGGGCGACCTGCTGTTTGCACGATCAGGCGCGACCCTCGGCAAGGTATGTCTCGTTCCCGAGGAATGCGATTCTTGGCTCATGACCGGACACCTTTTTCGCGTTCGATTTGATCCCAACAGAGTTATCAACCGATTCGCTTTTGCAGCATTTCGTGGTTCCCTTCAAATACGCGAACAAGTCTTCGGACAGATTCGTGGCGGGACACGACCGGGTTACAACACAACATTACTTGGGTCTGTTGAGTTACCCGTCCCCTCGCTTCCCGTGCAGAGGCGAATCGTGCGGGAGTTGGACGCGTTGCAGGCGGAGGTGGACGCGCTTAAACGCCTGCAATCCGAGACCGCCGCAGAACTCGACGCGCTCCTTCCCTCGATCCTCGACCGCGCCTTCAAAGGGGAGCTGTGAGCGACATTCTCAAACCACAACTTGGCGGTGGCGGTGGTCTCCTTAGGGAAGAGTTTGAGATTCATAAGACGGGCCGCATGAAAATTGTGGCAGTATTTTGGGTTGTCCCGAGCTCGGAACCTGATCGCAAACACGTCAATCTGCGCCTAGAGCAATATAAGAAAAACACGGGAGATCCGGGATTTCCCCTGAAGCCAACTCACTCGATAAATTTTGATGAAGCGGACACGGAAAACTTACTCTCCTCCTTGAAGGCGCAAAGACTCTTGAAGGATATGTCGCCGTCGGACCGTGTGATCGTACTACGCGGCGCTCATTCGGAGGAGTTCCTAGACCTTACAGACAGAGACGTCTACTCTCTCAAACTTCTACTTACTTCTCTCACAGATGAAAACATTCGAAAGCTGGCAAGAACCGTCGATGCGCGAATCGTAGAAAAGATTGATAGCGCGGTTCGATATGTACAAATGGAAGAGAGTCTGGAAAAGCTTCAAACGCTGATTGAGAACGAGACCGCCGAAACCGCTTTTCAGGTTTGGTTCAAACATAATACTTGGATCTTCGGCAAACACTACGTGCGCCGTGTTTCGAAGAGGACCATTGGCCTCGAGTCACAGGCTGACCTAATCTATGTGAGTGTCGATGGCTTCGCTGATTTGGTAGAACTTAAGAAGTCTGTTCTGACTTCCCCGCTCCTGCTCTACGACTCAAGCCACAACAGCTTCTACCCGTCGTCAGAACTAAGTAGGGCGCTTGCGCAAGCGATGCACTACATTCAGGTGATTGAGGATCATAGACTTCAACTTGAGCAGCTCAGCAACATCCCCGTGCTACGCCCTACTGTTACGATAATTATGGGGCGATCAGATGACTGGCACGATGCGAGGCGTCAGCATCTACGGATTCTTAATTCCAGTCTCGTGAACATCAGGGTGCTTACTTACGATCATCTGCTCGCCATGGGACATAGCTTGTTAAATCTCTACTCCCCGGCTGAAGACTCTGGAAGCTTTTGATTAAGATTCTCGGGGACAGGAAGGGCTAACCAACTTGCGCTCACGCACTCGAGGTTTACCCCAGCATGATCCTCCGCGCGTCTTTCAAGGCGACCTACGAACAAGCGGCTGTGGAATGCCCTCAACAAACTTCCCGGAACTGAATTGGAAGGATCGAATGCGCTATGTGCTTTTGGAAGTGGTCATGCGTTGGAAGTGATTGTTGACTTGAGTGATCACGAGAGAGAGGTTGATCGAGTCCTAGTTCTTGATCTTTTCTTTGCTTAAGCTAGCTAGGGGCGCGCCAGTCCCCTTCAGGTAGGCCACGTGGCCTATCGTGGTCGCTTTAAGGGGTCGTTAGTGATGACGCCTTCACGACGAGAAATCAACACTTCAGTATCAGCCAACACACAGGCGATTCTTCTACTCACCGCTCCGTTAATCGCCGGGCGAGGTTAAGGAGTGGCTGAAGCGGCTGGTAAAGGAAGGAACGCTGGAGAAACTGGCCAGGCCTACGCGCGATCGCACGACTAACTCGTCTCCGCGACTGTTCTGAAAGGACGATGAAGGAACCCCTCCTAGCCAAACCAACTCGCGCCGCTAAACGTGACCGCTTCGCTGAATTGACGACGATTCGTTATTTCCCCGCCCCCTGACTCTTCCCCCCAATGTATCTATCAAACCATTCGAGATTCGCCTGCATCGCTGCCAACTGCATCTTTGGTTCGTTTGGACCGTGAGGCTGGCGCGGCAGAACAAGCATTCTCGTCGGCACGCCCTGCGCCTTAAGCGCATTGTAGAACTCGTAGCCTTGTGAGATCGGCACGCGGATGTCCGCATCGCCGTGTTGAATCATCGTCGGCGTGGTCACTGCCTTGACGTTGAACATGGGTGAGTGTTTCTGATATCGGTCCATCACGTCCCACGACTGACCGCCGAAGTAATCCGGGATGAACGATGGAATATCCGCGGTACCATTGAAGCTCATCAGGTTTGTCACCGGTGCGCCGGCTGAAGCCGCTTTGAACCGCCGCGTCTGCGTCACTATCCACGAGGTCATGAATCCCCCGTAGCTCCAGCCCATGACGCCCAGTCTTTCAGGATCGGCTATGCCCATCTCGATGACCTTATCAACTCCAGTCATCAGGTCCTGATAATCCTGTCCGCCCCAGTCCTCTATGTTCGCTCGCCGAAATTCGGTTCCATAGCCGCTCGAGCCGCGGGGATTGGGACGCAGGATTGCGTAGCCGCGAGAAGCAAACGTCGCCAGCGGGTAAACACCGCGTCCACCAATGAAACTCTGCTGGAAGACTCCCGCCGGTCCACCGTGCACATTCAATATCAATGGCACGCGCTGTCCACTCTGATATCCGACCGGATAAGTCAGCAGGCCCTCGATGTCTCTGCCGTCCTTCGATTTCCATCTTAGGACTTCAGTCTTGCCGAGCGCCGGCATTTTCAAGTCAACGTTCGCGCGGCTGATCTGAGTGGGCACGAGGGTTGAGACCGGCGCCACAAAAGCTTCGGGAGGAGCCTCAGCGGTCTGGCGCACAAAGCCAAACATCGAGCCGGACCGATTGAGAAATATTGCGGTATAGACAGCGGGCGTGCTCTTGATCTCCTCGATTCGGTTGGCCGGGATGTCGAGAGCGTAAATCTGCGTGCCCGTTCCTTTGGCCTCGCTGAAATAGATGCGCTTGCCGTCGGCCGACCATCCGGCGATGTTTGGTTGTCCGTCGAATGAAGCGGAAAAACTCCTGGGCTGGCCACCGCCGACAGGGAGCACCTGGATCATTCCGCTTTGCGCCCAACGAGGAGGGTTGTCGCTGACAAGCATCGCGATTGACTTTCCATCCGGCGAGAACGTTGGTGAAGTTTCGGAAGCCGCAGTATTGACGAATACCTTTACCTGTCCGCTCGCGACGTCCACCAAGGAAATGTCTGAGGTAGTCCAATCGTTTGCGCCGGGCGTTTTCGTATGGCTGAACGCGATCCGCGAACCGTCCGCCGACCAATCAAAACCTGTGATGTTATAGTCAGCAGTTGATAATTTCCGTGACGCGCGTTTCCCGGCCGCGTCTTTTTGCACCGGCATCACATACAACCGCGACATCTTTACGTTTTCATCGACCCATCGATAATCGTTCCTGGCTTTATCGTTCCTTTCATCCTCTTCACTTTTGGCGTCGGCCAGAGTAAAGGCAATCGAGCGACCGTCGGGCGACCAATCAAAATCCGAAATGGCGCTTTTGACATCGGTCAACGGCTCAGCTTCGCCCCCATCCATTCGCAGCATATATAGATTGCTCTTGTTGTCCTTGCGAGTTGAAGTAAAGGCGATCCTGCTGCCGTCGGGCGACCATTTGGGATTAGAGGAAGATTTATCCGCGAAGGTAATCTGATAGTTCTGTTTGCCATCGGTGGTCGCCAGCCAGATCTGAGTCACAAACTCGCTCCTATCAGGCGTCGTCACGGCATCAACGACTGTATAGACTACTCTCTTGCCGTCAGGAGAGACTCGCGGCGACCCCACCGTCCGAACCGACATCTGCAGTTCCGGACTCCACGCGGTTGGTGCATTCGTCTGGGCCATCGCGGCGGAGGCAAAGATGGCGAAAGCGATTGATACGATTGCGAAACGCTTCATAGTAGGTTCTCCCGCTGTTGATTTATTCATTGGGTCATTTGTTCATTGATTCATCTGTTCATTTTTCAATGATTCAATGACTCAATGACCCAATGACCCAATGATTTAATGGCTCACTTTGGCTCCGACTCGTTCCCTAACCTGTCCACGCTGGTGACGACGACCTTCTCAATGTCTCTGTCTGCAGAGAGCGAAATTGATTTGTCGGTCGCCGGCAAGACCGAATACGCCCATCCGCTTTTATCCTTAGCATACACGACAAACCAAAACGCCTCTCTTCCACCCTGTTCAGTCCATGTAATCCTAACAAACTTATCGTCGCGTTTAATTGCTACTTTGGGAGAGACGATTTTAGGTACCTTGATCCAGGGAAACGTTGGAATCAGCGCATCTCTGGAGTAAGCGTCTTCGCGCAACGCTTTTTGAATTCCCCCTAGGTCGTTCCGCAGCGGCTTGAGACTAAAATGGATGGCGCCCAGTGTCTCGCTCGATTTCCTGGTCAGTTTTATCTGACTGACGATTTCCTCTGCGGTGAAGTTCTTGTTCGATCCAATCCGGTATGCCGCCAGTCCCGGCCAGATGTGTCGTCGCTTTTCGTTCTGCGATTTCCACCAATCGAACAACACGGGAAACGATTGGCCTTTACGCGCGCTCTCCCAATAGAGCTGCGGCGAAAGATAGTCGACCGTCCCGCCTTGCAACCATGATCGGGAATCGGCATAAAGTTCGGCGTAAGAGTTGAAGCCGGTGATCTCCTTTTCAGGAATTGGTTGCCAGATGCCGAAGGGTGAGATTCCGTAGACGATCTCCGGTTTTATCCGTTTGATCTCGCGGCCTACCAACTCGATAAAATCGTTGACGTTCTTTCTACGCCAGTCGTCACGAGAAAGTTTCCCGCCCTGATTCTTGTAGCTCTGCCAATTGGCATCGTCTGGAAATTCTATCTTCGCGCCGTTGGCATCCTTCTCCGGGTAAGGATAGAAGTAATCGTCAAAGTGGACGCCATCCACGTCGTACCTGCTCACAACGTCCATCACCACACTCAGGCTATACTTTCGAACTTCAACTTCGCTCGGGTCCAGCCACAGGTACTTGCCGTATTTTCTCACCCACTCGGGATGACGTTTTGAGATGTGATTCTCCGATAGCGTCTTCGCTGCCGGATGCAAAGCACGATAAGGATTGAACCACGCGTGAACCAGTATTCCGCGCTTGTGCGCTTCTGCAACCAGGAATTCCAGAGGATCAAACGATTGCGCCTTACCCATTTCGCCAGTGAGAAATTCTGACCAGGGCTCGATGTCTGACTTGTAAACCGCGTCGCACTGCGGCCGCACCTGAAAGATAACGGCATTCAGCTTTAATGATCTGGCAAGCTCCAGGCTTCGCAAGAGTTCCGCTTTTTGTTGCTCGATTGAAAGCGTCTTTTCTGTGGGAAAGTCGATGTTGTCGACAGTCGCTATCCAGACTGCGCGAAACTCGCGGTCGGGCTTTGGCATCGGCTGGCCCTGCGCTCCGATGGTCATGCAAGTTGCAAGCAATACGAGGAACAACCGCATTTTCAGCATAGGCTGTTTATTTGAATTCGGCGAGTATGTAGATAACAGAATGCCAGCGATTGGTCTCGAGCCGGTCGAGCTCAGTTATGCGAAAGCAGGCCCAACTGATGGCATGCTCTACGGCTTGGGACCTGCGGCCCGAGCCTCTTTGATTGCGGCAATCACGCTATTCAACTCGGCTTTCAAGCTGCCGTTAAGCTTGATCGCGGTATCGAAGTCTTGTTGAGCTTCAGCGTCTTTGTTCTGCATCAACTTCGTTAGTCCGCGGTTTGCGTAGGCCTGGGCGAGCTTGGGGTTGAATTCAATAGCTTTGGTGAAATCGGCGATCGCCCCATCCAGGTCACCTTTCGCCTGCCGCGGCAGGCCGCGATTGCTGTAGGCCTCGGCAGATGTCGGCTTGAGTTCGAGGGCTTTGTTGCAATCGGAAATTGCTCCTTCCAGATCTTCCCGGGCATACCGTGCGTAACAACGATTGTTATAAGGCTCCGGTAATCGTGGCTTCAGCTCGATCGCCTTGCTCGTATCAGCTATCGCCCCGTCGTAGTCGCCTTTCGCCATTCGTGCCGCGCCGCGATTGTTGTAGGCTTTCGGCTCGCGCGGATCCAGCTCGATCGCTTTAGTAGCATCGACAATCGCGCCATCCATGTCTCCCTTCAGCCTTCGCCATTCACTCCTGTTGGAGTAAGCCAGGGCAAACCTGGGATCCAGCTCGATAGACTTATTCAAATCAACCATCGCGCCATCGGCATCTCCAAGCAGCAGCCGAGCGATTCCGCGGTTGGAATAGAACTCGGCCTGATTCGGTTTCAGTTGGATCGCTTTGTCATAGTCCGCTATCGCGCCCTGATAATCACCCTTGTCGTAGCGCGCCCCCCCACGAAGATAATAATCAACCGCCGACGTGGGCGATGACGTCTCTACTTTCTTGCCCATCGTTACCTGCGCGTAGACAGGCGCGACCGCGACAATGAGAAAAAGCAGGAAACCTACGGTTGAGATTCGGTGCGAATGCTCGAAAGTCATAGAATAGCTCCTCGACGAGATAGGGATCATAGCAGAGCTGCCTTCTTCGACTTAATCAAAAGCGGCGGGTCAGAGACCTCCAAGCAGGCGAAAGAATGGAGAGTATCATGGAACGAAAGCAGAACCTCGGGCTGTAGAGGCAAGAACAAGGCGAGAGCTCGCAAGCGTCGAAGGCTCGATTTCGTATTAAGTCATTCAAGCGTAGAATAGGCATGGCTTTATGAAATACATACGCATACTGTGTCTGGCTTTCATGCCGCTAGTTGTTTTTGGGCAAACCCCAAGAACAACCGAACCTGCATTTGATATCGCCGATTTCAATAAGAAGTTTGAGGTCGCGCAATGGCTTGTCGCTTATGACACAGTAGCGTGGAAGACCAGCGATCTTGTCATGGCAGGCGACAAGGCCGAGTTGGCACGCCTCGGAACAGAGTGGTTCTGTTTTCAGGATTCGAAAAGCGTCTGGCACGCAATCTACGGCAAGCTCGACAACGCCAGGTTCGATCAAGTCTTCCATTACGTGGTCGATGGCACGGGGAAGGTCGCGAGGACGACTGACAAGGTCGATGAGGAGTTTCTGATCGCGCACGCCAAAGCGCTCGCTCTCGCGCAAAAGAATCTAAGAGCAGCTATCCCGGCCGGTTCGCCCGTCCACAACGCCTACATAATGCGAAATGACGATAAGACTTTTATCGTTTGGCTCTTCCCCGCCTTTCAAACAAACTACGTTGCCGTCTACGGAGGAGAGTTCGTTTACACGATTGATGCGACGGCTCAGAAGATAACAAAGGATGAGAGTTATTTTCAGGGTGCTTTTCGTGGCTTCAACGCAAAACCCCCGCGTGAGATCTGGCTAAACTACCGCGAGAAGGAAAAGCCCACCCTCGGTTCGATCTTCTTTGTCTGGTATTACAAGGAGTACTTCACCAAAATTTACATCGACAATGCGAAGAGCACGAGCACTGTGATCAAGAATGGCAGCGAATATATCTGGGTCCACGTGGAAAAGGATCAGCCGTCCCCCGGCAATCGCAACGCGAAATCGTGATCGCAGCTCAAGCTTTTTCGGGAGAGCTCGATCGCGGACCCGACTAATTACGTTACGTACCTGTGCCTCACGCTCCAGGCTCTATGCTGCCGACGGTTCCGGAGGCTACGCCGATTTTGACGTTGCGATCCGTTTTGTTAAGGGTGTTGGAGGCGGCGATCGGAATCGAACCGATGAATAAAGGTTTTGCAGACCTCTGCCTTACCACTTGGCTACGCCGCCGAAGACTAATGATGAAAGCTGAACGCGGAACGATGAATGGGAATTCAGTTCATCATTCATCGTTCCGCGTTCATCAATACTTGGAGCGGGAGACGAGATTTGAACTCGCGACTTCGACCTTGGCAAGGTCGCACTCTACCACTGAGTTACTCCCGCTTTGAGAATAGTAAATTCTACAGATTCGATTGGCCTTGTCAAGCTAGGCCCCAAATGGGAAAAGTAGAATGAGTCAGGATGTACACGATGAACAGGATGGCGGAAATCAATCCGGCGTATCCAGCATTATTATGCTGATCATCCTGTATATCATGTGAAGATTTTGACATTCATAGCGAGGTGCCAATCGCAATGCGCGTAATTATCGATTCACGAGTCATACTCGTGATCCGACCAACGTCGCTTGCGAAACATGTCATCTCGCCAGAAGTTTCGCAGTACCTCCACACGCGGACGAATCGTTACATCCTCAAACGAATCTGATGGGATAAGCACGCTGACCACGTCGTAGCGGTAGGGCGCATCGGCTAGTCCGAACATTCGTCTATAGGCGCGCGCCGCCCTGGCGATCTGTCTACGCTTTCGCAAATCGACATTGGCTTCAGGCGGCGCGAACCAGTCGGAAGCACGGGTCTTCACCTCAACGAAGCAAAGCGTGTCGCCGTCGTAAGCGATAAGATCTATCTCGGTTGAGACCACGGCGCCGCGAAGATTTCGTCCTACATTGATGGTGAAATTAGACACGACCAGCGCGTAACCGAGCGCCCGTAGACGCTCTGCCGCCAGTTGTTCGCCGCGTGCGCCTAATTGGAAATGCGGCACGAGCACGGCTAGCTCTTTTGTAGTCTCGGTTTTTTTCGACGCTCGACTCAGTAGACTAGGCCACCTCATTTGGATCGCTCTCCGCCAACGGAATATTGTTTTGTTATTTCGCGCTTTCAGCGCTTGGGGTGGATCTCAAGTATATAACTTCCCTGGGCCGTTGGCCCAGGCTTTTACATTTCGCGCCGATGGCGCTCTCGGTAAGTATTATGCTCATCCCAAAAATGCCCGTTTGCGCTACGTCCACGAGCGCGTTACACTTCGAACGCGCCCCGTATTCCTCCGACCAACCTCCTCGCCACCGGTCGCCCGAACGTAAGAATATTGATATGAGTTCTGAAGGAGTCGAACAAGCTGCAGATTCTTTCGACGTCGAGGCGTCGAGTGTGCCGGAGCCTGCCGTCCAGCCACGCGTTGAACTGCCGCTTGTCGCAATCATCGGTCGGCCGAACGTAGGCAAATCTACCCTCTTTAATCGAATCATGGGCGAGCGCCGGGCCATAACGGGCGACGAGCCAGGGATCACCCGCGACCGGATCTACGGTGAGGCGGATTGGAATGGACGGAGATTTTCGATTGTCGACACCGGCGGAATCGTGCCCGACGACGACGCGTTGATACCGGCGAACATTCTCAAGCAAGCTGCGTTTGCGATCGAAGAGGCGCATGCGCTTATCTGGGTTGTCGATGTTCGTAATGGAATCACACCTCTCGACGAAGAGCTCGCTCGTCTGCTTCGCTCAACCGGAAAGCATGTGCTGGTGGCCGCAAACAAAGCGGACGCCGCGCGACAGGAGAACGAGGCGGGCGAGTTTTACCGCTTCGGATTCCACGCCGTGGTACCAATCGCGGCGGAACAGGGCAATGGAGTTGCGGACCTTCTCGATGCGGTAATAGCAGATTTTCACGCGGATGCCGGTGAGACGGTCGAAGCGCGCCCTCAACCACGCGAGCTCCGCCTGGCAATCGTGGGCAGGCCGAACGTCGGCAAGTCGTCGCTTCTGAATCGACTGCTCGGCGAGGAGCGAGTAATCGTGTCGCCCGTTGCCGGCACCACCAGAGACGCCGTCGACACTCTGCTCGAAGTTGACGGCCAGCGGTTTCGAATCATCGACACGGCGGGCATTCGGCGCAAGGGCAAGACCGAAGAGATGGCAGAGAAGCTTTCCGTGATGATGGCCCGCAGGAGTCTGGAACGCGCCGACGTCGCGATCGTGGTAGTGGACGCCGCGGACGGCGTGGCGGCGCTGGATGCGAATATCGCGGGCTATGCGCATGATGCAGGCTGCTCCATAATTATCGCCGTCAACAAATGGGACGCTGTGCCCGACAAGGAAACGGGAACTGTTTCCGCATTCGAACGCGCGCTGCGTGACAAGATGAAATTTCTCGACTGGGCGCCGGTCATCACCCTTTCCGCTCTGACGGGCCAACGCGTAGAGCGAATCCTTCCGCTGGCCCTGCGCGCAAACGAGTCTCGCAACCGGCGCGTTTCTACCTCGCAATTGAATGCATTCTTCGAGCGTGCCGTCTCGCAACCGAGGGGCGGCGGCGCTCCTGCTCCAGTTAAAGGCGGCGTATCTCGTCTCCACATTCAATACATGACTCAGGTAAGCGTCCGCCCTCCAACCTTCATAGTGTTCACCGCGGGCGGCAGGGCCGGCTTACATTTTTCCTACGAGCGCTACCTGCAGAATCGTTTGCGAGAAGAGTTTGATTTCTTCGGCACACCGTTGCGAATTGTAGAGCGGCACCGCAAGAGAAAGAAGCACTAGAAAAAAGCAGTTGGCAGTTAGCAGCGCTACCGTATCGAGATGCACTGCCCCGACACTGTCTACTCTCATGGACAAAGAGTTCGCGGAACTGTTCGCCCACATAGACGACCCGGCGATCATTATCGACAGGGCCGGGGAACGTGTTTATGCCTGCAACGAAGCCTTCGCCACCCTGGCGATGAGGTCGTCAAGCTCGCTGGTCGGCGCTGAGGTGGCTTCGCTTCTGATTATCGAGAAGCGCGAACCGGCCCAGCGACATGGCCGCGTGGAGCTGCTCACCAGCGCAGAGAATTCCCCGAACCTGTACGTTGAAAAGATTGATTGCCTCTGGCACACTCAACCCGCCACCCTCTGTTTCTTCAAATCAAGTCAACAAACTTCGCAGGATTCCGATCTCACAGTTACAAGCGACGAAATGAGCGCGCTCTTCGACTACTTGCGCGAGGCGACGGAGCAGCTCGAAGTCATCAATCGTGTAGTGGCGGCCGTTAACTCAAGCCGCACGATCGAGGAGGTCTTCGGGCTAGCCAGTGAACAGATGCGGGCCATGATTCCCTTCGACCGCGCTTCGATCGCCCTCTGCGACCCGGACGGCGAAACGCTGCGGGTATTCGCGATGGCTGGAGAGCACGCGGGCTCGCTCGCGGTCGGGGCGACAGCTGCCATGAAAGGCTCCGTGACTGAACGCGCCCTCAACGAACGCGAGATGGTAGTAATCCCTGAGCTGAACGACGAGACGCGATTCAACGTTTACGACGATCTGCAACGCGAGGGATTCCGATCGGCCGTCAGTTGCCCGCTCTTCTCAATGAGTCGCGCGATCGGGAGCCTCAATCTCACTTCGCGTCAGCCTAATGCTTATGGGCGCAGACATCAGCTCGCCCTCGAACGGCTCGCGCCGCCGCTCGCCATCGCGATTGAAAAAGTACTTCTACTGGAGCAGGCCGAACAGCGGTCGCAACAATTGGAGACGACCGCCAGCCGCGAAGAGCTGGCCGCGCGCATCGGCCGCAAACTTTCGGAATCCCTCGACCCTTCTTCGGTCTTGCAGGAGACGGTTGATGCGCTTGGCGCAGCACTCAAAGCCGACCGGTCGCACGTAACTCTTATCGATGCTGAACACGATTACGACTTCGTTGGTTACGAGTATTTGGCTCGTCCTGAAGTCGGTTCCCTGCGCGGTCACCGAATTCCCTTGCGCTCCAGCGAGTACGCCCAAAGAGCGATGGCAGCGGACACTCCTACGGCGCATAACGACATTCGCGAGCTCGAGCGGGACGAGCTGCTCGATCTCTACATACGGTTGGACGTGTGCGCGGTCTTAGCAGCGCCTGTGAGCGTACATGGAATGAAAGCTGGATTGCTCGAGCTGCATACGAATTGTGATCCGCGATCGTGGACGGAAGACGATGCGAAGCTGCTGGCAGCGGTGGCGGCGCAGGTATCGGTTGCGTTAACCAACGCTCGACTGTATGAGGCGAGCCGCCGTCGGAGCCAGGAGCTAGAAGGGCTTTACAAGATATCTCGCGCCTTCTCGACATTAACAGATACTTCGGAGATTTACGGGCGCTTGACGAGTGCGATTGCGGAGCTGGTGGGCGGAGAGAAGTGCCTGCTCGCAACCTATGACCGAAGACAGGGCATGGTGCGCGCGGAGGCTCCGGGATATAACACGCCGCCGGAGATGATAAGCGACTTTCAATTCGACCTCACTTCCGAGAGCACGACCAAATATCTGTATCACACGGGCGAAAGCGACTTCGTATATCTAACGGGTGACTCGTTCTTCTCCAACGATCCGGTCGGCGACGAGCGGTTCAATCAGGACTTTCTCGCTCGCCATCAGATACGTTCGGCGTTGATCGTTCCACTGCTGATCAAGCGAGAGCTGATCGGCTTCGTTTACGTATCCAACCGGCCAGGGGGCTTTCGTCAACGCGACGCCCAGTTGCTCGAGATCTTCGCGGCGCAAGCGGCAGAAACAATCGCTAACGCGCGTCTCTTCACTACCATTCAAGCCCAGGCCGAGCGTGAAGCCGTCGTCAACCGACTCGTTCTCGCCCTTCAACAGGCTTCGGAACCGAAAGGCGGGGTCGACGTGGTGGTAGAACGAGTGGGACAGGTGCTGGCGTTGGATAGGTGCATCGCGGTTGTCTTCTCGGAAAGCGATAGGGCGGATATATATGGCGAGTGGTGCGCCGGAGGCGTCACTCGTGTAAGCGACGATCCCGAGATGATGGAGCGTTCGCCAGTACCGCATTGGATCAGAGAGCACCGTCAGCCAATGGTCATCTCCGATATCCGGGAACATAAGATCGCGTCCGGAATCGAAGACCTGATAGACAGAATCGGCCTACAAAGCCTTGCCGTGGTTCCCATCATGCACCTCGGTCGCGTCATTGGATCATTGAGCGGACATCAGACCAAGCGACAACGGCGTTGGGTCGAAGACGACGTAGATTTGTTGACTGCGGTCGCGACTCAAATAGGATCGACATTGGAGAACGCACGTCTTATATCAGAGCTTAGGGAAGCGAGTCGCCTCAAGGACGAGTTTCTGGCCACGCTCTCTCACGAGCTCCGCACGCCATTGACCGCAATTAAGGGCTGGGTCGACCTGCTAAGCGAAAACGCCGCGCTCGAAGCCGATGACGAGCTTGCAGACGGTATCGACGTGATCAAAACCTCGGCCTCTTCGCTCACCCAGTTGATCTCCGACCTGCTGGATCTATCGCGCATACAGCGTCGAGTGTTTCGGCTCGACCGGATGCCGATCGACATCAATCTTCCAATTCTCGATGCCGTGCAGGTGGTGCGTCCTTCGGCCGTAGCGCGCCGTCAGGAAATGCGACTCGAGCTTCAGGAGAATTTACCGCCAATCAACGTTGATCCTCACCGGATTCAGCAGGTCGTTTGGAACCTGCTGAACAATGCGACCAAATTCACTCCTGAAGGAGGAAGGGTGACCGTGCGCTCGCGCCTTGTCGACGGCGCGGGGATTCTCGTTCCCGACGACACACTACCATCGCGCTGGATCGTTATTGAGGTGGAAGATGACGGCGAAGGAATACCGAAAGAGTTCCTGCCGTACGTTTGGGACCGGTTCCGCCAGGCGGACGGTTCATCGACCAGACGACATGGCGGTTTGGGCATCGGCCTGGCGCTGGTGAAAGAGCTGGTCGAAGCGCATGGTGGAGACGTTTCGGCGAGGAGCGATGCGGGCGCGATATTTACCGTTCGGCTGCCGCTGATGAAGGATGAATAATGAGGAATTGCGCATCAGCTGAGGAATTATTAAACGCAGAGGACGCGGAGGGCGCAGAGGCTGGAGAAAGAAATCGGTCGAATCATATGTGCGAGAGTCACCGGACTTGAAATCTCACTTCGAAGATCTGACATCCAAACATTTCTACTCGCCTCTGAGTCCTCTGCGACCTCTGCGTTTAAATTCCTATCTCTTCACACCCTGGAGATGCGGGTTACGGCGCCGGTACCCCGCGCGCTTTACGCGACTCGCCCGCCAGTCTTTCGATCCACGCAGCGTTAGCCGCAGTCATGGGAAGGAAAGCTTCTCGCGGGGCGCGGTTCTCTACGTTCATGTTGTCGTCGCTATTTATTATCGCTCCTTCAACCGCCGGTCCAAGCTCGACCTCGGTGCACACGAACCACTGCTCGAGGTCGGCAGGTGACTTGATCTCGATGCGAGCAAGTTCCTTTGAGATCCGCGGATCCTGCATCCGCTCTCCCATCAGATCGAGTGATAGAGGCTGTTGACTTCCAACAAGAATCAGGTCCTTTCCTTCGGTCGCGCCCTGTACACGAAAGACCAGCATGTGCGGAAAGATGCTCTTGAATGTCGCCAGCACCGACCGCAGGCTCTCCGTCGAGAGTTGATAGATCTGCAGCCACTGAACAAAGACGCCGTCACTCCTCAAGCGGTTTCGTCCCATGGAAAAGAATTCCTGGGTGAAGAGATTGGCAACTCCCGGTACCCATGGATGGCTCGGCTCGCTGACAATCATGTCGTAGGTTGCGGGATTGACACGCAGGTATGTACGCGCGTCGTCGATGATAACCCGAACACGCGGGTCATCCAACGGATGATTATTGACGTGATTAAAGTAGTTGCCGGCTTCAATGGCCGCCGGCTCCAGCTCAACGCACTCGAGAGACTTGATGTCGGATTGAAGCATCGACCCAACGCTCACTCCCGAGCCATAGCCAACTACCAAACCGCTTTCAGTTTTCGGCGCGACAAGAACGGGGAGTTGACCGAGTATTACCTGCGTCGGCATATCAGCCAGATCCGAGGCGTTTGTACGACCATTGATAGCCATCGATCGCGATCCCCAATCTTCGCGTACCGAGACTGTGGCTGTTGGCCCCTCCTTATACCAAAGCAGTTTGTGAGTGTCGGGGCCCAGATTTGGCTTCTCCACGATCGAGCCCCGCGACTTTGCTAGCACGCGTACGAGGCTGTCATATGCGCCGATAGAGAGATCGGCCAGCCGCATCCTCGGCGCCGCAAAGAGCGATAACAAAAGGGCGGCCGCGATTCCCACCGAGAGAGCTCGGCGCACGTCGCCGTCGATGCCCTCGCTCGCAGGTTTGTACGCCAGGCAGGCCATAATGATGGAGAGCCCAACTGCGGATAGAATCGTGGTGCGCGTGCTTAACTTGGGAATGAGGATAAAGCCGGCCGCGAACGCTCCCGCGATCGCGCCCAGCGTGTTAATCGCATAGCTCCTGCCTACGAGACGTATCGATGCGCTCCCGCCCGCCCGGCTGGCCCAAACCAGCACAAGCGGCATGACCATTCCCATCAGCACGGCTGGGACCAAAATCAACAGGGCAGCGACGAATACCTGCAGCGCCAACAAGCCGAGCCACGAACTCAGTTCGAACCTGATCCCGATATTGACGAGCAGATTCGGCGCAAGGTTCGTGATCCAGATGCTAAGAAAGATTGTCACCGCTGTGGCCAACTCAACGATAAGAATCGAGCGACGCAGATTGGCAGCCGTTTTTTTCTTCGCGACCAGGTACGCGCCAAGCGCCAAGCCGAGTAAGAACAACGCGACCACGATGCTGAAAGCGTAGGTACTGGACCCAATAATCATCGTCAGTACGCGCGTCCATGCCACCTGGGTGCTTATCGTGACAAAGCCGGATACGCCCGCGCAGAGCAGCCAGAACTTTGTGCTGCCATCCAGTTGAGGCAAGACGGAATCTGCTCGTTCGCTTCCCTCGTCCGGCTTGTCTTCGTCGGATCTGGCCGCGAGCGAGATCGCACGATCTTCCTCAACCGATTCAGGCGCCGATGCAACCTGCTTATCTCTATAGTCTATGTAAATCGCGAACGCGCCGATGACCGCGTTGATCGCCGCGGCCGTGAATATCGTGAGGCGAATACCGAGTGAAGGCAGTAGTAGAAACCCGGCAGCTATCGTTCCCACAATCGCGCCGGCGAGGTTGCATGTATAAAGCCTTGTTACCGCTGTCGCCTTATGGTCAGGCGCGCGCAACAGTGCGGCAGCCAGCACAGGTAGCGTTGCTCCCATCAATGTAGTTGGAACCAGCAATACCAGACACGAAAGCACGAAGCGCCACAGATTGAAGGCGTAAAAGCCTGGACGGAATTGTTCCCAGATGAAGGCGTAAAGATAATCTACCAGACGGAACAGAAGCGGGACGGCAAGTGCATAAACGGCGATCGCAATCTCCATTATGCCGTAGGCGCGAAGTGGCCGTTCGATGCGTGCAGCGAATTTGCCTGACCACGCGCTGCCCAACGCTAGCCCACCCATGAACGCAGCCAGCACCGCGCTGATGGCGAAGGTGGTCGCGCCGAATACGAGTCCGAGCATTCGGGCCCAGAGGACTTCGTAAATTAGTCCGGTCGCGCCCGAGAGCACGAAGCAGAGCGCGATGAGCGATAAGCTCGACTTTGAATAAGCCCGCAGCGGCGAACGCACGAGCGCCTTCTCGGAAACGGCGACCATTACCTAAGCGTATCTCCTAACTATCCAGAATCGATCGTGGCGGGGCGTGAGGTTTCAAATATAGCACTAGTCAGCGTGAATGCAGCGCCCGATTTTCGCTCAGCTCGAAGAGGCTATCGCGCCTACGACCAAAAAGATAATCACAATGATCAGATATATGGAGTTAATTACAAGTCCCACGACTCCCAACACCTTCGTATGCTGTGGATTGCTCTCCTTCGCGACTTTGACGATCGCCACAATTCCCATGACTGCGCCGACAAGTGCAAGCAGAGCACTGAGAATGAAAATTCCTCCGATCACGCTTGGACTGACGCCGGTCGCGCCGCTGATGATGCAAAAACCAAGCATCACGAAACTGGCGATAGCGCAGATCAATGAAGTGACTTCCATCCCGCGCCCGTGCGGCGACGCAATTTTTGTCGACGCAGCCGGGCCGGGCGCAGCCATCCATGACGGCGGCGCTGCAGGATATCCATAAGGCTGCTGCTGGTGAACTGCAGGATTCGGAAACGAGGTCTCGGGCCTGGACGGCGTGGTTGCGAGGGGCTCAGGAATTATCAACGTTGCCGCCAGCGCCGGTGAACTGGATGCATCGGTCAGCAGCGCAGTGCCGTCATCCAGGCAATACATCAGCGAGTCGTCCGTATATGCTCGCGAACATGCAGGGCATCGTTTCATCTTCGGGTCTTTTCCTTCGTCAACCCAGCGAGTCTACCCGATCTCGGACTCTCACAGATAGATTACATGCGACGTGCGCCAAACATTCGCGGGGATGGAACCGGGAGCGGCGGTCGTCAGCAGGATGACATAGGTGTCGTCTACGATTGATGATGAAGAAGTTGTCCCCACGAATTCCGCATGAAGCGCGCCATCGCCTGGCGCTTGAAAATCCGGCTCAGCCAGCGCCAGACGTTTGAGACAAGTGTGCAGATGTTCAATCCCACCTCCGTAGCGGCCGCTCTCGGTTCCGATCACCAGCCGTACTTCAGCCCGCTCATCTATGAAATGGGACACCAGCGACGCAGCTAGTGTGATACCGCGCTCAAAACATTCACCGGCCTCTTTCTCTTCCACGCCTATGCGAGGATGCGCATCCAGCGCGAGGGTCACTCGTCGTTCATCCTCGGCAGCAAACTGCCTGACGATTAGACCGCGAGCACGGGCCGTGGCTTTCCAGTCAATATGGCGAAGGTCATCCTGCGGCTGATAAGCCCTCAGCGAAAGCAGGTCGTGACCGGCCCCTCGTCGCGTGGAAATCAATCGCCCGGCATTCATCGGCAGAAGATGCAACTCATCGCTAAGCGCTTCTGGTTTCGGATAAACAATGATATCGACGTCGCGCGCGCGGAGCCGCCTGCGGCGACGAAAGAAGCCGAACGGAAAGTGGGTCGAGAGCTC
>JAVHWA010000169.1:0-33717 GCA_032160165.1 Acidobacteriota bacterium
TGTCGACATCACATAAAGCCCAGACACGGTAAACGCTTTCCTGCGCCATGGCCCATCCCACGATCGAACGCAGAGCCTCGGTTGCAATCCCCCGCCCCCAGAAAGGTCGCGCCACTCCATATCCCACATCAGCCTTGAATTCATCTACTCGGACCTCGATCATGCCAATCAGCTCACCGCTCTCCTTAAGAGTGATCGCCCAGGGGAAACGATGGTTTCCCTCCCATGCAGTAACGCATTCAGAAAGAAAACTCCTGGTTTCTTCAATGCTCTCATGCGGCTTCCAGATAACATACCTGGTCATCTCGGTGTCCTGAGCATAGCCAAGATAAATTGCCTCCGCATCATCTAACCTCGGGGCCCTCAACACAAGCCGTTCTGTATGAATTGTCTCAGGAGGTTTCATATTGACCGTTGGCCGCTATTCTTAAATGCCTTCCCCGTAGGCCGCTTCGCCGTGAATGGCAATATCCAGCCCTTCCGTCTCTCCGGCTTCATCGACCTTCACTTGTGTGATTCGGTCTATGATCCAGAGCATCCCATAGGTAAAGACGAACGCCCATATCGAGGAGAGAAGGACCGCGCCCAGTTGGACCAGGAAGAAATGCGAATTGCCCCGGATCAAGCCATCCGCGCCGGCCGGATTGAATAATGTGGTGGCGAACACTCCGCAAAGGACTATGCCGAGAAACCCACCGACGCCGTGCACCCCCCAAACGTCGAGCGCGTCGTCCCAACGCAATTTGTTCTTCAACGCCACGGCGTAGAAGCAAACGATTCCGGCGAGGAGCCCTATTAGACAGGCCGTCGCGGGAGACACATAACCCGCGGCAGGTGTGATAGTGGCCAAGCCGGCTACGGCGCCTGTTAACAATCCGATGAACTTGGGTTTCTTCGAACTCATCCAGTCGATGCAAAGCCATGCGATAGCGCCGAAGCTGGCGGCCAGGTCGGTATTCAGAAAAGCGACCGCTGTTACTGAATCGACGCGGAACTCGCTTCCGGCGTTGAATCCGTACCAGCCAAACCACAGCAGGCCCGTGCCCAGCGCCACGAGTGGGATCGAATGCGGGCCGTGGTCGGCAATCTTACGCCTGCCGACGTAGAGAACCGAAGCGAGGGCCGCAATGCCCGCTATGTTGTGGACCACGATGCCGCCTGCGAAATCCAGCACTCCCCAACTCGCCATGATGCCGCCGCCCCAAACCATGTGCACGAATGGAAAGTAGACCAGCGTGAGCCAGCCGGTAAGAAATAGCATATAGGCTTTGAACGTCACGCGGTTCGCAAACGCACCCGTGATCAGCGCCGGCGTGATGATGGCAAACATCATCTGATACGCGCAGAAAACTATCATAGGGATTGAGGGGTTGATCAGGGACGGCGTGTCCAAAGTGATCCCGTGAAGGAAGGCCCAGTTGAAGTTACCTACGATGCCGTAGAAATCGGTGCCGCTCTTCAGATCGCCGCTGAAGCAGACTGAGAAACCGAACGCCCACCACAACACAGTCGTCCAACCCATGGACACAAAACTCTGGATCATGATGGCCAGAACATTTTTGCGTCCGACCAGTCCTCCGTAGAAGAAGGCCAGCCCGGGCGTCATCAGCATGACCAGGCTGGAGCAGATCAGCATAAAAGCAGTGTTTCCGGTGTCGATGGTCATCGAAGTTTCTCCTTCAGTGATTCTCAGACAAATGACTGAGAGGTGGGACAAGTCTCTTGTTATTCGGGTTGCCGCCGGCATCAATCCCGCGAAGTCAAAGCGCTTGCTTCCCCCGTAGACTCAACCGCGGGACTGCCACCGGTCATCTGAAGGGCAATGATTAGTCTGCGCCCTTCTTCTCTCAGCTTCGGCAGGCGCAAAGCAAAAATAGCGGCGCCAACGATGCACACTGCTCCTCCAAGCAACACAGTGCGCGGTGCTCCCAACCGGTTTGCGAGCGACCCCGCAACGAGTGCTCCAATCGGCGCCATTCCCATGAACATCATCGAATAGACAGCCATCACGCGCCCGCGCAAGTTGTCAGGAACCATCGCCTGGATCAGCGTGTTGGAGGCGGCCATTTCGATCATCATCGAGAGGCCCACCGGCAGAAGCAGCGCCGCCGAAAGCCAAAACGAATGCGAAAGTGAGAAGGGGATAAGACTCACGCCGAATGCGGCAGTAGAAACCGCGACCCACCGACCCAGTCCATACACTTTGTTACGCACTGCGAGACTCAACGCACCAATTAGCGCACCGAGTCCCGAAGCACCCATCAGCAAACCCAGCCCACTCGCCCCGCCGTGGAGCGTTTGATCGGCAAAGATGGGCATTAACACCGCGTATGGAGTTCCGAACAAACTGACTGCGCCGAGAAGCAGTAGCAACGCTCGCACCGGACTCGTGCGCCATACAAAACGAAATCCTTCGATAATGTCCGCCAGCGGCGATCCGGGCAGCGGCACTTTGCGATGTGGAGTGATGCTCATCAGCAACAGCCCTCCGATCACCGCGATATAGCTCGCACCGTTCAAAAGAAAACACCAGCCCTCGCCAATGCTTGCGACGAGTATCCCAGCTATCGCCGGTCCAACGATGCGCGCGCCGTTCACGAGTGAAGAATTCAGCGCGATCGCATTCATCAAATCTTCCTTCCCCACCATATCGACAACGAAAGCAGACGCGGCGGGCACATAGAAAGCGTAAGCAACTCCCAGCAGAGCGGCGAGCACAAAGAGATGCCAGACTTGAATTCGGTGCGTCAGCGTTAGCGCCGCGAGAATGAAAGCAAGCACCATGGCTGCTATCTGAGTGAAGATGATAATCCGATGTCGACTGTTTCTGTCGGCGAGTGCGCCGCCGATTGGAGCAAGAAGAAACACCGGTATGAGAGAAGCGAAACCAATCAGCCCGAGTAGAACCGCCGAGCCCGTTAGCCTGTAGACGAGCCAGCTCTGGGCAACAGTCTGCATCCAGGTGCCGGAAAGAGATATCATCTGCCCGCCGAAAAACAGCTGATAGTTCCTGTGTCTAAGTGCTCGGATCGCTGCCGGGAGTTTCGATTCCCTCAATGCCTCCTCCTAAGACGTTTATGTACCCTTGAGGCACGACCAGGTTGCGATGGACTATCCAAGTGCCCGTCACCCCTGGCTGTAGATCTCACGCCGTTGGCGTGAAGACCGACCCCTTGCTGACACCGGAGTCCTGCACCAGGAATTGACCTTGCATACCGGCGTTCCGCTTCGCTTCACCCCAGGCGCGACGCCGTAGCCACGCTTCGCGGGCCTGGTGCACTTACTTAGGTCCTTCCACATTAATCGGCGGCAAGCTTGTCCCTTGCAGCTCCCTATTCAGCGCAGAAATATCCTGCGACCGGATCGCCTGCCATTGGGTCATCAACGACTCTACATCAGTCTGCAATGCGGCGACGGCAGCGACCACTTGCGGGGTAGGGGCCATATCAACTCCCTGAATCATTCCGAATAGTGTCCGCAGCCTTGCCTTTGCGCTTTGAGTCGTTAACTTGGCGGCGGGATCTGGGCGCGGGGTTTCCGGACCAGCCAGCGCATCGAGCTTCTGGTTAAGCGCGTCTAAATGCGTTTTCAGTTCGTCAGCCTTTGCACGCGCGCGAAGGTCAGCGAGCTGCCTCCTGACCGCTTTGACCTGATCCGCTAACACATCAAAACCGAGCCACTGCTCATAGAGCTGTTTTGACAACTTGAACTGTTCCGCCAAGTCACGAGCCGGTGTCTTGACTCGTGGATCCATCTGCACAGTCAGCGGCTGTGAATAGCTCTTCCCGTTTACTGTCAGCACAACTGAATACTTACCCGGCGTGACCCAGGGAGAGGTGAACTCGGGCGCCGTGTTGGCGTATACGGCGGCTATTGGATAGGAAGGTCGTTCGCCGGGAACAGGCGCGTAATGCATGTCCCACAAGAAGCGATGCATGCCTTGAACGCCCGCTAACCCTTTTATAGGTCGCAGCCAGTATCGAGGGATCGCCAGCATCTGATCAATCGCAGGGAGCGGATCAGTGCTGGAATAACGACGCACGATCTGTCCTCCGGCGTCACGAATCTCGAGTGTCACTGGTCCTGAAGTCGAAGGACCCAGATAGTAATCGATGACCGCGCCATCCGGCGGGTTCTCGCCTCCTGGTTCATCCGGCGGCAGCGGCGTGTCGGTGTTCATGTTCCAGCGCACGCGAACGGCTGATTGCGGTCTGAACAGAAACGCGCCCGCAACGGTCACTTTTTGATCCAGCTGCCGCAGCGGGGTGATGTCGTCCAGAATCCAGAAACCGCGCCCGTGCGTCGCGACGCAGAGATCGTCGCCTTTGATAATCAGATCCCGCACTGAGCTGGCCGCCATGTTGAGCCGCAGTGACTGCCAGTGATCACCGTCGTCGAATGAAACGTAAACGGCGCGCTCGGTCCCGGCAAAGAGCAATCCTTCGCGCTCCGTGTCCTCACGCACCACGTTGACGTTTTCATTGTTCGGTATGCCATTGGTAATTTCAGTCCACGTCTTGCCCGAGTCATGCGTGCGATAGATGTGCGGCCGCAGGTCATCAAGCCGCAACGTGTTAACTGCTGCGTAGGCTGTCCCCGCATTGAAGTGGCCTGCGTCAATGACCGAAATCTTTTGCCAGGCCTTAAGCTGCGCGGGCGTGACATTGGCCCAATTAGTGCCACCATCGATAGTCAGGTGGACCAGGCCATCGTCGGTTCCCGCCCAGATGCGTTTGATGTCCAGCGGGGATGGCGCGACTGCATAGATGACGCCGCGCTGCGTAGGTTGGGCCGTTGGTTGCGAGCGATACTTCCCAATCGTCTCGGGAAGTTCGAAAGTCTTGCGCGTCAGATCGGGACTAATCTGTTGCCAGTTTCGCCCGCCATCTTTTGTCTTCCACAGTGTGTTGGCGGCGAAGTATAGAACGTGAGGATCTACAGGCGAAAAGATCACCGGCTGAGTGCGCAGCATTCGAAAATCCGGGGCACGAAAGGGCTTTGGCAAAATATTCTGCGCTTGCGCGGTCCGCCGGTCATAACGGGTGAGCTTGCCCCCGTAAACGATCTCCGGATCAAGCGGGTCCGGAGTAACGTAGCCGTATTCTTCGGCCCCAACCGGATGCCATTCGCGGAAAGTAATCTGACCGTCATTGCCGCGGCTGGAGATGCATACCGAACCGCTTTCTTGCTGGCCACTGCACAGGCGATAAGGAAACCCGTTGTCGGCTCCGACGTGATAAAGCTGGGCGGTTGATTGGTTGTACCAACTGCTCCAGGACTTGCCCCCATTCACCGTAATTATTGCGCCTTGATCGTAGCCCAGCAGAATGATCTCTGAGTTGTGTGGATTGATCCAGATGCTTTGCGCGTCATCACCCCCGGGCGCACCGCGAAAACCGCTCCACGTCTTTCCGCCATCGATGGATTTCCAGCAGACGGTGCTGGCGACGTAAATCACTTCCGGGTCCTGAGGATCGATTCGCGGCACAGGCAGATCGCCTCCGCCAATGCGTCCTGCCGGACGAGCATCCGTCGTTGCGATGGTCCAACTATCGCCGCCGTCATCTGAAGCGTACAGGTTCACCCCGTTCGGGGAAGCAACAGAAGCAAACAAGTGCTTCGATGAACTCGCCGAGATGGTGAGGTTCGCCTGAATTATACCTTCTGGCAGACCTTTGCTAAGTTGCTTCCAATTCTTGCCCCCGTCGGTCGATTTGAATATCCCACCACCCGTTCCGTTCCAGGCGGCATTTTCCCAGGGGCCTTGTCGCGCTTCCCAAAGCGACGCGTAAACAACCTCTGGGTGCGACGGATCGATCTGTACATCGGCAGCGCCGGTGTCCTCGTCCTTGTAAAGGACCTTTTCGAAACTCTTGCCGCCATCAGTCGAGCGGAAAACCCCACGCTCTTCATTTGGTCCATAAGGATGACCGGCGACGGCTACTAACAAATGCTCGGGATTGCGCGGGTCGACGGCGATTTGTGGTATTTGCTGGCCATCGCGCAGCCCCAGATGCGTCCAGGTTTTTCCCGCGTCTATGGACTTGTAAATCCCATCGCCGACTGAAAGGTCGGGTCGCTGTAACCCTTCACCGCTGCCGACGTAAATAATGTTCGGATTCGACGCCGCCACGGCAATGGAACCGACCGAGCCGGTTGGTTGATCGTCAAAAATTGGAACCCAGGTGCGGCCATAGTCGGTCGTCTTGAACACACCACCATTCACCTGCGCGACATAAAAAACGTTGGGCTGCGAAGGAACGCCCGCCACCGCGCGCGTGCGACCACCCCGAAACGGCCCGATGCTGCGCCAATGAAGTGATGTCAACAAGTCGGGGCTGATCTGAGCGCTGGCTGATGAACCCGCTGCCAGACAGGTCAGCATTAATATTGGCGCTATGGCAACGCCGAATGCGATGGAGGCTGATCTGAGCCGATTCGAGAAGTAACTATTCATAGTCATTGTTCCGCCGACTGTCCTTTGTATCTTCGATTGACTTGAAGCGCCGAATGGGAGCTCAGCCGACTCATCAATGTCCAACCATTGCGAGTCAGATGGAGCACCTTAGGGGACTGAGTGTCGCGCCAACCGGTCCTCGCCTGATGGACCAACGGACAAGCTCATCACGGCGTGCCCGATTATCACTAACCCGAGATAGGTCGCGGCGTCAGCTAGAATGGGAGCGACGCCCGGCGCAAAAACCATCCATGCGGGGAACGTTTTTGCGAACACGTAATCCCGTGGCGGGCCGATGATTACAACGAGACAAGTGAACACCGCCAATCCATGCCAGCCGAAGCGGCGGGCCAGTCGCCAGGTGATGAGATAGATTGGCGTGAGCGAGATGGAGAGCCCGACGTAGAACAACACCAGGAAGATCGCTGTGGTGGCGACCGGCACTCGCCACAGCTCCAACGCATTGCCGAGGACGATCGCGAGCATCCCGAAACATCCGGCGGCGGCTCCGCCTGCAAAGGCGCCCACGACGCGTCGCGAAGTTGCCCGCGTGAAGTAGATGACGGCAACCAGCTCGACCACATACAAGCAGGTCACCACCATAAGTTGCAACGTTGTCATGGCTTGTCCCAGGCGATCGTGTAGCTCCATAGCCAATGATGGAAAACGCGCGCGCCGGGTAGAAGGCGATCAGCAAGTGCCTCCGCTTCGGGTTGTGTCAGGTATGTCTCATCCGCGCAGTGCCTCTCCCACGCCTTTCGCATAGCGCGTGGACCGCGCACGGATCCGGTTCGCCAAAGCCGCAGGCCGCAGACCTGGGCCAGCGCGAAATTCCCCATGAGCCAATTACCCAGCCCGCCAGTAGAGCGAACATCGTGGATTACCAGTCTTCCGCCTGGGCGCACCAACTCGACCATCCGAGGCACGGCAACGGATTCAGGCATGTGGTGTAAAGTGGCGGCCGAGATGACAAAATCAAATTGCTTCGCGGTAAAGTCCTGCTCGAGAAAGTCTCCGCAGATAAACGTCAGGTTCTGAGCTCCCTGGCCTTCCTTCCGGGCCCGAGCGATCATTTCCGGCGAGAGATCCACGCCCGTGACCTGGCGATCGTCGGTCGCGAGTTTTGCTGCCAACCGGCCGAGCCCACATCCGATGTCGAGAATGGAAACGGCATCAACCGGCACCAGCGACAAAAGGAATGAATCGTACCGCTCACCTCCGCCCACATGACCTTCGGAGAGGCGAGCAATCTGATCAAAGTCATCCCGGACACGCTCAGTATTCATTGAGATAGAAGGGGCCATGGGTCCGTCCTCCATCGGGCCATCAAGTGGAATAGAGGAAGCCGCTTGATCCCAATCGCGATGATCACGGCGAGAGGAGAAAGCTTCTTTAGAACAATGCGCGAGGGGTTAAATGAGCTATGAAGTAATTGTTCGCCGCCGTGCCGATCACTGGCCGTTACACGTCAGCGCGGAATTGGCGATCCTGATCATGGCCTCCGGCTCTTTGGCGTAGACTGAAATCGAATAACGATACGCGCCCTGGTCCCAGGTGATAGTCGAGTCCTTCAACTTGCGGCTTCCGTCAGTGAGGTAACCGGTGATCGCGCCGCTGAGTTCAACAGCCCTGCCATGTGGACGCATTTTCGAGTTTGAGAGCTTAGTCCCCGAGACCCTGCCGTACGGACAATAGCTTCGTTCACAATTCTGTCCGATACGAACCAGGTAGTGGTCGCGGCTGACGCTGCCGACCCTCGCGTAGAGTGCCGCGTCATAGTCGCCTCCCATAATGGCTGGAAGCCGAAGCGGAACACGAGTCTTGGATTGCAACGGCTTAATCACCGACGAGAAAATGGGATTGGCGCACACCGCTCTCCGCGAGGGAAAGGAAGACGGAGCCGTTGTCGATGACACGACGACCGTAGCGGCCACTGCAAGCGCCGCCATCAATCCAAATGATCGGACTATGCTTCTATGTCGAATCAAATCACTCGGGACAAACGATCCACGAAAACTACACGAACAACCACCAATGCTTTGATGTTATGTCGCGTGGTTTAGTGGATCCTTCTCGCCTCGTAGAGTTATCAAGACTAGCTCGCGTCCTAGTTTGAGCAATGCGCGTCGATGATCGTTTTGGCCCTACGCGTGAACTCTGCTGTCCACGCCTCGGGCGCTTCATCGCGTTCCTGATTGCGAGAGGCACGGAACACTTTTGTTACGGTGCCGTTACTGGCCTCGGCATCGAGGAGCTTTTGCAGGCCGTTAGCCAGAAGTTGGCGACCCGCTTCGCTGATGTTGGCCTCGCCTACACTCTTCGCAGTCGTCATACAGCGGCCATTGTTAACTCGGATCGGATCACCGCTGTCTTTCCACACCTTTAGCCGCGCCTTCTTTTCGCTGTCTTTAGCGTGTCCAAAGGTCGATCCCATGTCGCTGACGTAGTAGACGGCTTGACCCGGCTTGCAAACTCGCGTGCCGTCATCGCCCTTCTGCGAGTCGAGGCACGAGAACTTCTGATTACTCGTCTTGGTGTCTCCATGATCGATGAATGCGAGCCATAGCTTGAAGGCGTCGATCTCGGCGCGCGGAGCCCCGCTCTTAAGCAGTTTCTCAAGCGAACCGGCCAGCGCTCCTGAATCCTCGTCGTTGCAGTTCACATCAATTCCTTTTCCCAGGGGCAGCTCGATCCCGGCCGCGGGTTGAAATGGATCGAATTTCGCGCCCTGGAAGTCGCTGGTCAAACTCTTCTTGCAATCGGGGCAGTTGACATCGGCGATCCACTCGTCATCTGCGAAGAAACCCAGGGCCTGCGAGAAGCGCGACGAGAGAAACTCGCCATAGGCCTCACCGTTTCGTTTGTCTCTCGCTTGTCCCTTGAAGTGCGGCTTGACCTTGTACCGTACCAGGTCTCCGTCCTCATCCACGACACCTGGAACGGAGCAATAGAATTTTGGCGTCGTTCCCTTGCCCTTTTCCGGCTTAGCGTTCGCGACACATTTGATGACGGCCGCGAGACCGGCGGAGTCAACCGGCGGGGCCCCAGGGCGTGTTCCCTTGTTGGGATTAAAGCCGAGGACCGGATCGTAATCCGGGTCAGGCTCTTGCCAGACTTTGGCGGTCCGTTCAGCGTCGGCCCGCGCTTGCGCAGTGAAGCAACGCTTCTGAGCTACGGCCGGCAACGCCGCGAGAAGAAACAGCAAGGGGAGGACGAAACCTGTAGATGGCTTACGTAACATGGTAAGTCCTTTCATCATCGGAATGGTCGTTATTGGATTGTCAGCCCCCTTAGGATACCAAATCTGACGATGAAGACGATAATGCCGGACCGTGTTAAGACTCAGCTTCTTACGCCGAAGGCGTTCGCAAACTCCAGCGCTGGGCAACGCCCAGGGGTAAAGAGTTGTCTATGGTTTTAGTACTACACTGAAAGCACCCAACGTGGTCGACTCGCGTTGAGTGCTTTCAGTGTTTTTGTGATTATTTGGTCCTTCCTTTCCCAGGGTTTCATCCTGGGCTGAAATTCGCGAACGCCTTCGGCGTTAGTAAGAAGCGCACAGCCGAAAGCCAACCACCTTGCACTCGGTTATTGTGCTTCGGCCGCGTCTTTTAGAGTCTTTATGTCCATCTTCTTCATTTGAAGCATTGCTTTCATGACCCTTTGTGATTGCTCGGGGTCCTTGCTGGAAAAGAGCTGGCCCAAAATCGAGGGAACGACCTGCCACGAAAGGCCATACTTGTCTTTCAGCCAACCGCACTGGCTTTCAGCTCCCCCTTCGGAGAGGCTGCTCCAAAAGTAATCGATCTCTTCCTGCGTATCGCAATTGATGACAAACGAGACTGCCTCGGTGAATTTGAAGTGCGGACCGCCATTCAAGGCTATGAATTCCTGTCCCTCGAGCTGAAACACCGCGGTCATGGCTGATCCCTTCGGTCCGGGCCCCGCGTCTCCATATCGAGTGACGGTCGTGACCTTTGAATTCTTGAAAACAGAAACGTAAAAGTTCGCAGCCTCTTCGGCTTTGTCGTCGAACCATAAGAACGGGGTGATCTTCTGCATATCGTCTCCTCTTTTCTACTTAGGTAATCTCCGCGATTTCACGATGCCGCCCTTCACGCGGCGCTTTCGCAGTTGACCATCCATGGCGTCCCAAATTGATCGACACACATCCCGAACCCTGGCGACCAGAACGTTTTCTGAAACGGCATCTGCATCGTGCCATTCTCTGACAGCTTTTCAAAAAGGCTCTTCCCTTCAGCCGGGTCTGTGAGCTGTATCGTCACATGAATCCCTGCCGGCTTTGCATAGTGTCCGGGAGGCGAATCGGACGCCATCAATAACGTGTCGCCTATTCTCATCCGTCCATGCAGAATTTTGCTTCCCCAATCCGGCGGCGCGTGTTCCGCCGCCGGTGACCCCGCATAGGTGCTCATCGCTTCGATCTTGCCTCCGAGAACCTGTTCGTAGAATTTGAACGCGGCTTCGCAGTCGCCATTGAAACCAAGATATGGATGCAGTTGCATTGTCTACTCCTCTTTTTAATTGGTGTTGGTGAAATGACGCCGCTGAAACTTGAAACGCGCAATCATTGCTTGTCGGCGATCTCCGCCCGCAGTCGATCTTCCTGCTCCTTAAGCTCCGGAGTGAATTCGGCGCCGAAATCTTCGGCCTCGAAAATCTGGCGAAGCTCTACTTCGCTTTCTTCGCCGGAGGGGTTGGGGCAACGTTTGAGCCATTCGATGGCTTCTTCCTTCGAATTCACTTTCCAAATCCAGAAGCCGGCAATCAACTCCTTTGTCTCTGCGAAGGGCCCGTCGATCACTGTCCGCTTATCGCCCGAGAATTTGACCCGCAAGCCTTTCGAACTCGGCTGCAGACCTTCTCCCGCCAGCATCACGCCGGCTTTGACCAACTCTTCGTTGAACTTTCCCATTTCCGCGAGTAACTCGGTACTTGGCATTACACCCGCTTCCGACTCTTTGCTTGCCTTTACAATAACCATGAATCGCATCTTTGCTTCTCCTTGTTGTTTTTGTTTCCAGGACTCGCGTCCCCGTTCGTTTTAAGTGGATAGAAGCAGCCTCTCTACTTATGAATCCAATGGCGAGAGCCCGAATCAAAAGTTCGTGTTTCGCTCTACCTCGAGTACCCGTATGTTAATTTGCCGGCAACCCGCCGATCTCCAACACTGGCCGGATCTCGACGGTACCGAACCTGGCCGGTGGTATCCGTTCGGCGATTCCGATCGCTTCGTCGAGATCGTTGGCATCAACCAGATAATAGCCGCCAAGCTGCTCGCGCGTTTCCGCGAACGGCCCATCGGTTACCACTCGCTTGCCCTCGCGCACGCGAACACTTGTCGCGGTAGCGACTGGATGCAGCGGGCTGGCATCAAGGTATTGCCTGCTGGAATTGAGATCTTGCGCCAGCTGGGCTGATTCGATATAGCAGTGCTCGCGCTCGGCCTCAGTCATGGCGTTCTCGTCCAGGTAAACCAGCAACATATACTTCATTCTTTGTGTTCCTCCATATGTATATCGAACGGCGGGAGTCAGAATCGACACCCCGGCAAAAAATTTCTATCATCCAGTATGCTTTCGAACGCCAACACTGCGGTAGACGCAGTTTACCACTCCGACTGGGGCCGCATTGTTTCTGTTCTAATTCGGCAATTTGGCGATTTCGATGTTGCCGAAGAGTCCGCGCAGGAGGCCTTCGCCGCCGCCGTCGACCAATGGCGGACCGAGGGCGTTCCTGAATTCCCGCGTGCCTGGATCATCCAAACAGCCAAACACAAAGCGATCGACCGCATCCGTCGCCAGAGCAAGTTTCAGGAAAAGCTCGAATCATACGCAGAAACGGCGCCCATCTTTGAAGAGCCTGATTACGACACCGAAGAAATCCCAGACGACCGCCTCCGTTTGATCTTTACCTGTTGCCATCCCGCGCTCGCTCCCGAGGCGCAGGTCGCGCTGACGCTTCGTACCCTGGGTGGACTCGAAACCGACGAGATCGCGCGCGCGTTTCTCGTGCCTGCGGCGACGATGGCTCAGCGACTCGTACGGGCTAAGCGAAAAATTCGCGACGCGCGGATTCCTTACAAGATACCTGATACGCATGATATGCCCGAGAGGATAGACGCCGTGTTGACGGTGATCTATCTGGTCTTTAACGAAGGCTATGCATCGACCCGAGGCGAACCACTGGTAAGGACTGATCTCTGCACTGAGGCCATTCGCCTTGGACGGTTAGTAATTATGTTGATGGTGCGACCGCCGGCCGAAGCCATTGCTCTCGTCGCCCTCATGCTGTTGCACGATTCACGGCGCGAGGCCCGAGTCGACCACGAGGGCGACCTGGTTGTGCTTGAAGAGCAGGATCGTGAGCGCTGGGACCGACGGCAGATCGCCGAGGCACTGCCGCTTGTTGACGAGGCGCTTCGCGACGATCCGGGTCCATTCGCTTTGCAGGCGGCAATCGCGGTCGAACATTGTAAGGCAGCTCGCGCCGAAGAAACCGACTGGCGCAGGATAGTTCACCTCTACAGTATGCTTGAGCGAGTTCAGCCCTCCCCAATAATCTCGTTAAACCGCGCCGTAGCAGTCGCCATGGTCGACGGGCCGGGTCCCGCGCTGGCTTTGATAGATGATCTCGCAGCCGGCGGTGAGCTGGACGACTATCATCTGCTGCATGCTGCGCGCGCCGACTTGTTGCGCCGCCTCGGATCACCTGCCGAAGCTGCGAGCAGTTACGAGCGCGCATTGGAACTTGTGACAAACGAGAGCGAGCGTCGATATCTCACTCGGAGACTTAAGGAAGTTCAGACGGCAACGGCCTGACACTTACGCCGTCTTCGTAGGCGCATCTTTAGTACTGCAGCATCAATCTTTCACTTGGAACAAATTGTTGTTCTATCGATTATACACTAAGAGCATGTTGCCACATTCGGCTTCGATTGGGGGATGGTATGCAGCTTGCTCATAGGAAATATGACGACGGAATACAGCGACATCGGAAGGGGAACAAGAATCTGCATGAAACGTCACAACCTCATCACAGTGTTCCTCACTCTCGTGCTTGCAGCAGGGGTGAGTGTTTACGCTCAGAGTAACGATCAGAACATCACTGTCACCGTTAAGCCTTCGCAGACGGTCGAGGCAAGAGTGGCGGACTCGATCAAGGAAAGAGAACTGCGCGAAGCAGCAGAGGACAAACTTGCTAAGGAAATGTCTGCGCGGACCGCGGAGACGAGCCCGCGAGCTTTACTAGGCCGCGCCCAAACGGTCTTTGTCTCGTCCAATACGGAGTACTTTGAAGATGTTCAACTGCAGAATGCTCTACGCAAGAGGCCGGAGTTTGAAGGATTTCAGATGGCCATCATAGACAGCTGGGAGAAACGGAGCATCGCTGACATCCTGGTTGAAGTCGACCGACCTCTCTTCACGTTCACCTTTACGTATAAGATCACCGACCGCAGCACGGGCATTCTGCTCAGTTCAGGAAAATTGACGGCTTTCGATGGAGACGCTGCGGCGCCGCTGCTGGCCGAACGAATTGTGGGAGACATCAGGAAAGCCCGTGGCGAGACACCAAGAAAGAAATAGCTCGAGCGTCAGCGCTCGTGGGTCTATCGACGTTGAAACAGGGGCATCGCCGGCCGGGTCAGAACCACCTGCGTCAGCGGGTGGGTGAAAAATAAATATGAGTGCAAGAATCCAACACGAAGCGCCTCTCATTCTCGCCCGGCTTCAGCCGGGCGAACAGATGATTCCCAGAATTCGAAACCGTTTCAACGGCTTCTATTACCGGACCTACGCAGAGCGGCCTGGCAAAGCCGTTGAAACGGTTTGCCGGGAATGACAGGAGGGCAGCCACCGCCTGAAGGCCGGTGAGAATGAGAGAGCATTGAGTTTTCACACAGACTCGTCAGCGTGTGGGTTCTAGAGCCTTGCTAACTTTTCCTACGCTAACGCGATCAACCCCACACGGCAACCCGCCCGCTGACCCCGACAGGTCGGGGGTTCTGACACTATTGCTTACGCACTTAGCTTGAGCCGCTGGCACACTCCCGCTCTCCTAAAGCACTCTCGTATTGAGTGAGCGCATCAGACCCGCGATCGCATGCTAATCCCGTGAACGAAGTACCCAGCCCGCCGGCGCCTCATCCCACTTCTCGTCTGGATTGACGGGTTCAGCCTGATCGACACCGAGCCGTTCCGGATTGATATCAGCGAAGACGAAATTCTCCGGGGCCACTGGAATTCCGGCCAGCCTTCTCAACATTGCGAGTTGCCCGGCGTGGGTCATCGCATCAGAGAACGGGCCTTGCAGCAAGCGCTCGAGGGAGATGGGTCCTTCCAGCGGAGTGCCTTCCGCGATGTGGCGCGAGAGGTCCTCCAGCATCTCATGAAAGCGTTCGATTTCTTCCTTCAAGCACGGCAACGATTCAGGTCGGTAATGTCCGCCCATGAAGAGCGTGCAGCAATAACCAAGCACGCTGGTCATGTGGCGAACGAGCTCTGACGGCGTGCGAACGCCCTCGGCAACGAGGAAGTTCCCGAACTCTTCCGGCGCACCGCGCAATGCTTTTTGAGTGCGATATGCTAGCGCAGCGAGAAAGTGTCGCAGTAGTTTTCGTTTCTCATCCATAAGCGAATGGTGTGGAGCAGTTCGTTCGAAGAACGAAATTAGACTAGAGTCCGAGCGCGTCCATCCTGGGCTTTTCGTAATCGCCATCCTCGCCCGGATATCTAAGGGTCTTCTCAAATTTTCCGGTCGCTTTCGCCAGGGCCCAGATGAGGCTCTCCCCGGCCGGTGCGATCGCGGGAGCTGCAGAAAACACCGGGTCGGCATAAGCCTCGTCAACGTTGATGAGCTTCCAGCCTTTGGCTCTGAACATTTCAAGTACGTCTCCCAGAAACATCCCGTTGAGAACGTTGTGATGAAGAAGTAAGGTGTGCTTTATCTTTCGTCCCAGTACCTTTTGAGCGAGCTCATCATAGTACGTCGCGCGGTCCCATAGATGAGCGAGGTAGTATTCGCGATAAGGAGCGATGTCAGCCCTGGGATCTTTTTTGAGCCGCTCGCGTAACCTGCCGTCTACATACCAGTCCGAGGCGTCGATTGTGACGTGGCCATTGCGATAGCCGTGTTCGCGCAGGAAGCTGCGCATCATGTCCCTTTGTTCGGCAGTCTTTCCTTCTTTTAGATACGGGAAGCGAAAATATTTTCTGAAGTGCGGGAGCGGTTTCAACAACGTCTCGGCACGGAGAATGTCCTGCGTGAAGTCCTGAAAGGAGACGCTGGGGTAATGCATATGCGAGTAGGTATGATTGGCTATCATGTGCCCGTGCTTGTCCCACATGCGCAGCAAGGTCATGTTCTTCTCATCGGCAACATTCTTCGCCATAACGAACATCCCGGCCTTTATCCGGGCTTTCTCGAGAGCGTCGAGGATGGCCTGGTTTCGCGCGGCTCCGGTTAGAGTCGGGAAGTCGGAGATATTGAAGTCATCAAGTGTGATGGCGATCTTTGATTGCTGGTCGACAGGGGAAACGGGATTCGGTTTGCCCATTCCGAGCGCGACAACAGACATCCCAATGAATTTCGAGAATTGTCGACGGTCCATAAATCCTCCCTACTTCAGTTCGTCTACACTTCGGCAAATCAATCAGCCGCACTTTGCCATGACCTGATCGAACTCGCGCTCGATCTTGAGGCTGTAATCGCTGACCGCTGCGCGGGCCTCCGACTCTTTCGCATAAATGGCTTCGGCAATCGTATGGAGCTGCGCGAGATTCTCGTTTTGCGCCCCAAGCCCGCCACGCGGAATCCACTGCGCTATATTTGTCCGCCGCCGAAGATAGTCGTCAAGGCTCCAACACATTTCGTTCTGCGAACACCAGCGGGCCGAAGGAAACGATTCGCTCAGGCCGGGAAAGGATGATCGCTCCGCGCCTGACGCGGAGCTCATGAAGTGATCAGCCAACGGTATCTGTCGCCTTGCTCTGTCGTACGCACCATCAGCAAGCGCGCTGGTATCCGCGTGCCTGCGAACGGTCGCCCGCCTGGTTAAGTGAGAGCTGACCGCGCCGGCCACTTGTGCGCAACTGGTCAGCTTCCCGCCGTAGATGCTGATCCATGGCCGGTCTCTATCGGGGTGAATAACATATTTGCGGGGAAGCTTATAGATGTTTGCTGCATCCGAGATGGCGCGCCGAACGACGAGCGGGCGAACGCCACACCGAATGGAAATGACATCCGAAGGTGTGACCGGCCTGGCCAAGTGGCTGTTGAGCTGGGCGAGCAGATATCGCACGTCTTCGGCTTCGGGTTGAAAGCCCTGCTCAAGGTTCTTCACACGAGTCTCGGTCGGCCCCCAGAGCGAGACAGGGCCCCACGGTGTTAATGACATGCAACCTTGATAGTCGCGGGTCTCGATCATCAACGGCAACTTGTGCCGCTCGTCGCGCCGGTACGCAATGAAAACCCCTTTGCCGAACGCATGTCTGTACGGCGTGTTGATGGCGAAAAGGCGATTGAGGCCGTCGGTCCACGTTCCGGCTGCATTTATCACCACGCGCGCCGAAACTGCCAGCTGCTTGTCCAGGATGAGATCGGCAACTTCCAATCGCCATAATCGTTGGGCAGCGTCGAAGCGGCCTCTATCCAGAGCGCAATAGTTGAACGCCAATTGTTCATCAGACTGGTAGGCGAGAACCCAATTGAGAACGAACCTGGCGTCGGAGACTTCGACGATTCCTTCTTCATACTCGATGCATGCGTTGAACTTTGAGCTGTCGAGAAATGCCATCTCGGCAAAGTGGCGCTGCAGATGCGGGCGATGACGACCGACCCCGAACAGCCAGTATGACATCAGCGCGGCACGAGCCAACAGGAGGCTGCGTCCCGCATCTCGCCGAGGCAGGTAGCGATACGTTTGGGCCTGCACCTCTCCCGCTACATGACGGATAAGGTAATCGCGGCTATGGGACAAGCGGCGCACTGTCGCGACGTGTAGGTGACGTAAGTGGAGCAGCCCGCCCCAGATCATCATGGCTGAGGCCTGGCTGGTTGCGCCTGCGAAATCGCCCTTGTCGATCAGCAGCACACGGAGACCCGCGCGGCATAACTCGTGATAGATGCTGGCGCCGTTTATGCCGCCGCCAACGATTACCGCATCGAAGACTATGTCTTCGATCGATTGCGATTGCTGGGAGCGTCGAATGCGATTCATGTGTGCCTGGTGTTGTCGAGGCTCTGCGACGCTGTTGCCTTCGCCGTCTGACAGGGCTGGAACGCCGCCTCGATCTCATCAGCGTGGGCCAACACCTTCTGAAAGGCAAACGCGTAGCTGTCGAGCAATTCTTCGTCAGCCGAAGGGAAGCTCGGCAGTTTGATCAGCTCGCGGTTGGCGTTCTCGGTTCGCGGCAAAGCGTCGGGCAGATAGGTGGGCAGTTTGAAATCCGGTTGGTCGCCCAGTCTTGCTACTGATGCGAAGTGGCCTTCTGTGAAAAAGGGTTGCTGATGGAGCAGCGGATAGCGTGGATGTGAAACGTTGCAGCCTTCAGCCTGCAGCGCGCTGATCAGAGTTTCGGTAGACATCTTATGACGCCGTTGATCGTAGCGCACGAGGAATTCAAAGTAGACGCGCCGGATATGTGGCGGCTGCATAAAGGTATGAATGCCAAGCTGCTCGAGCCTGGTGGAGAGACGCGTGAGGTTGAGGTTGCGCCGCGCGTTGCGTTCGTCCAGATGGCGCAATTGCGCGCGTGCCACAGCGGCCGAGAGCGGCGCCATCCGCGTTTTGATACCGAAGGTCGTGCCGGCAAAGCGGCGTTCGGCGCCGGGCAATTCCATTACGCGCATCATGTCGCCAAGCAGCGCAACCCGTTCGTGATATTTGTCGTTGTCAGTCAGCAGCATTCCGCCTTCACCAGCGGGTGCGAGCTTGCTTCCCTGCAAGCTGAAGACGCCGATGTCGCCGAGTGTGCCGCATAGACGACCGCGCCAGGTTGCTCCGTGAGCGTGGGAAGCGTCTTCCAGGATAAGAAGATTGTGACGGCGAGCGATATCGTAAAGCTCCGTCATCTTCGAGGGCATGCCCCAGAGATGTACGACAACGATCGCGCGGGTGCGCGGTGTTATTTTGCGTTCGACATCCTCAGGATCAAGACCAAGTCGCTCTGTTTCGCTTTCGCAAAACACTGGTATCGCGCCCAGCCATAACATGGGAAGCACCGATGCCCAGAAGGTGGCAGAAGGAACTATGACTTCGTCGCCCGGCTGCAACTCGAAAGCAAAGAACGCCGCAAGCAAGGCCGCCGTGCCATTGCAATGTGCCGTGGTATGACGCACTCCAAACATCGAGCGATAGTCCGCTTCCAACTCGCGGGTTACCGGATGGCACGAGAGCTCGCCGCTGCGCAACACTTCGAGGACCCCTTGTTCATCCTCCGCTGTGATGATCGGCCAGCGGTTGGCTGCGTCCTGATCGCCGGTGACGGCTTTCGGTCCGCCTAAGATTGCTGGTCGCTTAGAGTCGTCGCTCATAAGTTCCCTGCGTCTGTCAGCGCCAAAGGCGCGAAATGCAATAGCCCAGGCCGGGGTCACCATGCTCGCATCCCGCGTGGGGTGGGAGCGCGAGACTCCAAATTGTCGCGCCTCTCATTCTCGCCCGGCTTCAGCCGGGCGAACAGGTGATTCTCAAAATAGGAAACCGTTTTAACGGTTTCTCTTAACAGGCGTTCGGTTGAGATAGCAGGAACCCGTTGGAAACGGTTTGCCACGTCTCGCGGGCTGCGTGGTCACCGGCCTCAAGGCCGGTGTGAATAAGACAAATTGCGGTTTTCATACCGTCGCTTTCGCGCGCGGTACTGGCCCGCAAATGCTAACCCTTCACTTTGCCGCGCGTTTCGGTTTTGCAGGCGGGATATCCTGCGCGAAGTACCATTGGTGCCCTTCCGCATCGGCGGCGCCATAACGACGATGTCCGTAGAATGTATCGGAAGGCTCCTGCAGGATTCTGGCGCCAGCTTTCTTTGCACGCGCGTAATGCTTGTCAACATTCTCCACGTTGATGTACAGGCTCTGCGTCGCCTGGCCTAACTTCCTGGGATTCCTGTATCCCTTCCCCGGACAGCCCATCATAATCAAGTCATCGCCAAGCTTCATCGATGCATGATTAATCTTGCCAGCGGAGTCGCGCGTGATCGCGCCCCTCTTGCGAAAGCCGAATGCTTTAGACAGGAACTTCAGCGCTTCAGCCACGTCGTCATACAATAGATAAGGTGTAATGGCCATCGACTGGTCCTCCTTTGTCGGTCTGTGAGCGTTGCGAACCTGGCTACGCTTCGCGTCCGCGCTCGCAGCGAAGCCCTTCGCCGGCCGATGCCTGGAGTTGTCTTCGTCAAGTGCGCTTCACGATCGAAATGAAAGTCCTCGTGCTCTCAGAGATGAGCGGATAGTTGCAACAGCTTTGGGACCCATGCCGTGAAGCTTTAGCAATTCGCCCTCATTAATGCGAGTGAAGCGCTCAAGGCTGGTGAAGCCGCCGGCAGCCAGTGCGCGAAGGGCCGGCTTTGCCAGACCGGCCGGCAGGTCATCTTTGACTGATGCCGCTAGTTTATCAGCTGCTATTCTTTTGCGCTTGCTTTTGATCAATTCGCAACCACTCCTCTCAGTCTTTGTCTTGTTAATGCGCGCCATGGTCGGGGTCTTTCAATTCACGCCCCATGAAGGGCGAGTATTGCTGCAAGCGCGGCCTCCCGCTGGTCCCTTCCCCAGGGCGGACCGACAGACTTACCGAGCGCTGCGATCGTCTCGCGTAAGCTGTCTATAGGCGTCGCCTGCACTCGCTCTGCCTTCTCAGCCAACTCTTTTTCGCGTATCTCGACGACTCGTAGGCCACACGCTTTGCCTGCGCGAACAAGCACGTCGCGGAAGAGTACTCCCTCTGCCTTGTGCATACGGAAGTGCACGGCCAGGATCTCGTCGACGCTCCAGCGAGGCATCGGCTCGCCTACGAGTACTGCACAGGCCACTATCTCGTCTCCGATGGCGCGCGCGCCTTTCACCGCCAACCGCATTTCGCGCAGGGCGATTCTTCGCGCCGCTTCGATGCCACGCTTAACCACCATTCGCGCTTCGTCTCGCTCCAACTCCTCAGCGGCATGATATGGCTGTTTGGCCCACGAAGCGTCGGCCGCTTCGATCAAGTCTATGCGCCGGCGGTCGACGATCCGCGGCTCTCCCCTGCCGACGCTGAGAGCGATCAGAGCGGCCCATCCGGAGTGGGCCTTAAACCCCAACGCGATTTTCATAGCAAGTCCAGGGAGACTTCTCTGTCAATGCCCGGAGCAGCGACGAGCTTAATCTGCAATCTCGTACTCGCTTTGTACTAACCCGCTCGCGTACGAACGCGTGGCCACGTGATCGAGTCGGATGTCCTTCGAGAGAGGTCCGAAGAGAGGAATTCCTTTGCCAAGCAGCACCGGAATGCGTGTGATGATAAGGCGTTGGATCAAGCCTGCCTCCAGGAAGCGCTGCACCGTCACTCCGCCATCTATGTAGCTGTGTTTTATGCCCCGCTCACTCAAGCGATCCACGATCTCGCGCGGTGTGCCTGACAAGAAATCGCAGACGGCGCCGCTGGGCGCGACTAAATTCGTGGGGTTAGAGCTAAGGACCACAACCTGCTTCGCTCCGTACGGCCATACGTCGAACGCCAAAACCGTCTCGAATGTTTTCCTGCCGATGACAATGGCATCGACCGTAGCAATGAACTCGTTGTAGCCGTGGGGCTCACCGCCATTCGGTGGCAGCCAGTCGAGCGCGCCGTCTTCGCGCGCAATGAAGCCGTCAAGACTGGTCGCGATGAACACCGATGCTTTCATGCTTCACCTTTTAGTGTTCTTCGATGCCCTTGGGAAAACGGTCCGCCACCAGATTCAGTTCGATGTCATGTTCAAGCAGAGCTTTAGCGCCGGCGAGCACTAACGTGAAACCCTGAGTCGAATCAGTAACTCTCTTCACAAGTTCGTCGCCGTCGCCGGTGAAACCAGTTTCGGTGATCCTGACGAATGTGGTGTCATCTTTTTGGGGTTCGAATCGCCATTCCACGGTGGTTGGATCACCCGGTCCCGGCCACTCGATGACGATGCGCTTATCGGGTTCAATGACCGTGGTGGTCACCGGAATTGAGAAGCCGTACATTTCCCATTCCCATTGGACCTGCTTTCCCACCTCGAGACGCGCGCTTCCCTTGGTGAACCAGAACCTGGTAGTGATCTCTGGGTTGATGAAAGCTTCGAACACATCCGCCACCGGCCTGCGGATAAGCATTCCGGTTTCCGTGATAGGCACTTTGCTGATTTGTAGATTATCCATAGTGATCTTTTGAGGGTACTTCGCGCTATTACATAAACGGTTGCATCATGCTCACACGGTTGCCTTCGGTATCGAAGAAGGCGACGTAAAGGCCATAGCCGGGTATCTCCATTGGCTCGCCCAGAACTTCGCCTCCCGCGTCCGTGACCTTCTTCATGGATTCCTTAATGTCATCGACGGCGATTACCACTGATGGATATTGCGCTGGCTTGTCATCCGATTTTGGGTAGAACCCGCCGTTGATGGATCCCGGTCTCTTTGGATGACCCTTCTCGTCCGACTCGGCGGTAGTGACGAGCACGTAGTCATTCATTTCAGGGCCGAGCATTTGTGTCTTCCAACCAAACGCACTCCGGTAGAACTCCGCCATCCGGTTTTTGTCTTCCGTGGGCATTTCGAAGTGGACCACTGGATTCATTATTTTCCCTCCGTGTTGGTTGAAGTATGACTCTTGATCTCGATGATGACGGCGTGACAACCCTGCTCAGCGGCGGCGCCGACCCGCGCCCGCAGAAAGCGTTCGTTTGCGCGCGTTATGTGCGATCCGGGACTTCACCAATTTCCGCACCAGTGTTGTCGGTAACGGACTGTCAGCACTAAAACGAATCGTGCCTTTGCTGATGCTGTACGGCTTGAGTTCGTCCTTGTGCGCTTCGATAGAGAACGCTCCGGGGTAGAAGGCGCAGTGGCTGGCCCACCCGCCAAACGAAACCAACATGTATCCATCAAGGCGGAAGGTTGGGATGTCATAGCTGATGCACTCTTCAGCCTTAGGCGCTGCGGTCTTGATGTCCTTTCGAAGCTTCTCAAGGGCAGCTCGCTGTTCCTTGCCGAATGGAGCGAGGTATTCGTCGATGGTCGTCGGTCTAGCGGTCATGGCTTGAGACTCGTTAGGAGATCAACCCGTGTTCTTCAATGAACGTCGTCACCCAACGGTCAAGCCCGGAGGTCTTCCACTCCAGGCTGAAAGCCGCCGCCGCGACTTCGGCCGGGTATTTATATTTCAAGGGTCCCATGGGGATTTCCGACAACATATCTTCCAGGCGGTCCGCGTCCTGAAAATTGAATCGAGTGCCCAGCGTGGCCACCTTCCACTTGAGATGCTTTACAAAATCATTCATCGAACCAAGGACGCTCTTGCTGTTAGTCGGTTGCACCTGAACTATTTCCATCGCAGCGCGCTCCTCTAAAATCGTATCCTGCGCGAGGCCCATTCGGGAGAGACGCTCGCTCAACCGATCTCGAAACGCAGACACAAGATTGGGAGAGTTTCTTCCCGGAATGAGTACCGATAGGAGCGAGACATCGTTCACACATAAGACTATCGGTGAACTGGCGAGCCGAATAAGGTTCGCGTGCCACCCTCCAAGCGTCGATACCAGGGTATCTTGTCGGCCATTCGTTGGACCTGGATTCTTCTTCAGCAGTTTCTGCGTACATCTTAGAGTTAGCATATGCTTCCTGACTACGAGCTAACGCTTCAGATTGATACTCGCGGAGACCTTCACGCTCCCGCCAGCGAGAAACGCTTTCGCCTCCTGCAACTCGGGCCTTGTGCCTTCGGAGTATCGGCCAAGCTCAAGCAGCTTTGCGTAATAGATCTTTGCTTTCCTGTCGTCGCCTGCGAGCCTGGCGGCTCGTGCCGCTCCGTAAAGGCCATTGAATCTATTCGGCGCGCTGGTAAGCGAGGTCTCGAATTGCTGCAAGGCTGCAGTCGCTTGCTTAAGCTCGAGCAATAGCTCGCCCAGTTGCTCGCGCGCTGGAAGAATCGCCCCGGGCGTGACCGGATGTTTTTCGGTGGCATCATCCAGGTCCGCAGCCGTCCGCATCAACTTCAACGATTCATCGTGCTTGCCTTCGGTGTACTCCGTCCACGCCGATGCAATCAGGCGCTCGATCTCAACCTGTTTGGCCCAATCGTAACCGCCCTTAACTTCAACCAGCGACTTTTGGTTCGCCGCCAATCTCTCGATCTCCTGACGTGCCGATGCCGAATCGCCGGTGCGCGCCGCTCCGATCGCACGCGCAAAGTGGATGTGTGCTTCGGCCCACGAGAAGCTCTGCCATGGGAATGTTTCCGCAGTACCTGTCGGCACCATCAATTTTGCCGCCTCGTCCCATCGTCGTCGTTCGAGAGCATAGCGCGCAGGGATGGCCGCGAAGGCGTAAGCCACTTTGAAACTCTGCGGCTCAACTTTCTGAATCTTGTTCACTTGGTCAAACACGCCCCAGGCCTGTTTGTCCTGCGCGCCTTGAAGGTATGCGTAAACGAGGTAATCCATCGAGTGAGTCTGCTCGTCCCACGCGCCGGACATCCCGTTCCTCACGGCGAATGCTTTAGCTGCGGCTTCGGCATCGATGTTCGATCGAATCGCTTCCTGCCACAAACCCAGCCGCGTGAAAATGTGTGAAGGCATATGTCGCGCGTGGGCCGACGCGGGTGCGATCTTCGCATAGCTTCTGGCGGCCGGCAGCGCCAGGTGCGCCAAAGCCGGGTAATCGTAACCATGAATCAGATAGTGAGAAACGCCCGGGTGCAACGGCTCGCGCGACAGAATGCGATTCAATATCTGCGCGGCCTTCTTCTCGTTGACATAGCGCTTGTCATTCGACATGGTCCCCGTCGCGATGAGCGCCAGGGCGTAAAAGACGCTGACCTCGCTGTCGAGTAAATTCTGCTGGTAAAGGCGCTCCATCGCGTTGCTGTAAGAGATCACGCGCGTTCGATGGTCCAGCTTATCGGCGTCCTTGTAAAAGAGCTCTATCGCCGCGATGTAGTCCCGCTCGCGCTGCGTTTTCGCGCCTGCGCTCTTCGCCTTCTCGACTGCGCTCCATCCTTTCTTCAATTCCGCGGCGGTCGGCGGCGCCCAGAGGGGATGATAGTTGCTCATCGCGATCCCCCAATAACCCATGCCGCAACCTGGATCTGTGACCGTGACCTCGGTGAACGCCTTCTCAGCCTCTTCGTATTCGAAAGAGTGCAGCCAGGCTACAGCGCGATTGAATTGCTTCCGAACCTGAGGGCTGCACGAAACAGTAAAGTTCACCCGCCCAAGTTTCTCTGTGGGTTCGTGGCGATGGGGCATCTCTTGCGCACCGCCATAGCGAGCGCTGCAGAGAAAGGCCAGCGAGCCACCCAATAAGGTAATTGCCAGAAGTCTGTGTTTCATAATCGCTCCTTGTTGGGGGAAGCAAAGGCCAGGTGAGTGGCAAGGATTATGGCGCTAAATCCGTCGGAATACTAACCTGCCCTCGCCCATGCGATATGATCGGCCACTTGCTCTATAGCCCGCTCGATTTCCGTCAGCTTTTCGCCACCTTGTCCGATCTGATTGCTGACCTCTTTGCGGCCGCCGCAATACACAACGCTGGTTGTCGTCTGTACGGCGTCCGCTACTCCGCCGTAATTGTCCTTCAACGAGAAGAAGTCGTTTTTGATAATCACCTTTGCAAGCTCGTTGAATTGTTCCGGAGAAATCCGCCCGCGATACATGACCCGCTTAGCACCTTCACCGGGTACATCATCGAAAGATTTGGGCCCTCTACGCCGTTCGGGGCTGACGTCACCCAGGTATTCAGCCGTGCCGTCTTTGCGCACAACAATCTGGTACCAATAAGAAAGCTGGCCGCCGCCACTTCTAAACGATACTTCAGAGATGTCTGGTGATGGAGCGGAAGTGCAGCCCGTGATAAATATGGCCACGAACAGATTGAATGCTATTACATAAGCGCGCATCGTGGCCTCTTATCCGTGGACGCAGGTGGGCTTTGACGGATCTATTTTGAGCCGGGTGGCTTTGAAGCGTTTGTGTTGTTGTTCTCTCGGTCACGATCAAGAAATTGCTTGGTGTTTACCGCTTCATCAATTTTGTACTCTAGTCCTATAAGGTCCGATAGCGCCTTAGTTCCGTCACATCCCAGATAGTGGTGCACCTCTTTTGATTTTCCCTTGGTGGTTATTGCGAGAACGGTTGCTGAAGAATCGTACAAGTAGTTAGGGCAATCGTCCTTGCTGTTTTTCCTGGGGTCGTCGGACGTATCTGGTAAAGAGTAGAAATTTATCCTTTCGAATTCAGCAATCAACTGCTGCAGCTGTTCCTGGCTAATCCGGCCAGTAATGATGTTACCCCCAACCACCTTCTCCCTATATTTATTGTTGTAGGCTCTGGGCTCGAATCTGACGGCGCCGTCAGCCGATATGGTTACTTTGTAGAAAGGGCCAACGAGGAAGAAGTCGGGCCATCTTTCCAGGGTGATCAGAGTATCTTGAGGGATGGGATCCGCCGCTTGGCCTTTTACCTGCCCTCTTTGGCAAGCCGCCGTCATCAACACTATCGCGCAAAGGACCGACGTGTAAAAGAAGTGCGTGCGTTGCTTCCTGGGCCTTGAATAATACAATATTCAGATTAACAGCCCAACGAAGGGTCGTGGATTGGATCATTTGATCATTGTTTCATTTCATCCAATTGCTTCCAGGTACACGTACCGGCTGATTGGAACAATGAAGCAATGAATCAATGAATCAATGAACAAATCTATCAGGGGAGCGATTGAAGGTAATTTGCATTTCTCCCTGGACGCATCCTACCCTTCCCAGGCGAACAAACTGATCTCCTCGCTATCGCCAGATAGTTTAACCAGCCTCTCAAAACTGAACCCCAGTTTTTCAAGCAGCCTGGCCGAACCGTAATTGTCCGGCGAGGTAATCGCAACCAGACGTCTTAAACTAAAGGTCCTTTTCCCGTACTCCACCACGGCCGCGGCAGACTCATAAGCATATCCATGGCGCCTGAATGCGGGAAGAAAGGCAAACCCTATATCCACGTCTTCCAGCGAATCTCTTTTTATAAGGCCGCAGATCCCAATGGGAGTGCCCCCATCCTTCAACGCAGTCAAATACAATCCGAAGCCAAGCCGCTCGTACATCGCGACCAGAGTCTTCAAGATATAATCGCGCGCTGCATCGAGGGTCCTCAAGCCTTTATCACCGATATAGCGCACCCACGATGGGTCGTTCAAGAGTTCAAGAATGAATTCGCTATCTTCAACTACTACCCGGCGAAGGATCAGACGATCGGTTTCAACCACATTTACGGTCATAGCTCTTTACTAATTGCGGGTTTGCAGAACCGCGGCGATAAAGATAAGGCCCAGCCTCTGATTAGAGAAGGCCGGGCCAGTTGTCTAGGATTTTCTGCAGGTACAGATTATTGTGCGCGATCCTGCCGACCTGCCGCGTGGTTACTTTTTGCGGCCCAGCGATTTAGCCGACAGGACCCTGGAGATCTTGCCGCTGGCTGAAAGGTCCGCTTCGAGTCCCGGAACCTTACACGCAGAATCATCGATTGCTCCTTTGACTTCACATTGATCCCGATCTTTACACGCGGCCATGATGGCGCGCCCAGCTTCTGAATCGTTGGTGAAACAGTACGCCGCGTAATCACCGGATTCCTTGCCGACGTACAAAATTACGGACTCGGTCTTTCCTACCTGTAGTTCGCCCTGAACTGTTTCCGCTTCAACTCGCTCTATGGGAGCTTGCGAAATGTTTGAAGCGGCGTTCGTATTGGTTACCGGCGTCTGACTGGCGTTAGCGACCACCGCGGTATTGGATTTGTTAGCAGTGGTTGTCGTCGAGTTATTGGTTGTCGTATTGGCCGAATTTCCGCAGGCCGACAAGAGTAGCGCTAAGGAAGCGATGCTTAACGTCGAAAGAGTTGTGCTTTTCAAGGTTTTCAGTTTTCCTTTCTTATGGCTGAATCTTTCCTTCAGCAGAGCCGGTTTGAAGCGGGTGGCAGTGTCCGGCAGACCTTCAGTTTGTCGCAGCGCAGAGACAAGCTGAAGCTTGTCGGACAACAGTCTAAGCATTACGGCGTGTCAGTGCGCTTTTTCTGTTCAAATTTGACTTGCTTGAATTTCGTTCCCAACCACTCAAGATAATAGACCCCACAGGGGGCGCCTTCTTTTCCCAGGTCGCCACCTTTGAAGCCATTCAAGACAAGCAGCCGGCTGTCGGCCTTACTAATACTTGGCTCGGTGTCGTCCGGGAAGTCGCAGAAGCCGAACCCCGCGCCTTCGAGTTCTCTCGGGAAATAGACCCTTCCGTTACGGGCGTCAATTATCGCGCTCTGTGAACAATTTGTGCCGCAGCCCCATGTCGTAAGAACATAATGGCCGGCAAAATTCACCCCTTCCTTCGCAGCGTTCCGTAAATTGGTGCGGAACATCTTCGCGTTCTTATGGCTATTCAAATTGACTTTTATGTTCTTGATCTTCTCGACCTTGACAGCGTATTGCGTCAGAGTCGGCGTCCGCTGGGCGAGGCCAATCGAGGTACACGCCACAAAGAATGCAAACAACAGAACAATCCTGATTTTCATTTTCGCCTTCCCGGAAGCTGATCTTAAGATCAGCAGACTCGCCTTTGAAGAACACATCGAATGTAAGTTTAATATGGAGTTGAGGTCAAGTTCGGCGAATTCTGTGGGGGTCCTGATACCGCATTGCTAACGCGGCGCGCCACTTCCGATGCCGTGACGCTCGCTCACCCGCAACTCCTCATAGACGTGAAATACCAAGCTCTCAATTTGAATTCTCAAACTCCTCAACCTTGCGACGCTGCTCTATGGTCATCTCCGTCGGTCGCTTGCCCTGAAGGTCAATCAGCTCGGCTCTTTCCAGGCACTCGACATTGAACAAGTAAGCGAATGCATTCATATGCCCGTAGCCTCCCTTTGTTCCGATAAGCCTGCCAACGGCGACTATGCCAACTGTGTGTCCGCCCCAACGCGGCTCGTCTTTTGCCGGAGATTCAAAATCATCTATTCGCCCGGCATTGGTGCATTTTTTGAAAGAGCCCTGAACCCAGAATGATCGTTGCACAGGACACTTTGATGAATAAAGCTCGGTATCTTCAAAACAATAACAGTACAGGGTCCTGATCCTGATTAGTTTCTGCTCATACTTTTCAGGGGACTGAAGCAGGTCACAGAAATCAACATTGAGCGGTTCGCCTTCCTGGACAGAAGCTACTGCCTTCCCATCGTTCGATTGAGAAGACGTGACAGGCTGTCGTTGAGCGCACGCGGTGAGAGAGAGAAAGATGAATAACAAGTTGATGCGTAGAGTTACGGCTTTTGACATAGCGAAACACGGAACGCACCACTAGGCTGCGAGACATTTCGATTTATCGGGACTTCGGTCGAACGAAGTATTACGTAGCATGCGTTCGAGTGCCAAGCAGACGTGATCCGCCTCTCTTCCACAGGGATAGCGCCAGTCCAACGATTGTCAGGCCTAACAAGATGAAGTTCATGAAAACACCAGGCGGTGTTCCCACTCTCACAATGGGGACGAACTGGAGAATCATCTGACCACCCACAGAGCTAATGACCAGCACGACGAACATCAGCGGCACGGCGCTGCGATATTGGAACAGCACGACCGCACACATCAGCGCGATAATCAATCGTCTGAGCGAAGCTGTCACGAAGATCGCCAGGATTGTTTGCGCGGCGGCGGCCGGGTAGCTCTCGAGGGGAATACCATCGGCGGACTGCGCAATCGAGTAACCATTAACGAGTACCAGTACGCTCTGAAGGGTTTGCACGAAAACGATCAACCCCAACAACCATAGCGCGATCTTCGAACCAGAGTATTTATTATCGATAGGTCGGGGAAGAAGTTTGTCGAGCATGGCTGTTCCTTTCGTGATCGCGAGCTAATGCGTTTGCAATGGTACGAAAGGATGTCGCTGAAGGTTTCGCGCGCGCAGCAGATGGACAGTATCAAGTGGCCTGACTCACAGTTAATTGGGCGCATTGCCGGGTGGCGTTGCGCGCATGACTAGCTAGACTAGTGAGGCTCTCATTGACCTAGAGCTTGGTCTAGCCTATGACGCTGTGCTTCAAGTGCTGGGCGCGATCAGCCTTCAACCAGTAGGAGAAAACGAGTACCTGGGGAATTTGTCTATCACGCCCGCGGCTGCAAGTGATCAAGGCCCCGAGCAACGTTCGAAGTCTCTCTCCCCGCCGCATTTTGTTGTCCGTCCAAATACAAAAGGAGCGGCGTGACAATGGAGGTAGATAACAGGATTTGAAGGCTCTAGGCCTGATCCTGACGCCCCGGCGCTAAGACCTCAAAGCCGGTATTTGGATTCGGTCATCACCGCTCGACGAAAGATTACTAACCACCGGATATTTGTCAAAGTAAAGCTTGGCAAAGTAACCGCGGTTTTATTGCGCACCTCCAAAATGGCTCCTAACTCGACTACGTTCAACATAGTACTTATCATTTCGAGATCCCCGCGCGGTGAATCAATTGTTTGGAGTAGGCCTGTTCACAATCAAGTAAACTAGATCGGCGACCATAATCGTTGCTTTAATTCTTCCTGAAAGCTGAGAGACAAAAACACCTTTCAATGATTCTTGACCGAGCGCGTTCTCAAGTTCTTTGATTCTTTCTCTCTTATCTAAATCCTGATGATATTCGACACCATATAACCAATCTCTTAACGTCTTCTCATGGAAAAGCGGAGTAGAGCCAATTTGCACCTGAAATATTGTCCTATATTCGCCTTTCTCATATAAACCTCTTAAGTTCCGGAGGTGCTGTGAAACAACAGTACCCTTCCCCCTTCTTCCCAGAATCGCACAGGTTTTTTCAAACGATGCTGGCTCTCGACCCAGAAATATTGGGCGGGCTAAGTGCAACAGCTCGTAAACGTCATTGTAATCAAACTGCGTAAACTCGAAGCTCAGTCCGGTTTCACGAACCATGCTGATTTTCTTGAGCTCAGGAATTCCATTCTGTATTAAACGCGCCGCTTTAAAGCGTTCGAAGTTCTCCAGGTACATCTTGAGCGCCGCAAGCTCGCGATCATCGAAAACTAGGTCAACGATCTCCTCCGATCCGCCGTCTTCGCTTATCGCTTTGAGTTTGACGGCGTGCATACTTAGTCATTTCCCAGTTTACTACCAGTACATGTCAAGCTACTGGCAACCGGATAGAATGCTTTGAAGGGATATAGCTACTACAGGTCCGCGGTATATTCTTCAAATGTGCTGTAGCGTCTTTTCCCTCTGCTTTTATTCACTTTGCCGAGAATTGTTTTATCAATCCGACGTTGTAGATACTCGACTAGAAGGGGAAACTTTTCGATCGGAATGTAATCCCATTTACATTTGAACTCTCGTTTAATGGACTGATAAATTACCGAGTAGCGGAAGGCTTCAACGCTCGCATCAGCCTTCTTGAACTCGTTATATCGATCAATTAGATATTTTACGTAGTTTCTCATATCTCGATTCGCGGCAATCGTGCCTGAAGGAGGACCGATTCTAATTGATCTTCGCGGAGCGACGATGCGTAGATTGTTAGCCACGATTCCTTGATTTATGCTTCGTTCAAATTGGATGACATTCGAAGTAGATCGTGCGGCTCCCCTCCTCAACGATCGGCGTTGCATATTCGCTTTGGCTTTGTGCACTTCATGCCTGCTTATGACGCCCTCTGTGATTTTGCTGTGGCAATTTGAGCAAACTAATATTAGGTTTTCCGGTTCGTTATTGCCGCCCGCAGCTCGACTTTCAATGTGATGTAGTTCGAACACATTTACGTCCCTTTCGCCACAAAATGGACAAGTACTATTAGCTTCTTGGTAAATGAGCTTCTTGGTCTTGGCCGGGATGACTTTAATCTTTCCGGGATTTATCTGCATGCCTACTCTATGAAGACGCCTCAAACACAATGGAGTAATGCATTCAATCCAATAGTGGTCGACCATGATGTGGCGCTTGAATGAAAGACGCCCTTAAGGATCGTTCGTTTCTACCTCGCTAGTTATCACATGTTTGCTTAGATTCATCACGATCCGATTCTTCTGAACAAGGTTCCTACGACGTTTGATATAATCGTCGAAAACGTAAATCGTTTCACCGATGCTCTCAGAGTCATCAACTGTAACGATCGCCAGTCCGGTAAGGTCATCACTAATCGGTTTATACGAGTTTTGTATCGTCCGTATGACACTATCCCATTCTGTAACTCGTTCATCGAGAAGTCCGCGTATTGATGTGTGAATTCGCCCTAGCCACTCAATGTATCTACATAAGACAGGTTTGATCTCAATGTAATGCCCTGGATTCTCAAGATCTCTGAGCATATTTTGATCGAAATTCCTATCGGTCCTCAATTCGGCAACATCAATTCTTGGAGCAATCGTATGCGTGACGAATGTTCCAGAGTTCGTTTCAAGAGTCCTCATGGTATGCCCCAGCACGTGAACAGGAAAGCTCCTGTGTTGAGCATAATTTCGAAGGGCTTCGATGAATCGGTACGCAGGATTCGAATCACGTTCATCGGCGATCTGTCGTTCAAGGCTTTCTATCTGGCCATTGTCACGCCCAAGCAACGATGCTATGTCGTGTCTGCGTGACTCGACGTAAAGCCGGCAAGTCGTTAATAAATTGATAAGCCTTCTATTAACTTTGTGAACTTCGGCAATCCGGTCTGACCATTCGGGAACAGCAAACATCATGGAATCCAGACTACTCTTCAGAAGCTCTTGCTCATATTCGACGTAATTCTCAACGACAAAATTAAACTTCTCTTCGATGTTAAGTACTTTCGCAAGTTTCTGTTGTGCGTCACGGGTAGACTCATACTGCTCGCGCGAGATATCGATAAAGTCTTCACAACTAAGTACAGCCTTCGTTATTCCAAATCGCATAACTCAAAAGATGTTTCGCACTCCGTGTAATGCAACCGCCTGCGACATCATGTCGCCGCGCATTCGTGCCACGTTGAGAGAAGTTGCAGGACCTCGTGAGCGATTTCGGCGTGGTTGAGAGTGTTCCGCCTCGTTCTCGACCGCGGGCTAGACGTGTTAATTGAAGAGTTGGTTTTCTATCAGCTTCATGCAACGGTTGACATAGAACATGTCCGGCTCCAATCGGGCTGCGCGTACGCGGATTCCAAAGTTTGGTAACTTTGGGTCGCGAGCATCAAAGAGAATTAAACCTATGCCGAAGATACGTCCAAGCGTGTCCAAGCGCGCCAAGTCGTCCTCGGGTGCATCACGCGGTACAACTAGGTACGATTTATGGCTAAAGAGTCGGTACGCACAAGCTTGTCCAAACGCCGTGATGAGACCCGTAGGGTCAAGCTTCACTTCGGCTGAGACAATCTCTGTCGGGAACTTGATGATGTCGCTCTTTCTGGGCTCGCGAACCCCGATCACGTCCGGTGTGCCCCATTTGTCTCGAAACAGATTGCCGCCAATAGGAATCGCTTTCGTGCACTCCTCCAATTCATTTACTAGCCAATCACCGAACGGCTCGTAGAAGCGCTCCTCCCTTATCTTCTCGACCGGGGATTCGGACACCGCTTCGGAGTCTACAACCATGGGTTGCCGGTATTTCGTGCTGACGTACAATCCACGAGCCGGCTTAATGACTTGCTCTGGACGCTGCTCCTCCAATCTCCAAATGGTCCCATGAATAGTATTGATAGGCATATCCGGCAAAGCCGCTCCGATGCTTGCCACCAAGTCGGAGTAACGAATACCTTGGGGCGAAGCGTCCAGAAGCTCGAGCGCCTTCATGAGGATTTGTTGCTTATTCGTCATAGGGCAGTTCCTATAGGACTGACGCTAACCAATATTCAAGCGGGTTCCATCAAGCGGATAATACTCGAATTCCGGTTGTTATCAACCCATTTGGATATAGTTCACGGCAGGGTTGTCACTATCACCAACTCTCTTTCTTGCACATCGCATGAAGGCTGGAGGATTTGATGCAGAAGAGCAATCGCCTTTGCCTGGCAACTCCGGTTTTCATGATCCTTAGGTTATAATCTCTTTTTCCGAAACA
>JAVHWA010000128.1:0-5434 GCA_032160165.1 Acidobacteriota bacterium
CAGGTTGACGTTGTTCAGCACTACGCCGAACACCTTCGCGCCGACGTCCTGAAGGATCTGCCGCGTGCGTCGCGCCACGCTTCTCGAAGTCTTGCCACTGTGAACAACCAACAACACTCCATCCACCAGCGTCGAAGTCAGTACGCCGTCCGTAAATGAACCAACCGGTGGCGAGTCTATGATGATGTGATCGAAAGTCATCTCGAGCATGGAAAGCAACCGCCGCATCTGCTCAGAGCCAAGCAGCTCCGCCGGGTTCGGCGGAATGGCCCCCGAAGGCAGAAGATTTAATCCGCTGGCGCTGTCCTGCACTACCAGGTTCAGCATCTCTGCCTCGCTCATGTCATTCGAAAGGATCGTGCTCAAGCCGCGGTGATTGTCCACACCGAATATCGAATGGACCCGCGGGCGACGCATATCGGCATCGATCACCAGCACGGTCGCGCCCGTCTGCGCCAAACTCAAGGCAGTATTAACCGCCGTCGTCGTCTTGCCTTCGGCAGGCATGCTGGAAGTCACCAGCAGCGTCTTAGGCGGGTGGCCGGCGGATGAAAGCAGGACCGATGTGCGCAGGTGACGATACGACTCGGCCAAAGCTGAACGACTCTCGATGTTGGTCAGCAGTTCGGGAGATGCCTGTACGTGTCCGTTGCCGTTTCTACGCGCAAGCGCATTTGATGGGAACCGTCGCTTCTTTGACACGCCGCCGATTCGCGGTATGACGCCGATCGATGGCAGGCGCAGCCAGCGCTCCACGTCTTCGGTAGAGCGCACCGAATCGTTCATGTATTCGAGGAAGATCGCCAGGCCGACGCCTCCGGCCAGCGCGAGAAACAAACCCATCAAAATCGTGCGCATGCGCTGAGGTCCGATAGGCCCTTCGGGCGTGACCGCATAGTCGACAACATAGATGTTGTTGGGCGTGCCGGCCAGCACCACGTCGTTCTCTTTCGAGCGCTGGAGAAGTCCGTCGAGAAGCTGTTTGTTGGTTTCGATCTCCTGCTGGATTATGCGGTAATTGATGGCAGCTTCGTTCTGGGTCAGCGTCTCGCCGCGCTGCTTGTTGAATGCATCGCGAATAGACTTCTCACGATCCAACGCCTGCCGGTATTTCGTCTCCAGGTTAGTAGTCAGTACCGTCGTGCCGCGCGTTCGCTGATCGCTCAACTGTTTTTCTATAACTGCGATCTGTTGATTCGTCTCTCGGACTTCCGGCCACTCTTCCGTGTTCTCAACCAGGAGTTCCTGCCGCTTTTGCTTTAGCAGGCCGAGCTTCGACTCGAGCTCATCAAGTTGATTGGGATCTTTCGTGGCCAGCGCACTTGCCGCCCCCGGCGCTTTGGCCGCGCGAAATTCGGCTTCCGCCAACTTCCGCTCGTTCTCTGCCTGCAGCAGTTGCTGGTTGAGGCCAGCCAATCTCTCAACCACCGTGTTCTGGCTGCCATCGAGCGAAAGGATCTGATGGCCCTTGGCATAGTTGACCAGGCGCTCTTCGTCGCTGCGAATGTTCGATTGAAGCTCGGCAACGCGTTGTTGCAGAAAGTCGCCGGCGCTGGCGTTGGTCTCGGTCTTCTTCTCGAGGTTTGAGTAAGCGAAGGTGTCGGCGATCGCGTTGACGATTTTTGCCGTCAACTGTGGATCGGGATGCTGAAAGCTGATATCGATCAGCCGCGTGTCCTTTGAATAAGAGCCGGTGCGGGTTTCTTTAACCGGCTCGACTTTGAGGTTAGCCTGCAGCAAGCGCACGTACGGGTCCAGGCGTTTGGCTTCGACCAGATCGTTGCGCGCCGTAGCGGGCGCGACCTCGCTGGTCAACGGCAGTGTGTCTGCCGACTTGTCCCGCTTGTCGTCGTCCTTTTTACCCAGGCCGAAAATGCGAAGGACGCTCTGCCATGTCGAGCGGTTCTGCTCTTTGCCTGCATGGAGGAAAGCGTCATTGTGTTCGAGGTCGAGCGTTTTGACTACACGGCGGAGAAGACCGAGGCTCGTCAGATTCTGCAACTGAGTATTGAAGTAGGTCGGGTCCAGAGTGGGACTGTTTATGACCACGGTTCCGTTCTTGCTGGCGCCGCTGGCGGGGTTGCTCTCGAGATCAACCTGCACGCGTGCCTGCGCCGCGAAGATATCGGGACGGCGCGCGACCGAGATGGTGACAAAGCTGGTGACGAGAAGAGTGATACCGGCGATCAGCCAGAGATGCTTGCGCACCGCGCGCAGATAATTCCTGAAATGGTTCTCTTCATCGCCGCTCATGTCGCCGGAGTACCCAGAGTAGCCGACCTGCGGCGGCATATGGTCTCTGACTTTTTCCAGGCCGCGAGGCTCGGGGAGACTGAGGATGGGTTTTAGATCGTCTTGCATAGAATCACCTTTGGGAGATTTCGGATTGAAAAACGCCGAAGGCGTTCGCGAATTCCAGCCTAGGACAACGTCCTGGGGTTAGACGTTTGGATCTCATCGAGTCAACACTGAAGGTGTTGAAGAATTCGACAACCCTTTCAGGGTTGTCGAGTTCATAGGCCAGCCTCAGTAACCCAGGGCGTTGCCCTGGGCTGGAATTCGCGAACACCTTCGGTGTTTCTATTTCAGTAACAATCTTCAATCCGCAATCGCTTTCACCGTATGACCTGCACTGGAAGTTGCCCGACCGAAGGAACGATTGTTCCAAGCAGGCTGCGCAGCAGCCGTCGGCCGCCGGACGTCTCCACCTTGATAATGTCGTTGGGCAGAAGCGCTACGTCCGGTTGCTGTCGCTTCTCAATCGCTTCGTAGTCGACCGTCATATCGCGCCTGGTCCCTGTCGCGCGGTCCTGCCTGATGATCAGGATCTTGTCTCGCTTCGAGTCAGGCATCGTCCCTCCGGCCATGGCGATGGCTTGCGAGAGAGTGACGCTGTCGTCCTTCAAAAGAATCGGACCCGGCCGCAGCACATTTCCCACCACATAAGCTTCCTTTGCGTCGGGCACCGTGATCACATCGCCAGGTTGGAGGTAGGGATTTGCCTGCTCTACCCCGGCCAGTGTCTCCTTGAGATTAATGACCATTAGCTTGAACGAACTTGAAGCGTCGGGAGCGCTCGCCGTGCAGGGGTTGAAGTCAGCCATACGGGCGAGCTGGATGCTTCCGCCGGCTTTCTCCGTCGGTCCACCCGCGTAGAATTGCACCAGTTCCTGAAGACGCACCGGCCGGCGAAGCTGAAACTGTCCGGGCTTGATGATCGCGCCGTTGATGGCTACGGGTTGCGAGTTGTACTCTTTGACGATCACCACCACCTGCGGGTTCTTCTTATATTTCTTGTAAAAGGTCCGCAGCTCTTCGGCCAGCTCGGTCCTGGTCTTCCCGGCGGCCTCTATTTCGTTTTGGGTCTCGTGCTCGACCGACGGCAGAGGTATGCGGCCGCACTCGTCGACTTCCACCGAATCCATAGAGAGCTCTGCCACCAGGCGTCCGGCGCTGACGCGTATGTTCAAGACGTCACGCGGTCCTATGCGATATTGATCGATGGCGCGGGCGACGGTTGCTGTCTCGGCGGGTGAGGAGGTGACGGTCGCCGGGGCTGCGGGCGGAGTGACGGCTTGCGCGTTCGCGGTCTGCAAGCAGCAGAGCAGCAAGACGGTCGCCAGCGCCGAAGGCGAATAGCGTTTCAATTTGTAAGTCATAATATTAATCCTGGAACTCATCGGAGGTCAGTACCGCCTGCGGTAGCGGGCGGGTCGTCACTTTTTTTACCTTGCCCGTAACGAGGCCCGCTCATTCATCTTCAAAGTCTGGAGGGTCTTCTCCTTGCTCATTGATAACGTAGTTAATGGCTCTGTCTATGCTGCGTTCAGTCCACAAACGACGCTTGCTACCTTTGTCAGCCCAAGGACTATGAGATCGCGTCCAGCAGCCATCCGCTCGCATCTGTCGTGTAGCATTCGCCTTGAAAGCATTCAGTGCAACTTCAGGTTTCTTGGGTCCGATGGAGACAACAGTGTGCGCGTGATTTGTTCGTACATTGATCGCCCATAAGCGCAAGTTTCGGATCTCACAGGTTTCGCGAACGGCCTTATCAACCGATTTCCGTTGTATGTCATTTAGTACTACCGGGTCGCCTTTGAGTGTGAGCATGTTGTACTCGAGCCATTTCTGATTCGGCGGCATATAGTGTGACTTATGACGATTGTGAAATCGGTCGATGGAACCTCTCTCGTCGCCATGCATCCAGGTCCCATATGATCGGAAGGTGATCAAGTAGCCTGCCGGGACATCAGTGTTGTTCCACATGAGTAACGACCCACCCGCCCGCTACCGCAGGCGGTATTGACTATTCTGATCGACCACCCGCCCGCTACCGCAGGCGGTACTGACTTCATTTTCTCGCAAGTCCGATCCTGCGCGACGAAAGCGCTTCGCGCAGATGATTCGGGTGCGCCAGGTCGAGCACCGTGTTGCTCAGGATGACCATCAACTCTTCGTGTTCGCGTTTGAATGAGCCGGTCAACGGACGCTCGCCGGTCTTGACCACGACTCCTTCTCTCACCCATTGCCAAAACTGGGTCTGCGTAGTCCAGAACTCTTTGCGGTCGCGACAGACAACCAGGGCCGTCTTCTTCGCCTTCTTTCGCTTTTCTTTCTTCGGTCCCATCGATCAATTATGTCCAAAGTCCAAAGTCCAACGTCGCGTCGAACACACTTCCAGCCCTGCATGCCTGGCCCTGATTCAAAGCTCATCAGGACGATCACGCCGTACCCCTAAAGTAGGGGAAGCCTCTCGAGCGAGGCAGCCTTAAGTTTTCAAGTGACTCGACGAAGCGCTCTCGGGCCATTAAAGCGTATTAAGAACGCTCGCCCGCTGCCGCACTTCGCTCATTAGCCACCAGGGTTCGCTCTTCGCGAATCAGCAATTTGGAGATCAGCTCGGTCCTTCGCTTTACTCCAAACTTTGTAAAAATATTTCGCAGGTGAAACTTGACCGTCTGTTCGCCGATCGAGAGCCGCCTTCCGATTTCGGAGTTGGTCATCCCTTCGGTGCACGCAAGCGCAACCTGGGCCTCTCTGCGGCTGAGGTTACCGTTGCGCGATACTCGCTCGACCGCTCGGTCAAAGCCTGAGCTCGCTTTGTAGGTTTCGATCTCTTTCGGATAGGGAGGGATGCCAAGCGCGCGCCTGCGTTCGAAGATCTCTTCCGGCTTGAAGATCTGATAAGTGTGCCCCTCGCGTGTTCGCGTTCCGTTCGAGTGCGTGTTCTCTATGCTTTGCTTGTGAATTAGTCCGATGAGTCCGCGGCGGATGGTCGACGGGCTGTTAATTCCGGTGAGCGCCTTCAACACCCGAACGCTGAACGCGCCGCTTGCACGATCAGCCTTCATCACCTCAACTAACATCGCTCGATAGAGATGGTCTTCGAGCGGAGTGTGGCTAAGGGCTACCAATCCCAATTGATAATCATCCA